>NZ_JAYPTL010000015.1:23746-58450 GCF_038133525.1 Erythrobacter sp. | reverse complement strand
CTGCAGGAAGGCGAACAGCTCGTCGGCCCCGTTGCCGCCGGCGACACCGTGCGCTGGATCATGGGCGACACGCTGAGCGGCTCGGGCCCGGCCCAGCGCGTGCATATCCTGGTGAAGCCGACCCGGCCGGGTCTCTCGACCAACCTGGTCATCAACACCGACCGGCGCACCTATCATCTCGAACTGCGCTCGACCCCGGACACCTATATGGCCTCGGTCTCCTGGACCTATCCGCAGGACGATCTGATCGCTTTGCGGCAGGCCCAGGCCGAAGCCGAACGCGCGGCACCGATTGCAGCGGGCATGGACCTCTCGCTGCTCAACTTCCGCTACAAGGTCGATGGCGACCGGACCGACTGGCGGCCGCTTCGCGTTTTCGATGACGGCACCCGTGTGTTCATCGAATTTCCCAAAGGGGTCGCGCAGGGCGAACTCCCACCGCTGTTCGTAATCGGCGCGAGCGGCGAGGCCGAACTTGTCAATTACCGCGTCTCTGGCCGGTTCATGATCGTCGACCGGCTGTTCGACCGGGCCGAGCTGCGGCTCGGCAACCGACGTGGCCAGAAGGCCGTCCGCATCTCCGCGAACCGGCGGGGGCGGGCATGACCGACGACGATGAGATCGAGCGCACCGACGTAGCGCCCGTCGATCCCGAACAGGCGGTGAAGCTGCGCGGCGATCCGCCGCGTGTCATGCGCCTCTCGCGCAAGGCCATCGGCATTGCCTCTGCCTGCAGCTTCGCCCTGGTCGGCGGTGCGCTGATCTACGCACTTCAGCCTTCGGGTCGCAGCGATGGCGAAGAGCTTTACAACACCGATGGCACCGCCGTGGCTGACAACCTTGCGGGTGCGCCCAAGGACTATGGCCAGGTGCCCAAACTCGGTCCGCCGCTTCCCGGTGATCTCGGCAAGCCGATCCTCGATGCCCAGCAGCGCGGCGACATTGCGGAACTCCCACCTATCGGTGCGCAGCCGCCAACAGCACCGCCGCCCGATCCTGCCGCTGTTGCAGCGGAAGCCGCGCGCGGGAGCCGCCTCTTCTTCGGTGGCGGAACTCCGAACGGGGCGGGCGCGGGACTGCCCGTCCTGACTGCATCCTCTGCTGTTCCTGCCGCCTCTCCTGGTGCGGCGCCACAATCCGAGGCCGGACGCAGGCAGGCGTTCCTCGAACGCGCCAGCGACCGGCGTACCGTGTCCACCGAACGGCTGACCGGGCTGGCATCGCCTGCCATCGTACAGGCAGGCTCGGTTATTCCGGCGGCGCTCATTACCGGCATCCGCTCTGATCTTCCGGGGCTGGTCATCGCGCAGGTCACCCAGAATGTCTATGACAGCCCGACCGGGCGCATCCTCCTCATTCCGCAAGGCGCGCGGCTGATCGGCGACTACGATGCCGATGTCGCCTTCGGACAGAACCCGGTGCTGCTGGCCTGGAACCGACTGATCCTGCCTGATGGCCGCTCGCTCGTGCTTGAACGCCAGCCTGCCTCCGACAGCCAAGGGTTCGCTGGTCTTCAAGACAGCACCGACTATCATTGGGGCGGGGTGCTCAAGGCCGCGCTGGTCTCGACCTTGCTGGGTGTCGGTTCGGAGCTTGGCTCGGGCAGCGATGACAACACTGCGCGAGCCTTACGTCGTGGCAGCCAGGACAGCGTCAATCGAGCAGGCGAGCAGATCGTCAGCCGCGAGCTTCAGGTCAGGCCGACCATCACCATCCGGCCCGGTTATCCGGTACGCGTGCTGGTGACCCGCGACCTGGTGCTTGGAGGCGGGCAATGACCCGACTGAAACTCTCCGACATCGCCGATGAGAAGCCGGTCAAGCTGACTATCGAAGTGCCCGCCCGGCTGCATAGCGATCTGGTTGCCTATGGCGTGGTGATCAACGGCGGCAATGCGAGCGGAGCGCCAACGCCTGAGCAACTGGTCGCGCCGATGCTGGCACGGTTCATTGCCACCGATCGGAGCTTCGCCAAGGCACGCCGCACTGCTCAGCCGGGGTAGCGCTCCTCGATCAACTTGAAGAAGCGCTGGAGCGCCGGGTTGTCATTGTCCTCGCGCCAGTAGAGCGCATATTCGAAGTGGGATCGTGGATCTCCTGAAAAGCCAGATCGCTCCATGCGACACCTTGTGAGGCACCTGTCGCGATGGAGATGTACCGCTTTGCTGCGACGATGCTGAGCACGCTTTCGAGGCTGGTATCCTGCACAATGATGTTGGGGCGGCGTCCTTGCTCGGTCAGGCGGGACGCGATCAGGTTCTCGAACATCGGTCCAAGCCCGCCTGAGGGCACCACGAAGATTTCGCGGCGTAGGTCCTGCCAGTAGATTTGTTCGCGTGTCGCAAGGTCATGATCGTCCGGCAGGACGGCGTACAGTTTCTCCGACCAGACACTGCGGGAGGCAACTCCGTCTTCAATCTGGCCGGCCGGCGCGACGGCAACATCGATCGTGTGAGACTGGAGGCTATGAGAGAGCTTTTCTAGGCCCGCCTCGATGCCGTCAAACTGGACGTCCGGAAACTTGGTCAGGTAGTCGGAGATTGCCAGCTTCAGTTTGCCTGCCATTAAAGGCGAGCAATAGCCGACCGCGATCCGCCCGTGCAGGCCATAGCTGACATTGCGCGCGGTGGTTCTGAGGTTGTCGATATCTGTGACGATACGCCGGGCTTGCTCGATAAACGGGCGACCGTTCTCGGTCATCTCGGCGCCGCGGGTTGACCGCTCGAACAGCTTGACGCCCAACCGGTCCTCAAGTTGCTGAACTTTCCGGCTAAGCGTGATCTGCTTCACATTCAGCGCGGCCGCAGCCCGCGAGAAGCTCTTCGCGTCAGCTGTCGCGACGGCATAGCGGAGTTGGCGGATTTCGATAGGCACGCCGATGTCGCTCGTTTTCAGTCTTGCGCGGGCCGACAAGGCAACGCAAGTTCCTGTGGCTTTGCAATCGGCTCCAAAGTCAGCGGATCAAACAGGGCTGATTTCTTCCTGTCGCCAGCAACAAGATCCTTGATCATGCGAAGGACAAATCGCCGAATAAGTTGCGAGAAAGACATGGGGACGAGATCAGCCCTGCTCTGCGCCTCGAAAGGCAAGAAGAGATGGCCCACTGCCGGGCCGATATGTCGCTCGACCTCTCCGGGGATGCAGTTCGCGAGCAGGGTGGTGATATAGGGGACGCGCCCGTTCGCGTAAGTGTTGAACATGGGCGTGTTGCAGCATGAGGCATACCAGCGGAGCGTTGGCTTCTCGGTCAGGTGCATGCATGCAAGCTTGTCCTTGCCAGATGAAATCGACATTGCAGCGCACCGGCTCTGGTACAATGCTGTGCCGCCGAAATCTCCGAGAATCCGTGCTTCCGCGCTCAGGACGCTGGCGAATTTCTGACAGTCCACACAATGACAAACGACATGATCTCCGGACCGAGGTCCTGCTTGGGCCAACGTCCCTGTTACGGCGCCGCACTGACAGCTGAATTGTACGCCACCGACCATATCGGCCCGGCCTCACTTCATCCGGCTTGCTGCGCTAGGCAGGCGAGAACAATAGCCGTGGTCGCTGCGAGCAGCGACAGGATATTCAGGCTATTACCGGCAATGCGGAGCGGATGCTTGGAGTTGTCCGCTTTCAGCCCGAAGGGATGAAGCAGCCGTCCCAGAACCAGCAGTGCGCCGCTCGCATGGATGAAGCCGGCGGGGGCATCGGAAAGTTCGGCAATCAGAATGATCAACAGAACCCATGGCACCCATTCGATGAAATTCCCATGGGCACGGATTCGTTCAAGCAACCCTATGTCCCCGCCGTCTCCGATAGAGACTGCCAGTCGCGCCCGGCAACTGGCGACCCTGACCCAAAGCACGAACCATATCGCTACAAGGGGAAGCACGTAACCAGCGAGGATGGGGACTTTCATGGGAAATACCTCTCTTTCATGATGGTTATCGTTGCGATCGCAGTTCGGCGAAAACGCCGCCGATATGCATCGCCATGAACAGGGGAACAGCGGCGATTGGCAATATGCCGGGAGCATCAAACCCGGCACCGGACAGCATGGCAGGCCTGAGTACTGTGACCCCCAGAGCTAGCACACACGCCAGTTCGACGAGACCCATCCCGTTCCAGAGGAGCAATGCGAGTGCTGGTTTGCTGGACGTGCGCCGACGAAGCGCAATACCGGTGAGGCCAATAATGATGTCGCCCAATGCGACTGGAACATAGAACAACACCGGCAAGGCGCCGGCGAGCCCACTCGCCAGGATCATCATTCCAAAGGCGATGCGCCAGCCTGCAAAGTCAATCGCCATGTCCGCACCTGAACGGACTGCGGACCGCAGGACCTGGAGGATCATGGCACCGGAAAGCACTGCGACCGATGCCATCACCGCGCCCGGCTGTCCGCTTGGCGGCGCATTCCAGCGGGCGGCAGCAAGCGTCGGCACCAGGCCCCACGATAACGCCCAGACCGCCGACAGCACGATCGCGATCGTCAGGATATTTGGAGTGGCCGGTGTGGACGCTTTGCGGGATTGCCACGCGACGCAGGCCAAAAAGGCAAGCGCCAGGGCATCTGCCGATATCGACCATGGCCCCATTTGCCTGCTCCCGTTCCTCCCAGCGTCTCTGATCCTTGTTGACCGACTTCGAATGAATGTCTAGCGATAATTAATTATGGTCCTATTTGAGATTGCCTTTGATGGTCCGGTGCTTTCCAGCTTGCCGCAACTTATCAAATCTGCGTGTCAGATGGCAAAAGCGCCCGCCTTTTCCCTCGACTACGCAAGGAGTTAGAAAGGTTGCTCAAAATTGGGGGACTTGCCCGAAGCCTAGAGCGGGCTCATTCGGCAGGCCGCTGCAAAGGCATAACGCCGTCCGGGAGCGAGGAACGAGATGAACAAAGGCACTGTGCGGCGAAGGACTGCCCTGAAATGGGCAATGGCGCCACTCGCACTTGGCGCAGGAACAATTTCGACGGGCGCTGCCGCAAGGCAAGCTGGGCCCGAACCCGAGACGTTGGCAGAATATGCCAACAGGCTGATGGCGGCGTCAGGCACGCCGGGGATTTCCCTCGCCTTTGGCGCAGGCGAAAGGCCATCGACGCTCCTCGCGCTTGGCCGTGCCAATGTCGATACCGGAATGCGTGTGACCGAAGACACGGTCTTTCAGGCCGCATCCATCAGCAAGATGGTATTCGCTTTAGCGGTGCTGGAGTTCGCACGAGACGGCGGGATAGACCTTGACCGCCCGATGGTCAGCTATCTGCGCCCATCCTACTTGCCCTCAACGAGCGGTATCGATTCAGTCACGGCGTGGCAGGTACTCTCGCACAGTTCGGGCCTGCCCAACTGGTTCGACGACCAGCCACAGGCTGGCGAGAATCCACCGATTGTACCGGGTCGTTTCCGGTACTCTGGCGAGGCCTATTTCTGGCTGCAGCTGGTGATCGAGCATCTCAGCGGGAAGGGGCTCAATGCCTTCATGCAGGAGAGCCTGTTTGCCCCTGCCGGGATGCGCAGTTCGGCCTATGTCTGGGATTCGTCTTGGGCAGGTCGCATGGCATGGGGGCATGAACAGGGGCGGGTCGCAGCGGACCAGGGGCTGCGCAATGTCCTGGAGATGGTGGAGCCACTTGCTGCCGAATGGGGCAAACCCCTTGGCACATGGTCACATCAGGAATGGCTGGCCGCCGCCACCCGGCTCGATCCGGATACCAGCCATAGCAAGATAACCTTCCAGAACGCAGCTGCAAGCCTGGTCTGCACGGCGCACGATCTCTATCGGTTCCTGCGCCACGCTTATCGCATCATGAGCAGGCGGAGAGGAGCAGCAGACGACATGTTCGCGCCGGCGATCCGCGTCGCACAGGGTGTCGACAATTGGTGGGGTCTGGGCTGCTCCCTTGAATTGCGATCGGGCGGAGGCCGGATTGCAGGCCATGAAGGCAACAATTTCACCTTTCGCGCCTATGCTGGCATCGATCTCGTCACCGGTGAGGCTCTGGCGATCCTGACAAATGGTGATGGTGGGTTCGGCGTCTACGAACGTTTGGTGCGGCGTATCACCGGGCGTGACCAATTGTCGTTCGTCGCCAATCTCAATCCCAACCATGAATTTCTCGAACGCGGCCATGCCGGGTAGAGGCCAGCCGGCGTTCTGCCGCGATGTCATCATCGGGCTCATTTGCCTGTCGGCCGTCACGGCAAGCAGCCTTGCGGCGAAAGAGGCGGAGCAGCAGGATCCCGATACCGAGTTAGCGAACTTGCTCGCCATGCGGGTTCCCGAATTGCAGCGCCGCTACAATGTACCGGGCGTTGCCATTGCCTTGTGGCAGGATGGCAAGGAACCGGTCGTCTTCAATTTCGGAGTCACTGACGCGCGTACCAAAGCGCCTATAACCGATGACACGACCTTTCAGGTGGCATCTATCTCGAAACTGGTCACGGGCGCTCTCGTCTTGCAGTTACGCGATGCGGGCGAAATCTCGCTAGACGAACCCATCGGATTCTATCTGCACAGTTTTGCGCTTCCACCCTCGCAATGGACAGAGCGTGATGTAACCATTCGCCGCATCCTCAATCACACCGCTGGATTGTCCGTACACGGTTACTTCCCGGGCTCGGTTATCCCTGGCGAGATGCCGACCTTGCAGCAATCGCTGGAGGGCAACTTAAATGACGCGGAGAAGGTCGAGCTCGTCGCCGAACCGGGGCGGGGATACCGTTACTCGGGCGGGGGTTTTTCGCTGCTGCAACTGGCCCTGGAGGAGAAATACAATGCCCCGTTTGCACGTCTTGCTGAAGATCGGCTCTTCAAGCCACTAGGATTGAGCGCTGCGAGTTTTGAGGCAGACGCCATCCTTGATGGCGCTGGAGCGCAGCCTCACGATTCTGCTGGAAAGGCGATGCCGCAACGCGCATTCGCCAATGTCGCGGCTGGTGGGCTTGTCATCAATGCAGGCGAGCTGGCGATGCTCGCGGAGGCCGTCCTTGGCAAAGGACCCCTCCATGGGAAACTGCTCACGAACGAGGGTCAGTTCTTGCTGACCAGTCCGTCGGCTATCGGCGAGGCCACCAGCCGCGGTGTCACGATGGAGCAGGCGATGGTTGCACCAGGTAGTGCGCCGGGGCCATACCTGATCCGACCCACCCTGGGTGCCATGATCGCGACACGTGGCGACGGTTCACATGTCATCGGGCACACAGGCAGCAATGTCGGGTGGAAGGCCGCGGTCGAGTATGTGCCGGAAACCGGAGCCGGAATTGCAGTCCTGACGAATTCCGAGACCGGAAATGGCATTCTCCTGCCTGTGGTGTGCGAATGGCTGAAAGTGCAGGACCGGGCACGCGGCGTGTCGGCGGACCGCCACTGCCCTGAATTCGGCCTTGCGCTTTTAGAGGCGGCATACGCCCGGGATGGTGTCGATGGCATGCAGTCGGCATATTCAAAGATGCACAATGCATCGCCGGGTGCCTACCTGTTCGATGACTGGACGGCGGTCGGGTTTGTCATTTCCTTGTTTGCCCAACGCGACCTTGGCCTGCTCGATATGGCCGATATCCTTGCAGCAGGTCAGGTCGTGCTCCGCGACAATGCGGTCGGTTTCCCGCAATCTGGCTTGGCGGCGTCTGCAAACAGCCTGATCCTCGCTTTGGCCGGGAAAGGCGACGAGGCCTGTCGCGAAGCAAGCCGCGCAATGAGTACCGGACCGCTCGAAGAGCAGGCATCTGGCCTTCTGGGCCAGGCGACATCAATTTTGGGCGCGAATTGCTCCGCACTGGAGAAAGCCTTCGCAACAGAAAAGGCTGAAACAGCAGACAGCGCAGGTGGCAAGTGAAGATACCGGCTAACCAAAACAACGGTGGGCCAGTGCTAGCGCGTCGTGGCTTGATACAATGTATGCTCGGTGGGATCGCCCTGATGGGATGTGCCTCTCGCGCGCTGGTCGAGGACGTTTTTAGTGCCTTGGAACGGTCGACCGGTGCCGAAATCGGTCTCGCCGCTATAGATATCCGAACTGGCAGAACGATTTCGCATCGCGGTGACCAGCGTTTCGCAATGTGCTCGACATTCAAGTGGCTACTTGGCGCCTTCCTGCTTCAGCGCGCGGACCGTGAGTTGGGAGACATGGGACGGCGTTTGACGTTCAACCAGTCCGATCTTGTCTATCATTCCCCCGTTACCCGAGACCATCTAGGCGAAGCGGGAATGAGCATTGCAGAACTTTGTGAAGCAACCATACAGACCAGCGACAACACGGCTGCCAACCTCCTGCTCGAGGAACTGGGCGGGCCGAGCGGATTCACCGATCTGGTGCGTGAGGCCGGTGACCCGGTAACCAGGCTCGACAGGCTGGAGCCGTTCCTGAACGAAAATGCGCCAGGCGATGTGCGCGACACCACGACACCCGTGGCCATGGCGACGCTGATGCAGAACTACCTCTTTGGATCGGCGTTGTCAGACCAATCGAGGGAATTGCTGCGCGCATGGATGATTGGAGCGAACACAGGCCTTGATCGCCTGCGGGCGGGCTTCCCTGAAGGGTGGGCGGGAGGCGACAAGACAGGCACCAGCAGTAACCGCGCCAACAACGATGTCGCATTTGCCATTCCGCCGGTGGGCTCGGGAACAGCTCCGATCATTATCGTAAGCTTGACCAATGTGGCAGAGCCGATTTCGGTCGATGCAAATGCACTGCATGCACGGATCGCGCGCAAAGTGTTCGAATCATTGGTGCTGTCGTGAACGCGCCGCTGGAACAGTGCTTCCATCGCCATCACCTGCACACGCCGACTGGTCCTGAGGAAGAAGTATAGCAATGTTGGCGCCCGAGACGCTTCTCGCCTTCCTCCTGGCGGCAACTTTGCTGGCCATGACACCCGGTGTCGATACCGCTGTCGTCTTGCGAGTTGTGCTTAGCGGTGGGGCACGGTCGGGACATGTCGCGGCGCTTGGAATCGCGCTTGGCTGTCTGATTTGGGGTGTAGCGGTTGCGGTTGGGTTGGGCACCATCATCGTCGCCTCCCCGCTTGCCTTTATGTTTTTGAAGCTGGCCGGTGCTGCCTATCTTGCAATGCTTGGTTTACGTTTGGTTCTCCGGCCACGAACTGATCTCGAGCTTGAGGCGCCTTCAACGAACGGCCTCGTTGCACAAAGGGCTTTCCGGCAAGGCTTCCTGACAAATCTGCTCAATCCCAAGGTAGGCCTGTTTTACCTGACCTTTCTGCCGCAATTCGTGAACCCGCAGGAAACCGCCGGACAGCAGCTGCTACTTCTCGCACTCATACACACAGTTGTTAGTCTTAGCTGGTTTGTCGTGCTCATCTTGGGACTTACGCCGTTCCAAAAAGCTCTGCAAAACTCCCGTACCGTTAAGAGCATTGATCAGGTCACCGGAGGTGTATTTCTCTTCTTCGCCAGCCGGCTGGTTTGGGCGGACTGACAGCTGCAACGCCCCACCCAGAAATTTCGTGGCCGTGCCCTAAACGCCTAAATTGTTGCCGACGTCTACAATCAAGCTGACTAAGGGGGCCAGCAAAGCCAGTACCGCGCCCATCTTCTTGCCGATTGTTCTGGGGTTCGGATTGGGATCTCGATCAAGGATGTCACCCGGATCGCAATCGAGAAACTCGCAAATCTTGTCGAGTGTCTCGAACCGGATACCCTTGACCTTGCCCTGTCGAAGCAAGCTGATGTTCTGTTCAGAAATGCCGATAGCGGCGGAGAGCTCCTTGGCTTTGCGCTTGCGCAAAGCCAACATCACATCGAGCCGAACGTTGATTGCCATCAGATGATGCTCGCGCTGTCTTCGGCGACCAACCGGGCTTTCGCAAAAATTGCGACGAACATGACCAGCGTCGCCCCCAACAAGAAGAAAACGAGCTGCGCCTGTGCGACCATGAAATAGACCGGAGCTGTGGTGACTCCGAGGACTTTCACTACCGATGCCAGCGTGTTGAATGCAATTTCCTGCACACCAACGAGCACCACGGACCATGCAAAAAGGCGCGCACCCGACAGCACTTCCTGATTGAATGCCCACCCTTTCGCCAAGGCCCGTGCGAGGCTAGCAATGCCCAAATAAATCACTCCCCTGAACAGGTAATCGACCAACCCTAAGAACCACACCGCGCTGGTCGATGAGATCAGTGGTTTAACATCGTCGATTATAATGCCGATTCCTCCGGGGCTACCGTGACCTCGCTCCAGGAAGGTCACAGGGTTTATGAAGAATGCTCCGGCTATATGCAGAAAGAAAGCGGTGGCGGCAGCCCACGTCAACGCTTTTGCCATCTTCACAGCCTTTGGTGAAAGAGCCAGCAGCGGGTTCGAATCTTCCATTTTGCCCTTTCCGGGGGAACGGCGACGGGATGACGATACTCGCACCCTCAGCCTGTGAATCATATCTCGCTGTTGGACGTCGTAGGCCAAGCGTCAATCTGAAAACGGCACAAATTATCGTGAAACATTAATTTCTGGTTCAATCTCGTGCGGCTAGCCGCTATCCCTCCGTCGTGTTCAGGGTAGTGCCAGTTGAGCTACTCCGTCGAAAGGGTTTTGAATCATATGCGAGTTTTTACCAGTGCAGTTGCGGCCACGCTGCTGGTGATGTCGTCCAATCCAGGCTCAGCGGAGGAAAGCGAAAGCCCATCCACGCTGGAACTCGACGCATCACAAGGCACACCTGTCATAAATGCTATCGTGAAACGTCAGCCTGTTCGTTTGGCGCTGGACCCGGTGCTCGGTCGATACGCCGCTGTGAATCCTGAATCGGCACCACGACTTGGTTTGAGCGGGTATCCGATAGGTAATGCTGCAGCGTCGATCGATGGCGCTGAGATAAAGGGGAAGGTTGCTAGGTTCGGTATCACCATTGATGGCCGCAAGCGCATGGTCTCAGCTGCGCTTCTCGGGCGCAGCCATCTTCCGGCAGGTGATGCGCAAGGATACGATCTTGCGGGTGGTTTTGAAGCTTTTCCCGCTGACCGGGTCGTTGTTTGGCTCAACCGCGGAATTGAGGGCGCGACCGAGCAAATCACTTTCACCCGACCCGGAAAAGATAAGGAACGTGGCTTCCCCGTGTCGCTTGGTGGCATAAGCATGCGGCTCAATTTTCACTTCGCCAACGACAAGAGCTGGCTGGATCGCCAAGCAGCTCAATCACTTGTCGATCAGGGGGAAGTTGAACCTTTTGGCGAGGTCCGGACGATCCCGGTCTGGTTCGGCCTTGACATGCCGGTGCAGGAAGTCAGGTCTCGTGCTCCGCTTGAGGTCAATGGACTGCGATTGCAGTCCCTCCAGGCAAGAACCTCGGCTCCGCTGGTCCTGCCGGAGCCGGATGATCAAGTCATTATTGTCACCGGCCAGCGCGAAGGCAAGCGGACCCCGGTGTTGCTGGTCGGGGCGGGCTCGCTCTCGCATTGTTCCAAGATGATCTTTGAAAGAGCGGCACAGCGATTGACGCTGTCGTGCCGGAAGCAGGTGCCCTGAGCCATGAGAAAGAAAGCTGCATACCGGAGATTGCGCATAACAGTTCTCGTGGCGACATGCTGTGTCACGGCACCACTTTCCGCCAATCCCGAGCCTGAGCCGGATGTTCCGACATCATGGGGATTCGAAGAACCCGAAATGATCAAGCGTGGTGGCGGCTTCAGCGCCTCTGATCCGTCCAAGGTGACTTTCGATACCGAGATCAAGAGAAACGGAAATCAGTCGCTGCGGATCGATTCCACGGCGAATGAGGATCGACGAATATGGATCGATTTCTCTTTCCCGCATGATCGCCGTAAGGGCGAAGTCGAATTCGCGTTCTATCTCCGCGCAGACACGGCCGCGATGCCTGTCAATCTTGTATCGATGACCCGTGGCAGAAGCGGTGAACAAGACATCCGTCGCTTTCCCATCGACCTGAAATCCTCTGGTTCCTGGGTGAGAGCGCAGGCCAAGGTGCCGGTTGATGTCATGGATATGCAGGTAGTTGTCGGAATTGAGGCCTCCGGTGAAGGGCGTCTCTGGGTAGATGACTTTTCAATCACGCTCGGAGGAGAACCCTTTGGCCTCGATCCACGGAGGAATTGGGGAACATCAAGGTTTGCTGCAGGGTCCGGTATCGCGCTCGACAGCCTGACCCCACGCCAATCTGCCGATGTGGCCGTTTTGGCAAAAGTTTGGGGCTTCTTGAAATACCACCACCCGGCGGGTCAATCAGGCACCAGGAACTGGGATGACGAGTTCCTAGCGCTACTGGGACCAGTGCTCGTTTCCGGGTCGGAGCACGAGCGTGACCAGTTGATCCTGGAGTGGCTCCGGTCGCTTGGTGAGGTCCCCGAGTGCACAGATTGCGCAACGCCATCGGTGGATCCTATGCTGAAGGCACCTGACCCGCAATCGCTGTGGCACGATGTCGCTTCACCCGAACTGAGACAAGCGCTTGCATGGGTGTACGACAATCGCGCACGCCTTCCGCATCAAGTGTTTGCCTATCGCTATAGTGTAGGTCAGGCGCATTTCAGCAACGAGCTTGCATATCGGGACATGGATCCAGACGATGACGGCTTCAGGCTTCTTGCAGTCGCGCGCTACTGGAATATGGTCCGATACTGGTTCCCCTATCGCGACCTGATCGACGAACCGTGGGAGCCTGTCCTAGAAGATGCGTTGCGCGATGTTGTCCGCGGCGAAGGGCGAGAGGCTTATATCGGCGCCATCCGCAGGCTGATCGCGCGTGTCGATGACACCCATGCGCTGATGTACACCGATTATGCCATGGTCCCGCCAGCCGGAGCGTGCTTCCCACAGCCACACATTCGCTATGTCGAAGGCGTTCCTCTGATTGTCGAAACCGGCGGCGCAGAGCAGGTCATGGTCGGCGATCGCCTGGCTATAGTTGACGGCACTCCGGTCACACAGATCGAAACTGAAGCGCGACCGTATTATGCTTCGTCAAACTCGGCATCCTTTTATCGGGACCTGGGTCGTAATCTGCTGCGCGGCGAATGCGGGTCCATCGCAATGGAGATTGAGCGAGGCGGGCAAAAAATCGCTGTGGAGTTGCCACGCGAAGATCAAGGCTGGCGTCCCGACGGTGGCCGCAGGGATACCCCGTCGCGCGGTCGTCCCGGGCCAGCGCTGCAATGGCTGGACGACAATGTACTCTATGTTTCGCTCGAAGCGCTGGAGATGGCGGATCTTGAAAAAATGAAGGAGCGGTTGGGCACGGCCCGTGCCGCCATTTTCGATCTGCGCGGATACAGCGGTCGCGTTTCGGTTCACTCCCTTTTAGCAAAGCTGTCGCCGGAGCCGGTTTCCTTTGCTGGTTTCACGGTACCAAATATGGAAACCCCAGGCGAATTCGTGTGGGAGCCGCTCCGTCCACTCGACCTCGAGCACGATCCAGCATTGTTTGCCGGGCCGATCGCAATCCTTGCCGATGAAACGGTCCAGAGTGCGTCGGAGTACGCAACAATGGGTTTGCAATCTATTCCAGGTTCATTCGTTGTCGGCTCAACCACCGCCGGTGCGGATGGCAACGTGGCACAGTTCTCATTGCCTGGAGGCCTGTTCACCGCGTTTAGCGGTATCGGTGTTTTTTATCCGGACAAGACGCCAACACAGCAGGTCGGGATCCGGATCGACTATCCCGTTCACCCAACCATTGAGGGGGTTCGCACCGGAGGAGATGAGCAACTGGATGTTGCAATCGAGCAAGTAAGAAGTCGCTTGCTTACCATCACATCTGGTGTCGACGAAGACACGACCAGCGCCGCAGTCCCGTCGTTGGTCGTAAGATAATGCGCCAATGGGATCTTTGCCCCCGCCAGCGGATCAACGCCAGAATCTTGGCGGCCATACTGCTCCCCTTTACAGTTTCGGCATGCTTGCTCGTTCCCGGCGAGGAACGCTCGTCAGTTCAGCCGCTCATCGAGGGTGCCATACGGTATTCAGGGGAGCCAGTGGGAGACCGCCAAATCTTCGTTCGTTTCGCGACCCGCCAATTGGACTGTGCGCCATCAATTAGCGACACAAGAACTGACACTGATGGCCGGTTCACAATCACTCCGCAGTTGGAAAGCCGGAAATATCGACTCCTGACTTTCGCGCCTAGTAGTCCGACCTATTTCGTCGCGGTCTGCCTCGAAGATTCGGTCGATCTGAAATCCCTGTTCGCCGAAAGCTACTATGGCGCGCCGCCCCCATTGATCAACTTGCAATGCGAAATTGATCAGAGTGCGGCTGAGGGTGAGTATTGCACAGTCGCAAAGCCGCAAGCTTGGCTGAGATCGAAAAGCAGCCCCGGTCTCATCGGACAAGGAAGCTATTTGCAATGACGATCATTTTCTCCCGTAGAGGCGTCCTAGGGTCGGCCTTGGCGAGCGGAGGCGTTCTGTGCGCTGGAAGCATCTGGCATGCTTCCGCTTCGGCACTTGCCACCGAGTCAGGCCCGGATTTCGTCCACAGACAGGTAAGGCTTGCTGGGCTCACTGGTTGCTCAGTTGCCATTGCCCGCAATGGCGTCCCCTTGCAGTCCTTGACGAGCGGAATGGCTAGTCTTGTGACTGATCGGTCGGTTGGCAACACCACCCTGTTCCATATTGCATCAATCACAAAGGTGGTCGTTGCGAGGGCATTGGTTGCACTTGCCGAGGCGGGACGGCTCGATCTTGACGCACCAGTTGACGACTATGTTGGCTTCCCGGTTACGAACCCAGCTTTTACCGATCTGCCGATAACTACCCGGCAATTGCTCTCGCACAGTTCGAGCATTTCAGACCAACATTATTACGAAGTGGATTTCCGCACGCAAGGTGCGGACAGCCCGCTGCCGCTGGCCGAGTTCGTGACCGACTACCTCGTGCCCGGTTCACGGCACTACACGGCGACCAATTTTTCCAGCAAGCATGCGCCCGGTTCGCAGTGGGAGTACTGCAATGTCGGCTATGCGCTGGCCGGGCTGGTTGGAGAACGCCTGACCGGAGATTTCCGCCAGTGGATCGACGAAGCTCTTTTCCAGCCGCTTCAGATCACGGATGCCTTTTGGGGTGTGGGAAGTTTACCGCCTGCCAGAGTGGCCTTGCCTCACGAAGACGGTGAAAACGGACCGGTCACCCTGGAAGCGGTGGGCTTCCCGGACTGGCCAGCCGGAGGCCTGCGCATGCGAGCCGACCAACTCGCCCAGGCGCTTTCGGCACCCATGGGTCAGTTTTCTGCATCGGAGATGCTCGAACAACAAGCCTTGCCCGGGCTTGCGCCATGGCTGACGGGGCAAGGCCTTGGCTGGCAATTCTCCATTCTCGGTCAGCGCATGCTGCCCAACCACTGGGGCGGCGATCCAGGCGTCATCACCGCCGCCTATCTCGATCCTGAGCGGCAAACCGCTGTGACAGTGCTGGCGACAGGGTCTGCCACCCCAGCAGCGCGGGATGCGATCAAAGCTATTGCCCTCCATATGTTCGGACAATCGCAGTGAAGCGGGTCTTTCAGAGCACGCACTTTGTCGTATTGACCGGCGCTCTGCTGTCTTTGGCCATGCCCTCAACGCTGGCGGCGCGTCCACTAGCCGAAGGTTTTCCGGGAGGCGTGGCGACAAAGAGCATTGAACGACTTCGGCTGACGCCGAAAGCCGAGACCATCCGCGCCGATGTGGCGCCACAGATGGGGCGTCTGATGGAAGAGCAGGCAATGCCTTCAGTCACCATAATCCTGTTCGAACGGGACGAGGTTCTTTGGGCGGAAGCCTTTGGCTATTCCAATCTTGCCACGCGTACCCCGGCAACTTTGGATACTGTCTACAATACCGGATCGACCTTCAAGTTCGTCGTGGTCAGCGCAGTCATGCAATTGGTGGAGCAGGGAAGGATTTCGCTTGATGCTCCCGTCAACGAGTACCTGACCCACAAGATCGACGATTTCGCCGAAGAGGGCCAACCGCTTACTTTGCGGGCCATGCTGGCGCACCGGGCTGGATTGCCTGCCTCGCGCCCTGTCCCTGAAACCGACGTCTGGTCGCGCACCCTGCCGCCTTCGGACGACGTCCTGCTTTCCGGGCTCAAGGCGATAGAACGGCCCGGGGTGCGCTACGACTACTGCAACATCTGTTTCCCCGTTTATGCCGAGGTCGTACGGAATGTTACCGGGCAGTCGCTGGAAGACTATCTGCGCGAACACATCCTGATCCCCGCTGGTACAAGATATACCGAACCGTTCTATCCCGATGCAGCTGCGGTGGCGGCGATGGCAGTGCCCTACGGCCGCGTCGGCAACCAGCCATGGCCTATTGGTCACAAGTTCCTGCAAGCCCCCTATTCGGGCGATGCCTATATGCGTCCGCTCGACATGGTGCGGCTGTTGCAGCCGTTTCTGAACGAAGGCCGCCTTGGCAACGGTAAGTTGCTTGAGCCGGCGACGGCGCGAAGCATGATTATGCCGCAGTATGATGGCGATTTCAGTCTCGGCTTTCTGAGCCAGAGTGAGAATGGGGTGCGTGTGCTGTCATGGGATGGCGGCATCTACGGCGGTAGCACCGTCTATCAGATCGAGCCTGCAACCGGCATCGGCGTCTATATTGCGTCGAACAGTAATGAGACGACCGATGTTCTGCACAGGCTGGCGCGACGTGCGCGCGAGATTGCCCGGGTGGGAACAAGCTCCACCGAGATCGCTTTCCCCCCACAGTCCGGTCCTGGCCCCGTATGGCTTTCCGACCAGCAGCTCTCCGCATTGGCTGGCAGCTATCGCATTGAGGGCGGTGGCCCGTCGGTGACAATCCGCCGTATGGGAAGACAGCTCAGCCTGACCAATCCTGCGGGGAAACGGCTGGAACTCGTAATGACCGGCCCGGATCAAGGCGTGGTCGTGGCATCGAATGAAGAGGTGACTTTCGTTCGTGGCAGCGATGGGACCGGGCGCAGTCTCCAGCTTGTCGGCGATGGCTATAGTTTCTTCGCAATTCGCGTGGATGATGGTCAGACAATTGCAGTTGATCCTTCGACGGCGCAGCAGTCACCGGTTGCAAAGAAAGTCGATACTGACAATTGCGAAGTCGGCATATACGAAGGCACGGGTGGGACTTTCGCGGCCATCACGCGGTCAGGCGATGGTTTCGCCTATTCCTTCGCCGATGGCCGGCTCGGTAAAATCGGTGACAAGGAGGCGCTGGTGCAATGTGCCGGCGACAGTCTCTTGGTCGACGGTACTATGCGCTGGCAGAAGGCGGATCTGACCGAGACTGATACGCAGTTCCGATCGGGCGATATAACGCTTGCCGGTCGTCTGATCGAGCCTGCCGGAGCCGACAGTACCACGCCATTGCTGGTCTTTGCGCATGGCTCCGAGGATATTGGCTGGATCGAGCATGCTCGCGATCCCTACCAGATGGTGGGGCGCGGCATCTCGGTATTCGTCTATGACAAGCGCGGCACGGGACGTTCGAGTGGCAAATACACCCAGAACTTCCCGAAGCTGGCCAACGACCTGGTGGCCGCCTCGCAAGAAGCCAAGCGCCTCGCCAATGGCCGGTACGGGCGGTTTGGTCTGGTCGGGCTAAGTCAGGGCGGGTGGATTGCCCCGCTGGCAGCAAGGCGGGCACAGGCGGATTTTATCGGCATTGGCTATGGCCTGGTGGCCGACATCCGGGAAGAGGATGCGGCGCAAGTGCAAAAGGAACTTCGCGACGCCGGCTATCCCGAAACCGTGCTGGCTGCTGCGCGGCAGATTACCGACGTTACAGCACGCATAGCTTCGTCAGGTTACACCGATGGTCTGGACGAACTGACCGAGATCCAGGCTCGCTACGGGGCACAACCCTGGTTCGCGAAGATACGCGGAGGTTATTCGGGTGTGTTCCTTGGAATGTCGGCGGAAGATCTCCGCGAGAACGGCGTGCCGCAATTCAACGATCTCGACATCGACTGGTCGCTTAGCCCGATGGAGGTTATGCGTGATGTTGACGTGCCGCAATTGTGGGTTCTGGCAGGAGAAGACCGCGAAGCCCCGATTGACCTGACGCTGTCGCGTCTGGGGCTGTTGCGGCAGGAAGGTAAGGACATTGCCATCTGGATCTTCCCAGACACGGACCACGGCATGCGTGAGTTCATCGCGCGGGATGATGGTTCTCGCAGCTATCTTCAGGTGACACCGGGCTATTACGATCTGATGGCTGACTGGGCGAAGGGCATTTCGCTGGGTCAGTACGGTCGTGCAACGACCTTTCGTGCGCCCCCCGACACTACACCTCATACAAGTCGGTCACCAACGGATTAGTAGTCAATGGCCCATCCCGCGCCAATCGAGCGCGCTTGGAGAACGCAGTTCGACGCGAGTTTGCAGTCTGACGTTAGAAATCAAGCGCGGCGGCGACTACAGTAATATGAACAGGGCCACTTCTCTCAGATATGACAATATCAGAACTGAGTTTGGGGCCGCTATTGCCCGGATCGCCAGCGCCTATGAGGCGGACCGATCGCGGCAGCAGGACCTGCAGCAGGAAATCCATCTGGCGATCTGGCGCGGGCTGCCGGGCTTTCGCGAGGAATGTTCGCTGAAGACTTGGGTTTACAGGGTGGCGAATAATGTAGCAGCAACATTTGTAGCCAAGGAAATGCGTCAAAGGCGCGGGCAATTGGTCTCACTCGACGATGAATGCGTCATCCCCACCCATCCTGGCCATGAATCCGAGGTTGATCACAAGCTTCGCGTCGAAATGCTGCATACGTTTCTGCACACTCTCAAGCTGCCTGACCGCCAGATTGCCTTGCTTTATCTGGAAGGCCACTCGGCTTCCGATATTGGCGAAATCACCGGCCTCAAGCCTGCGGCAGTCGCAATGCGCATCCACCGCTTGAAGACAGTCCTCTCGAAATCGAACACGCAGAAAGGAACAGACCATGTCTGAACGACCCATGTCGATCCACGATATCTGGAAGGAAAGCGGCTTTGACATCGTTGTCCCCACCTCGGAGGAATTGATCGAAAAAGACGCGCGCCTGCGCTCCTCTGTTTCGCGCTCCAATCTTCTGGAATATGTGGCCGGGCTCCTGCTTTTTGGTGTCTCATCGTACTTTGCGGCTCAGGCTGCTTCAGGTGTTGCTCTCGCAGGCTGGGTGCTGACGATGGTCGCGACCGTCTTCATCATGACCAACCTCTATTTCCGCAGCAAGGGCGATGGCCCGGTGTTCGGAGACGACACGACGGCGCATTATCTTGCGAGCCTTATCCGGCGGCGCGATCTACTTGGCTCGATCTGGAAGTGGTACATCCTGCCGCTGGTGCCGGGCTTCGCTCTGTTGCGGATAGCCATGCATGGGCTGGTCTCGCCGGATCAGCAGATGTTTCATTACGGCTATGACGTGGCCGCGCTGATCCTCGCTTTGGCACTTGCCTTATGGAATCATCGAAAAGCCAAGGAACTGAACGCCGAGATCGTTGCCATCAGGCATCTACAATCGTTGTAACTTGAACGGAAGGATTCAGAGCAATGATGATCACCCTCGCCTTAGCATTTCTAGCCGGTGCTTCTCAGCAGGAACCGCCGGACACCGAACAGGCTGACCCGGTATCGGCGGCGGCGGAAAAGCCGATCGTTGTGATTGCAACACCCCTCGACGAGCAGGAGGAAAAGTCCGTCCGTCTGGGTTCCCGTGTACCGCGCAAGCCACTCTTCGAGCCATACAATTTACGTACCAACACTGGTGTTGCCGGTCTTACGCCTGGCTCTGGAATGGATCCGTTGAGTGGTCAGAATCCGGTAATCAAGCGAGAGATCACCAAATGCGTCAGTGACCGCCCAGAACTTGGAGAGAAGGCGGTCTGTTACATGATTGCAGCAGAGCGCAACTTTGAGGATGGGGATTTTCAGGGCGGACTGACGGTCTATCGGTTTCTGAGTTCATCGGATGAATTCTCGCCAGCGGAGCAGCTGGCGGCCGCCGAAAAGATGTTCGCTTTTGGAGAGGTGTCAGAGGACGCTGCGCTCCGCGAGGAAGCTCTGTTGCGAATGCTGGATTCGGGCGGCTTGGCTCCCGCAGTTGCGCAACGCGCCCGCAGGAGTTTGGTGACTTTCGCGCTGCGGAGAGGCGAATCCGATCTAGCTATCGCGAGGCTTGAGGACGTTGTGGCGTTCGATCAAGAGGATGCGCAGAGCTTTGCCAACCTTGCTATCTTGCGACGGCAGGAGGGAGTGCCGGAAGCAGCAGAAGCCATGCGTATGGCGATTGCAATCCGGGAAGCTGGTGGATTGGCTGCGCCGCATAGCTGGGCGGAGTTTGTTGCGACGGAATGATGCCAATACACTCGTGGCAATTGGCACTCGCGGCCTTGACTGCAGCCTAGGAATCAAGATTATCGTACCAGCCTCACAATCACAGGAAACATCCCCCGCGATCAGCCGGGATAGCGGTCCTCGATCAGTTTGAAGAAGCGCTGGAGCGCCGGGTTTTCATTGTCCTCGCGCCAGTAAAGCGCATATTCGAGGCGAGCCGGGCCGGTGGGATCGTGGATCTCCTGAAAAGCCAGATCGTTCCATGCGACGCCTTGTGAGGCACCGGTCGCAATGGAGATATAGCGTTTTGCTGCGACGATGCTGAGGACGCTTTCGAGGCTGGTGTCCTGCACGATGATGTTGGGGCGCCGTCCCTGTTCGGTCAAGCGGGATGCGATCAGGTTCTCAAAAATCGGGCCGAGACCGCCCGACGGCACCACGAAAATTTCGCGGCGGAGGTCCTGCCAGTAGATTTGCTCGCGATCCGCCAGTTCGTGATCCTCCGGCAGGACGGCGTAGAGCTTCTCCGACCAGACACTGCGGGATGCAATTCCGTCCTCGAACTGGCCAATTGGTGCCACAGCAACATCGATTGTGTGGGACTGAAGGCCATGAGAGAGCTTTTCCAGTCCTGCCTCGATACCATCGAACTGCACGTCCGGAAACTTGGTCAGATAATCCGAAATAGCCAGCTTCAGTTTGCCCGCCATCAGTGGCGAGCAATAGCCCACCGCGATCCGGCCATGCAGGCCGTAGCTGACGTTGCGGGCAGTGGTGCGGAGATTGTCGACATCGGTAACGATACGGCGTGCCTGCTCGATGAAGGGGCGACCGTTTTCGGTGATCTCCGCACCACGTGTTGAGCGTTCAAACAGTTTGACGCCCAGGCGGTCTTCGAGCTGCTGCACCTTCCGGCTGAGCGTGATCTGTTTGACGTTTAGCGCTGCCGCCGCGCGAGAGAAGCTCTTTGTGTCGGCAGTTGCGACGGCATAGCGGAGTTGGCGGATTTCGGGCATTAGTTGGGTAATTGCCCCATCTTACCATGCCCCTTGCATACAAGAACTACGGTGGGCCATCTGCCGTCCGCGAAGTTACTTTGGCGCCCCAGGGTTGGGTACGCCCTCGATTTTGTCCACGGCCGCCACCGCACAGGTTTCGTCCTCAAGGCTCGATGGCGCCCCACTCACACCGATCGCACCGACTGGAACCCCACCGACACGGATCAGCGCTGCGCCGGGTAGGAACAGCAGCGGCGTTTCGCCGCTCTGGACGTTCGACAGGCCTTGGGGCGACGCGCCCAACGCCTTTACCAATGCGCTGCTGACATCGACCCGGAATACCGGGCCCATGCTGGCCATGGTATAGGCCTTGCGGAACGAAAATTGCTGCGAATGGATCGGCGAACCGTCGCTCCGGGCCTGCACCTTTATAATTCCATCAAGATCGACGACCGTAACCGTGACCTTGAATCCCCTGGCATCACAAACCCTGATTGCCTCGCCCACTGCATCAAGCGACGCCGAAAGCGGCAAGTCCGGCGTCATGCCAGCCTGGGCTTGCACCGGCATCGCAATCAATGCCAGCGACACAGCCAGAGTGATCGATCGCCGTGGTCGATGTTTCATAACCCGCCTCCCCCTTATTGCGGCAGACGGTCTTGGATCGCGGCGAGGCCGGCCGCTGCACAAACCTCGTCCTTGTCACCGCCCGGTGCGCCGCCGACGCCGATCGCCGCCACGATCTCTCCCTTTGCCTTGATCGCCACCGCGCCGGACAACAGGATGATATTGGGCACAGTGAGGAAGGACGGCGCGTTGGGGTTGCCGCGCAGCGCCTCAACCCAGCGGCTGAGCGCGTCGAAGCCGAAGATCGGCCCCATCGTCACCTGAGTATAGGCCTTGCGGAAGGCAGTTTCGCGGGTGTGCGTGGTGCTGTGATCGCCCTTGATGAACGCCTTGAGTTCGCCGGAGGGATCGACCACCGCTGCGCTGACGCGGTAGCGATTGTCCGCGCAGGCGTGGACGGCGGCGCTTGCTGCTTCCACTGCTAAATCGGCGGGCAGATCATACCCGCTGGTGCGTACCTGGGCTGAGGCAGGCAGTGCGATGGCACAAGCCAACGGGGCGATCGTGGAGAGACGGTAGCGCATGGAAATTTCCTCATTTGGGGGGTGGTCGATAGAATGTAGGGCACTCGGTCAGCCGGGAAGCCGCGCCATAAAGTCGAGGATGAGCCGGGCAATCTCGTCGTTTTTTTCCTCCAGCGCGAAATGCCCGGCGTCCAGAAGATGAATGTGCGCGTCCGGCACATCGCGCCGATAGGCCTCGGCACCCGGCGCGATGAACGAGGGGTCGTTGGCGCCCCATACCACCAGCGTCGACGGCCGATGTGCCCGCAGCCATGCCTGCCACTGCGGATAGGCGGCGATGTTGGTGCGGTAGTCATAAAGCAGCGCTGCCTGGATTTCGCGTTGGCCGGGTCGTGACAGGAACGCGAACTCGTCTGCCCATGCCTGTGGATCATAGCGTTCGGGGTGTGCGGTTCCGGCGACGTGGCGCTGCCGGGTGCTGTCGAGCGAGAGGAAGGTTTCCAGTACCTCCGGGTGCGCCGCAGGGTCCGCCCAATATTCGGCAACCTTCGGCCACTTGGGCCCCAGTCCTTCGCGATAGGCATTGCCGTTCTGCACGATCAGCGCGCGCAGCCGCTCCGGGTGCGCCAGCAACAGGCGAAAGCCCACCGGAGCGCCATAATCATGGATGTAGAGTGTGTAATGCCCGACTCCCAACGTCTCAAACAATGAAGCGGTCGTCTGTGCCAGATGGTCAAAGGTATAGGCATAGTGATCCGGCGACGGCGCGTCGCTCAGACCGAAGCCTGGATAGTCGGGCGCGATGACATGATAGCGGGTGGCGAGCAGCGGGATCAGTTTTTCGTATTGGCGCGACGACGTCGGGAAGCCGTGTAGCAGCACGATGGTCGGGGCATCTTTCGGCCCGGCCTCGCGGTAAAAGAGCGTAACGCCGTCTGCCTGCGCATGGTGATAAGTGGTCGTACTGCTGTCCGAAGGCACCGCTTGAGCGTGAACGGTGCTGCCGAACAACACCATGACGGCGAAGACAAGTCGGGGCAGTCGGGTCATCGTTTCCTCTTGGTTCGCACGGCATGCGATCACGGTAGCGCACAACGCGATTCGTCATTCGATAGCCACGGTGATAGGGCCAGCCCCTTCATTCGGGAATTTTGTAGTTCTGGATACAAACTTGAGTTATTCTCAATTACTGACATGCTGACAAATCTCGATATGGCCGTGCTCCGCACGCTGGTTACTGCCGTCGATGCGGGGAGTTTTACGAGGGCTGCGAGCGTTGTTGGGCGGTCGCAGTCGGCGGTCAGTCTGCAGATCGACAAGCTGGAGCGGCAAGTCGGCAAGCCATTGTTCGCAGGACGACGGGGACGGACCGGCGATGGCGGGCTGCAGCTCACCGAAGCAGGTCAGGTGGTCCTGACCTATGCCCGCCGCATTCTGGAACTGAACGACGAAGCTGTGGATGCGGTTCGTGGTTTCAACGCGCAAGGTGCCATCCGCATCGGGATTGCGGAAGATCTGGCCGAAACATGGTTGCCCGTGGTGCTGGCACGTTTCGCCCGCACCCGCCCCGATATTCGTATCGAGACCACTGTCGGGCGAAGCAATGGGATGCTCGATCAGCTTGATCGCGGCGAGCAAGACATCGCACTGGTGTTTTCCGTCCCGCGTGCCAACCCGGTCCAGGGCGAATGTCACTGGCGTATCGCCTTGCCGATCATCTGGATCGGACCGCCGGGCTGGCGAGTGCGGCGGTCGCAGCCGGTTCCGCTGGTTACCTTTGAACCGCCGTGCCTGTTTCGCGGTGCTGCGCAGACAGCGATCGATGGTGCAGGTATGGAGTCACGGATCGTGTTCCAGAGCCCCAGCCTGGCCGGCCTGTGGTCGGCGATCAGCGCCGGACTGGGGATCACGACCCGTACACCGCTCGTCATGCCGACGGGGCTTGTGCAATTGAAGCCAAGGTCATCGGGCTTGCCGCCCTTGCCGCGTGTCGAATTCGCTATGTACATCGCGAATAAGGCTGAACGGCGGTTGGCTTCGGATGTCGCGGCTATCCTGTCGGACATCCTAGAGGCAAGCATACGATCGGCCGCGATGTAGTCCGACGTGTCGCGGAGCGCCGTCAGGAATGTGGCTACATTTCCTGCACTTGCCGGGCGCTCAATGCCGATAGGCTGTACATCGAATGTCTTCATGCCTTGGCTCCTTGTAATGCTGGCCGCCAGGTGTCGGGTCCACGATTACAGGAAGCGCCGGCAATCGCAGACTGTGACGCAAAATCGGCGTACCGATGATCTTCGCGCCCGTCCATAAACCGTCCCTCAGCCCAGGGCTTGTTCGATCAGCTGGAAGGTTTCGGGCGGGCGTTCGAGCATGGGATAGTGTCCGGCATTGTCGATCACCGTCATGCGTGCATTGGGCAGCTGCGCGAGGTAGGTCTGTTCCAGGAATTGGTGGCCCAGCGCCATGTCGTTGGCGCCGGCAAGTACCTGTATGGGTGTGTCGATACTTGAAACCTGGGCCGAAAAATCAGTTCCGGTCCAGCTGTTGAGATAGCCCAGATAGGCGCTGCGGGTAATGGCCGCCCGCGCCGCTGCGACCAGACTGCGGACAAATCCTTCCGCATGCTTGCCCCCGGTCAGCGTTTTGAAAATAGCAGACAGTGCGGCATCGTCGTCGGCCGAGGTGCGAAACAGTTTCGCGCTTTCCGGGTCAACGGGAAAGCCCGAAGCAGGGACCGGGGTCACCGCAACTGCCGACAGGATCGCGCCGGGCTGCAGGAGTGCCATTTTTTGCAGCACCATTCCGCCCATCGAATGACCGATGACGCTAAACCGATTCCAACCGAGCTGGGCGCACAATTCGATCGCGTCGAAAGCAATTTCGTCGATCGTAAAATTTCCAGCGACGCCGCGGTTGAGCCCGTATCCACGATAGTCCATCGCCGCGATGGTGTATCGATCGTGCGCGAACCACGGCAGAATAGAGTCAAATACGTGGCAATCGCTCAGCCACCCGTGCAGCAGCAGGACGCGGGTGGGGCCATATCCGCTGACGCGGGCTTGCAGTGCCATGGTCGGCTCCTCTCTACAAGGCGATCCAGTGGATCTGTACCTTTGCACCGGCAGCGCGGGCCCGGTTGGACGAGCGGCCGGCCTCTGGCGGGGCGTACCGCTCGTCACTGCGACCCGAAGGCCCTCAGGCCGGGGGGGGCCAGGCCATCGGCTTCATCGGCGCGTCGACCTCGGTGTGGGAAAGCGCGTTGGTGAAGTTGGACAGGAGCTTGGCCGACAAGCACACCAGCACGTCCAGCGCCTGCTGCTTGGTGTATCCGGCATCGAGGAAATCCTGCAGCGCTTCGTCGCCCACATGGCCGCGCTTCTCGAGCAGACCTCGCGCGAAGACGCGCAGCGCCTCCAGCTTGCTGTCGGGGATCGGGGTATTGTTGCGCAGGGCATCAATCACGTCCTGCGGTGCCTTAAGCATGCCCATGATCATGGAGTGCCCTGCCATGCAGTAATGGCAGCGGTTTATGTAGTTCGAGGTCATCATCACCACCTGCACTTCCACCGGGCTGAGCGCCGTCTGTTCGGTCGCGAGCCGATAGAGCGTGGTGTATGCCTCATGCGCAGCAGGCGATTCCGCGAGGACCGCGTGGAGATTGGGCAGGAAGCCGAACATGGCCTTGGCACCGGCGATGAAAGGTTGCGATGCCTCAGGAGCGGTGGTTTCGTTGTGATAGGTAAACATCGGGGTTCCTAATTTTCTGGGAGAGGGGCAGGAGTCCGGCTTAGGCGGGAACTTCGTAGGCGGTGATTGTCATGTCGGCAGCTTCGCTGCGGAGCGGAATCAGCGCCTGGTATTCTTCCGAGGCATGCCACGCTTCGAGAGCGGCCAGTTCGGGAAACTCGACGATGACGATGCTCTGGTGGGCGAGTTCGCCGGCCAGCGCGCGCACTGCCTTGCCGCGCTTCAGTGCCTTGCCACCATGCGCCGCCAATGTTGGGCCCACGCCCTGAGCGTAGGCATGGTACTTGTCCGGATCCTTGATGGTGGCGGTAACGACAAAAAATGCGCTCATGGCCTGTTCCTTGCTAGAGTGATTGATCGGCATGCCGTCCGGTCTGGAAGTGACGCTAGCGGGTCGACAACCACGGCCGGACGCATTATGTACACGAGTGAATAATAGCCCTCAGGCTTTTTGTCCATAGGTGTCCAGAAAGAAAATGCGCAAAGCCGGTCGCCCTGCCAAGTTTGATCGTGATGACGCCGTCGACATTGCGCTCCAGGCGTTCTGGTCGGAGGGCTATCAAGCCAATTCGGTGAAGGCGCTGTCGGAACGGCTGGGGATCACCCGGTCAAGTTTCTACAATGCGTTTGAGAGCCAGGAGGCCCTGTTCCTCGAGGCGCTGGAGCGTTATCTCGCTGGCGCCCCCGATCGCACGCTGGCTCAAGTGCCTGAAGATGGGAGTATCTGTGCTTTGTTGACGCGGACTTTCCGCGCTGTCTGCGATGCGCTTGAACAGGATGGGGCGGGCAAAGGTTGCCTTCTGGTCAATAGTGTCGGCGCGTTGTGTCTGGGGGGCGAAGGCCTTGGGCTGATCGTCGCCGAACTGGTGATAGAGCGTGTAGAGCGGCTCGAGGCGCTGTTGTGTGCTGCTGCCCAAAGAGGCGAGCTAGACGAGATGACAGACGTAAAGGCACTCGCTCTCGCGCTAAAGACTCAGCTCTTGGGGCTGAATCTCATGGCCAAGGTCGTAAAGGACAAGTCTGCCCTTTGGCCCGCCGCGCGTACCATGCTCGCCGGACATGGGATCTTGCGCGAGTAGGGTTCACACCGCGAGCGCCCCCTGCAACGCTTCGAGAAACACCCGCACCTTGGGAAGGACAAGCCTGGCTGATGGCAGCACGGCCCAGATCCCTTCGGTCTTGGGGCGGGCGTCGTCCAGCACGACCGGGACCAGCGCCCCGCTGGAGATTTCGGCCGCAACGTCCCAGGTCGAAAGCATGGCAATTCCCGCGCCGGCGGCACAGGCCGCATGAACCCCGTCGACCGTATCGGCAACGAACCGGGATGAGACCTTGAAATGGCGTACTTGCCCCCCGGCGAGACAAAAGGCCCAGCGGTCGATTTCGGCATGGCGCAAGCAGGAGTGGGCCGCCAGTTGCGCAAGTGTGCGCGGTGCCGGGTGCTCGGCAAGATAGCCCGTCGTTGCGCACAGTAGGCGAGTATTGTCCGCTAGCCGTCGCGCCACCAGGCTTGAATCGCGCAGCGGGGCAATGCGAACGGCGACATCCAGTCCCTGCGAAACGATATCCTCCAGCCCGTCGCTCAGTTGCAAGGCGATTTCGAGTTCCGGATTGGACGAAAGCAGGTCTGGGACCAGAGGCGCAATGACCTTACGCCCGAATGCCGCAGGTGCCGTGATACGAAGCAATCCCGTGGCCCCAAGGCCTGACCGTGCCAGCGCCGATTTGGCTTCCCGTTCCGCCGCGAGCATGGTTTTGGCGTGCAACAGGAATTGCTGGCCCTCGACGGTCAACGAAATCGACCGGGTCGAACGCTGCATCAGCCTGACCCCAAGCTCCCGCTCCAGCGCGGCGATATGGCGCGAGGCGACCATCGGAGCAATCCCGAGCCTACGCGAGGCTGCGGCCAAGCTGCCCAACCGGGTGGTTTCGACAAAGGTTGCGATCTGGCGCGTGTCCATATTCTCTGTTATATCATTTTGAGATATAGTACCTAGCATATTCACACAATTTACTGAGCCATTGCGCACACCCAGATAAAGGCCTCCCCAAACCGGAGGCTACCGTGGACCCACTCTTTTCCCCCGTGCGTCTGGGCGAGATTTCGCTCGCTCATCGTGTCGTTATGGCGCCACTCACGCGCCTGCGGGTAAACCGACCGGGTAAGGCGCCAGACGCGCTCAATGCGCTGTACTATGGCCAACGTGCGAGTCAGGGCGGACTTATCATCACCGAGGCGACGGACACGTCTCCCCACGCAGCCGGATACCCCGGCTCCCCGGGGATTTACACTGCCGCACAGATTGCGGGTTGGCGGTTGGTGACCGAAGCGGTCCATGCAAAGGGAGGACTGATCTTTTGCCAGATATGGCACACAGGACGTGTCTCCCACCCCTCTTTGCAACCCGATGGTCTTGCGCCCTTCGCCCCGTCAGCCATTGCCGCCCCCGGTATGCACATGGACCGCGACGGGCAGCCAGCGCCCTTTCCCGTGCCGCGCGAACTCGACGCAGACCACATAGCGGCAATCGTCGCCGACTTTGCCGCTGCGACAGCCGCCGCACATCAGGCTGGCTTTGACGGTGTGGAAGTGCACGGCGCTAACAGCTACCTTATCGACCAATTTCTCCAAACCGCGTCGAACCAGCGTACCGACCGCTACGGTGGATCGATAGAAAACCGCGCACGCTTTCTGCTAGAGGTGGTCGACGCGGTTGCCGCCGTGCGAGGCGGGGGTCGCGTTGGCGTACGTCTCTCGCCATTCGGCAAGACGAACGGGATGGCAGATGCTGATGGCGCGGCCATGTGGGATCATGTGGTCGCGCAACTGGGTCTGCGCAGCCTGGCTTACCTTCACCTGGTCGAGCCCAGAGCCGACCAGCGTAGCGACGTTAACGCGCTGGACCCGCAGGCCCCCGATGCTGCAGAGCGCTTCAAGCCTATTTTCGGAGGCCCGATCATTGCCGCGGGAGGTTTCGAACCCGGCACCGCCCGCGAAGCGATAGCATCCCGAAGGGCCGATGCTATCGCTTTTGGACGCTCATTCATCGCCAACCCCGACCTTCCCGAACGAATTCGCACAAATGCTGCGTTCAATGCGTACGACCGCACGACATTTTATGGCGGGGATGCGCGCGGTTATGTCGATTATCCATTTCTGTGACGCGCACCAGCAGCATGATGGTTACCAGATCACCAGTCGAGCAGAGCCGTACCGTAGGAATTGTCTACCGCGCATAACCAGGCGCCAGACGAGTCCCGACGAAAAACATAAGTTGCACGTCGTAGCGTTGCCGTCGCCTTGTTGTTCTCGTCCACAGAGTCCAGCCACGTTTCCATGATGACAAGCGCTGTGTCTCCGCCCTCAATCACCTCCATCCTTCCTTGGCGAACTTCCAACTTACCTTGGAAATGGGCAGAGATTGCTTCGAACGCTGTCCTGATCTGGTCTTTGCCGTTGGCGTACATCCCGGCCTTGACCACCAAGGTGGCATCATCGGCATAAAAACGCATCAAGCCGTCGAAGTCTTTGGCCGATATGGAACGGTCCGCAGATTCGATAAGGGCTTTCAAGGGATGGTCGGACATTCTGGACTCCAAAATGGCCGCGAGCGGAAAAACAAAACCCGCCTCGCGGCGGGTTGCTTTGTCTTGAAATATGACGTGCTTAGCCCACCATTCAATGAATGGTGATAATAATCAAAGGGAAAGCGCGAACAAATTTCATGGCGGGGCAGTATCACCAACGTCAGCGACTGGCAAGTGATCATGTCCAATTTTGAGCAAGCTCGCCAAGGTAACAGCGGCACACCGCTTGCTGCCTTAGATGAGACTGAAGGAGTAGACCTGAAATTGCTCGTCCCGGATCCAGCCAGCCCTTACATACAGGTCTTGCGCCACATGATTGTCTATGGCCGTTGATAGCGAAAGCCTGACTGCTCCGACGCTCCGTCCGTAGTCGCGGGCGGCAACCAGCAGCGATTTCGCGTATCCCTTGCCTCGCGCCTGGGGAGCTACAAATAGATCGTTCAGAATAAACACGCGCGCCATTCGTGTAGACGAGAACGATGGGTAAAGCTGGGTAAACCCGACCGGCTCCTCTTCCGATAACGCCAGGAAAATTACTGACTGCTGCCGTTCGAAGCGATCGCGCAGGAAAGTATCCGCTCTCTCGAGGTCGGGCTGCTCGCCATAAAACTGCCGATAGGCGTCAAACAAAGGCACCAATTTGCCAAGGTCGGCGATATCTGCCTGAAATACTGTCAAGATCACCTCCAGCTACGTAAACCCCGGAGCTTTCCGCGCTAATCACTTTGCATTCAGAGACCAGTTGTAATCGAAGCGATCAATGTGCTGTGCCGAAGCCAACATAGCCTTGGTTTCAGGAGAAGCATACTTACGTGCATGGTCGAGAACAGCACTCTCGCCGCCCCAGTCGGTGCCATACCAATCGTAGATGCTCGAGGCCACCAGCTCGCCGTCGACCCGCCTGAATCCCCGCGGATGGTTGATGTAACCCCTTGCCGCAGCATCCAGCATGGCTTCCAAATTGGCCGCCGTGTAGGCGTGATTGGCAAGATTGGGGCAGCCAAGTGAAGCGCAATTGACTGCGTAGTGGATCCGGACATCCTTCCAGATCGGGCGCAGAATACCGTGTTCAATATCGTCCAGCGACAAGCGTTCTCCGCCAACTGTCAGGATGTCCTCTTTCCAAGGACCAAGCCCCAAAACCCCGATATCGCGGATCGACTTGACCGGATAATTGTCGATGATCACGTTGACCGTCGCAGCGTTATAGAGATTCACCCAGTAAGCGAACTGTTCGTCCTTGGGGTATCGCTCAATGTCAACGGCCTGCATGGCGTCGAGATACTTCTTTAGGGTGGCTGAATCTTCGCGTTTCAGCGCAGCGTAGTCGACCCGGTTAATCCCATCCGCACCAGCGGTCACATAGCGCGTCAGTAGCTGGTCCCAAAGATGATGGTCGATCGTATCGGTTGCCGTACCGGATCGGGTCCACTTGACATCCTTTGTCTCCGCAGCAGGCGCGCAGGCCCACAAGGCCAAAGTTGTCAGGGCAACGGCCAAGAAGGACTGAAGTCGACGGAGAGGTGATACTAGCGGCATAGTCGGTTATCCTCTTGCTACGGCCGAACAGCCGCAATCCTATCGTTCCCAAGGTGTTCCGCGCTGTGAACCTGTGGCAGCACCTTTACGAATGCAGTTCAATGGCGGCCTTGCACTCAGAACAGCTTCTTCAGCTCAATGCCGTAGACCGCCGGTTCATTCACGAATCCGGCGAAATTGTTGAAGTCGATCGCCCCGAGCACCGATGTATCCCCAAGGATGTTGCGGCCGAACGCGGAAATCTCGAAACCGTTGTCGTTCAAGCGATAGCCGATCCGCGCACCCAGTTCGAACAGGCTGCGATCCCGAAATTCGGCGCTTTCGTAGAGGAAGAAGTTGATGTTGCTGCGATAGGCGAAATCAGCGGTCGTGAATACTTCGCCAGATCCCAAGGGAATGGTGTAGCTGGCTGTGCCATTGGCAATCCAACGAGGGGCCTGCGGCAAAGGGTTGCCGTCGATCAGTGCGTTTCCGGTGGCCGGATTAATCGGATCGAGCACGGTGCAGGCCGCGCCGCACACCCCGACTTCGAGGGTGGGGTCATCGATCCGTGTGTTGTTGAGGCTCAGGCCGGCGGTCAGTGACAACCGCTCGACTGGGTCGAGTCCCAGGTCGAGTTCGAACCCGTGACCGCGCACATGATCGGCATTGAGCAGCTGGTTGAAATTGCCCGCACCGCCCACGGCGGTCAGCTGCTGGTCATCAGTAACGTAATAGAACGCGGTCGCGTTGAACCTGCCCTTGCCGTCAAGAAACGTGCCCTTGACCCCGGCTTCGAAGGAATCATTTGTCTCGGTATCCGCTACGGTCACCGCATCGCCGAACACAATCCGCCCCTGGACGTTCGGAGCGCGGAAACCTCGCGCATAGCGGGCGTAGAAATTGACCGTGTCGGAAAGGTCGTAGCGAAGGCTGACATCGCCAGAAAGGTTGGAATCGCGCAGCGACCGGGTAACAGGCCCAAGCGGCGGCGCGCCGAACGGACCGACGAGGCGACTGGCAGTGAAATCCTTTTCCTCGCGCGAAAACCGCAAACCTGCAGTCACCTTGAGGCGATCGATCACCGACACCGTCGCCGAACCGAAAAGGGCGTAAGCCGTAGTCCGCTGATCCTGCACGGCCAGCCCGTTGCGGGTCCCTCCGGACAGGGTGTCGAAGCTTTCGTTCTCGATTTGAAGGCGTTCACGGAAGTAGAAGCCACCCACCGTCACATCTATGTCGTCAGTCACCGGACCGCTAAGCCGCAGCTCGCTCGTTCGTTGGGAATGGCCCGTAATGTTATCGGCGCTTTCGGCCGCGAAGGGAATGAATCCCGGACCTGAAGGCGGGGCGAAATCTGCTCCGAACCCGCCATCGACGTCCCCGCGCGCATCGAGCCGCACTTCGCTGTAGCTGCTCACGCCCGAAAGAGTGAAGTCGCCAATCTGCGTGTTGGTCTGCAGGATGGCGCCAAAGGTATCGCTTTCAAGTAGTTGGGTGGCATCCTGCGCGGTGGAAAAGCGATCGAAACCGTCGACCAGGCCGCCTCGGCCCGGCTCGATGATGTTCGCCCGGAACAGTCTTGAGCCGCCCGAAAGGTCGCGCCCGAACACCGACAGGTTGGCGTTGAACCGGCCCCCTCGATCAAACCCCAGCTGGACCCGCCCGGCCACATCGCGGAATTCTTCGAACCCGCGCTCGCCACCACCCGCGAAGGTGTTGTCTACAAAGTCGTCGCGACGCTGGTACAGGCCGGACACGCGCAACGAAAAGCCGCCGCCGATATCCCCGCCAACGGCTCCCTCGGCGTCGATCGTGTCAAAGCGCGACAGGCTCACCCTCGCAAAATTGCGGTTCGCGGCGTTTGCCTTTACGGTCTCGATCTTCACGACGCCCGCCGGTGTGTTGCGGCCGAACAGTGTACCTTGCGGCCCCCGCAAGACTTCAACACGATCGACATCGAACAGCGGGAAGCCACGCAGGATGGCGTTTTCCAACGGAACTTCATCCAGCACCACCGACACCGGGCCGTTGGCGTTGAGGTCGAAATCGGTATTGCCCAGCCCGCGGATGTAAAAACGTGGGAATATGCGTCCTGATGACGATTCAGCGTAAAGGCTCGGGCTGCGCGCTGCCAGGAACAAGAGATCCTGAGCTCCCGCGCGGGCATTATCGAGCCGTTCGTCGCTGATCACATCGAGCGACAGAGGAACTTCCGTGATCGCCTCGCTGCGTTTTTGCGCTGTCACGATGATGACGTTCACGGAATCGGGATCTTTCTTGTCTTCGGCCGCAGCAGAAGCCGCCGAGGCGGAAAGGGCGGACACCAAGAAAAGCGTGGCGCGGAGCGAGTTGCGCATGGAGGTTTTCCTCTAGTCTGACGCGGCCGCAACAGATCACTGCCGGCATCGGCGAAGGGGGGCTCTGTGGGGGACAGAGAGCGGGCTACTTGGACTTAGACAGCCCCTCTCCGTTCGCAGTTGCATAGCGAGTGGTTACAGTGCGTTGGCCGACAGGCGACGTTGGCAGTCGGCCTCATGAAGCGCGACTACGGCCGGGGTTGTCGAAGTCACCAAATGCTTCGCGACCGATGACATAAAGGATCTTTGTGCCGGCGCTCAGCACGCCGCGGATCGTTCCCGAAATCTTGGAGATCCCGACACGCCGTCGATATCCAGTGCGGACCTCGGTGGTCCGCAGGCCAAGCTTGGCTGCCCGTACCTGCATTTCAATCGTCCAGCCGAAGTCGCGATCCCGCATATCGAGCCGTTCGAGCGCATCGCGCCGGATCGCGCGAAAGGGCCCGAGATCGCTGTAGCGAACGCCCCAGATAAGCCAGACCAGAAGTGGGGCAAGCCAGTTGCCGAACCGCTGCGGAAGGGTCATCGCGCCGCGTTCGATCTCGCTTCCGACCCGCGAACCGATGACAAGATCGGCCGATCCTGCAATGAGAGGTGCGATCAGATTGATTGCGTCGTCGACGATGTCTGAGCCGTCACCGTCTACAAACACCACGATGTCGATCTCTTCATGCAGGACGCCGAGCCCTGCCAGACAGGCGCTGCCATAGCCGCGCTGAGGTGCAGGAACGACTGTTGCACCGGCCATGCGGGCAAGCTGCGCGGTTCGATCGGTGCTGCCATTGTCGGCTACGATCAGCTGGTCAAGCTGATAGGCAAGCACCGCGCGAATACCACTTACGACACTACCGATCGCGGCCTCTTCGTTGAGGGCAGGGATGACCACGGCGATCTTCGGTAGCGGGATGGGATGGGCCATAGCTGTATAAGCCCGGGCGGCTACGCTCCGTCTGCGCCAGGCCTGGTAGTCGTAGAATACCGCTGCTGCGAGGATCGTCGCTTCGGCCAGTCGTGCCAGCGGGTGGACGGCAAACGGATCAAGTGTCGTGTCGGCAAGTGCCTGACCGGACAGATAGGAGAGCGGTAGCGCCACGGTCGCGGCAAAGGGCCACAGCTGCTCGCGCCCGACCGCGAAGGGAAGCAGCCACAGCAGGTACC
>NZ_JAYPTL010000015.1:7263-23736 GCF_038133525.1 Erythrobacter sp. | reverse complement strand
GTTGACTACGGGAGAGAGCAGCAGGACAACGGCGAAGATGGTTCCCACGGGAACGTCCTCGAGCGTACGGCTGCGTGCGTGCAGCCACAGGACCAGCAGGCCGGCCACCAGCACAGCGGGAATTCTGGCCGCCTGCCAGCCAAACAGCCGGAACAGGCCTTCGTAGGCAAGAGGATTGAAATGCCATAACTTGGCGAAGGTCGCAGTGGTTTCGAAGCCAGCGCCGTTTCCCTGGACAAGGAACACACAGTAGAGTCCGCCAAGCGCGGAGAGCGCCATGCCCAGCGCAGCGGGCCGCATGCGCAGCAGTACCGGCCAGATCGCCAGTGCCACCAGCTTCACCCCGGCGGCGGCCGCGAGCATCAACCCTGCCAGCCGTGGTCGCGTCCGCCCTGCCAGCAACGCCGCCATTAGCGCGGCTGAGATTAGCCCATCGGGATGCAGATGCAGGCCTGTGTCGGCAATGACCAACGGGTTCCAGGCGTAGAGTGCGACCTGGCCGGGCGGATGGCGCCGCAGCAGCATGATGATGACAGCCAGGTTTGTCCCACAGAACAGCAATTGCAAACCCAGCGGATTGCCGCCTGCCAGCGCGAAAACTCCGGCAAACGCGGCTTGCAGCACCGGGCCGTAGATAGTCGGGAGTTCAGGGTTGTTGATCCCATCGAGGATCGGCCTAAGTTCCGTCGGAACGGTCTGGTCGACAAAGAACAGCCCCGGCGCGATCCCGTAGGGAGTTCCGGTATGTAGGGTCCGCCAGCCATCCCAGAGGAACCGGAAATAGTCGTCAACGAAGTCCGGTACGCCGAACAGGGTTACTCCGTGTGCAAGGGCTGCCCCCGCCAAGACGACTGCCCCGTGCGAGACCGACTGCCTCCACAACAGTGCGGTAACCACTGCTGAACCACCAGCCAGGACCAGAGCATATGACAGAGCGCTGAAGCTCTCGCTGCGACCGAGCAAGGTCAGGAGCTGGACAATGCCCAGCGTACCCGCCAGCGCGGCCCAGGATCTCACGGATCGCGTCTCTGGACGCGCGACAGGCGCGGTGAAACCGCCTACCTCAGGCGCCAAACCGGTTGGTCAGGTAGAACAGGACTAGCTCACGCTCCTTAGCATCGAGTTCGTACTCGCCAGTACGGACTCGCTGGGCTACTTGTTGCGCCGTCTGTGCGTCTTTGACGCCCTTGGGATGCGCGCAGGTTTTGCAGCTGATCCTCTTCGAGACGAGCGTTTTACCCTTGCTATAGGCTATCTCAGCGGGATCGCGAGCAACGGGGGGAAGGCTTGAAGTACCGCTCCGTAAAACGCCTTGGCTACCGCTTTGGAGCGTCAGGATCGACACCGGACCCGACGCCTGCGCCGGAATCGATGCAAGCGCGACGTAGAATATCGCAGATTTCATCACCGGGTTTTCCTTCTTTGGAGTTGCTAACTCCGTGGAATTCGGGACCGAGCGATGATTTGTTACCGGGTCTGGATACGAACTTCGTTCCCTGCCAGCCGTCGGTGCCCTCCAGCGCGTCCTGGCTACATCGCTCTGAAAAACACGGCAATCGTCAGCCTTCCGCGGAACGGGTCGCTGACGTGCTCAAGGTTCTCAAGAATCATCGGACAATGCAACTGGTTGCCGTGATAGATGACGGCGCGGTTATAGGAAAAATCGACCTGCCCTGTCTGTTCGAAGATTGCGGTCGAGCCGGCAATATAGGATGGTTCGGGTTCGCCGTGGATATCAAGGTCTCTGGTCAGCGCCTGCAAGTATTCCGCATGTCGCTGGGCAGGGATCTGAGACAACCCGGTGCTCTTATGGCGGTAGAACGCCGTCCCGCCAAAAGGGGTGTGGGAAAGGTAGTGGACCATCGCAAAGGCATGGTCGGAGCTGTCGTCAAAGTGAGGAATCCGCTGCGCGAGAGACAGGTCTTTCGGTGGCGTGTCGACGATCGAATAGAGCGCGCGATCCACTTTCAGGGACTGCGAACAGCCAAAAACCGAGCGCATGACTGCGCCGAGCCGTCCGCCCACGTCACTGAAGTAGCCGGGGTCGACATGTTTGCGCGGCCCGGGATAGAAGTCTCCCCGGGCCTCATATCCGCTTCCGAGTGCCTGATCGCGCCAGAGGGCCGGCGCAGCAGCAAACCCTTCGACGATCGCCGCAGGCCGTGCGCTTAACCCGAGCTCAAGCAGTGTCACGGTCGGCTGGTTGGTCATATTCAACTGTTCTATAACCGGGAATGGGCTTGGCTGGTATCAGCTTCATCGAGCGAGCGCGCGGGCAATCGCCTGTCTCATGCCCTCTATCATTTGCGGCGTCGGCCGGGCGAGTATTCCTCTGGCTTGCGAGGGAATATGGTGGCCCGGATCTCCATCGGCCTCGAAGACATAGTGATCGAACATGGCGCGCCAGATCCGCCGGTCGGCCGGCGACAGGTTGCGGAGAGCCATGAAGCCGTGCATCAGTGCATCCCAGGGCGATGGTCCGACCTCCGCATTACGCCACCAGTAATTCACAAGGAGATTGAGCGGAGCTGTGGCCTCCACGTGGTGAAACCAGCCCGTAGGGATGAAGATTGCATCGCCGGGCGTAAGTTCCGCAGTTTGGGACCGCTCCAGTGCACCGGGAAACCGGGGGAAGCGCACGGGATCGGGATTAAGCGGGTCGGCGAGCGAGATCTGAGTGCCGCTGGGGGTTGGGTCGAACGGCCCCATATAAAGGTTCCCTAGCTCCTCCGGCGCAAACAGCGTGAATCGTCGCGTGCCGGCAGCGACATAGGCCACATTCGGAGCAGGGTCACAGTGGATTGCGACTACCGCACGAGTTCCCAGCCACAATCGATACTCCCCCCCTTGGGGCAAAAACTCGAGTGCGTTTTCCTTGTCAAAGACCGGCACTGCGCGACTGGCCTGAACACCTTGCACTGCCACTGAGCCTGGCGGGAGCAGGCCTTGCAGGAGGCGCTCGACAAATTCAGGGAAAGTTGTTTGTAACTTGCTGAAATTGAAGCCTGTCAGATCCTTTGAATATCCAAACTTCCCCATCGTGTCTTCGGGGGCGTGCAACGCCGTCACACCGCACGGGTGTGCACGGGAAAGGAGATAGCTTAGGAGACTTTCATCGCCTTTACTGGCAGCTTCGACGACAGGGGTCTCCGCAGCAATGCCGCGCACGACCAATGGTTCCAGAATCTCCCTCGCTCGCTTTGTTACATCGCCGAGCGCGTTGGCGTCCACTTCCAAAATTTCGCTCGGCATAGTGCTACTCCCGATGCTTGGATAGATTGCCGTTGGCGATTCGGGAAGCGCTTCCAAAATGCTTGCTTGCCGCGTCGTCTATGCACGATATGACGTCCGCAGTGTATCAACCTACGAAATGACGAGTGAGCACGATTGAGTAGAAGGCCGACGATTGATGACGTTGCGCGCGAAGCGGGTGTAGCACGGGCAACGGTTTCCCGCGTCCTGAACTCAAATCCCAACACCAGCCAGCGGGTTAGAGACGCGGTCCTGCGCGCCGTCACGAAACTGGATTACCAGGTCAACCAGCAGGCGAGGCAACTCGCAAGCGGTGCCACGCGTCTCTTCGCGCTGGTATTTGCCGCTGATGCCGACGTCGAGCCGAACAGTTACTACAACTCCGCACTCGAGCTCGGTGCTATGCGCGCAGCGACGGCGCATGGATATGGATTAGTCGCTCATACAGTCGATCCTTCGGACGAAAGGCACCGCGCTAGAATTGCGGCCCTCGCGTGCCAGACTAGGTGTGATGGCATTATACTTACTCCGCCGTTCTCGGACGACCGGGTAATGATCGAAGAACTGAGCCAGTCGGGAATTGCCTTTGTGCTCGTTTCTGCTGGCCCGCCGACGCGCGCTTTGGGGCCATCTGTCGGAATTGACGACAAGAAGGCCGGGCGCGATCTCGGAGAATATCTCTTTCGACAAGGGCATCGCCGGCTTGCTTATCTGGGGGGACCCCGAGAGCACAAATCAGCAGCACTCCGGCTGGAGGGCCTGCGTGAGGCAATGCATGAAAACTCAATTCCGAACGACGCGATTTCTGTTGTCGAAGGAAATTTCACCTTCAGGTCCGGGACCGAGCTGGCAAGTAAGCTTTTCCAGGCGGACGAGCGGCCTGCAGTCCTGGTATGTGCGAATGACGACATGGCGGCGGGCGCCTTGTTCGCCGCCCATCGATTGGGTCTCAATGTGCCAGCCGACATATCCATTACCGGGTTTGATGATACTCCGGTGTCACAAATTGTCTGGCCACCCCTCACCACAATCCACCAGCCTTTGCGCAAGATCGGTGCGAGTGCCGTCGAACTCCTCGTTAAGGCATGTGTTGGGGAAGGCGGGTCTATCGGACGCGGTGTGATCGAGCAGGTCGTTCCTCACGAATTAATCCTGCGCCAGTCGGCCTGACGCAAAACAGCCGCCAACGGTCAATTTTGAGAGCGCTTCCAAATTGCGGTTGACAGTTATCTGCTATTGCATCATTCGATATTGGAAGCGCTTCCAAAACTGCGCCTGACCGACGGCGGCTGAGTGGCCCACCGGCGGCCCAAAGACAGAACGCCGGGCCGAAATCCCGGACAGGGGAGGAAAAAATGAAAGCAAGTGCTCGCTCTTCGAGTCGTCGTGGTGCTCTTGGTGTAACTACTTCGGTGCTCGCTCTGGCCATGGGGCTTCCTGCTGCCGCGCAAGCCCAGGAGGCGCCTGATGAGTCGGTTGCTGAGGGCAGTCCTGAGGTCGATGGTTATGGCAACGTCATTATCGTGAGTGGTATCCGCGCAGGCATCGCGAATGCGATCACCACAAAGCGCGATGAGCTGTCTATCGTCGAGGCCGTTTCGGCTGAAGACATAGGAAAATTGCCCGATATCAGTATCGCAGAATCACTGGCCCGTTTGCCTGGCCTCACGGCGCAGCGCGTAAACGGGCGTGCCCAGGTGATTTCGATCCGTGGCCTTTCTCCCGACTTTTCGACCACGCTGTTAAACGGCCGGCAGCAGGCAAGCTCGGGTGACAACCGTGCCGTCGAGTTCGACCAGTACCCGTCCGAACTGCTTGGTAGTGTCGTGGTGTACAAGACGCCTGATGCAGCAATATCTGGTTTCGGCCTGTCGGGCACTGCAGACCTTCGCACTGTCCGTCCGCTGGACTTGAATGAGCGAGTCGTCGCGCTGAACCTGCGCGGCGAAGTCAATTCAGGGGGCAGGTTGAACGACGATGTTCGCAACTATGGGTTTCGCGCCAGCGGCAGCTACATTGACCAGAATGCGGACGGCACGCTCGGGTGGGCGATCGGTTTTGCTCATCTCGACTCGCCTTCGAGCAACCGTCACTACAAGGCCTACAACTACGAGACTTTCTGCTTCAACGGCGAGAGCTTCTGTACATTTCTTCGCGACCGGATTTCGCCAGATTCCGCCGACCGCGCGACGTTCCTGACGGGTCAGGAAATTTTTGCGACTTCGCGACTCAACAAGCGTGATGCAGCCATCGGGATCCTCGAATGGGAGCCGAGCGACGCGGTCCATCTGACATCCGACCTGTATTACTCGAAGTTCAAGCAGCGCGAAGTTACGCGTGGCGTGCAGTGGTTTTCCAATCTTTGGGCCGATAGCCAGACATTCAGCAATGTCGGAACCGCTGACGTCGGCGGGACGCTGGTGGGGGTTAGTGGCGAAAATGGAGGTGTTGCCCCAATTCTGCGCAACGACCTCAACACCCGCAGCGACGAATTGTTCGCGGGCGGCCTCAATGGCGAATTTGCCATTACGGATCGGTTCCACTTCGAAGCCGACCTGTCGTATTCGCGCAACAGGCGCGACGAAAGCATTACGGAGACCTACGCCGGTTACGGCTGCTGCGTAACGGCGGGTAATCAGAATGCCAATCGAGTCTTCGACACGATTGGCTTCGATATCTCCGACCTGATCGAAGGTGACTACCCGAGTTACTCGTCTGGCCTGGATTATGCCGACGCCTCCCAGGTTTCTCTGGGTGATCGCGCGCCTTGGGGTGGGTGGGGACATGATGGCCAGATCAAAGAGCCGCACGTTCGCGAAGAAGTATTCGCTTTGGATCTGAAATTCGGCTATGAATTCGATACGTTCATCAAGTCGATCACCGCAGGTGTCAACTACACTATTCGCGACAAGAAAAAGCGAGTCGATGAATTCGATCTCTTTCTGAAGAACAACCGCCTTCAGACGTTGGTCGATGGACAGTATCTGGCTTCACCAACATCGCTCGGTTACGCCGGCTTCGGGAATGTTCTTTCGGTCGACCTCGCTTCTGCGCTGCCGGTCTATTATGATCGCGTGACGTTTATCAACAATGATACCTACGACAAGGCTTGGTCAATCGATGAAGAAGTCTTGACCGGTTTCGTAAAGGCGACCTTTGAAACGGGTGGTCTCCACGGGAACCTCGGGATCCAGGTTGTCGAGCAGCGACAGCAATCGAGCGGTAGTGCAATCAACCGCACGTTGAGTCCGACAGTCGTAACTCCCGTCACTGAAGGCAAGACATACACCGATGTCCTGCCCAGCCTGAATGCCTTCTATGATTTGGGCGGCGGACATCGGATCCGCCTTGCTGCGGCAAAAGTGCTAGCGCGCCCGCGTGTCGATGACCTGCGCGCCAACTTTACACCGAGCTTCGGCAATCCCTGCGGCGGGAGCCCGCCCTGTGTGCCCGGGCAGGTAGTCAACCCGTGGTCGGCAAGCGGTGGTAATCCTCTGCTTGATCCTTGGCGGGCCAAGGCACTTGATGTGTCCTACGAATGGTACATCGGGCCTGCGAGCTACATCAGCATTGCCGGCTTCTACAAGAAGCTCGACAGCTACATTTACAATCAAATTCAACCATTCGATTTCTCGGGCTTGCCATTGCCGCCGACTGCGGCAAACATTCCTGCCGGGGTAATTATTAGTCCGATCGGCTCGATCAACCAGCCAGCCAATGGCAACGGTGGCTCGATCAAGGGTATCGAGGTGAGCGGTGCGCTCGAGTTCGGGCGGATTACCTCGTTCCTTGACGGGTTCGGCGCCAGCGGGAGCTTTTCCTACACCAAATCGGATCTGAAACCCACAGCAAGCGAAGATCCGACTGTGGTTCAGGCGACCAGGATTCCGGGCCTGTCCGGCTATGTCTACAACCTGACCGGTTACTACGAAAAGGGCGGATTCCAGGCGCGTGCGAGCTATCGTTATCGATCCGGCTTCAAGGGCGAAGTCGTCCAGCTGTTCGCAACCCGCGGACTGACGGAAATTCTGGCCGACGATCAACTCGACGCGCAAGTTGGCTATACGTTCGAGAAGGGCTCGCTCGAGGGATTGGGCATTCTCTTACAGGTGTATAACGTCACTGACTCGCCCTATCGCACTCGCCTGGGTGTCGACAACGGCGGGGCCCGGACAGCTGACGGCGCACCGTTGCCGGAAGTCTACGAGACCTATGGCCGGCAGTTCCTCCTCGGGGTGAACTATCGCTTCTAGAATGGAACAGGGCCGGCTCATTCTCTCCCAGAGTCGGCCCTGGCTCCTCACGTCCCAGCCCGCCGCCGTCCGGGGCTGCCTCGCAATTCACTAATCGCCGCAGGCGGCGCAGCCCTTAGGCTAGGCGCTTTGCCCAATACGGGAGCCACGTTGCTCATGAAGTCTATCGGAATTTACTGCGTGGCGGCTGTATCGATGCTGACGGGGCTAAGTGGCTGTGAGACTGTTTCCACGTCCGTTGCATCCGATCACCAACACGCCCTAGCCTGGCCACAGATTTCCTCTCCGTATGCGCTTGATGCAAGTATGGAGAAGCGCATAGCCGACCTGGTTTCGGGAATGTCCCTTCGCCAAAAAATCGGCCAGATGACGCAGGCCGACATTCGCTCGGTCAATCCCGAGCAGGTCCGCGAGCACTATCTGGGTTCTGTACTCAATGGTGGCGGTGCCTGGCCCGATGGAAACAAGCGTTCAAAAGCGGGCGATTGGGTTGCACTTTCGCGCGCCTACTACGATGCGTCGATGTCTACCGACATGGCGGTGAAAATTCCGATCATCTGGGGAACAGATGCGGTTCACGGCCATAACAACGTGTTTGGCGCAACTCAGTTTCCGCACAATATCGGTCTTGGTGCAGCGCATGATCCCGACCTGGTTGGGCGGATAGCCCATCTGACAGCCAAACAAGTGCGAGCAACCGGAATCACCTGGATATTCGCACCGACTCTGGCGGTCGTGCAGAGCCCGCGCTGGGGCCGCACGTACGAGGGCTACTCGTCGGACCCGGAACTGGTGAGGGCCTATGCCAAATCGTTTGTAACCGGAATGCAGGGCGACCTTGTCGGTCCTGGTACGACGATAGCAACGGCAAAACATTTCATCGGCGACGGTGGCACCTGGCTGGGTAAGGATCAGGGCGAAACCCGTGCGAGCCGGGACGAACTGATTCGTACCCACGCCCCCGGCTATTTTGGCGCACTCGAAGCGGGCGTCCAGAATGTGATGATCTCCTACAGCAGTTGGACCGATACCGGTGCAGGTGTTGCCCACGGCAAAATGCATGGGAACGGCGAACTGATCACCGATGTGTTGAAGGGCAAACTGGGCTTTGACGGTTTCGTCGTGTCCGATTGGAACGCGATCGAGCAGGTTGACGGCTGTACACGCACCCATTGCCCGCAGGCAATCAATGCCGGGATCGACATGATCATGGTTCCCGACGATTGGGAAAAGTTCATCGATGAGACCGTCGCCGACGTAGAGGCGGGAACGATCCCGATGAGCAGAATCGACGATGCCGTTACCCGGATCCTGCGGGTCAAATTCCGCACGGGTTTGATGGACCGCGCACCGTTTCTGGATGCTTCGGCTGAACAGGATCTCGCCAGTGACCTAGCCCGCGCCACAGCACGGGAAGCGGTGGCCAAGTCGCTCGTTCTGCTGAAGAACGGACAGGCCTCGCCGCTGCCTTTGAAACGCGACGCCAAGATCTTGCTTGTCGGGGAAGCTGCCGACAAGGTCACGGCCCAGATGGGTGGTTGGTCGCTGACCTGGCAAGGTGATGAGACGGACGATTCCGACTATCCCATTGCCGACGACATGCTCTCGGCCGTGACCAAAGCTTTGGGTGGCGGCGGCAGCGTCGAAGTCAGCAGGGACGGGCGCGGTGTCGACTTGTCGCGGTACGATGCCGTGATCATGGTTATGGCCGAAGCGCCCTATGCCGAGATGAAGGGAGACATCGTCTATCCCGCCACTCTGCGTCATACTGCGCGATATCCGGACCAACTCGAGACCCTGGCGCGTATTTCCGGCAAAGGAGTGCCTGTCGTTTCTGTGCTGTTCTCTGGGCGGCCGGTCTATGCCAACGATCTGATGAACCTGTCCGACGCCTTCATCGCTGCCTGGCTGCCGGGTACCGAGGCTCGGGGCATAACCGATGTCCTGTTCGAGGGAACGACCGGGCGGCCGGGAAGAAGTTTCACCGGTCGGTTGCCGTTTGCGTGGCCGGGCGATCCTTGTCCGGAGACCGCGAACCAGCCTGAATTGTTCAGCCGTGGATTTGGACTTGATGCGAGCAAGCGCGTGAATTCACAGCCTCTTCCGATTGACAACCGCCTCATATGCCCGGCTCTTGCCGATTGAGCGAGGAGGGCAATCGGCATGTCAGGTGGATTGAAAACGATTCTGATCGTCGGCGGCGGGTCGGCGGGGTGGATGGCGGCGGCGCTTTTGTCGCACCTGTTTCAGGGGCTTTATCGCATCAAGCTTGTTGAGTCGGAAGACATTGGAACCGTTGGCGTCGGCGAGGCGACCATCCCGGCCATCAAGAAGTTCAACGAACTGCTCGAACTGGACGAGGTCCAGTTCATGCGCCTGACCCAGGGCACCTTTAAACTGGGCATCCAGTTTAACAACTGGGACCGGATCGGCTCCAGTTATATACATGGGTTCGGCGTTATTGGTCAGGATCTTGGCTGGCTCCGATGCCACCAATACTGGCTCAAGATGAAGCTGAAGGACGAAGCGTCCGATTTCGCCAACTTTTCAATCAACACCGCCGCCGCGCTCGAAAACAAATTCATGCCCGCGCGTGCCGATGCCGGAGACTCTCCGATCGGCCATATTGCGCATGCCTATCACTTCGACGCCGGTCTCTATGCGAAGTTCCTGAGAACCTATGCCGAGGATCGCGGCGTCATTCGCCAGGAAGGCAAGATTGTCGATGTTGCGCTGAGGCCGGACGATGGCTTTGTCGAATCGGTGACACTCGACAGTGGCGAGCAGATCGAAGCCGACCTGTTTATCGATTGCTCGGGGTTTCGTGGCCTTATCATTGAGCAGGCCATGAAGACAGGGTTCGAGGACTGGACCCACTGGTTGCCGTGCGACCGGGCCATTGCCATTCCCTGCGCACGATCGGACAATTTCACGCCCTATACCATGGCAACGGCCCATGGAGCCGGCTGGCAATGGCGCATCCCATTGCAGCATCGCACGGGCAATGGCCACGTCTTCTCCAGCCAGTACATGGACGAAGCCGAGGCGGAGCGAATCCTTCTCGACAAACTTGACGGTGAGCAACTGGCAGAACCCAATCGAATTCGTTTCACCACCGGCAAACGCGAAAAGATCTGGAACAAGAACTGCCTGGCGCTCGGTTTGGCCGCCGGGTTCCTGGAGCCACTTGAATCGACGAGCCTGTTCCTGATCCAGTCTTCGCTCATTCGCCTGATCCGGTTGATGCCCGATGGTCGTTTCGACCAGGCGAACATCGACGAATTCAACCGGCAGACCGACTTCGAATACGAACGTGTGCGGGACTTCATCATCCTGCATTACAAAGCCACCGAGCGCGACGATACGCCGTTCTGGAAATATTGCCGCGATATGGAGGTCCCCGATACGCTTCAGCGGAAGATGGACTTGTTCAGCGCCAACGGGCGAATTTTCCGCGAGGATGAGGAACTCTTCAGTGAAGAGAGCTGGATCCAGGTCATGCTTGGCCAGGGCGTCATCCCTAAGGGTTATGACCCGCTCGTCGATATCCGGAGCGAGGCACAGGTTGTCCAGTTCCTCGGAAATATCGAGAATGTCATCGGAAAATGCGTCGCCGTCATGCCGACACATGCCGATTTCGTCGCGAAATATTGCGATGCAAAGGTTGCGATGTGATGGCCATCCGTGTTCCTGCTTTCGGCATGCGTGCTTCGGTCGGGGCGCTTGCGCTGTTGGTGGCCGCTTGTTCCGGCATCGGCGCTACGAGCTCGGCAGGCCCACCTCCGGGCACTGCGCCTTCATCTACGGCATCGGTTTCCGGTTGGTTGACAACAGCGGATGGAACCAGGCGACTTTCCGCAATCACAGCAGGTCAGGTGCAGCTAGGTGCCGGTCGGTCGGCGGACGTCGTGGTCGACCTTTCCCAGAGGTATCAGCCATTCTCCGGCTATGGGGCATCCATCACCGATGCCAGCGCGTGGCTGCTGATGCAGAAGATGGGCGCAGCCGATCGCGCCGCCTTGCTGCTGGAGCTGTTTGGTCCCGGTGGGGAACTGGGACTGGATATCACTCGGATCACGATCGGGGCTTCGGATTTCTCGCTCACTCATTACACCTACGCCGACACCGTTGGCGATCCAGTGGCCGACATCGCTCCTGCAAGAACCAACCTGATTCCGGCGATTAGCGAAGTCCGCTCGATCAATCCGCACCTCACGGTGATTGCTAGTCCTTGGTCAGCGCCGGCATGGATGAAGACAAGCCAAAGTCTGATCAAAGGCAAAATTGATCCGGCGCATTATGACGACTTCGCCCGGTATCTTGTCAGCTATACCAAGGCGATGGATGCGGCAGGAGTGCCCGTCAACATGCTGACAATCCAGAATGAGCCGCACTTCGAACCGGAAGACTATCCAGGCATGCGGGTCGAGCCTGCCGAGCGCGCCGAATTTATAGGCAGCCACCTGGGCCCGCTGATGGACCAAGAGATACCGCAAACACGATTGCTGGACTGGGATCACAATTGGAACGAGCCTGAAAGTCCCAGGGCGGTCCTTTCGGACACCAAGGCATCGCCGTTCGTGGATGGAGTTGCTTGGCATTGCTATGGTGGAGACGTGTCAGCCCAATCGGCCATTCACGATAGTTTCCCCGACAAAGAGACTTGGTTCACGGAATGCTCTGCAGGCGACTGGAGCGGCGACTGGACATCGGCCTTCCAATGGTCTGCGCGGAACCTCGTCATTGGCGCGCCCCGGCATTGGGCAAGGGGCGTCTTAATGTGGAACCTCGCGCTCGATCAGGACCACGGTCCTCACCTCGGGGGCTGCGGGAACTGCCGCGGTCTGGTCACGATCAACACCGAGACCGGCTCTATTACTCGCGAGCCTGAGTACTATGCCTTTGCCCACGGCAGCCGCTTCCTGCCGGATCAGGCGCGGCGCGTAGGCTCCGCCGCCAATACGAATGGAGTGGAAGCAGTCGCTTTTCTCGGTGACAATGGCACCAAGGTCTCGCTCATCGTCTTCAACGGCACCGCCGACAAGGAAGAAATTTCCTTCAGCGTTGCAGGCAAGACCTATCGCGCTGCCATGCCGCGTGGATCATTGGCAACTTACGTAATCGCCGTTGAGGCAAATTAGGGATGAGACGATGAGGCAGCATTTGTCAGGCATTTCAGCGGCGTTTGTTTCGGTAACGACACTTTTCTTTGCCTGGGGCTTCATTACCTCGAACAACGATCCGCTGATTGCGTCGCTGAAGGCAAGCTTCAGCCTCAATTACACCGAAGCCTTGCTTACCCAACTGGTCTTTTTCGCCGCCTACGGCTTTATGTCGTTTCCCGCTGCCGCCCTGCTCGCCAAACTGGGTTCATTGCGCTCTATCCTCGTCGCGCTGGCGACGATGATCGCCGGCTGTTTGCTTGTGCAGTTTATCGTTCGCTTTCAGGATTATACCTTGATTCTGGCTGCGCTGTTCATCCTTGGAGCGGGGATCACGACCTTGCAGGTCGCGGCAAACCCTCTCGCCGCTGCGCTCGGCCCACCGGAAAGCAGCCATTTCCGCCTAACCTTTGCGCAGGCTTTCAATTCGCTCGGCGTGGTTCTGGGGGTGAACTTCGGGTCGCGCATCATGCTCGGTGAGGACGTCCTCAAGGCTGGTCATGCCCACATCACCGATCCGGCCGAACGCGTGATCGCGCTTCAAGCCGTATCCCACGCATTCCTCCTGATTGCGGCGATGCTTGTCGGGCTGATGGTGTTCATCTGGTTCTCGCGCGAACGGATTACCAAGGCTGCGCTGGACTTCGGTCAGGCTCCGGGAGGTTCTGTGCTGGATGCGCTGCGTTCGAGGTGGGCGTTGTTCGGTGCGCTCGCAATTGGTCTCTATGTAGGTGCCGAGGTGTCGATTGGCAGCATCATGATCAATTTCCTCAATCAGTCCGACATCATGGGGCTGCCTCTGGAAGTTGCAGGCTTCTATCTTGCGAACATCTACTGGATGGGTGCCCTGATTGGACGTTTCATTGGTTCGTACCTGTTGACCATCGTGCGGGCGCCCATCTTGCTTGGTATTGCAGCGAGCGTTGCCACAACACTCTGCCTTGTCGTCGCCCTCTCGTCCGGACCATTGGCAGGCTACGCGGCACTTGCCGTGGGTCTGTTCAATTCCATCATGTTCCCGACGATCTTTACGATCACGCTGGAGCGGGCTGGTGTTTCTCAGGCTTCGACCTCGGGATTGCTATGCGTAGCCATCGTCGGCGGCGCAGTTTTGCCCTATGCCGTCGGGCATATGGCCGACAGCGCCAGCCTGTCGGCGTCGTTCTTCATTCCAATGGCAGCCTATGCCGTCATCGCAGTATTCGCTGTGCTAGCCGTGCGGGCTCGTGTTCAAAGTTCCGGCGAAGAAGTGGTGCCGTTAGCTCACTAAGGCAGAGGGCCTAGCTACATCCTTTCCCCCGCTGCTTAGACGGAAGCTTGAGCAGCGCGGCGAACGGAAAGTGGTCGGAGGGAACGCGGCCATTGAGGTGCTGGGCAATGACCATGCTTCGGCGAACCGCGACTCTCTCGCTGACGAAAATGTGATCGATGACCAGACCAGCCGGAGGTTGAGCCTCGAAACGGTTGAAGGTCGAAGGTTGCTCGCCTGCACTGGTTGAGGTTGTAGCATCCTGGGCTGACCTGAGGCCTGTGAGTTGGAGCATGTCGGCAATAGCTGGGTCGGCGGAATCCGTGTTGAAGTCGCCGAGCATGATTACGGCCTCTTCACCGGTTCGGGTATCTTGCAGCCAGCGCGCCAATTGGCGACCGCTTTCGGTTCGTGCCTGTTGTCCAACGTGGTCCCAATGCGTGTTGATGACTAAAAGGCGGGTTTTGCTTCCCTTGTAACGGAGCTGCGCCCATGTCGCGATACGGGGATATGCGGCATCCCATCCGGTGGAAGGGATCGAAGGGGTTGGTGAAAGCCAGAAGGTACCGCTGGCTTCGATCAGGAATAGTCGTCGGTCGATGGCGATCGGTGACGCTTCGCCAGCCAGTTTGCCATCGTCGCGGCCCCCGCCGACAAAGGCATATCCGCTCAGTGCCGACTGGAGATCAGCACGCTGATTGGGCAGGACTTCCTGCATGCCCAGCAACGCGGGGCGGAGTATCTCAATCTGGTTGATCAGGAAATCGCGACGATGAGGCCAGCTATTCTGCCCGTCGACCGCCGTATCAAGCCTGATGTTATAGGTCATTGCCAGGATCGGTACCCCGCAGCGATCGTCACGAGCGCGGGCAGGTGCAGCCCACACCACAATAAGGAGCAATAGCAGTGTACGGTGTGACTTGCCCCAGAATCTCATGATCGTTCTCTCAGGTGGCTCGAGAAATTGGTAGCGCTTCCAATTTTCTCGTCAAAGTGTAATTCTGCGGACAAGGAGTGTGATCGGTGTGAAGGATGTGCTTGTTGTCGAGGCTGCGGAAGCCAATCTCTCGTCCTTCCGGGAGAAAGGTGAACCGGTCGTGGTTCGCGGCCTGGTTGCGGGCTGGCCAATCGTCAAGGCTGCGATCGGCGGTACGGACGAACTTCTGTCGCAACTCGCAGCCAACGCCTCCGGCGCTCCACTCACATATTCAGAGGCCGATCCCTCGGAGCAAGGACGCTTCCATTACACGCGCGATGCGCGAGAGCTGAACTTCACTCGCCACGAAACCACGCTCCGGCAGTTCCTCCAGCTTTTGGCCGAGGAAGCGAATGCTTCGCACCCGAGGGCGCTGGCGGCACAGGGGCTCCCTGTCCACCTTTGTGTTCCCGGCTTTGCCGCGGTCCACCCGATGCCGTTGCTGCCGCCATCCGTTCTCCCGCGAATGTGGATCTGCAACCGGGCGGAGGTTGCGACCCATAACGACGAGCTGGAGAACATAGCATGCGTCGTCGCAGGGCGGCGCCGGTTCACCCTTTTCCCTCCTGAAGCAATCGGTGACCTATACATGGGTCCCTTTGAACTCACACCTGGAGGGACGCCCATCAGCATGGTCCATGTCTCCGAGCCCGATCACGAGCGCTTCCCGCGATTTTCGTCCGCCTTGGCCCAGGCTCAGGTTGCAGAGCTTTCGCCCGGCGATGTGCTCTATATTCCCTACCAATGGTATCACCACGTTGCCGCGCTCGAACCAGTCAATATCCTGGTGAACTATTGGTGGGACGCGGCGCGGCAGGACCTTGGGTCGCCGTGGGATGCACTATTGCACGGCGTCATCGCCTTGCGTGAACTCCCGCCTGATCAGCGACGTGCATGGAAGGCCATGTTCGACCACTATGTCTTCGAGCTTAATGGCCCCGCAGGCGACCACCTTCCCAAGGACGCTCGTGGTGTACTCGACTCGGCAACGCCAGCCAGGATCGAGGAACTCAAGCGCCACCTGATTCACAATCTCTGTAACGGCGGGGCGGGCAAGACCGGTCCGTTCGCCTAGGAATATCGGAGTCTTGGAATGAAACGGACAATTGCACTTTCGCTCGGGCTTCTTGCCGCTTGCCTGCTCCCTCAGGCAGAGTTGGTAGCCCAGGAAGCACCATTCGGTGAGGAAATTCACGTCTTCAACGTGGAGGACGAGGTCTACCCTCCCCAAGGATGCGAAACGCTGTTTGTTGGCAGTTCCAGCTTTCGCTTCTGGTTCGACATGAAGAATGATTTCCGCAAACTGCGGATACTCAAGCGCGGCTTCGGAGGTTCGCAGATCTCCGACATCAACTATCGGTTCGATCAGGTGGTAGGGCGCTATCGGCCGCAGCGCATCGCATTCTACGCTGGTGAGAACGACATCGATGCCGGCAAGTCGCCCGAAGCCGTGTTCGCCGAATTCACGAAGTTCATGGAAAGCAAGACCACGGCCTTGGGCCCGACCCCGGTGTTCTACGTCTCTGCCAAGCCGTCGCTTGCCCGGTGGAATCAGTATGCGAGCCAGTCGGAGCTCAATCG
>NZ_JAYPTL010000015.1:5403-7253 GCF_038133525.1 Erythrobacter sp. | reverse complement strand
GCCCAGGAGCGTGACGACCTCGTCTACGTTGATATCGTTTCGGCCATGCTGAAAGAGGGAAAGCCCGACCCATCCCTGTTCATTTCGGATGGGCTGCACATGAGATCCTCGGGTTATAAATTGTGGCGCGAACGGATTGGCAGCGCGTTCAGGCGTGCCAAAACGAGCCGAGCACCGGGATGCTGAGCGGCAAAATGCGCTTGGTGCGACTGCTGCTGGCATTGGCAGCGAATCTGCTTGCATTGCCCACGTCGGCGCAGGTCATGCCTATTGGCCCAGTCCTTTCTGCAGCTGATCTGCGCGAGAGTCAGGATCTTTCAGGCCAATGGACCTGGTCAATCGATCCCTATCGCGACGGCCAAGCCGGGTTCCATGGCGGCGATGTCGGTGAGGGGCATCGACGCTTCGATGACACAGATGTGGCGGGTATGCGTGCCGCCAAACCGTTGGCGCTTTACGAGTACGACATGGACGCTGCCCCGGTCGCCACCCTCCCATCGTCGTGGCTAACCCACTCAGCGCAGATGCGTCACTACCAGGGCCTGGTTTGGTACCAGCGCCGCTTCGATGCGATCCTCGAACCTGCAAAGCGGACATTCCTGCGCTTTGGCGCGGTCAATTACGCGGCCGAAGTCTGGCTCAATGGCACCCGTCTCGGAACACATGAAGGCGGGTTTACGCCGTTTGCCTTCGAGGTCACGGGACTTCTTCGCGAGAAGGGCAATCGCCTCGTCGTCGCCGCCGATTCACAGCGCAGCGAGAGGGATGTGCCACCGCCCGTCACGGATTGGGAAACCTATGGCGGAATTACCCGCGATGTGCGGCTCCTTGCCGTTCCAAAGACGTTCGTAGACGATGCTTGGGTGCGCATGGCAGCCGACGGAACCATCGTTGCGACCGTTCGGCTCAATGGCGAGAACAGGGCAAAATTGCCCGTTCGATTGGCAATTCCCGAACTGGGGATCATCCGGACCGCCGTTGCGGGCGCCGACGGGGAGGTGTCGTTTCGTTTCGCGTCGCCCATGCGGCTGGTACGCTGGTCACCTGAACGTCCGAGACTTTACCGCGTCGAATTATCTGCAGGTGAGGATCGCTGGCATGACATTGTCGGCTTTAGAACAGTTACACTGCGCGGCAGCAAGATTTTGCTCAATGATCGACCGATTTTCCTGCGCGGCGTAAGCCTCCACGAAGAGGAATTGGGGGCAGAGCCCAGCCGCATGGTTTCGCATCGCGAGGCGGAACAACTGCTCAACTTGGCCAAGGAAGGGTTGAACGCCAATTTCGTCAGGCTGGCGCATTATCCGCATGGTGAGGCCATGCTGCGGGCTGCCGATCGGCTCGGACTAATCGTATGGAGTGAAATCCCGGTATATTGGCGGATCGCGTTCGACGACGCCCAAGTGCTAGAGAAAACGCGCCGGATGCTCGCCGAAATGATCCTGCGCGATCGCAACCGTGCAGCAATTGCCATGTGGAGTGTCGGCAATGAAACACCGGTCGGCGAGGCACGCAACGAGTTCATGACCCAACTGGCAAACGACGTTCGCCAGCTCGATCCTGACAGAATGGTGACCGCAGCGCTTCTGACGGGGCGTGAACAACGAGCGGAAACGCAAGTGGTGACGATTACCGATCCACTCGCCGAGGCAGTCGATATTCTGGCTGTGAACACCTACTTCGGCTGGTACGGCGGAGACCGTCTTGAAGATATTGCATCGCTTGGATGGGACCTTCCGACGGACAAGCCGTTCCTGTTTTCGGAGTTCGGCGCGGGTGCGAAGCTCGGTTTGCGAGCAAACGGCCAGACGGCCGCGAAGTTCACCGAGGAGTTTCAGGCTAGTTATTAT
>NZ_JAYPTL010000015.1:0-5393 GCF_038133525.1 Erythrobacter sp. | reverse complement strand
GGCCATGGCAGCTGATATTCCGACCTTGGCCGGCATGTCGCCGTGGGTCCTGAAGGATTTCCGTTCGCCCCGCCGACAACTTTCGGGAGTCCAAGATGGCTGGAACCGGAAGGGGCTGGTCAGCGAGACAGGTGAACGAAAGCTGGCCTTCGAAGTCCTGGCAAACTGGTATCGGTGCAAGCGCGATGGGTGTACGGTGTCTGGGAACAATATCGAGTGCGATTGCCGGAAACCATGAGTCAAATGCTTGGTGGAGGTCGCCGATTTTCCTCATGACTACCGCTCATAAGGAGCACAGCCTTCACGCTGCAGTCGTTGTCGGCAGCAGATTGCTGTATTGTTTGCCGCGCCAGCCCTTCGGGTCGGGTCTGTTTTAAAAAAAAATCCACTCATCCGTTTACGCCCGCGAGAACATTTGCTGCCTCCCCCTTGACGTCCTCAATTCCTCAAAAAATTTTGCAGTTCGTCCCGCAATATGCCCTCCCGAATTATACTGAGCCTGCCGAGCATATTTCGCGTGCCTGATGGGTTCTGACTAGGAGTTCGATGCCCATCTTGGTACTCTTCATCCTATCGCTAGGAGAGTAGCCTTAATCTACCGACGCCGGCAGTCCATCATGAGCTTGATCGCTTGCGGCAGTTGCGGCGTCAGGATGCTCTGGCTTCTTTTCCAGCAAACCCCAGATGTGTTCATTCCACAAGTTCATCGCTTCCCGCTTCTCCTCGTTCCAGTCGTGACGCTGGTAGATTCCGGCAACCCCGGCGCGTGACCCGCCCATGTGGTTGAGCACCGCTTCAGTCACTTCAAAGCGCACACCCAATCTCTGAAAACCAGTCGCTAGAGTCCTTCGGAGGTCATGTAGGCGCCAGGGAGAAACCGGTGTTCCGCCATCCTCGGCGAGAGATTGATCGATACTCTTCTTGCCTTTGTCGTAGCCGCTGAAGCCACCGCCAGAAGAAGTTGGGAAGACCCTCCCCTGCCGGGGCCACTCGCTTCCTCCAGCCACACTATCAAGAACATCGACCGCAAGGCGGTTGAGCGGAACGCGATTGGGTTCGCCATTCTTCGCACGCTTTCCTGGCAGCGACCAAAGCCTTTCGGCCCGGTCGAGTTCATCCCAAGACAGTGACGCAACCTCTTCGCGGCGTTGCCCGGTTAAGATCAGCAGTCGGACGATTGGGCCGAAGCATCGGTGAGTGTTGTAGGAATGGAGCCAAATCCGGCCGAGCTCATCGTCGGAAAGCCACCGGTCACGCGATTTGACCGGAGGAGGCGTCTCCATTCCTTCCATTGGGCTGCGTTCGATATCGCCGCGGCTCACTGCCCACCGAAACATTCGGCGCAAAACGGCAAATACGTTCCGCTTATTGGCTGCCTGCACACTTGGCATTCTGTCGAATACCGCGACGACATCTGCGCGCGTGATCTTCGGCAATGGCTTCGAACCAAGCACAGGTATAGCGTGGATGCGGAAGGATCGTTCGACAAGGACACGCCAGCCTTTCCCCACGCAGGAGTCGGTGAAACGTTCGGCATAGTTGTTGAACGCGAGATCTACCGCTTCGCGACGCCGCTGCTGCTCGACTTCGACCGGGTCAATTCCTTGCGCGATTAGCACCGACAATCGCTCGGCTTCGTCACGTGCCGTTGCAGGTGTCCAAGGCGAACCATGGTTGCCGATCGTGTAGCGTCGCGTTCTGGCCTCGCGGCCACCCATGCGAAACTGCAGGATGTAGGCAATTGATCCGGATTTTGAACGTTTGGCTCCAAAACCCTTCAGGCTGTTGTCCCAAAGGAAGCCTTCGCCTGCATTCGCAATCAATGAATCGACAGTCCGTTTCGTGATCTTCCCACTCGCCATTTTTTGCTCTCCGAACACTGTTTCCAGCAATCACCCAGCAATCACCGAGCAATCACCGAGGCTGAAACTGCCGCCAAGGGTCGCAAATCGTAGCGTAGATATCCTTTTGAATTAAAATGCCTTTTCTACGCCAGAGCTACCCTTCGGTACGCCTCCAGCGGAAATACCACACTTCGTGGCCGTATACGGTACGCGCCTTGTGTTCATAGCGCGTTTCGGGCCAGCCGGATGGGCGGTTCTCCCAGCTCTTGCGCCCTTCGACCAGCCATTCGAACTCGGCGGAAAATCGCCGCATGATCATCAACGCGTGGCGCAAATAGACTGGATGGTCGGTGCCGAAGCGAAACTCGCCGCCGGGCTTCAGCTTGTCGGCGAACATCCGCACCGGGCCATCGTTCATCATCCGCCGTTTGGCGTGCTTGGCCTTGGGCCAGGGGTCGGGATGCAGCAGGTAGAGCATGGTCAGTGCGCCGTCGGGTACGCGGCGCAACACTTCCAGCGCATCGCCGTGATGAATCCGGACATTGGCAAGCGTCCGGTCGCGCACATGAGTCAACGCCTGGGCCACGCCGTTTACGAAGGGTTCGGCGCCAATGAAGCCATGGTCGGGCAGCATGTCGGCCCGTTCGGCCAGATGCTCGCCCCCGCCGAAGCCGATTTCGAAATGTAGCGGGCGATCGAAACCGAACAGCGCTTCGGACGTGACAGCCCCTTCCGTCGGCACGGCGATCTGCGGCAGGAGCTTGTCGACCAGGTCCTGCTGCGCGGCGCGCAGCGGCTTGCCCTGACTACGGCCGTAGAGCCGGTTCAAGGTGGTGGGATCGCCTTCCTTATATGCGCTCATGGCCAGGGGCGTTGGCAGCAGGCGCATGGTGGGTCAAGTCGCGTCGGGGCAGCGATGATGCGGTTGTCTGAGCATCGCAACGCAGGCCAAAAAAATTGGGATGGACGCTGGCGGGCGCTTATGGTGACCTTGTTGGCATGGCCAGCCAGCGAATTCCTCACGAAGCGATCTCAGCATTGTGCGAGAAGGAGCTCGAGATTCTTCGGCTGCTTGCCAGCGGTCACACCGCCAAGTCGATCGCCTCCCGTCTCAACCGTTCTGAAACCGCTATCAACGAGCGCCTGCGGGAGGCGCGCCGCAAGACTGGGATCGGAAGTAGCCGCGAGCTTGCCAGACTCCTGGCCGCCCAGAAAATCTGGGACAAGAAAATCGATCTTACAGCGGAAGTAGCGGCGGGAGACAGTTCGGCAATGCCCCCATTTGTGGGACATTCATTGTCGAAAGGACATACCGTGATGCTTATTGCCATACCACTCGCCGCCATTGGAGCGGGCCTCGCCATGGCCGGGCCTTCTGATCAGCTCGGACAGTCGACGGTCGCGACTGAGGCCTCGGCGAACTCAGTTCCGCTTGTCGGGCGCTGGTCGCTCGACGTCGATCGCATTCCGATCGATGAGCGGCCCCGCAGTGTGACTATCACCTTCGCAGCAGCACAGGATGGGGCCTGGACCACCGTAGTCGAGATCGTCGCAGCCGACGGATCGGCCAGTACTGCGAGCTCGACGGCGGGCCTCGATGGTAAGCCGGTGCCGATCAGCGGTAACATGGGCTTCATCGATACCGTCGCCTTGCGTCAACCCAAGGCAAACACGCTTGTCATGACGTTGGGCAAGGGCGGCGTACCGGTTTCAACACGGGTCTACACTGTCGCTGACGATGGCAGATCAATGATTGAAACGATCGTATGGGCGAGTGAGGCCATCCCCAAGCTTGAAACGACCTACTTCACGAGGATCGGCTGACTCCTGGTCCCCGGCTACCGCTGACCTAACCTGACCGTGGCGTTGCGAGCGCCTTGGCAAACCTATCGGGGCGAGGGATCATGTCGGCCACGGTGTAACCATCAAGCCGCAACAGGAAATCGTCGAGTGCTAGCCGCAGGGCCCCTTGCAGGCCGCAAGCCCCGGCGACCGGACAGGTGTTCGAATCGCGTTCGAAACATTCGACGAAACCGGCCAGGGATTCCATTTCCCGGACGACCGCGCCGACTGAAATTGTCTCGGGCTCCCGCGCCAGCTCGATCCCGCCGCCGCGCCCCCGGCGGGTCGTAACCAAGCCCATTTCCGCCAATTGCCCGGCTACCTTGGTGAGGTGGTTGCGCGATATTCCATAGGCATCGGCGATCTCTTCGACCGACGCCCTTTGTTTTCGCGCAGCCAGAAACATCAACACCCTAAGGGCGAAATCGGTCTGGAGGTTCAATCTCATAAAAGCTGCATATCAAATCTTGTTTTGGGTGCAAATTCTGAAGCGATGATTGGTCCTTTGGCACTTGTCCTGCCTCGGCCAGATTGTCAGCGCCACGCGCTCCAAATGCCGTATGCGCTGGTCAGCGACAGTACGATCCCGACAAGGATCAACATCAGCTTGGGGCTGAAATGCTTGGCGGCAAAGGCCCCGAAGGGAGCAGCCACTACCCCACCAAGCAGCAGGCCCAAGGTCGCCCCAGCCAGATCGGCTATGCCCAAGTGGGCGATGAAGGTGGCCGAGACGGCGAGGGTCAGGAAAAACTCGACCGAATTCACTGTCCCAACGACCTTGCGGGGCTCCGCGCCCTGGATCAACAGGTTGCTTGTTACGATCGGGCCCCAGCCGCCACCGCCCGCGGCATCGAGGAATCCGCCCACGAGGCCAAGCGGCGCCACGTGCTTCGCTTCCTTGAGTTTGGGCGGATAGAGCAGGCCCCGGATCAGTAGGTAGATCCCGATCCCTGCGAGATAGAGCAGCACGAAGGGCTTGATCATGGCGGCATCGACCGAGCTGAGCAAATAGGCGCCGGTGACACCTCCAAGCACACCGGGAATGAGCAGGCGAAAGAACAGCTTGCGGTCGATATTGCCGCTGAGCAGATGGCTGATGCCCGAGGTGGCGGTAGTGAAACACTCCACCACATGGACACGCTGCGATGCGAGAGCGGGCGGCATGCCGAGCAGGCCGACAAGCAATGTGTTGGAGATCACGCCGAATGCCATGCCCAATGCGCCATCGACCATCTGCGCCGCAAAGCCGATCAGGATGAAGGGAACCAGCGCCCCCAGATCAAAACCAAACAGGTCCATTTAGCGGGGGCGTCCTTCGCCTGGTGAAGGTGCGGTAAATACAGGTGCTTCACCGGCTCGCCGAGTGCAGAAAAAACCTCAAGCCTGATAGCAAAACGCCCGAGACAATCCTGTCCCGGGCGTCCTCGCTATTCCCATCCAAGAGAAATCGAATCAGGCGGCCTCGGCCTCTTCATTTGGGTCACGCAACACGTAGCCGCGGCCCCAAACGGTCTCGATGTAGTTCTCGCCGCCACAGGCATGGCTGAGCTTCTTGCGCAGCTTGCAGATGAACACGTCGATGATCTTGAGTTCGGGTTCGTCCATGCCGCCGTAAAGGTGGTTCAGGAACATTTCCTTGGTCAGCGTGGTGCCCTTGCGCAGCGAAAGCAGCTCGAGCATCGCATATTCCTTGCCGGTCAGGTGCAC
>NZ_JAYPTL010000014.1:28686-59289 GCF_038133525.1 Erythrobacter sp. | reverse complement strand
CAGCAACCGAACGCACCACCACGCAATTCCAGGTTGGCCTGCGCGGCCCGTTGACGGACTGGCTGCGCTATGACGCCTACCTTCAGTACGGGCGAGTGGAAGAAGACACCACCACTTCAGGTGACGCGCTGCGGGTCGATAGCGCGGGGAACAGCCGGTTTGCGGCTATCGTCAATACGGTCGACATCTTTGGGCCCGGCGCCGATCTGACTGGGTTCGGCGGTAACTTCGTCCAGGAAATCCGCGATCGCAAGCAGACCGTCGGGGCCTTCACGCTTTCGGGCGACACGTCGCCGCTGTTTTCTTTGCCGGCAGGTCCAATCAGCTTTGCCATCGGTTACGAGTACCGTGATGAGTCTCTTGAAACCGGTGACGAGGCGGCCCTCGTCAACGGCCTGACTTATCGTGGAAGCACGGGCGGCGTGATCCTGGGCGGCTTCGACGCCAACGAGGTCTATGCCGAAGTGCTGGTCCCGGTGCTCGCGGACAAGCCCTTCTTCCAGGAGCTGAACCTTGAAGGCGCAATCCGCTTCTCGGATTTCTCAAATGCCGACATCGGCAACACCGACAAGATCGGTTTTTCCTGGCAGGTCGATGACAACATCCGCTTTCGCGGAACGCGTCAGACCGTGATCCGCTCACCGAATATTGGCGAGTTCGCGGCTCCCGTCTTTTCGATCCCCTTCTCATTGCTGCGGACGGTCCCGCGGCTCCAGCCCCGCTATCTTGGCGACCCCTGCGTGAACGGCACGGGCGACCAGGCCCAGTGCGATCGCTTCGGCGCGCCTCCGCAAGGATCCTACGACAGCCTCGATCCTGCCAACCTGACTGGCCAGTACTTCTTCGGGGGCAATCCCGACATTGGTCCGGAAAACGGTACGACCTACACGCTCGGTGCGATCTTCACGCCTCAGTTTGCCCCCGGGCTCGAGATTATCGTCGACTACTACGACATCAAGATCACCGATGCGGTCGGGCAGATCCAGCCGGTTGATGCTCTTCAGAGCTGCTACGTCGACAATCCGGTTGCAGACAATCCGATCTGTGCAGCAATTTCCCGTGATCCGGCTACGGGCTTTCTCGACGATGCGTTCGTAAATGATCGCAACCTTGGCGTGATCGAACAGTCGGGCATTGATATTGACGTCAACTACAGGATCGATCTGTCCTCGACCGGCTTTCTGAGCGGTCTGCGGCTCGGATATCAGGGAACGATCGTGACCGACTACTCGATCCAGCGGAACCCTGTGCTGGATCCGGTCGATTGCAAAGGCACTTACGGCTTTGCCTGTTCCTCTGATGCCGTCAGCCTGGTTCAGCCAGATTACCGCCACCGGGTGGCTGCGACCCTCGATGCGGACATGGGGCTGCTGCAGTTCGTGTGGCGGCGGATTGGCGAGGTCGAAAACGCCTCCAATCGGAGCGAGAAAATCGAAGCCTTCGACTATTTTGACCTCAACGCGCAGTTCGATACCGGCATCTATGATATGAAGATCAACGTTGGCATCAGAAACCTGTTCGACAAGAAGCCCCCGCAGCCTGCCTCGCCGGGTGCCTTCGGGACCTATCCGGGGACCTATGACATTGTCGGACGGACTTTCGGCGCTTCGGCCAGCGTCACGTTCTGATTTCGTTGGATTCATGAACCGGCGGGCGTTAGCCCGCCGGTTCATCACTTCCTGTGCCAGGAGGTGTCGAACCGGATAATTTTCCCAGAAGAGAGCGCTTCCCATGGCGATGACATCCGGCTTTGGTACCATCGACTGGCTGGTGGTCGCGGCCTATCTCCTCGGCAACGCGGCTCTTGGGTGGTATCTGTCAAAGCGCGGCGCCCGATCTGCCCGGGATTATTTCCTCGCCGATGGACAAATGCCGGGTTGGCTGATCGCATTCTCTGTCCTCGCAACCACCCAATCAGCCGCGACTTTCCTCGGGGGGCCGGATTACGGATACCGCGCTGATTACACCTATCTGGCCGGGTCGCTCGGCGCTGTTCTGTCGAGCATCGTCGTGGCCGTGGTTCTTCTGCCGCGCTTCTATGCGCTCAAGGTCACCACAGTCTACGAGTTGCTTGACCAGCGTTATGGCAAACTCGCGCTACGCAGCACCTCCGCGATGTATCTGGTCGGGAGGATCTTCGCCAACGGGGCCCGCCTGTTCATGGCTGCCCTCGCCGTGGCTATGATTCTGTTTCTGCGGACAGACTTTTCGGCCATCGCGCTTGCAACAATTATCATTGTCATCCTTGGTCTCGGACTTTCTCTGATGGGGGGATTGCGCTCGGTGATCGCTAGCGATGCCGTGCAACTCGTTGTCTATGCTGGGACGGCCCTTGTCGTTCTGATCGTTTTGTACATGCGGCTCGATCTGGAGTTCGCCGAGGTCCTCGCAGCGCTCGATGCACCGCCATCGGGTCCGAGCAAGTTGACAATTTTCGACTTTTCCTTCGCTCTGGATGATCCTTTCACCATCCCCGCCGCTTTCACCGGGCTGATGCTGCTGAATATCGGCAATTTCGGGCTCGATCAGGATACGACCCAGCGTCTGCTGGCGGCCAAAAGCTCACGTCACGCAGGATGGGCGCTGTTCTGGTCTGCGATCGGCGCTCTGCCGATCATTTTCGTTTTCCTGAGCATCGGACAATTGCTGCACCTCTTCTATGAGCGCGGCGACCTGACCGGGATTGCTGCGCCGGGCGCAGATCTGAAAAGCGTTACGATATTCATGCACTACATTCTGACCGAGCTTCCTGACGGATTGCGAGGCCTGTGCGGAGCGGCCATCGTGGCCGCCGCCGTCTCCACGCTGACCTCTGGACTGAGCTCGATGAGCTCGGTCGTGGTGAGCGACTTTTACAAGCCCTGGGCTGGGCCCATTTCCGACGAGCGAACCGTTTTCGCAGGCCGCGTCACCATGGTGTCGATCGCGATCATTCTCGGGCTGATGGCTCTGGTGTGCTTCTACTGGCAGCGCGCGTCTGACCTCCCCTTGCTCGAATTTGCCTTGCAAGTGATGGTATTCGCCTACGCTGGCTTGCTGGGTGTGTTCGCGGCCGCCGTCTTCACCAGCCGCGGTAGCGAGGCATCGATTGTCTGGGCGCTCATTATCGGCTTCGCAGCCATGGTGCTCGGAGAAGCTTCGGTCGGCGGTGCTATCGGCATCCCAGAAGGTGTGATGTCGCTCGCCTTTACCTGGAAGCTGTTATTCGGCTCCGCCCTGGCATTTCTGGTTGCGATCAGCGGGAACAGCAAAAGGACCGCCATTAAGCCGCAAAATGAGGAGCAGGTTGCTGCGACATGATTCATGTAGTCACTGACGGCACTTCCTCTCTCGGGAACGAGGACCGGTTTGGCTATGCTGGAGGCGCTGCCTGGGTGCTCGACGGCGCGACGGATATCTCAGGCATTAAGCTGGAAGGCCGTACTGCCGCATGGTGGCTCGTCGAAGCCTATCAGGCCGAACTGCAAAACTGCGCAGGCCATGGCTCAGCCGAAGATGCCTATGACCTTGTAACTCGACTGGCTCTAGGGGCCAGGCATCGGCTGCACGCGAGGTTCGGGACAGCGTCACCCGCTATTGCCACAGCGCTCGAACAGGCATCGACCGCGCTCAGTCTTATGCGCCGAGTCAATGGCAGCTGGAATGTAATCTCCTTTGCCGATTGTCCCGTGCTTTACCGGAATCCGGTCACAGGTCAGGTAAATATCGTTTTTGATGAAGGCTTCACCCCTGTCGAGCGCCGCTCGCTTGAGGCATTGAAGGAAGCGCAACTGCGTGAACCCGATGCAAGTCTGGCGCGCCTTTCCGAACTGACCCGGCCGGTATTGATGGAAAACCGGGCGATGATGAACACCGAGAAGGGCTATGCCATCGGAGCCATCCAACCCCCGCCGCGCGCGCTTGTGCACCAGTATCGCTTGCCCGAAGGCGTGGAAGCCTTTGTCATCCTTAGCGACGGGTTTTCGCGCTGGTACGATGTGTTCGGGCTTGGGTCGCCGGAGGACCTGTTCCGGCGGACCGCAGCAGGAGAGGCGTCGCAAGTTCTCGCAGAATTGCGTGCGGCCGAGCGCGACGATCCGGAGGGGAGACGGTTTCCTCGCTTCAAGACGCATGATGATGCCACATGTCTTTACGCCAAGGTCGACGCTCTGTGATCCAGGGCGTCCATACCCCGCTTTGGCTGATTGAGGGGTTTTACGGTCCCCCTTGGCCTGACGCGACCCGGCTCGCCAATTACCGGCTGATTGGAAAGTGGGGATATGAAGGCGCCATCTACGCGCCCAAGGCCGACAGGAGTCTGCGAAGCGAATGGCGGCGTCCGCTTCGCCCTGCAGAACACCTGCGACTAGCCGAAATGGCAAGGACTGCCACAGAGTCCGGTCTAAAGTTCGGTGTTGGCCTTAGCCCCATGAACGTGTGGAATGACTGGTCAGGCGAGACCAGAAATCACCTGAGCGCCAAGCTGGCAGATCTTCATGCATGTGGTTGTGAGGTTCTGAGTCTGCAGTTCGACGACATGCATGGCGATGTGCCGCATCTTGCCAGCTTGCAGGCCGAAATTATCGCCTTTGCCAGCGAGCAGTGGGACGGATCGCGGCTGATCATTTGTCCCACATACTACTCGGATGATCCGATACTTGCTGCGGTGTTCGGTGACCCTCCGCCAACCTACCTTGAGGACCTCGCCCGGGAACTGCCGGCTCATGTCGATGTCTTCTGGACCGGCCCCAAGGTCGTCAGCACGCTGATTGATCAAGAGCACATTCTCGAGGTCACAGCCCGTATGGGGCGCCGCCCATTCCTCTGGGACAATTACCCCGTAAATGACGGGGCACGAACCAGCAGGCACCTTTTCTTGAAAGCTCCAGAGGGCAGAGAGCAGCTGATGAATGGTCAGTTGGCAGGCTGTGCTGCCAACCCAATGCTCCAGCCCCATCTCTCGCAGATACCTCTGCGCGCCCTCGCCGCGCTCGTCCACGATCAGCCATTTCGCACTTCAGAGGAGTTGCTCGACTTCGCCATTCGCGACTGTGTTGACCCACTTTCGGCCCCACTATTCGTTCGACATGCAGACGACTTTGCAGTGCGCGGCCTTGATGGCCTGGTTGCCGGGGAGACAGAGCAGATAAGCAATGCTTTCGGCGAGTTTATCGATCCCCACGCGACGGAAGTAGCGCGATGGCTGGCAGGCGAGTTCGCGTTTGACCCCGCTTGCCTGACTGATTGATCGTCAGACGACGCTGAATCGCGCGTTACGCCCGTTTGTGAGTGGCTCATCGCTCAGCATGCGAAAGCCAAACTGGTCACAACCCCGAATGGCTTCAGGTTACCGATGCAGAACTACGAAAACCGTCATCGTCTCGGGTTGCATCGTGCGGGACAATTTGAATTGCAAAGAAGCAATTCGGAATGTAATGAAACAGTGTGAACCTAGAAGAGATAGGGCAACGAACCCTTCCAGTGAATTTTCTTAGTGCCAGCCATTGTGCCACCGAGAATAACCAAAACGACATTGAAAAATAATAACAATTTATTACTTGTCATTATTGATTTCTCTTCTGGGCACCATTTGTTCTTCTCACGTTCTCCCAAATAATCTATAAAACCCGCAGAAATCCTAGGGATTTGGCCCTTGGATCGTTCCGGATCGTCCCGCCTGTTCTCGGGGGTTCCAGACACTTTTGTGGGCCTTTTGAGGCCGTTTTCGCAAAGGCCCAGATGAAAAGGCCCCCACATGCCGCTAACAGATACTCGCCTCCGCGCACTCAAGCCCAAGGATAAACCGTACAAGGTAACCGATGAGCGCGGCCTATATGTTGAGGTCACGCCAACCGGCGGCAAACTTTGGCGATTCCGATACCGGATCGGCGGCGCGCAAAAGAAGCTCTGCATCGGCAGCTATCCCGACATCAGCCTCAAGCAAGCGCGAGACGCGGCCTACGAGGCACGACGAGCTGTTGCTTCTGGGGGCGACCCGGCCTTTGAGAAGCGGAAGCGGAAAATCCGCGCAGAGTTTCTTTCTGCACAGACGTTCGAGGCAGTCGCACGTGAGTATATTGAACAGATGATGGTCCAGAATGGCCGTGCCGATGGCACGATCGTCAAGGCCAATTATTTTCTCGACAAGCTTGCGCCTTCCATCGGGAACCGACCCATCAACGAGATCGAGCCGTTCGAAGTCCTGGCTCCCCTCAAACGGCTGGAAGCCACTGGTAAGCACGAGACTGCGAAGAAATGCCGCTCGTTCGCCGGCCGCGTGTTTCGTTACGGTGTTGCTACCACCCGCTGCAAATCCGATCCGACCAGTATGCTGAAGGGCGCCCTAATAACGCCGAGGGCCACGCATTATGCAGCAATCCTCGAGCCCACCGAGCTAGGCGGGCTGCTGCGCGCAATCGACGACTTCACTGGCTACATGGTGACGAAGTTGGCTTTGCAGATAGCGCCGCATGTGTTCGTACGCCCCGGCGAACTCCGGCACGCCGAATGGCATGAGATCGACCTCGTCGATGGGGTCTGGAAGATCCCTGCCGGTAAAATGAAAGCGCGCCGAGCGCATGCCGTCCCGCTTTCCAAGCAGGTTAGAGGCTATCTCACTGACCTGGCCGAGATGCTCGGCCGCGAAGGATATGTTTTCCCATCTGCGCGCAGCTCCAAGCGTCCCATGAGTGAAAACACGCTCAATGCCGCATTTCGTCGCATGGGATATTCGAAGGAAGAAGTCACCGCTCATGGACTCCGGGCGACAGCATCGACATTCCTGAACGAGTCGGGCCTTTGGAATCCTGATGCGATCGAGCGTGCCTTGGCACATGGCGACAGCAATGTTGTGCGTGGCATCTACCATCGCGGCAAGCATTGGGACGAGCGCGTGCGGATGGCTCAATGGTGGAGCGACTACCTCGATGAGCTCCGGACTGGAGGCAAGGTCATCATGGGGAAGTTTGCGAAGGGTTGATCGGGAGATCGAATTTCTTCTCAGCCAGTGCAGGATTGCAGGCTCAGGACCAGCCCTATTGTGTTGAAAAACTCCGCAGGCACCTTCGGCGGGAAATATTAAAACTCATAAGAGCTCATGCCTGCATCATTACCTCAAGACGCCTTCTCCCGTTGAATCATTATTACGGAAAATCGGCTGCGGATCGGGTCAGGCCGAGTTTTTCAACACAATAAGCCCTATCAGGGACACTGACGCGAGCAAGGCGAACTCAATTCTGATGCCCCAGACCTTAAGCCACTTCCGCATCGTGCCGAGCCTCAGTTCATAGAGCTTTGGCAGCTAAGCTGATCGAAGCGCTCAGCAACAGTCTTCCACGTTGCTATGCCTGCCTCGTCCCCTTCGTTGGATAGCCGCTGGATTTGCTGCGCGATATACGCGGTTCCCTCTTCGCCATGGTTCTTTTCGGCCCAGAGCGCGACGGCCCACAATTCCTGATCGCGGTTCAGCACCATGGTTCACGTCTCCCGGTCCAGGTTCGCGCCAGGCCTTCGCTGACCAGCTGATCGCCAAGCGAGCGGCCGCCGCGCGTTACAACCCGCAATTTGCGACCGTACTGATCCTCGTCTCTGCTACCGATGGTCCTCAGTTCAAAGGGCCCGCCATTCAGCAATTCGACAAGGCGGTGCGTCGCGCGCATGCCGAGCTGGTATTCATAGTCGCAACGAGGCGCGCTGATCTCGGGGGTGTCGATGTCGGCAATCCGGATCTTCACGCCATCAAGCCAGAAAGTATCTCCATCCACGACGCATGTGCGCCGGATGGATCCGCAGATGTCGAATTGTGGGGAGCTTGCTTGCTGGAATAAAGCCTGAGGCTGCTGATCGTCGTTAGCAAGGCTGGCATCATGGACTGGCCAGTTGAGTGCCAGCATCCCTCCAGCAAATACGATCGCGAATGCTCCCAAACCCAACGCGATCTCTTTTCTCAGCTTCCGGCGCTTCTGTGCCTTCAACGCCTTGCGAAAATCGAACGGCGCACCGGGGGTCTCATTCACTGGCGTTGTCCGTCTTCATTCCGGCACATGATTTCAGACAATAGCCGGAAATCAGGCAGTTTCGTCAATTGTACGTACCAATTGCTTGCCAACGTCCCAACACAGACCGGACATATTGCGGCGTTTCACCATTGTTGGGAATGCCGCGTGATCGGGAGACGGCACCTGGGCCAGCATTGTAAGCAGCCAAGGCCAGGTGGACTGCGTCGAACCGGTCCAACATATCGCGAAGGTACCTGGCACCACCGTCGATTGATGCAAGAGGGTCATGACGGTTCCGGACGCCCAGTTCTCTCGCCGTGGCCGGCATAAGCTGAGCCAGCCCGGCAGCACCGGCTGGACTAACAGCCATCGGATTGAAGCGGGACTCAGCCCAGATAAGAGCACGAAGCAGGTTGGTCGGAAGCCCGTAACGGCGTTCAGCCTCGGCTATCGCCGCCATATACAAGCCTTCCCGGTAGGATACGTTTGCTGGCTCGGCCTGGTAAATTGCAGGAAGATATTCCCTATCCGGCTGCTGGTCCGTCTTCGGCGGAACGATCGCGTGCTCGAACAAGGTGAAATCCTGGGCGCGAACTTGCTGTGAGGAGGTCGCGATCATCCCCAGACAGGCGACCGCTAGCGCGGACAGACAATTGAGGCAGTTCATCTCGACTTGTGCTCCATTGATTCGAATCGAAAGAGAACATAAAAAGAACATGTGCTTGTAGGAAAGCCGCGAATGCCTGCCTTTGGGAGAGGAGAGGAGCGCTGATGAGGGGGCCACTTTGCATGCTGAGGAGCTCGCATGTCCCTGTCTGTCCAAACTCATCCCAACCGGTCGCTTGCCGAGACCGCCCGTTGCATTTGCGAATCGCGAGGGGGCAAATGGTCCGGCACAAAGGGCATGGCCTGTTGCCCCGCGCATGATGACCGCACGCCTTCACTCGGTGTGTCGCTCGGCCGACAGGCCATCCTCTTCCACTGTTTCGCGGGATGCGATCAGCAGAGCGTGCTGGCTGCTCTGGCGCGTGAAGGTTTCGAGGCACCGGCGCTTTTTTCGGGTTCTGCGACCACCAACGAACCCGAATCGACCAGCACCCGCAAACCCTCGGCGGCAGCGCTGAGGATCTGGCGCGATGCACAGCCACTGCGTGCCAGTCCGGCAAAGGCTTATCTGGAGAGCCGCGGCATCCTCGCCGCATCTCCGGCTCTTCGCTTCCATCCACGAACGCCGCTTGGTCCGAAGGGATGCACCCGCTTTTTGCCGGCCATGATTGCGGCGGTCAGCCTCGACGAGGGGCCGATCGCCGTCCATCGCACGTTCCTTTCGGGCAATGCCAAGGCCGATTTCGAAAAGCCGAAACGCGCGCTCGGCGCGCTCGGTGAAGCTGCTGTTCGTCTCTTCGCTCCAGTTTCCGGCAAGCTTGGCCTTGCCGAGGGGGTCGAGAGCGCGATGTCGGCCTATGCTCTCACCGGCATTCCCGTCTGGGCGACCCTGGGCAATGAGCGCTTCGGTCTCGTCAGCGTGCCTGAGAGCGTGACCGAGCTTCACCTCTTCGTCGATCACGATGCTGGCGGCGAGCTGGCTGCGTCGCGTGGCCTGGCCGCTTATGCCCGCGATGGGCGGACGATCCACGTTCGCAAACCATCCTCACGCGACACCGACTGGAACGATGAACTCACAGCATGGCTGCGCCGCAAAGCGGCGCGGTAGAGGAGAGAGAGCTTCTCGTATTCCTGATCCGGCAGAGGGCGTGACCCGATGCCCCCATCAGGAGGACGAATTGCCATGTTTCAATCAGACCTGTTTCCCGCCGGCGAGCAGTTGCCGTCCATGCCCTTGGCCTATGCCATTGGCACCCGAGTTGCCGCGCTTCTTGCTTCGGGACGTCATCTTACCCGTACCGACATTTCCGGGCTGTTCGCCGAAGAGACCGGTGTTCTGGATTGGGGAGGTGCCTGGACGATCGACGACTACAACAACGCGGTCGAGATCGGGGCGCTGCTCTGGCTTCGCGAGTCTTCGCGCATAGATCTGGCGACCAGTGTGCACGAGGCCGAAGCGCGGTTCGACTGGCTCGAAGCAGCCTTGCCGCCCCGGCACGTTCGCAGCGAAGCACAGGTCGAGCTCCAGCAGTTCTCGACCCCGCCGATGCTGGCCTGGCTGATGGCGAAGGCCGCAGCAGTCTATGCGCACGACACGCTACTCGAACCGTCCGCAGGCAATGGTGCCCTTGCTCTTTGGGGCAGCGCCCAGAACGCCACCTTGGTCCTCAACGAGATCGATCCGGCAAGACGAGACGGCCTAAGCCACATCTTTCCTTCGGCCACCATCGCTGCGCACGACGGGGAACTCATCGCCGACCTGCTTCGCGGCCCTGTTCCGTCTGTCGTCCTGATGAACCCGCCGTTCGCTCACAGCCAGGAACGCGGTAAGGACGGTGAGACCGCTATGCGTCACCTGCGCGGTGCAATCCGGGCCGCTGCTAATAGGGCGAGGATCGTCGCAATCATGCCCGAAGGCTTCGATGCTTCCACCTTCGCCAAGGCACAGGACGAAGCGTCGCTGCTCCTCAATCTTCGGCTGCAGCAGATGTTTCGCCGGACAGGGACGGGGATCGCTGTTCGCCTGGTCGTGTTCGACAAGACGCCGACTGTGTCCTCGCCAGCGATCACCGGAGATACCTACGACCTGATCGAACTCCACGAGCTTATCATCGCGCTTCCGCTACGCGTACAGACCTCCGCCAAGATCCATCGCCTGCCGCTTGGCAAGCCAGTGCGCCTCGTTGGCAAGACTTTGGCCCAAAGCGCGCCGGTTCGGCCGGTGGCGCCGTTCGCCGCGACACCAGCAGCCACGGCGAATGCGATCGACCTTGCCTATTCGGTCTTGGCCGCCCCCGCGCCGGTGCCCGAACAGACAGGCATATATCTCCCCTACCGGCCCAGCCGCATCGCGTTCGAAGGCGCTCCGTCCCATCCCACCCCGCTCGTGGAATCGGTTGCCATGGGTTCGGTCGCGGCACCGCAGCCCGATGTTTGCCCGCGCCTTCCCGCATGTTGGCAGGCCGATGGCCTGCTGTCCGAAGCGCAATGCGAGACACTGGTCTACGCTGCCCAGGCATTTGCGCGCGATCTTCCGGGTCAGTTCAAGGTGAGCCAGGAAGGCACCTCGCTGGAACTCTCCGAGGACGGACACTCCTACCGCCAAGGCTTCTTCCTCGGCGACGGAACCGGAGCGGGCAAAGGACGGCAGATCGCCGCGGTCATCATGGATCGCTGGCTCGCAGGCGAGGGCCGACATGTCTGGATCACCAAGAACGAGGCGCTGCTCGAAGATGCACGCCGCGACTGGGAAGCGCTTGGCGGGCTGCCGCTCGATCTCCAGCCGCTCTCGCGCTGGAAGCTGGGCCAGCCCGTAACGATGTCCGAAGGCATTCTCTTCGTCACCTATCCGACGCTGCGCTCGGGCCGCGCCGAGGATACGCGGCTCGACCAGATCCTTGCCTGGGCGGGCGAGGATTTCGACGGCGTGATCGCTTTCGACGAAGCCCATGCTATGGCCAATGCGCTCGGGGGCTCTTCAATCCGCGGCAAGGTCAAGGGCTCCGAACAAGGGATGGCGGGCCTCAGGCTGCAGAACCATCTCCCGCGCGCCCGCGTGCTCTACGCGTCTGCTACTGGCGCTTCGGATATCGCCAACCTCGGTTACACTTCCCGCCTCGGCCTTTGGGGACCCGAGACCGCTTTTCCGACCCAAGAGGCATTCATGACCGAGATCCGCGCTGGCGGCGTCGCGGCGATGGAGCTCGTCGCCCGTGATCTCAAGGCCCAAGGCCTCTATCTTGCCCGTGCGCTGTCCTTCGCCGGGGTCGAGTACGAGATCCTCGAACACAGCCTGACCGAAGCGCAGATAAAAATCTATGATGCCTATGCTGATGCTTGGGCGATCATTCACCGCAACCTCGAAGCTGCGCTCGAAGCAACCCGCGTGGTCGACGAGGACAGCGGCGACACGCTCAACCGCAATGCCAAGGCTGCGGCGCTGTCGATCTTCGAAGGCACCAAGCAGCGCTTCTTTGCCCAGCTCCTGCTTTCGATGAAATTGCCGAGCCTGATCCCCGCGATGGAAGTAGCGCTTGGCGAAGAGCATTCGGTTGTCGTGCAGCTGGTTTCGACCGCCGAGGCCATGCTCGACCGGCGCCTTGCCGACCTGTCCGACGAGGAACGCGAAGCGCTCGACATCGATCTGTCCCCGCGGGAATATGTCATCGACTATCTTGCGAAGAGCTTCCCTGTGCGCCTGATGCAGGTCTTCGCCGACGAGGATGGCAATCTTCGTTCCGAGGCGATGAGCGACGAGGAAGGCAATCCCATTTTCTGCCCGCGCGCCATGGCCGCGCGCGATGCGCTGATTGAACAGCTTTGCGCGCTGCCGCCCATCGCAACAGCACTCGACGCGATCATCGAGCACTTCGGAACCGACGCCGTGGCCGAAGTCACGGGTCGCACCCGCAGGCTTGTCCTGGGCCGTGATGGCCAGCAGCGCCTCGAGCGGCGAAGCCCCAGTGCCAATGTCGCCGAAGCGCAAAGCTTCATGGAAGGGACCAAGCGCATCCTGGTCTTCTCGGATGCCGGCGGCACGGGGCGTTCCTACCATGCCGACCTCGGCTGTCGGAACCAGCAACGCCGGGTCCATTTCCTGCTCGAGCCGGGCTGGCGCGCCGATAACGCGATCCAGGGGCTCGGTCGTACCAACCGCACCAACCAGGCCTCGGCTCCGCTGTTCCGGCCGGTAACCACCGATGTGAAGGGCGAACGCCGCTTCATCTCGACCATTGCCCGCAGGCTCGATGCCTTGGGCGCGCTGACGCGCGGCCAGCGCCAGACCGGCGGGCAGAATCTGTTCGACCCGGCCGACAATCTCGAAAGCGACTATGCGCGCGACGCGCTCAGCCGCTGGTTCCAGCTGCTCTATGACGGCAAGCTCGAAGCCACTAGCTTCGGCAACTTCGTTGAGAGGACCGGGCTGCGGCTCGAAAACCCCGATGGGGGGCTGACCGACAATCTCCCGACGATCCAGCGCTGGCTCAACCGCATCCTCGCGCTCCCGATCGCACTCCAGAACGCCATATTCGACGAATATCTCGGCCTCGTCGAAGCGCGGATTGAAACTGCGCGCGAGGCCGGAACACTCGACCAGGGGCTAGAAACCGTGAGGGTCGATCACTTCACTGTCCTCGCCGACGAACTCCTGCGCACGGACCCCGTGACCGGAGCCGAGACCCGTCTTGTGTCGCTCGAAGTAACGAGGCACCTTCGGCCCCTACGATTGCAGCGCCTGGTGCGGATGCACGCGATCGGCAGCGTGCACGCGATCCCGATGCGCAATGCGCGCTCTGGCATGGTCGCACTGTCGGTTCCTGCCCGACGCCTCATTGCTGACGACGGGGCCGTGATCGAACGCCGCCGCCTGCTGCGCCCGCTCAAGTCCGCGAATTGGACATTTCAGGCACTCGCTGAGAGCCACTGGGAAGAAATTGGCGTCACTGCGTTCACCAGCGCCTGGCGGGCCGAGGAAGAGGAGGCTGCCGCTTGCCCGGTGACCGAGCGCGTCCATCTGGCCACAGGATTGCTGCTGCCCGTCTGGAAACGCCTCCCCGGCGATCATGTCCGCGTCACCCGCCTCGTTGCCGAGGATGGTCAGTCGATCATCGGGCGCGAAGTGCTCGATGTCGATCTCGCTGCGATCGCCGAGACCTTTGGCCTCTCAGGTGTTAGAGGACCTTTGGTAGAGCAAATCGGCGCCCTCGTCCTTGCAAGCGGAAAACCTCTGTGCCTCGCGAGCCACGATCCACTTACCGTGAAGCGCTCATTGGTCGGCGGCGAACAGCGCCTAGAACTGACCGGGTTCTCGCCCGATCGCCTCGACTGGTACAAGGGCAAGGGCTGCTTCACCGAGATCATCCGTTACCGCACGCGGCTGTTTGTCCCGATGTCGAGAGCAAGCAAGATCCTCCAAAGCATCGCAATCGAGCCCTGAACTTCTCATTTGCCCTAAACTGGTCTATATGGAGACCAAATTAAGTCCTAAGGTGTTCGATGAAACTGGACCAACGCATCAAACCGATCAGCTATCTGAAGGCCCACAGCGCCGAAATTATCCGGGAGATTGGAGATGGCGCCGGGCCAATGGTCATCACGCAGAATGGCGAAGCCAAGGCAGTTCTGCAGGATGTCGCCAGCTACGAGCGCGCACAGGAAACGCTCGCTCTGCTAAAACTTCTGGCGCTCGGACAGGCCGATGTTGCCGCCGGTCGGACCCGCCCGGTGGCAGGCCTTGCGGATCGCGTACGGGGTAAGTCAAACTGAATGATGACGGTCGCCGTAGCGATCGAGATCACCTCCGGTGCGGAGCGCGATCTCGCGGGTATCTGGCAGCGCCGCCTGACGCAGCGCGGGCCGGATGGCGACGATGGTGCGGACGCACTGCTGGATGACCTTGTCGCGTCTATCGAATCCCTTGTGAACAATCCTCAGAAAGGACCGATTCCACCGGAACTTGAGGCTCTCGGGATCACCGACTTTCGGCAATTGTCGCGCTCTCCATTCCGCATCATCTACGGGTATCGGCCCGATCCAGCACCCGGTCAGGTGACCGTGTTCGTAATTGCTGATGCGCGCCGGGATTTTCGGACGCTTCTCGAAGAGCGCTTGCTCAGCAGCGGATAGGCATAGGTTCCGCTGAAGAGGTCAGGGTCCGGATGAACCCGAGCGCTGCCTCCGAATGCGCTCAAGTTTCCCCCTTATCTCCTCCCCTCCGTGTGACTGAATGAATCGATAAGCTCCCGTGTCGCGTAGCGCCGGAGCCTGATCACGTCCTTCCTTAAATCCGGGCGAATATTCTGCCTGTGCCCAGTGATGACGGGCCTGCCGATGGGTTCGCGCATCGAAAACAACTGCTCTCATGGACTGAACTCAACCGATCCCTGATCGCCCCAGCCCGGTCGTATAGATGGTCGCCACAGCCATCGAAGAGAGTGGAGGGAGCCCTTTGGGCTTGTGGGCCTCGTGATCCTCACCTGCGCCTTCATTCCATCAGGAGAACACCCATGATCCAGTCGATCCCCTTGAATAAGCTTGTTCCGAGCCCGCGCAACGTTCGCAAGTCGAGCGATGCGCTAGCCGACCTCCAGCTGCGGGCAGACATCGCCGCGCGGGGCCTGCTGCAGAACCTCGTGGTGCGCAAAGGAAAGCGCGGAAAGTTCGAGGTCGAGGCCGGCGGTCGCCGTCTCGCCGCGCTGCTGGCGCTGGCCGAAGAAGGCACCTTGCCTGACACGCACGAAGTCACCTGCCTCGTCATCGAAGGCGAAGAAAGCGAAGTGCGTGAAGCCAGCCTTGCCGAGAACTTCCAGCGTCTCGCGATGAACCCTGCCGATGAGGCCCAGGCCTTCGCTTCCATCATCGAGGCGGGGGCCACACCCGAAGACGTGGCGCGCCGCTTTGGCCTCACCGTTCGGTTTGTCGAAGGGCGTCTGCGCCTGGCAAGTCTGGCACCCTGCGTCTTCGAAGCGCTCGCCGAGGGCACGATCACGCTCGACATGGCGAAGGCCTACGGTGCGATTTCCGATGTCGAGCGCCAGGCGCAAGTCTATGCCGAACTGCAGGACGCCTGGTATCAGATCACGCCCGACACGATCCGCCGCATGGTGCTCGATGCCACGGTGCGCGGTTCCGACCCGCGCACTGTTCTCGTCGGTCGCGACGCCTACCTCGCCGCAGGCGGCCGGATCGAGCGCGAACTGTTCGACGATGATGCCAGCGAGAGCTGGATCGATGTCGCTCTGCTCGAGGACCTCGCGCACAAGGCCATGGAAGAAGCCGCAGAAAAGACCGCGCTTGAATATGGCCTTGCCTGGGTGCGCCCGACGCTTGGCACCTATGTCAGCCATGACCTTGTTGAAGGTATGAGCCGTCTGCCCTGCGAGCCTGCGCCGATGACCGAACAGGAAGTAAAGGAACTCGGCGAGCTCGAGGCTGACTACGACCTTGTCGCCGCCGTGCTCGAAGACGAGGACAGCGACGAGGACGAGGTCGCCAAGGCCGAACAGGAACTCATGGTGATCGACCGCGCGATGCGCGCTCTTAATGATCGTCCGCCGGTGCTCCCCGACGAACTGAAATCCGAGGCTGGTGCCTTCCTCGCCCTCTCGCGCACTGGCGAGCCGACCTTGGCTCCGCAGTACTACACCGAGTCCGAAGTCATCGCTGACGAAGGTGTGGTCGAGGCCGTCGAGGCGAGCGGGGCGGCGAAGCCCAAGGGGAGCTCACTGTCGCAGCGCCTGCTCGACGAGCTCGCAATGCAACGCCGCGATATTCTGGCAATCCATCTCGCCAACGATCCGGCACTGGCGCTCGACTTCATGGTGTTCACGCTCGCTGATGCCGATGGGCACGACTGGCGCGCCAGGAAGGCCTCGACACTGGTGGGTCCGGTAGCATCAGGCCCGGTTACCGGGTTCGAAGCCAGGGATGCGCCGGCAAGTGCTGCCCTGGCCGAGTTTGCCGGGTCGCTCGATGAAAGCTGGCGTGCTGGGACAAGCGATGTCGAACGGTTCGCCAGGTTCCGGGCACTGTCAGACGAGGCGCGCTCGGCCTGGCTTGGCCATGTCGTCTCGCGCACGCTTGTCGCCAGCCTTGCCTGCGAAGGTGAGCGTTCGGTACCGATGCATGAGACGCTCGGCTCGCTCCTCGAAATCGAGACCGCGCATTGGTGGCGTCCCACGGCTGTCAACTACTTCGACCGTGTGGCCAAGGTTCGCACACTCGAAGCGCTCGATGCTGCGGGTGGTCCCGAACTGGTCAGTCGCTACGCTGCTTCGAAGAAGACCGAACTGGCAAGCGCTGCCGATCGCATCTTCTCGGGCAACTTCATTGGCAAGGCTGAGGTCAAGGAGCGGGCGCAGGTTTGGGTTCCTTCGATAATGCGTTTTGCTCGTCCCGAAGAAAGCGAACTGGTTGACGCCGGAGCCGAAAAGCCGGTCAGTGACGTTACAGCTGACGAGATTGCCGAGCAGGCTGCCTGACCCCTCCTGACAGGTCCAGGTCACTCGGCAGGCGGGCCCGTCCCAATCGGGACGGGCCGCCTTTTCCGTGTCAAATTCGGGGCCGTTAGCGGACTGGCAGGTGTTGGCAATACAGGCAGCCAAGCAGACCTTGGAGAAAAATTACGCCGTCGTCATGTGAATGCGATTGTGATGGCCACCTTCGCAGGTGCCGGACAATCCCAAAGCGAAGCACGCTCATCTGTCGGTCTTAATGTCGAAACCGAAACCGACAAAATTCGATTGTTTGCCTGCGGGCCCCAAAAACGGTTCTGCAGTCATCGCTCGTATCGCAGCAAGCGCAACGCGTTGAACACCACCAGCAGGGTCGAGCCTTCGTGCGCGATCACTGCCGGGCCGATGCCGAGGCCGAAGATCGTCGCGGGGACCAGCAGCGCCACCACTCCCAGGCTGACATAGACGTTCTGGCGGATGATCGCGCGTGACTTGCGTGACAGGCCGACGGCAAAGGGCAGATGCCGCAGATCGTCCGCCATCAGGGCGACATCGGCGGTTTCCAGCGCCACGTCAGAACCTGCCGCGCCCATCGCGATGCCCACGGTGGCGCTGGCCATCGCGGGGGCGTCGTTCACGCCGTCGCCGACCATTGCGACCATCCCCTCTTCGCTCAGCGCGGCGATGGTGTCGACCTTGTCCTGCGGCATCAAATCGCCGCGTGCCTCGTCGAGTCCCACTTCGCGGGCGATGGCCTGGGCGACGCCGGTATGATCGCCCGAGATCATCACCATCCGCTCGATTCCCAGCGCGCGCAATTCGGCGAGCGCCTCGCGCGCGCCTTCGCGCAGCGTGTCCATCATGCCGATCACGCCGAGGTCGCGCGCACCATGGCGCACCACCATCGTCGTGCGGCCCTCGGCGCGCAGGCGCTCGATCAGCGCGGAGGCCTGCTCATTTAGCGGAGCAATGCCATCGGCACCGAACATCTCCGCCTTGCCGATCAGCACGGTTTCGCCCTCGAGGCTCGCGCGCACACCGCGTCCGGTCAGGCTTTCGAGCCCACCCGCCGCAGGGATCGCCGCATCGCCGAGCCGTGCACGACCGTCTCGCACCACCGCCTGGGCCAGCGGGTGATCGCTCAGTGCCTCGACCGCGATGGCCACTTGCAGAAGTTCGGCCTCTTCAACGCCGTCCACCGCCACCACGTCGGTGATGCGCGGCTCGCCTTCGGTCAGCGTGCCGGTCTTGTCGAAGGCCATTGCCGTCAGCGTGCCGAGGTCTTCCAGCGCCGCGCCGCCCTTGATCAGCACGCCGCCGCGCGCCGCGCGTCCGATGCCCGAGAGCACCGCGCTGGGCGTAGCGATGGCGAGCGCGCAGGGGCTTGCCGCCACCAGCACCGCCATCGAGCGATAGAAACTGTCGCGGAACGGCTCGTCCACCACCACCCACGCAAACAGCAGCAGCACGGCCAGCGCCAGCACGGCGGGCACGAAGATACGCTCGAACTTGTCGGTCATGCGCTGGGTGGGGGAGCGGCCCGTCTCGGCCGCGGCGACCAGCTCGGCGACCTTGCTGAGCGTGCTTTCGGACGCGATGCGCGTGACTTCGATTTCCAGCGCGCCGCTGCCGTTGATCGTCCCGGCGAACACGCGCTCCTCGTTCTTCAAATCCTGCGGCTGCGCCCGGGCCGCCGCGCGATCCGCGACGGGGGCCTTGTCGACCGGAATGCTCTCGCCCGTGACCGGGGCCTGATCGATAGCTGATCGGCCCTTGATCACGAAGCCGTCCGCCGCCAGCCGTTCGTTGGGACGCACGAGCACGACATCGCCGACGACCAGCTCTTCGACCGGCACCTCGGTTGCGGTGCCATCGCGCAGGACGGTGGCGTGATCGGGGGCCAATTCGGCGAGCGCGTCGATCGCCCGTTTGGCCCGGCCCATCGCGTAGCTTTCCAGCGCGTGGCCGAGGCTGAAGAGAAACAGCAGCAGCGCCCCTTCGGCAAATTCGCCCAGGATCGCGGCCCCGGTTGCCGCCACCAGCATCAGGGAATCGATCTTGAATTGCCGCGCCAGCGCGTTCTGCACCGCTTCGCGCAGGGTAAAAAACCCGCCGAAGAAATAGGCCGCGACATAGCCCGCCAGCGGGAGCCAGTCGGACGCCGAGGGAACCAGCTTCTCCACAGCGAAGCCTGCCGCCAGCGTCACGCCGGACAGGATCGCGAAGGCCAGTTCTAGCGGCACGCCAAACAGTTTGGCGTCCCCATGGGCGTGGTTGTGCCCGTCGGTGTGGTTATGATCATCCGCCATGTTGCGGTGCTCCTTCGATAGCAGTTTCTGTTTCGGGAATGTCGTCCCGCCCGCGCAGCACCAGCCGGGCGATGGCGGGCAGCACGAACAGGGTGAGCGCGGTGGCGGTGATGAGCCCGCCGATGACCACGGTGGCGAGCGGGCGTTGCACCTCCGCACCCGTGCCGGTCGCAATCGCCATCGGCACGAAGCCGAGCGAGGCGACCAGCGCGGTCATCAGCACCGGCCTCAGCCGGGCGAGCGCGCCGTCGGCGATCGCCTCCTCCAGCGGCAGGCCATCGGCCAAACGCTGTCGGATCGCCGTCATCATCACGAGCCCGTTGAGCACCGCCACACCCGACAGGGCGATGAAGCCGACCGCCGCCGAAACCGAGAACGGCATCCCCCGCAAGGCAAGGGCAAACACGCCGCCCGCCAGCGCCATCGGAATGGCACTGAACACCGCCAGCGCGGGAACCCAGCCGCCCAGCGCCATGAACAGCAGCAGCAGCACCAGCGCGAAGCACAGCGGCACCACCAGCGAGAGCCGCGCCTGCGCCTCCTGTAGGTTCTGGTACTGACCGCCCCATTCGATGAAGGAGGCCGGGGGCAGGGTGACGCCTTCGGCCACCTTGCCCTGCGCTTCCTCCACGAAAGAGCCCAGATCGCGCTCGCGCACATTGGCGCTGACGATCACCAGCCGCCGCCCCTGCTCACGCCGCACCTCGGCCAGCCCATCCACCACGCGGAAGCTGGCAAGCTGTCGCAAGGGCACGCTCACGCCGTTGTCGAGCAGCACCGGCAAGGCGCCGAGCTGGTCGAAATCGTTGCGCGTGGCATCCGGCAGGCGCACGACCACATCGAACCGGCGATCGCCTTCGAACACCAGTCCCGCAGGCCTGCCGCCCAGCGCGATGGCCACCGATTGCGCGACCTCTTCCACCGTCAACCCGTAGCGGGCGATGGTGGCGCGGTCGAAATCGACGTCGAGCGTGGGGAAGCCGGTCACCTGCTGGACTTTGACGTCCGCACTGCCGGGCGTGGATTGCAGCAATTGCGCCACTTCCCCGGCGGACGCCGTCAGCGCCTCCAGATCATCGCCGTAGAGCTTTACGGCGACATCGCCGCGCACGCCCGCAATCAGCTCGTTGAAGCGCAGCTGGATCGGCTGGCTGAACTCGTAGAGATTGCCCACGAGACCGCCCAGCTCATCCTCCATCTGCGCCACCAGATCTTCCTTCGCCAAGTCCGGATCGGGCCATTCCTCGCGCGGCTTCAGGATGACATAGGCATCGGATGCATTGGGCGGCATCGGGTCGCTCGCGACCTCCGCCGTGCCGGTGCGCGAAAACACCAGCGCGACCTGCGGAAAGGCCGCCAGCTTGCGCTCCACCTGCCGCTGCATTGCCAGCGATTGCTCGATCCCGGTCGAGGGGATACGCAGCGACTGCACCGCCAGATCGCGTTCGTCGAGCTGCGGGGTGAACTCGCTGCCAAGGAAGGTGAAGACCACTGCGGCCAGCGCGAACAGGCCCGCACCTGCGCCGATCACCGGCCAGGGCCGCGCGATCGCGTTGCGCACCGCCGGGCCATAGCGCGCCTTCGCAGCGCGCACCGGGCGCACTTCCTTCTCGGTCAGCTTCTTGTTCAGCAGCACCGCCACCATCGCCGGAACGAAGGTGAGCGAGAGGACGAAGGCCGAAGCCAGCGCCAGCATCACCGTGATTGCCATCGGCGAGAAGGTTTTGCCCTCCACTCCGGTGAAGGTGAGCAGCGGGGCATAGACCAGCAGGATGATCGCCTGGCCATAGACCGTGGGCTTGATCATTTCCTGCGCTGCGGCGCGCGTTTCGGCGAGCCGTTCCTTCAGGTTCAGCAAGCGCCCTTCGTGATGCTGGCGGGCGGCCAATCGCGCCACGCTGTTCTCCACGATGATGACCGCGCCATCCACGATCAGCCCGAAATCGAGCGCCCCCAGGCTCATCAGATTGCCCGATACGCCCAGCCGGTTCATCCCGATCGCCGCCATCAGCATCGACAGCGGAATGACCAGCGCGGCAATGATCGCGGCACGGATATTACCCAGCATGAAGAAAAGCACGGCGATGACCAGCAGCGCGCCTTCGGCCAGGTTCTTCTCGACCGTGGCGATGGTTGCATCGACCAGCGACGAGCGGTTGTAGACGATCTCGGCGACCACCCCGGTAGGGAGCGAGGCGCGGACTTCTTCCAGTCGCTCGGCCGAGGCGGCAGCCACGGTGCGGCTGTTCTCGCCGCTGCGCATCAGGACCGTGCCAACGACCGCTTCCTCGCCATTGAGCGAGGCAGCACCGGTTCGCAGATCGCCGCCGATGCGAACCGAGGCGACATCCCCGATCCGGATCGGAACGCCCTCGCGGGTCGCGACCACTGCCTGTTCGATGTCCTGTGTGCCCCCAAGCCGCGCATCGACGCGGACGAGCAGAGCTTCTCCGGCACGATCGACAAAGTTGGCTCCCTCAGCGAGGTTCGCCGCTTCCAAAGCATCGATCATTGAGTCGAACGACAGGCCGTAGCCGGTGAGACGAGCAGGATCGGGCTGGACGAGGAACTGCTTTTCATAGCCGCCGATCGAATCCACCCCGGCAACGCCGTCAATGGAGCGCATGAGCGGAGCAACGACCCAGTCCTGCACCGTGCGAAGATAGGCTGCCTTGGCGACCTCGGTGTCGAGGCGATCACCGCGTTCGGTGATGAAGCTCCCGTCCGACTGCCAGCCTGTTCGACCACCCTTGGGCGCATCGCGACCTCCCGGATACTCGTATTCGATCGTATACATGAGCACTTCGCCCAGGCCGGTCGAGATCGGTCCCATCGTGGGCTCCGCTCCTTCCGGCAGCGACGCACCGATCGGGGCTAGCCGTTCGTTCACCTGCTGGCGCGCAAAGTAGATGTCGGTGCCTTCTTCGAAGATCGCAGTGACCTGGCTGAAGCCGTTACGCGAGATCGAGCGGGTCATCTCCAGCCCCTCGATCCCGGCAAGCCCGGTCTCGATGGGGAAGGTCACCTGCGTCTCCACCTGTGAGGGAGAGAGCGCAGACGCGCTGGTGTTGATCTGCACCTGCGTGTTGGTGATGTCCGGCACCGCATCAATCGGAAGGCGCAGAAGGTTCATGGCGCCGTAGATCGCTGCGAAGACGGTGAGGACGATGACCGCCCAGCGGAACCGCACGGCGATGTCGAGGATGGCCCCGATCAAACCGTGGCGATGGCTGGCCGTATCGGTGTGGTTTCCCACCTCGGGCGTGGGCCGTGTCTCAGTGACCATGTTCGGCGCCCTCCTTCCCGAGTTCGGCCTTGAGCAGGAAGGCGTTGGCGACAGCGATCCGCCATCCCTCCTGGAGGCCGGAGAGAATTGTAACCATGCCCGCAGACCGAGTTCCGACTTGGACCTCGCGGGCCTGGAACCCGGTCTTCGTCCGGACAAAAACGACATCGCGCCCCTCCACCACCTGGATAGCGTCTTCCGGCACCGCGATGCGGTCGCGGTCGATCTCACCCGAAGGTCTGATCCGCGCCTGGAGAAACGCGCCCGGCTGAAGGCCAGGAATACCGCGCGACAACGACAGGACCGCAGTGGCACTGCGGCTTTCCGGATCGAGAGAAGGCGTGACCGAACGCACCTGGGCGCCAATTTCGCGGCCATCGCCGACGACCAGCACGGCCTCGTCACCAGGCTGGATGCGGGAGGCTTCAGCGGAAGGGAGCGCCACCTCGATCTGAAGCCCGTTCGGATCGACCACGCTGTAAAGCTCCTCGCCGGCGTTCACGAAGGCTCCGAGCACAATGGGTGCCGCGGTGATTCTGCCGGCCAGAGGAGAGGTGACTGCCAGCGATCGCCCATCACCGCTGACACCGGCTGCTGCTACTGCCGCCTGCGCCCGTTGCAATTCCGAACGCGCTACGCTGAGATTGGCCTGCGCGGCTTCCAGGTCCTGGCGGGCGGTGACGTTTGCTTCGAACAACCGCCGTTCGCGTTCGTAGGCGGCCGACAGCTCGCCCACCCGCGCACGCGCGGCACTGAGCTGCGAGGCGAGAGCCGCAGCGTCCGCGCTTTCGATGCGGGCGACGGTTTCCCCGCGCGACACATAGTCGCCGAGCGTCTTGCCCACCGAGCGAACGACGCCAGAAGCACGGGCGTCGATCCGCGCGGATGCAGTCGGGCTCGCCGCGACAGTCGCCGGAAAGACGAGCTCGACAGCGGCTCCAGACCGGACGGAGGCCAGCTCTATCCCGGCCTCGCCAATTTGCTCTTCGCTAAGCGTGACCACCCCTTCGGGTGTCTCGGCCGCCGTTTCCTCCTGTGCATGGTCGTCGACCTCAGATGTTGGCCAGAATATCAGCGCCATAGCGCCAACCGCGATGACGATACCGACGAGGATCGCCAGCTTTTTGCGTGTCATTGATATATCCTTCATTGTGCGGCCAGCCCGATCAGTTCGGCTGCGGCCAGGCCCCTCTGTTCGCGGGCGGCGATGAGCGCCTCGCGGATCGTGTCGCGTGCCTCTGCGGCTGCGAGAACTTCGATCAGGGGGAAACGTCCGTTGCGATATCCGATGCTCACGAGGCGTAGCGCCTCCTCCGCCTGCGGGAGCGATGTCTGCGACAGGGTCTCGACGCGCGCTTCGGCACCAAGATACCGTGCGCGGGCGGTGGCGACCGCCTGCTCGTAGTCCGCGAGGGCTACGGCTTCGCGAGCGTTCGCTGCCCGCAACCGAGCCTCGGCAGCCGCAACGTTGCCCTGGTTGCGATCCCGAAAGGGAAGCGGGATCGAAACACCGACGAGGAAGGCGTTATCGCCGCTTTCCCCGAAGCGCCGCACGCCCGCAGAGACCGTCGGATCGGGAATCCGCAGGCTCCGCTGTCGCTCGATCTCCGCTGCCGCAACATTGCTCTCGGCTCGCGCGACCCTGTAGGTGAGGCTTTCCTGCGCCTCGGACATAAGCGAAGCGGGCGGAGAGATATCCGGAAATTCCGCCGGAACGAGCGGCGCTTCACCGCCGGCCCATAGAGCCGCGAGCGCTGTTCGAGCCGACAGGCTCTCCGCCTCTGCCTCGACCAGATGCGCGCGCGCTTCGGCAAGGGCCGCATCCGCCCTCAATGCGCGCAGAGGCGGCTCACGGCCGACCTCCACAAGGACACCAGCAATGCGAGCCAGTTCCTCGTTACGCGCCACGACATCTTCGGCAAGTTCGACCCGCGCAGCCGCTGCAGCAGCTGCGAGATATCGCTCGCGCACCAGCTGTCCCAGTTCGACCGCGGTAAGGTCGGCCCGGAGAGATGCCAGTTCGGCCTGGGCTTCTGCCGCACCGATCCGCGCGGATCGCTTGCCGCCGAGTTCAAGACGCTGGCCGACGGAGAGCGTATATTCGGTAGACTGGAGACCCGAGAATGCGCCGCTGCCGGCGACGTTCTCGACGTCGAACGAGATCTCGGGGTTCGGGCTCAAGCGAGCCTGATCGACAAGCGCGACCGCCGCGTCGGTTTCCGCGCGGGGTCCCACGAGGCGGGGGTTGGTGATGGCGGTATCGGCCTCATCGGCGACCCCGCTGAGTTCAAGGGCGTCGTCGAGCGTGACGAAACGCGAGTCCTGCGCGCTGGCAGGTCCCGTGGACAAGGCGAGTATCAGCCCCCAGACGGGGGCTGCTCGCCACGATATGGCGAACATGGAAGGGTATTCCTCTGCTGACGTTCAGTTCGGCGTCGGAAAACAGGTCCGACGCGCGGCGAACGTCAGGCGCGAGGAGGGGGCGTTGCCAGTTCGGTCAGATTGGACGCGAACGAGGGCTGGTTGCCAGCGCGCAGGCCACTCATGACCGAGCTCAAGGCAAAGGCGTCAGGCGACCGCCCGACGGCCTGCGAAGCATGATGGCAATGGCCATGAGCACAGGCGCCGTGCTTCTCCGGGCCACGGTCATCGTCGCCGGGCTCGTCGTGCTGCTCGAGCTGAGATGCTACCGGAGGCTCTCCCGCGCATTCAGCCGCTTCCGCCACCGGAGCCCACAGGACACCGAATGCGGTGCACAGCGTGATGAGCTGTAGCAAAAGGGAGCGGGCGAAGAGCCGGGTCATCGCGCGTCCGGTAGCAGCGGAGGCTCGGCTGCGAAAGAACTATCTCGCGAGACGGAATGTGATTTCATAACAATACCATCGATTTACGCACCGGTGTTCTTTGGCGTGCGATCATCACCACACGGCAATTGACCAAGCACACGCCTGATTTCCGGCTCTATTTCCATCCGGGCGAATGCGCTTACATTCGAACGACCACTGTTTCCGGTTGGAAGTCTTCCGGTGATGTTGCCTATGGGGGCAAGGAAAAGCCGGAATATCTGACCGACAAGTTCGTGCCAATCACGCTTCCTCCACGCAAGCTCCAGCATACGCCAATGCGAGACGCAGTGCGGTCCCAAGCGATCTTGGGCAACCACGTGGGCCCGCTCGAGATGATGCCAGGCTTCCTCGAAATTCTGCTCGTCCAAAGCCTTCGCTGCGCGTCGGTATTCTTCTGCGAGAAATGCATACCTGCTGGGAGTGGTATTGCTATCCATGGGCCAGCTCCCGTCGCGCGTGGCGGAACACCTCGGCACTACCCCACAGGGCTAATCCGGCCATGATCGAAGCGACGAGCAGGTCGGGCCACGCGTCTCCCGTTCCGAACACGCCGAGGGCGGCGCCAAGAACCGCAACGTTTCCGATCGCGTCGTTGCGAGAGCAGATCCATACCGATCGCATGTTCGAATCGCCTTCGCGGAACCGGAAGAGCATGAGCGCGACGATCACGTTCGTCGCCAAAGCCAGCGTGCCGACCACTCCCATTGTCTGGGGCTCCGGGTCCGAACCAGCGACGAGGCCGTAGATCGCGTAGCCGATTACCCACACGCCGAAAGCGAGCATGGTCGCGGCCTTCACTAGAGCGGCCTTGGCGCGCCATGCGAGCGCCATCCCGGCAACGCCAAGACTGATCGCGTAGTTCGCGGCATCCCCGAAGAAATCAAGCGCATCGGCCTGGAGCGAACGGGAATCAGCAGCTACACCAGCCATCATCTCCACCACGAACATGACTGCATTGGCGATGAGTGCGATCCACAGGACGCAGCGCCAGCGCGGATCGTTGTGCGTGGCGGTGTCAGGCTCCGGTGTCTGGCAGCAGGACTTCGCCATGCCACTCTCCTTGCAATGTTCGAGTCGCAAGAACATATGCACCTTGTAGCAACTACAAGGTCAAGCGATGCGTATCGGAGAACTTGCAAAAGCCACCGGCACAAAGGCGGAGACGATCCGCTATTATGAACGAGAAGGCATCTTGCCTGCTGCGGATCGCACAGACAGCAATTACCGCGACTATTCGGGCAATCACTTGGCAGCGCTTACATTCGTTCGCCGCGCGCGACAGCTCGGCTTCAGCATGGCGCAGGTGCGCGAACTGCTCGCCCTGTCCCACCATGACGACAACCCCTGTGAGGATGTTGATCGACTGGTTCAGCAGCAACTGGCCGAGGTTGAGCGCAAGATCTCCGATCTAATGGCGCTACGAGAAGAACTGGGGCGGATGCTACGGTCCTGCCAAGCGGACAAGATCGGTGAATGCCAGATCATCGGAAGCCTAGGGCGCCAAAGCGTCATGTGAGACCTTGATGACCGTCTGCTTATGGGTGACCCAGAGAAGCAATGGAATGGCCGACATGGGGCGCAAAGCCGACATCATTAGAAGAGAGCAGAGGGAGCTGTGATCTTCCTGAGCCGGGGCATCTCCGTCCCGGTCATCAGGAGACCTCCCATGACCAAATCCCGCCGCACTGCTTCAGCTTCGCCCGCTCAGCGCATCACCGCCGCCATCATCGAAAAGCTCGAGCAAGGCACAAAACCCTGGGTCAAGCCATGGCGCGGTGTGCCCGTCTCGCGGCCCTTGCGCTCCTGCGGGACGCCCTATCGCGGGATGAACACCTTCTGGTTGTGGCTGGTGGCCGATGGCTGCGGGTACGCCTCGCCCTACTGGATGACCTATCGCCAGTGTCAGGCGCTCGGGGGACAGGTCCGCAAGGGCGAAAAATCGACCATGGCGATCTTCTACAAGAGCTACACCAGGGAGGTCGAGAACGCCGAAGGCGAAGCTGACACCGAGAACCGGCGCGTGCTCAAGGCCTATGCCGTGTTCAACGCTGAGCAGTGCGATGGTCTGCCCGCTTTCTACCATCCCAAGCCGCTGGTTGCCGCGCTTAAGCCCGAAGGACGCGAAGACCGGCTCGATGCCTTCTTTGCCCATATCGGCGCAGACCTGCGGCATCATGGTGCGCAGGCCTATTACGAGCCGCTGCGGGACCGGGTAACCATGCCGCCAGCCGAACTCTTCGATGCCTACGACCACTACTACGCGACGCTCGCGCACGAGCTCTCGCACTGGACGGGTCATTCTTCGCGGCTCGACCGCGATCTCAAGAACCGTTTCGGCAGCGATGCCTATGCTGCCGAGGAACTGATCGCCGAGCTGTCCTCGGCCATTCTTGGGGCCGAACTGGGGCTCCCGGTCACCCACCTCGACCATCACGCCAGCTACATCGCCTCCTGGCTCAAGATCCTCAAATCAGACGAGCGCGCGATCCTCACCGCTGCGGCCAAGGCCGAAGAAGCGGCCAGCCTGCTTCTCGACCTGGGTGGTCACCAAGCCTGTGAAAGCGAGGCCGACGTCGATCTCGCTGATGCAGCCTGAGGAGCAGTAAGATGGGACGTTCTGTTAGCTATCCAACCGGCTCCGTGGTGGCCTTTCGCCTGCTCGATGACGGCGAAGACGATGATGTCGACTGGGCCTACGAATGCCTAGTCGACGAGATCATCGACACCACGAAGGCGGCCTTTCCTTCCTTCGAGCGCTTCGAGGGATGGCGCGGCCGCGAGGACCGTATCCTCCTGCGCAACGCCTTCGCCGATTGCGGCATATCAACCTATTGTGGGCTCGCCGCGATCTGGCTCGCCGAGCGCGACGATGCCCGGTACTGGGAGGCCGATTTCTACAACCCACGAACGGCGAGAGCACGGCACTGGCTTGGCCAGGTCTCGGGTAGGTTCATCCACCTGTTCGGTGAGCTGCGCATGGTCGGTCGGTTCTCGAATGGCGAAGCGATCTTCGAGCGCTCCCGATCCAACTGCGACACCGGGTCCTGATCCTGCCTCATCCCTCTCCGCCGGGAGAGGCCCTTGGGCCGGTCGGGGCGAGCCGCAACCTGCGGCCCGTCGGCCCGTGTTGCCCGCGCCAGCCTAGGGCCGCAGGTTTCCCGCTACGCGGTGCGTCTTGCCCCTTTCCCCGGCCCTGATCGGGCTCCGGCGGACAGGCCCGAGGCAATGGTGCCTCCTCTCCTTGTCCCCGCGATCAGGAGACACCCCATGTACGACAGCTTCATCGACCAATTGAACGGTCTCGATCTCTCGGGCCTTAGCATCAGGCCAGCCCCCTTCAACGAGACCGACTTTCCTTGCGAGGACGCGATTGAGCAGACGCTTGGCGCCGTATGGTCCGACCTCTTCGCGATGTTTTCCGACACGGCTCTCGAGGCCGATGCCGAGGATATTGCCTGGGGCGTGGTCAATCTCTTCCACCGCGCAGCCAGCCGGAAGTCCGCTCAGCTCGACCGGGCCAGCGACGAGATCCGCGTCCTCCTCGCATGGGCCGATGGCTCCGAAGTGCACTCGAGCAATCTGGAAGAGCAGGTCGAGCGCGCGCAGGCTGCCGAAGCCAGCATGTTGGCCTTCGAGCAGATGCGTGAGGCGGCGGCAGCACTTTACCGTGAAGAGACCGGTTCCTCGTGGAAGCCTGTTTCGGGCTCGCGCACGAGCCATTCGCGCCACCTTACCTCGGCTGTGATTGATGCCCGCGACTTCCTCCGCGCACGCGCTGAGAACCGGCGTCACGCCTTGATCCCTGAAGGAACTCCAGTCGTCTTTGCTGGTGGTCGCCAGAGCTTCGAAAGCGCCGAGGACGCGCGCGTTTATGCCGACAACATCTGGGCGACGCTGGACAAGGTTCGCGATGTGGTTCCCGATCTCTTCCTGGTCCATGGCGGCGACGGCAAGGGAGCCGATCGCCTGGCCGCGAGTTGGGCTGAACGCCGCGAAGTCCAGCAGCTGACCTATTCGCTCGATCGTCGGCTTGGTGCCCGCGCCGGGTTCAAGCGCAACGAGCAGATGCTTTCGCTGAATCCGCGTTATGTCGTCGCCTTTCCGGGCAATGGCGTAACCGAACGGCTCGTCATTGATGCCAAGGCGCGCCGGATCACCGTCGTCGATCGCAGGACCGTCACGTCCCGATCCAAGACTAAGGGATAACAGTCTGTTGGTCGCCGCAGCATTTCTACGATCGGTTGGCTGCGACGACCATCTCTGACAATCGTCGTCGATTGCCTTTTCGGTTCAAGGAGGGATTTCTTGGAAAGGCATCTCGGGTTATCAGCCCCGCATGCACCACGTCGACTCCAATCCGCTCGCTCATGGTCACAACTTCCTGAGCGCCTCGCACGACGCGCATGAGCGGCGCACGCGCTATGTCGTTGCCTTGACCGCCGCGATGATGGTGGTCGAAATCGTCGCTGGCCTGTGGACCGGATCGATGGCGCTTCTCGCCGATGGTATCCACATGGCGACCCATGCGGGTGCCTTGGGCGTCGCGGCGTTCGCCTACTGGTTTGCCAGGTGCCATGCGAACAACCCGCGTTTCACATTCGGTACCGGCAAGGTGGGCGACCTCGCCGGCTTCGCGAGCGCGCTTGTCCTCGCCATCTTCGCAATCGGGATCGCGGTTGAATCGGCTCAAAGGTTCGTCAGTCCGCTCACGATTGCCTATACCGAGGCGATCTGGATCGCCGTGCTCGGCCTCGTGGTGAACCTCGCGAGTGCCTGGCTGCTTGGTGCCGATCATCACCACGGGCATGATCACGACCATCATCATCACCACGACCATGCGCATGCCGACAACAATCTGCGCTCCGCCTATTTTCACGTGCTTGCCGATGCCCTGACGTCGGTCCTGGCTATCGTGGCCCTTCTCGCCGGCATGTATCTCGGCTGGGCATGGATGGACGCGGCAATGGGTCTGGTCGGTGCGTTCGTGATCGGGCGCTGGTCATGGTCACTGCTGCGCGATACCGCTGCCGTGCTGGTCGACGCCGAAGCGGCGTCTGAACGGTACACAGAGGCGCTCGAGGACCGGGACGCCGCGATCGGCGATCTGCACATCTGGCGGATCGGTCC
>NZ_JAYPTL010000014.1:0-28586 GCF_038133525.1 Erythrobacter sp. | reverse complement strand
GAACTTGCAATCTTGATGCGGTTTGCTAGGAGCCGTTGGAATCCATGACTACAAGCTATCGTCGCCTTGTCCTGCACCCTTTCGTCGTCCTGCTCATGCTGGTCGCGATGGTGTTCGTGACGGCGGCGGATGCTGCTGCTTGCGGTGCCGAAGTGGCGCCCGGAAGCACGCCCGTTCTGGCTTCGCTCGATAGCGCGTCTGCGTCATCCGCAGCCGCCGATGAAGTGCCGGGCGATCCGGATGCGCCGGCCGAGCAACACGGCGTGTGTGGACACGGCCATTGCCATCACGGGGCGAGCTTTGCCGGCACCGTGCAGAAGAATTCGGTCCCTCACTTGGTCGTGGTTCCCGATGCGCCTCCCGCCGAAGCGCTCGCTTCCGAAATTGCCGACCGACTGAAGCGCCCCCCTCGCGCCTGACGACCGTCACCGCGCTGCATGCCGCAGCGCAGTTCGGATCGTCAGCAGAGGAATTTTCGAAAAATGTCAGCCATTCATTGGCGAGGGGTCCTCCTTGGAGGGCTGTTCCTCGCCGCTCAAGCCACGACCGTGGCGGCGCAGGAGCGTGAGCTTCTGACGCTCGAAGCTGCGCTCGCTCGTGCGGGCATCGTCGACAGCGCAGATGAGCCCCCAGAAAATCCGCGCCTGATCGGACCGCGGGCCGAAGCCGACGCGGCGCGGGCCCTGGTCGACCAGGCGCGGCTGCGGCCCAACCCCGAAATTGCTTTCGAAGCCGAAAACATTGCCGGAAGCGGCGCGTTTTCGGGATTGCAGGCCACCGAGTACACCTTGTCCCTGAGTCAGCGGCTCGAATTGGGCGGCAAACGAGGAGCGCGCGTCCGCGCCGCCCAGGCGGAAGCGCGCGTCGCGACCCTTTCAGGAGCGCTCTCGGTTGCTCAGCTCGGGCGATCGGTGCGCGAACGCTATGTCGAAGCCGTCGCTGCGGCAGCCCGATTGGAACTCGCGCGCGACATAGTCGAGCGCAATCGCGAGCTTGCCAGGATCGCAGGCGTACTGGTCGATGTCGGGCGGGAGCCTCCCCTGCGCTCGCTTCGTGCCGAAGCGGCACTTGCGGAGGCGCTCGCGGAGCTTGAAGCGGCCCTGGCTGCCGACAGTACGGCGAGGAACGCGCTCGCCGCGCTTTGGGGCGAGGCAACACCTGCTACGGACGTGCCTTCGGTGTTCCCCGAGATCGAACCTCCGGCGACGCTGCTCGCGTCACGTTCGGCCTTACGTCTTCAGGTCGCCCGTGCCGAACGCGAGGCCGCGGATGCCGCGATCGCCCGGGAACGCTCTTTAGGCATTCCGGATCCGGCAATATCCGCCGGAATCCGACGGTTCGAGGAAAGTAGAGACCAGGCGTTTCTCGTGGGGGTTTCGATCCCGCTTCCATTCCGAAATCGCAACCAGGGCAACATCGCCGCTGCCGAGGCGCGGCTTCGCGCCGCGACGGCGCGGGAAGCAATCGCCCGCACCGATTTCGAACTCGAGGTCACGCAGGCCCGCGGACAATTTCTGGCAGCCGAAGCGCGGGTCGAGACCCTCGCGGAAACGTCCTTGCCTCAAGCCGAAGAAGCCTTGCGCCTCGTTCGGATTGGCTACCGCAACGGCAGGTTTCCGCTGATCGAAGTTCTGGCTGCGGCCGAAGCACGCGACACCATCCGTGAAGCCTTGATTCAAGCTCAGGAAGATCGTGGTCGCCTGGCGGCGACACTGATCTGGCTCGGTGCACAATGAGGTATTTTCCGATGAACCGTAAACGTCTGGCCGTTGTGATCGGCCTTGCCATTCTCTTTGTAGTCGCGGCGCTCATGCTGTGGCCCGATAACGAAGCTGACCAAATCGCCGAGAAGACGAGTGAGGAGGTCGAGCTTCCCGAAGGCCTTGTCCTGCTTGGCGCCGAACAAATTGAAGCGTCCCAGATAGTGGTCGAAACCGTCGGCCAGGGATCGGTGGTCGAGCTGGTCTTCCCGGCCACCGTCGCGGCAAGCCCGACGGCAAGTGCCCGCATCGATGCCCGCGCGGCGGGCGTGGTCCGCAGTGTCGGCAAAACGCTGGGCGATTACGTGAGGCAGGGCGAGACGATTGCCCGCATCGAGAGCGCCGACGCGGCTGCTCTCGCAGCGCAGTTGAGCGCAGCGCGCGCGAGGGTCAACGAACTGTCCGCTGCCTACGATCGGGAGCGCCGCCTGTTCGAGGCCAATGTCACCGCACGGCAGGATCTCGAGGCCGCGCGAGCAAATCTGCAGGTCGCCCAGTCGGAACTTGCGCGCGCCCAGGCGGCAGTCTCCGCGGCGGGCGTTAGCGGCGACGGGCGCTCCCTTGCGGTTACGAGCCCGCTCGCAGGCCGAGTGACCTCGGCACCTATCGTTCTCGGCTCCTTCGTCGATGCCGGGGAAGAACTCTATCAGGTCGTGAATCCGAGCGGCATGCAGGTCGAGGTTGCCCTCCCGTCGGCTGAAGCAAGCCGCATCCAGCCTGGCGACGAGGCGACGCTGGAAATCGCGGACAACCGGGAAGTGGGTGCGCGCGTGCGGTCTGTCACTCCCTCGCTCGATCCCGAAAGCCGCAGCGCTACGGCGGTCCTGTCGCTGGCAAGGCCGATCCCCGGCCTGCAACCCGGGGCCTTCCTGCAGGCACGTATCCGCCCCTCGGGTGAGGTCGACACAGGCCGCATGTCGGTGCCGGAAAGTGCTGTCCAGACAATTGATGGCGCAGAAGTGGTCTTCGTTCGCACGCGCCGCGGGTTTCAAGCCCGTCCGGTGGTCACCGGTGCGCGTTCGGGAGGACGGGTGGTCATCGAGTCCGGTCTCGAAGCGCAGTGGCGGATCGCCACCGCCAATGCCTTTTTGCTGAAGGCTGAACTCGAGAAGGAGGAGGCCGAGCATGGACACTGATCACATGCAGGACGCGGATCGCTCCCACCGCCATGGCCTGATCGGCATGATCCTCGACGTCGCCGTGCGCTTTCGCTGGGCGATGGTCGTGCTGACGCTCGGTGTGGCAATCTATGGCGTGGTGAATTTGCTGCGCCTGCCCATCGATGCCGTGCCCGATATCACCAACGTACAGGTGCAGATCAACACCGAGGCACCAGCCTTGTCGCCCTCGCAAGTCGAGACGCAGGTCACCTATCCTGTCGAAACCGGGCTTGCCGGTATCGAGGGTCTGGAAATGACCCGCTCGATATCGCGGAACGGGTTCAGCCAGGTGACCGCAATTTTCGAGGAAGGGACCGACATCTATTTCGCGCGTCAGCAGGTCAACGAACGGCTGACGCCCATAAGCGCCTCCCTACCCGAGGGTGCCGAACCGGTGATGGGACCCATCTCGACCGGCTTGGGCGAAGTGCTCATGTATACCATCGAGTACGAGTTTCCTGAAGGCAAGGAAGCACCGCGGGGGGGAGCGGTCGGTTGGCAGTCCGACGGGAGCTTCGTAACCGAACGTGGCGACCGGCTCGACAGCGACGTTGCCAAAGCTGCGTATCTGCGAACCATCCAGGACTGGGTGGTTGCACCCCTCATGCGGTCGGTCGACGGTGTGGCAGGTGTCGACTCGATCGGTGGCTTCGAAAAGCAATACCTCGTTCAACCCGATCCCGCGCGATTGACCGGGTACGGTTTGTCGTTCGACGAAGTAATCGCTGCGCTGGAAGCGGCCAATCTCGCCGAAGGCGCCAATTTCGTCGAGCGGGCCGGTGAAGCCCTTCTCGCCCGGGTCGATGCGCGCCTCGGCAGTGTTGAGGATATCGAGCAGGCGGTCGTTTCCACTCGCGAGGGGGTCCCCATTCGCGTAGGTGACGTCGCCACAGTCAGCATCGGTGGCGACCTGCGAACGGGCGCGGCGTCGCTGAACGGCGATGAAGCGGTCGTGGGCACCGTGCTCATGCGCGCGGGCGAGAACAGCCGCACCGTGTCGGCCGAGGCGGCCGAACGGCTCGAGGAAGTTCGCAGCTCCCTGCCGGAAGGAATTGTCGCGGAGATCGTCTACAACCGGTCTTCCCTGGTCGATGCGACGATCGCGACCGTCGAGAAGAACCTTGTCGAGGGCGCGCTTCTGGTCATTGCGATCCTGTTCTTGCTGCTGGGCAACATCCGGGCAGCGATCATCGCGGCGCTGGTCATCCCCTTTTCCATGCTGATGGCATCGATCGGAATGAACCGGCTCGGCGTTTCGGGCAATCTCATGAGCCTGGGTGCGCTGGACTTCGGCCTGATCGTCGATGGTGCCGTCATCATCGTCGAGAACAGCGTCGCGAGGCTCGCGGCTCGACAGGAACACGAGGGCCGACTTCTTACACTTGGTGAGAGGTTGACGGAAACGCGGCTTGCCGCGCAGGAAATGATCAAGCCAACCGTGTACGGCCAGGCGATCATTCTTCTCGTCTTCGCACCGCTTCTCACCTTTACCGGCGTCGAAGGCAAAACCTTTTCACCCATGGCGATCACGGTCATGCTCGCGCTCGCCTCGGCGTTCGTGTTGTCGCTGACCTTCGTCCCGGCAATGATCGCCATCCTGCTCAACAAGAAGCTGACGGAAAAGGAGGTCAAGCCGATCCGGATCGCCAAGGAGCGATACGGACCGCTGGTCCGCAAGGCGATCACCCGCCCCTGGCCGGTCATCGGCATGGGCGTCGGCGTCTTCGCCTTTGCGGCCTTCGTGTTCAGCTTCCTCGGGAGCGAGTTCACACCGCAATTGGACGAGCGCGACATCGCCGTGCAATCGCTGCGTATTCCTTCGACATCGCTCGAACGTTCGCTCGCGATGCAAAGGCGGGTAGAGGACCGGCTCGAGCAATTTCCGCAAGTCGAGCTTGTCTTTTCGCGGACGGGCACGGCGGAAGTGGCCAGTGACCCGATGCCGCCGAACGCTTCCGATGCGTACGTGATCCTCAAACCCCGTGAGGAATGGCCCGATCCCGACCTCGCCAAGGACGAGTTGGTCGCGCAAATGGAGAGCGCCCTCAGCAGTCTCGTCGGCAACCTTTACGAGTTCAGCCAACCGATCGAATTGCGGTTCAACGAATTGATCGCAGGCGTTCGCGGAGATGTTGCCGTCAAGATCTACGGAGACGATCTCAGCGCCATGACCTCGGCGGCGAACGAGGTTGCGGGCGTGCTGCGCAATGTCGACGGCGCCGCGGACGTCAAGGTCCAGCAAGTGACCGGGTTCCCCACCCTCGATATTGCCTTCGATCGGCCAGCGATTGCCCGTTACGGGCTGAAGGTCGAAGACGTTGCGCAATCGGTGGCGATCGCACTGGGCGATCGCACTGGGCGGTCGGCCTGCGGGCCTCGTTTTCGAAGGCGATCGCCGCTTCGATGTGGTTGTGCGGTTGTCGGACGCGACCCGCGACGATTTCGACCAGTTGGGTGCTTTGCCGGTGCTGCTCCCGAACGGGGCAACCATACCGCTACGCTCGGTTGCCGAGTTCCGTGTGGTGGATGGTCTCGCGGAGGTTCGCCGGGAACAGGGACGCAGACTGGTGATCGTTTCGTCCAACGTGCGAGAACGCGACCTCGGGTCTTTTGTAGAAGAGGCCCAGGAAAGGGTTGCGGCGCAGGTCGAACTGCCCGCTGCCGCGTTTATCGAGTGGGGCGGTCAATACCAGAACCTCCAGGCTGCCCAGGAAAGACTTCAGATAGTCATTCCTATCGCTTTCGCGGTCATTCTCTTGCTGCTTTACATGGCGGTTGGGGGCTGGGTGCCGGCGCTCGCCGTATTCAGCGCGATCCCGTTGGCCCTGGCAGGCGGGATTTTCTCCTTGGCTCTACGCGGGATGCCATTCTCGGTATCTGCGGCGGTAGGCTTTATCGCCCTGTCGGGTGTGGCGACCTTGAATGGCCTCGTGATGGTGACTGCGATCCGTCAGCGGCTCGACAGGGGCATGGCGCTCGATGACGCCATCGTCGATGGTGGATTGGCGCGCCTAAGGCCGGTTCTCATGACCGCGCTCGTTGCATCGCTCGGCTTCGTGCCGATGGCCATTGCGACCGGGACCGGCGCGGAAGTGCAACGTCCCTTGGCGACAGTCGTCATTGGAGGGTTGATCACCGCCACCGCGCTGACCCTTTTCGTCTTGCCCGCAATCTTGAAGCTGGTTTTCGGGACCAGAGAAGATGACCGGACCTGGCGACAGCGTTGGTGGGACAGGCTGCGGCGCAATGTGACAAGCGATGAGCAGCGCGAGCTGAAGGACATCACATGACCGATCGGGAAAGGAGAATACGGTGCTGGCACTGAAGGAAAAGAACGGACTGCTCTGGATACGTGCCGGAGGCAGGCAGGGGGATGAAGCCTATGACCGCTTTGTTCCCCAATTCGAACATATCGCAGAGCGCGAGGCCGGTACCGTCCCGATGGTGATCGAGCTCGCGCCTGACTTTTCGGGTTGGAACTTCGGAGGTCTCTGGCGCGATCTCAAGTTCGACATCCGGCATAAGGATTGTTTCGGCCGGATCGCCATAATCGGCGACAGCGAATGGGAAGAGTGGGGCACGAAATTGTCATCCTCACTCTTCCGCACCGAAATGAAGTTCTTCCGGCCAACACAGCGTAGTCATGCGGAAAGCTGGGTACAAACCGAGGAGGACGCAGCATGAGTGGCGGACATGAGGTCGATGTCGGGTCGCCTGAAAAGCGCAAGACCCTGTGGGTTGTCCTGTGGCTTAACGTGGCCATCGCGATCGGCTTTTTCGCGGTCGGGTATTTTGCCGATTCTAATGCGCTGTTGGCGAACGGCCTCGATAATTCATCCGATGCCATCGTTTATGCGCTCAGCCTGCTCGCGCTGACCCGCTCACGGACCTGGAAACGCGGGGCCGCACGTTTCTCCGGCATCATGCTGCTGATCTTCTCTGCTGGGGTTATCTTCGATGCTTACCGACGGTTTGTGGAAGGGTCCGATCCGGGCGGGATATTGATGATGGCGATGGCGTTCATCGCGGGGATGGTCAATCTCTATTGCCTGCGCCTGCTGCAGAAGATGGAGAACAAGGACGTCAATATGCGGGCGGCGACCACCTTCAGCTTCAACGACTTTATCTCTAATGGCGGGATCATTATCGCCGGCATCATTGTGATGCTGACCGGAACCAACTGGCCCGACCTCGTTGTGGGCATCGCGGTAGCTTGCATCGCTCTCTATGGCGGCATCGAGATTCTGCGCGACGCTCACATGGATAGCCACGACGATGCGGGAACCAAACACGGCGAGAAGAGGAATTGACCCTATTCGATCTTCCTGCACAATGTGTCCGATGCGCTGGCTTCGGCCGGTGTGATCGTGGCTGGCGTGCTCATTCTGCGATACGAACTTTATATCGCCGATCTGACCATCACGGTGGTCATTGGTGACTTTGTGATCTGGCAGGGCGTTACTTTGTTGCCTCGCACGGTGCGTCTCTTGATGGGCGCGGTGCCGGACGAAAGCGAGTTCGATCGCATTGTGAGCGACCTGTGTGACACAGAAGGCGTGGCCGGCGTCCATCACGTCCATGTCTGGAGCATCAGCGAGCATTATCGCGCGCTTGAGGCGCATATCGTTCCTGCCGAATCTTCGTTGCAGGCTTTCGAGGATGTGAAGGCGCGGGCTCGCGGTATGCTCGAGACGCAGCACGCCATCGCCCATGCTACGTTCGAAGCCTGTCTCGCGGCGAACTGTGATCCCGACATGATCCCGGACCATCAGGTCGAGAAGAACCATCACCACAACCATGACCACGACCATTGACAAGCGCGGCGATCGGGTCGGTCGCTGTGGGTAAGCAGCTTGACAGCGCACGACATGAACCGCCCTGCAACTCGTAAAATGAGGACCAAGGAATGAAAGCATCCGATCTCATGGTCGCCGCACTCGAAGCCGAGGGCGTCGAATATGTTTTCGCCGTTCCAGGCGAAGAAAACTTGGATCTTCTGGAATCGCTGCGAACTTCCGCCATCACGCTGGTTCTGGCCCGTCACGAACAGGGCGCTGGCTTCATGGCGGCGACCTATGGCCGCCTGACCGGCAAGGCAGGTGTGTGCCTGGCGACTCTCGGGCCTGGGGCGACGAACCTGACCACACCGGCGGCCTATGCCGCGCTCGGGGCCTTTCCGCTTGTCATCATTACCGGACAGAAGCCGATAAAGACATCGAAACAGGCCCAGTTCCAGATCGTCGATGTCGTTTCCCTGTTCACTCCGCTCTGCAAGGCTTCGACCCAGATTGTGAACGGCAACCGCATCCCCTCTCTCGTTCGCGAAGGTTTCCGCCTGGCGCAGGAAGAAAGACCCGGAGCCGTCCTCCTGGAACTGCCCGAAGATATCGCTGAAGAGGAAACGATCGAACCGGTCATACCGCCGCATGACAGGCGTTATGCGGTCGCCGGAGATGCTGCGCTCGACGAAGCGGCCGAGCGCATCATCGCGGCTGAGCGGCCATTGCTCCTGATCGGTGCCGGAGCGAACCGCCGCCGCGCTTCGAAAGCGTTGCGCAAATTCGTGTCTGATACCGGCTTTCCCTTCTTCGACACCCAGATGGGCAAGGGCGTGGTCGATGAAGATAGCGAGCTCTATCTGGGCACCGCGGCGCTATCGTCGGGCGATTATGTTCACTGCGCAATCGAAAAGGCCGATCTGATCGTCAATATCGGTCACGACGTGGTGGAGAAGCCGCCCTTCTTCATGGAGCCGGGCGGGCAGACCGTCATCCATATCAATTACAAGGCAGCCGAAGTCGATCAGGTCTACTTCCCGCAGCTCGAGGTCATCGGCGACATCGCCGGATCGGTCGAGCGGCTGGGAAACCGCCTGGATGGCAAGCTGCAGTGCGACCGCAGCTATTATACCGCCCTGCATCACGAGATTGCATCGCACATCTCCGAGACCAGCGACGACGAACGTTTTCCAATGGTCCCCCAGCGCGTGGTTGCCGACGTACGCAGCGTAATGGCGCGCGATGATATCGTTGCGCTCGACAACGGCATCTACAAGATCTGGTTCGCCAGAAACTACATCGCCCACGAGCCTGGCACCATCCTGCTCGACAATGCATTGGCGACGATGGGTGCTGGCCTTCCATCCGCCATGATGGCTGCGATGCTGGCGCCGGGGCGCAGAGTGCTCGCGGTATGCGGCGATGGCGGGTTCATGATGAACTCGCAGGAACTGGAAACGGCCGTCAGGCTTGGACTGAACCTTGTCGTTCTCGTTCTGAATGATGCAGCATACGGGATGATCCGCTGGAAGCAGGACCAGCTTGGCTTTCCGGACTACGGCCTGACCTTTTCCAATCCCGACTTCGTCACCTACGCAAAAAGCTATGGAGCGACCGGTCACCGGGTGGAGCGGAGCGCAGATCTTGTGGCGGTCCTGAACGCCGCATTCGAGGCGGGCGGCGTGCACCTTGTCGATCTGCCCGTCGACTACTCCGAAAACAAGAAGGTGCTGATCGACGAACTCGGCGCAAAGGTGTGCGAGCTATGAAGACGATCGTTCACAATCCGTTCGACCGCGAGCCGGTTGCAGAAGTGGCGCTTGTCGACTGGGCTCAAATCGATGAATGGCTGAGTGAAGCGCAGTTGCTCCACCGCGACCGCCGTGGCTGGCTTGCCGTGCACGAGCGTATTGCTATCCTCCGGCGGGCAGCGGATATCATGCGCGAACGAGCCGAGGATCTGGCTCTCCAGATCGTCAGGGAGGGCGGCAAACCCCTGGTCGATGCGCGCGTGGAAGCCGGTCGCGCGATCAACAGCGTCGACTTGTGCGTTCAGGCGCTCAGCGATGGCGGCGGTCACGAGATCCCGATGGACCTGACAGAAGCGGGTGCGGGAAGGACGGCATATACCTTCCGCGAGCCGATCGGTCCTGTCGTGGCGATCTCGGCATTCAATCACCCGCTCAACCTGATCGTCCATCAGGTTGGACCGGCGGTAGCAGCCGGGTGCCCCGTTCTCATCAAGCCTGCGCTGGAAACGCCTCTTTCATGCCAGAGCTTCGTGGGCATTCTCCATGAAGCCGGCCTGCCCGGGGCCTGGTGCCGGTTCGCTCCGTGCAGCAACAATGTCGCCGAAAGAATGGTAACCGATCCGCGCACGGCGTTCTTCTCATTCATCGGTTCTGCGAAAATCGGCTGGATGCTTCGCTCGAAGCTGGCGCCGGGAACCCGCATTGCTCTCGAGCACGGCGGTGCGGCGCCGGTAATCGTGGACAGCGGCGTGGAGCGCGCAGCAGTGATCGCCTCGTTGCTAAAAGGCGGGTTCTATCATTCGGGTCAGGTCTGCGTTTCCGTGCAGCGCGTATTCGTCCCTGCTGCAGAATTGAAAGACTTCGCCAATGACCTAGGGCGAGCTGCCGAAAAGCTGGTCGTGGGCGATCCCGCCGATGCTGGGACCCAATGCGGACCCCTGATCCGAACGGAGGAAGTTGACCGCGTCGAACGCTGGGTCGATGAAGCCATCGCAGCAGGAGGCACCCTGGTGTGCGGGGGAAGCCGTCTGAGTGACACTCTTTTCTCCCCGACCGTCATTGTTGATCCTCCGGAAAGCGCCAAGGTATCCCAGGAAGAAATCTTCGGCCCCGTGATCTGCGTGTATGGCTATGACGATATCGACCTGGCTATCGAGCAGGCCAATGCCCTGCCTTACGCCTTTCAGGCCGCTGTATTTACCGATCGGCTGTCAATCGCCAATCATTGCATCAGGTCTCTGACGGGATCGGCGGTGATGGTGAACGACCATACGGCATTCCGCGTGGACTGGATGCCTTTTGCAGGGCTGCGCCGCTCCGGGCTTGGCGTCGGCGGGATCGCCTACACGATGGAGGATATGAGCATTGAAAAAATGGCCGTCTGGAACTGGCCTGCGGCGGCATCATAGCCCGTTCGACAGACCCGGGATGGCGACACGGGCAGCTTCGCACTCGTCGGCCTTTCCCGAAGTTAAGTCTCTTATGGGCGGCCGACAAAAGCCGTGCATTGGCGAGCCTGACCGAACTGGCGCACGAGGCGCGGACATCAAGGCTCGGCGGTACCCGCAAGTGCATCGATGATGCGGCAATCGCCTACAGTGTCTTGCTCGCAGGCAGCGATCATACGCCCAAGTTCCGTCCGCAACGCCTCCAGGCTCGCGATCTTGCGCTCGACCTCGCCGAGATGGCTTCTGGCCAGAGCGTCAATGCCCGCGCAGGACCGGTCGGCATCATCGGAGAGATCGAGCAATTCCCTGATGCGTGCCATGGAGAAGCCGAGATCACGCGCGCGCCGTATGAAGTTAAGGCGCGCTTCCTCTGCTGGTCCATAATCGCGATAATTGGCCCGCGTGCGTGGAGGGGCAGCGAGGATACCCTCACGCTCGTAGAAGCGGATTGTTTCGGATTTGACGCCGGTTATCCGGGCAAGTTGACCAATTCTCATGACAAAGGCTCCTGCGGCTTGACCTTGTAGTTACTACAAGGTGCATAGGGCGGATCGACGCAAGGAGTCGAGTAAATGGGAAAGACCTGCTGCGGTCCCGATGAGGCCGGTGCAAACAACAACGATCCGACATGGCGGCGCATTCTGTGGATCGCACTGGGCCTTAATGCAATCATGTTCGGCGTGGAGATCGTGGCAGGCATTGCTGCGGATTCGCGCGCCTTGCAGGCCGACGCGCTCGACTTTCTCGGTGATGCGGCAAACTATGCTATCAGTCTCGGTGTAGCGGGGATGGCGCTCGTCTGGCGCGCGCGTGCGGCTCTCGTAAAGGCGGCGACCATGCTGGCTTTCGGCCTGTGGGTGCTCGGCTCGGCCATCTGGGGTTTCTTTGTCGGGGCGTCGCCCGACCCGGGAACGATGGGCGCCATCGGTTCTCTTGCTCTGGCGGTAAATCTCGCCGTCGCCGCGATGCTGTTCCGGTATCGCTCGGGCGATGCGAACATGCGCTCGGTGTGGATCTGTTCGCGCAACGACGCGATCGGTAATATCGCCGTGCTGGCGGCAGCGATTGGCGTTTTCGGCACCGGCCGTGCGTGGCCCGATCTGGTTGTGGCGAGCATCATGGCAGGACTGGCGGTGTGGGGAAGTGCCGAAGTCTCCAAACAGGCCCGTGGCGAACTGCGCTCTACCTAAACTCCAGAATATCCCCGCGATCGGGGGTTGGAGGAAATACATTTCCGTCTACACCCTGCTATTGCGAATTAATTGCAACAGATATAGAGACCCCTCATGCATCGCATCGTCTCCGCCACCGTCCATCCGGCACTGCGGCTCATTCTGCTGGCGCTTGCGCTGTGTCTGTCCGTCACCGCGAACGCGGAAGAACCCGACGTGCGAACCACCTGGCGTCTGCTCGATTATATCGCGGTCGACTACGCCTCCGCCGTTTCCGAGGGACGTGTTGCCGACGAATTCGAATATCGCGAAATGGTGGAGTTTTCCGATGTCGTGGCGCGGCAGATCGCTGCATTGCCGGATACTAAAGACAATCAAGCACTCATCCGCCGATCGGACCAGCTGCGAGCTCTGATCGCCAATAAGGAACCCGCCGAGCGAGTTGGGCGCTTAGCGCGCGCGCTGGCAGCCTCGTTGCTGACAGCCTACCCGGTTCCGCTTGCCCCTTCGCAAGCGCCCGACCTTGACCGCGCCCGCACTCTCTTCGCGCAGAACTGCGCCTCGTGTCACGGCGCCGCCGGAAGTGCGCCACCGGCCGCAATGCAGGCACTTGATCCCCCGCCGATCGACTTCACCGATATCGACCGGGCGCGGCAGCGCAGTGCGTTCGGGCTTTACCAGGTCATCACGCAAGGGCTGGAAGGAACGTCCATGGCCAGCTTCGCATCGCTGTCCGACGAGGATCGCTGGGCGCTTGCATTCCATGCCGGCAGCATTGCTTTTGAAGATGTGGCCAAGGGCGAGCGTATTTGGCGGGAAGATGATGGCATACGCCAGCTTGTCCCCGATCTCGAGACGCTCGCCGCGCTCACACCGGAAAGTCTGGCCGAGGAGATCGGAGAGGACCGTGCGCTCGCCGTCATGGCCTATCTTCGCGCCAATCCCGATGCGGTGGGACAGGCAAATGACGCAGGTTCGCTCGCCTTCGTTCGCGATACGCTCGATCGCAGCCTGTCAGCCGAGCGGGCTGGCGACCGTGAAGAAGCGCGGCAGCTTGCCCTGTCTGCCTATCTCGACGGGTTCGAACCCCTGGAGGCCCTCCTTGCAACGCGCGATGGCGGTTTGATGCGCGAGGTAGAACAGGCGCTCGGGCAATTTCGGGCCGGAATAGAGTCCGGTGCGGATCCATCCGAACTACAGCAACTAAGGGCTCGCATCGATAGTCTGCTGGCCAGAGCCGAGGGAGCGTTGGCTCCTGAGGCGGCCAGCGAAATCTCGACCTTTCTCGGGGCGTTCACCATCCTGCTGCGCGAGGGGATCGAAGCACTTCTGGTTGTGATCGCCATGATCGCCTTTGTGAAAAAGTCGCAGCGCTCCGAGGTATTGCCCTATATCCATGGTGGCTGGATCGCTGCTCTTTTCGCAGGTGTCGCCACTTGGGTCGTAGCAACCTACTTCGTGAGCATCAGCGGTGCGAGCCGCGAAATGACCGAAGGTATCGGCGCGCTGCTTGCGGCTGTCATTCTCGTATCGGTCGGCATCTGGATGCACGGCAAATCCCAGGCCGAGGAATGGCGGCGCTATATCCAGGAAAAAATGGGCAAGGCGCTTTCGCGCGGATCGGCATGGTTTCTCTTCGGGCTCGCCTTTGTCGTGGTCTACCGCGAAGCTTTCGAGACTATCCTGTTCTACGCTGCCCTGTGGAACCCGCAGAGCAGCGGCATCATACTGGCAGGTGCCTTGTCGGCAGTAGCGCTGCTGGCGCTCATTGCTTGGGCCATGCTGCGCTACAGCCGCAAACTGCCGATCACCCAGTTCTTCCGCTACAGTGCTATCCTGATTGCGATCCTTGCGGTCATTCTCGCGGGCAAGGGCGTGGGCGCTTTCCAGGAGGCCGGAGTTCTTTCCGCCACTTTCATCGCCGGCTTGCCGCGCCTCGCCGAACTCGGCTTCTTCCCGACTGTCGAGACGATCGGCGCGCAATTGCTCACGCTGCTCGCTCTGATTGCCGGATTTCGGATAAGTCGATCACCATCGGGACCGCAGCCGGCAGCTGTCGAGGGATAGGTGATCCCGGTTTGCGATCAGCGGGGTCCGGTGCCGAGACGGCGCGCGAGCCACAAGGAGGCTGTGGGAACCGCGACCCACATCGCGATCGGTATGAGACCGATTTTGGTTCCGGGCACAAGCGGCATGATTGCACTATAGGACCACCCCCAGTCGGCACCGACAGCCAGCACTTCGACCATGGCAGTAATGGCCAGGCCGATTCCCAGGAACACGACAAAACGCGAGATCGGCCAGTCTACGAGCCACGGCGTTTTACCACTGCCGACAGAGGCGCCGAGATAAGCGGCCACCATGATCCCGGCATCGCCGAACGAGGCCAGGCCGCAGCGACGTGCTGCCTCGGCAGGCGACAGACCTCCCGACTGGTAGAAAGGAAGCTGGAGCATCTCCCAGGCGAAAGCGATGAGAATTCCGAATATCGCGATCCAGAGGGCTGGATGAGCACCGCGCCATTCGCGCGATTCCTCAGAGATTTGGTCCTGATCCTGCATCGTCTGATTCGTCACTCCTGCGATCTCCGTCCCGTCCCCATCGCTCAGGTATCGAATTTGGGAAGAGCGAGGCCGCGCAGGCGCAGGGCGTTGCCGATCACCGATACCGAAGACAGGCTCATCGCTGCGGCCGCGATCATCGGGTTCAAAAGCAACCCGGTCCATGGATAGAGGACACCTGCAGCGACCGGAATTCCGAGCGCATTATAGGCAAAGGCAAAGAACAGGTTCTGCCTGATGTTGCGCATAGTGGCCCGAGACAGGACGAGCGCCTGAACAACGCCGACGAGGTCGCCGCGCACCAATGTCACGCCCGCGCTTTCGATCGCGACATCGGTACCCGTTCCCATCGCGATGCCGACATGCGAAGCGGCAAGCGCGGGTGCGTCGTTTATGCCGTCGCCGGCCATAGCGACCCGGCGACCCTCGCTCTTCAACTGCTCGATCTTGCGATGTTTGTCCTCGGGCGAGACATTCGCTTCGACTTCGTCGATACCGACCTGGCTTGCTACCGCACGCGCGGTGGCTTCGCTGTCGCCGGTAAGCATCACGATCTTGATGCCGCGCTCATGCAGCGCGGCAATAGCGGTGCGGCTGGTTTCCTTGATCGGATCGGCGACAGCGATAAGGCCTGCCGGTGCCCCGTCCACGGCCACGAACATCACCGTCTGTCCGAGGCTTCGGCCTTCGTCCGCCGTTGACCGCCAGCCTTCTTCGAGCGCCCCTATACGCTCCATCATCTTTTCATTCCCGATCGCGACCCTGCGCTTGTCGACATTTGCCTGGATGCCTTCGCCGGTCACGGACTCGATATCGGAAGCGTCGAGAATGGCAGCGCCCCTGTTTTGAGCCCCTTCCACGATCGCGTGGGCGAGCGGATGCTCGCTTCCTCTCTCAACGGCAGCGACAAGGCTCAGCAACTCCTGCTCGTCGAAATCTGACTGCGGTTTTACGTCGACAAGATCGGGCTTGCCCCGGGTCAGTGTGCCGGTCTTGTCGACAACCAGCGTATCGATCTTTTCCAGCGTTTCGAGCGCTTCGGCGTTCTTGATCAGGATGCCGTGCTGGGCTCCCTTGCCGGTGCCGGTCATGATCGACATTGGCGTCGCCAGTCCGAGCGCGCAGGGACAGGCGATGATCAGAACGGCGACCGCGTTGACGAGCGCGTAGGCAAGGGCCGGTGCCGGTCCCCAGATGGCCCAGACGACAAAACTCACAATAGCGACAAGGACGACGATGGGCACGAACCATCCGGTGACTTGGTCGGCGAGCCGCTGGATCGGTGCCCGGCTGCGCTGCGCCTCCGCCACCATCTGCACGATCTTCGAGAGCATGGTGTCCGCGCCGACCTGCGTCGCGCGCATGGTGAAGCTGCCGGTCTGGTTGACAGTGCCTCCGATCACGGGATCGCCAGCGCTTTTCTTGACGGGAATGGGCTCGCCGCTGATCATGGACTCGTCGATGGCGCTGCTTCCATCCTCGAGCGTGCCATCGACGGGGACCTTGTCGCCCGGACGCACGCGCAGCAGGTCCCCCGACGTCAATTCATCGAGCGGTACTTCGCGCTCATCGCCGCGACCGAAGATCTTCATCGCGGTCGGGGGCGCGAGTTCGAGAAGCGCTCGCAAGGCGCTCGATGTCGATCCGCGCGCCTTGAGCTCGAGCACCTGCCCGAGCAGCACGAGGGTCGTGATAACCGCTGCGGCCTCGTAATAGACGCCGACCCGGCCCGCATGATCGCGGAAAGCCTCGGGGAAGATGTCCGGGGCGAGGGTTGCCACAAGGCTGAACAGATAAGCGATGGCAACGCCGAAGCCGATCAGGGTGAACATGTTGAGGTTCATGGTTCGGACTGATTGCAGCGCGCGGGTGAAGAAGGGCCAGCCGCCCCAAAGCACCACCGGAGTGGCCAGCAGAAGCTGCAGCCACTGCGCGAAAGCGGGTTCGATGACCTGATCGAACGGTCGCGACGGGATCATGTCGCCCATCGCATAGGCGAAGAGCGGCAGGGTGAAGAGCGCGCTCCACCAGAACCTTCGCCGCATGTCGACGAGTTCGGGATCGGGGCCCTCGTTCAAGGTGACCGTTTCGGGTTCGAGGGCCATCCCGCATATCGGGCAGGAGCCCGGCCCCGGCTGCCGGATCTCCGGATGCATCGGACAGGTGTATATCGTACCTTCCGGGACATCCTCGACAGCATCGAGGTGCGCCTTCGAAAGATACATCTCCGGATCCGCGCGGAACTTGTCGAGGCAGCGCGAGGAGCAGAAGTAATGGTCGCCACCCTCGTGTCGATCGATGAAGCGGGCGCCGTCCATCTTCACGCTCATTCCGCAAACGGGGTCGGTCGCCGTACCCTCGATTGCATTGTGCCCATCGCTCATCTGTCGTTCTCCCCTAATTGGCCGTGACCACGAATTGCCCCATCATGCCTGCGTCCTCGTGCTCGAGGATATGACAGTGATACATGTAGGGATTGTCGGGATCGGTATTCTCTTCGAACCGCAACAGCAGCCTGACCTGTTCACGTGGCTTGACGATAACGGTGTCCTTGAAGCCCGCCTCTTCCGCCTGCGGAGGCCGGCCGTCCCGGTCGAGCAAGCGGAACTGCACATTATGAATATGAAAGGGATGGGCCATCATCGATGCGTTGGCGATTTCCCATATTTCCCACTGACCCACCGGTACGCGCTGATTGATGACATCCATGTCCATGGTCTCGCCGTTGATCGCCATGCCCCGACCCATCATGCCCATATCGAGTACGAAACGGCGGCTGCGAACGGCGAGCGAGGGGTCTGGCGCGGCTAGCGCGGCCAGGGTGGGCGGGAGCATCACTGGAGTCGATGATCCGGAGGGACGCATATCGAGGATCGAAAAGGTGCGGCCCTGCCTCTCGCGACCGGTCCGGTTTCCCATCATTCCGCCGTCCATCATACCCCCGCCTTCTCCGGCCATCATGCCCATGGCGTTATCAGGACTGCTGGCATTCAGGCGCAGCGGGCGCCCTTCGGAAAGGTCGACGATCACTTGTGCGCGTTCGCCTGGGGCAAGGGTAAGACTGCGAATCTCGCGGGGTGCGGCAAGCAGGCCGCCATCGCTTGCGATGAGTTGCATCGGACGATCACCTTCGAGCGAGAAGGTGTAGAACCGCGCATTCGATCCATTGAGAAGCCGCAGGCGCAGCGGACCGGCGGTGGCGTCGAAAACGGCATTGGCCGTTCCGTTCACATAGATGCGCTCACCTATCACCCCCATCATCCGCGAGTGCATGTTGAGCCGGTAAACGAGGCGGCCTGAGCTGTCGATCACGCGATCCTGCACGACGAGCGGGATATCATCTACACCGTACCGGCTCGGCAGATCGAGGCGATCCTCTTCCTCGTCGCGCACGTAGATCGGGGCAGCAAGTCCGGCATAGACCTGTGGTCCGGCCCGGCGATGCGTATGAGAATGATACCAGTATAGCGAAGCGCGCTGGCGTATTTCGAAGGACGGGCTCCAGCGTTCGCCGGGCCGCACGAGTTGGTGCGGTCCGCCATCCGCGGTGGCGGGAAGTTCGAAACCATGCCAGTGGACGGTCGCATCCTCGGCAAGCTTGTTGTCGATATGAAAGCGAACCTGTTCGCCGCGGCGCATTTCGAGGGTCGGACCGAGATAGGATGCGTCGATACCGATCGTCGGTGACGCCGTGCCGGGCACGAATTCTTTCTCGCCCGGTGTCAGGGACAGGCGAAAGACACGCTCGCCCCGTTCGATCGTTCCTGCTTGTAGCCGAGGTATGGCAAGAGGATTGCTTTCGCCTCCCTGATCGAGCGACATCCTGCTTTGCGTACCGCAACCCAGCAGCGGCAGCGCGGCGAAACCCGTCGCCGCGAGGCCGGCGCTCTTGATGAAGTCGCGGCGATCCTTAAAGTCGGGCCTGTCGATACCTGGCATATTCACCTGTTTTTGCGTGGGAGGCACCGGCGCAACCGGGCGCCTCCCACCCACCGTCCTATCGCGGCGTTACCGAGGTAACGACGCTGCCTTCGGTTCCAGTACGAAATTCAAAGGCTATTCCCTCACCGACACTGACCTGTTCGAGGATTTGCGCGTCGGCTTCGAAGGTCATGGTCATCGCGGGCCATCCGATACTTTCGACCGGACCATGCTCGATGGTCACCGTGCCCGCCTCGGAATCGATGGCTGTAACCGTTCCCTCCGCGCTGGCGCTCTGCTCGCCGCCGGTCTCCTCCGCCATCGGCATTTCGCCTGACATGGGCATACTGTCCGAGTTCGCCATGTCGTCTGACATCATGGTCTCTGAGCTGTCGTCTGCAGCGTCGCAGGCTGCAAGCGCCAGCGGTGCCGCGAGCAGGATCATGTAGGTTGGGGTACGCACTCTTCTTCTCCTTGAGGGTTGGCCGGTTTTTCCGGACGGGGGCGCCGCAACAACAGATAGGCGGCGGGAAGCAGGAACATGGACAGGAGCGGGGCGGTGATCATGCCGCCAACCATCGGCGCGGCGATGCGGCTCATGACTTCCGAGCCCGCGCCGGTGCCGATCAGGATCGGAAAGAGACCCGCAAGGATGACTGCGACGGTCATCGCCTTGGGCCGCACGCGCAGGAGCGCGCCTTCCCGGATGGCCTCGTCTACTTCTTCGGCGCTCAGATCACCGCGTCGCCGCTCCAGTGCGGCTTTCAGGTAAATCAGCATCACTACGCCGAATTCGGCGGAGACGCCGGCAAGCGCGATGAAACCGACCGCAGTCGCCACCGACTGGTTGTAGCCCATCAGATAGAGCAACCAGTATCCGCCCGTCAGCGCGAAGGGCAGCGTGCCCATGATCAGCAAGGCTTCGTCCCAGCGCCGGAAAATGAGATAGAGCAGCAGGAAGATGATCGCGAGCGTCGCGGGAACCACGATCTTCAGTCGCTCATAGGCGCGCGTCAGATATTCGAACTGGCCCGCATAGGACAGGCTGACGCCGGGAGGCAGATCGACGCCCGTGGCGACGGCCTCCTGCAGATCGGCGACCACCGAAGTAAGATCGCGGCCCCGGACGTCGACGTAGATGTAGCTGGTCAGTCGGCCCTGTTCGCTCTTGAGCATGGGCGGACCGTCGCTGACGGCGATACGGGCGACAGTGCCAAGCGTGATCTGTTGGCCGGACGGCGTCAGAACCGGCAAGGCCCTGAGTTCCTCGACGCTGTCCCTGATTTCGCGGGGATAGCGCACATTGATCGGATAGCGCGCCAGCCCCTCGACGGTCCGTGCGACATTGGCACCGCCAACTGCACCAGAGACGATCTGCTGGATGTCGGCAATGTTGAGCCCGTATCGCGCGGCCGCCATCCGGTCGATATCGACATCGACATAGCGACCGCCCGACAGCCGCTCGGCCAGCGCGGAACTCACGCCAGGCACGGTCTTGGCGATACGCTCCACATCGAGTGCAACGCGTTCGAGTTGATCGAGATCGTCGCCTGAAACCTTGACCCCGATCGGGCTCTTGATCCCGGTCGCGAGCATGTCGATCCGGTTGCGGATCGGCGGCACCCAGACATTGGCGAGGCCCGGCACCTGAACGACCCGGTCAAGTTCCTCGACCAGCAGATCGGGCGTCATTCCCTCGCGCCACTCCTCGCGCGGCTTGAAGTGGATCGTCGTTTCGAACATCGTCAGGGGAGCCGGATCCGTCGCTGTATCGGCGCGCCCCGCCTTGCCGAACACCGTTTCCACTTCCGGGACCGACTTGATCAGGCGATCGGTGCGCTGCAGCAGCGCCGAAGCCTCGCCGGGGGAAAGGCCGGGCAGCGCGCTCGGCATATAAAGCAAATCGCCTTCATCGAGCGGCGGGAGGAACTCGCCGCCAAGCCGGGTGAAGGGAATCGCGGTGGTCAGGAAGATCAGCGCCGCGATCACCAGCGTTGCCTTTGGGCGCCGCATGACCCAGTCGAGCCCCGGACGATAGATTTTCGTCAGCCAGCGGTTGAGAAAATTGGAATCCTCCGAAGGGATCTTCCCACGGATCAGCCATCCCATCATTACCGGCACCAGCGTTACCGACAGAATGGCCGCGGCCGCCATGGCATAGGTCTTGGTGAAAGCGAGCGGAGCGAACAACCGCCCTTCCTGCGCCTGCAGGGTGAAGACCGGTAGGAACGACAGCGTAATGATCAGCAGACTGAAGAACAACGCCGGTCCCACTTCCTTCGATGCATCGGCGATGATCCGCCAGCGTTCCTTCACCGCGAGCGCGGTATCGGGATTCTCGTGTTCCCATCGCTCGAGATGCTTGTGCGCGTTCTCAATCATGACGACGGCGGCATCGACCATCGCACCGACCGCGATGGCTATTCCACCCAGCGACATGATGTTGGCATTGACGCCCTGGATGCGCATCACGATGAAGGCCGCGAGCACGCCCAAAGGCAGGGTGACGATGGCGACAAGTGCCGAACGCGCGTGCCAGAGGAACAGCGCGCATACGAGCGCCACGACGATAAACTCTTCGATGAGCTTCGTGGTGAGGTTCTCTATAGACGCATCGATGAGCTGAGAGCGATCGTAGGTCGTGACGATCTCGACGCCTTCGGGAAGGCTTGCCTGCAAGTCGTCGAGTTTCTGTTCGACGGCCTGTATGGCGCTTCTTGCATCCGCACCCTGACGCAGAACGATGATGCCCCCGGCAACCTCGCCTTCGCCATTGAGCTCGGCGATGCCACGGCGCAGCTCGGGGCCTACCTGGATTGTCGCTACGTCGCCAAGCGTGACCGGAATTCCGCCGCTCGCAGTGCGTAGTGGAATCTGCCGAAAATCCTCGAGGTCGCCGAGATAGCCCGAGGCGCGGACCATATATTCGGCTTCGCCCATCTCGACGATCGAGCCGCCCGCTTCCTGGTTGGCGGCCTCGATTGCGCTCACGATCTCGGCGTGGGTCACGCCCAGCGATGCCATCCGGTAAGGCTCGAGCACGACCTGGTATTGCTTGACCATTCCGCCGACGCTCGCGACCTCGGCAATGCCGGGGATCGTCTTGAGCTCATAGCGCAGGAACCAGTCCTGCAGGCTGCGCAGTCCGGCAAGGTCGTGTCCGCCGGTCCTGTCGACCAGTGCATATTCGTAGATCCACCCCACCCCGGTTGCATCGGGTCCCAGCGTGCTCGTGACGCCATCGGGCAGGCGGTTCTGCACCTGGTTGAGATATTCGAGCACGCGCGATCGCGCCCAGTAGAGGTCGGTACCATCCTCGAAGATGATATAGACATAGCTGTCACCGAACATCGAATAGCCGCGGACGGTTTTCGCCCCCGGGACCGAGAGCATGGTCGTTGCCAGGGGATAGGTGACCTGGTCCTCGACGATCCGGGGGGCCTGCCCCGGATAGTTCGACCGGACCACGACCTGCACATCGGACAGATCGGGCAACGCGTCGACCGGCGTCGCGCGCACCGCCCAGAAACCGGCCAGCGTCACCGCGACGGCGGCGAGAACGATAAACAGGCGGTTGGCGATCGAGGCGTCGATGATGCGTGCGATCATTCTCCAGCCCTCCTAATAGTCTCGATTTGGGGGCCGGCTTCCTGCTGGGTGAAGGTGAAGCGCACCCTGTCGCCCGTTTCGAGGCCGCGCATTTGCGCCGCGCTCTTCGTGCGGAAGGTCATCGTCATCGCGGGCCAATCGAGCCGGGGCACGGGACCATGCCGCAGCGTCACCGAACCATTGGCGATCGACTGGATCGTGCCGGTGGCACCGAAGGTCGCTGGCTCGTCCTCGCCGCCGGTGGAAGCGTCATCTGCCTGATCTATCGGACGGACGTCCAGTCCGGTGAGGCTTGCTTCGGAATCAAGCAGGAACTGACCCGATGTCACGACCTGCTCGCCGGCGGAAAGTCCGGCCAGCACTTCGGTCCTTCCACCCGCTTCGCGGCCGATCCGAACCTCGGCGGGCATGAAACCGCCCTCGTCCTGCTTCACCATCACGATGGTTCGACGTCCGGTCCTGATAACGGCTTCGGACGGCACCAGCAGCGCGCGGCGTGTGTCCGGGGTCAGCGAGACCTGTGCGAACATGCCCGGCTTGAGGCGACCGGATGCATTGGGCAGTTGCGCACGAACGGTGATCGTACGGCTTGCATCCTCCACGCTCGGCAGGATAGCGACAATGGGTCCGGAGAAGCGTTCCTCGGGGAATGCGGTCAGCGTCGCGCTGACAGGTTGCCCGACGCGTACATTCGCCGCCTGCGTTTCAGGCACCGCGGCTTCGAGCCAGATCGGTGAGAAACCGGTTATCTCGGCGAGCGTCTGTCCGGCCATGACCGTCATCCCCGGTCGCACGCCGAGCGATGTGATGGCACCTCCAATCGGCGCGGTCACGGTGATCGTGGACTGCGGACGTCCACTGCGCCCTACCGATGAGATCAGGCCTGGAGGCATGCCCAAAAGGCGCATGCGTTCGCGCATGGCCTGCGCAAGTTCTTCATCACCGCTGTTCAGGACGGCCAGATACTCCTGCTGCGCTCCGCCCCATTCGGGAACCAGGATATCCGCGAGCGGCGCGCCCCGTCCAACGACATCGTCGGGCGCGCGGCCGTAGGTTCTTTGTACATAGCCTCCGGCACGTGGCTGGACGATCGCGACGTCGCGTTCGTTGTAGGCCAGAACGCCTGTGACGGTTATTTCCGGCTCGAGGACGCCGTACTCGGCTTCAGTGGTGCGGATGCCGAAATTCTGCACCAGGCCGGGATCTATCCTGACGCCTGCAGTGGCCTCCTCGCCCGCGCACTTGGGCACCAGCTGCATATCCATGAAGGGCGAATTGCCCGGCTCGTCGAAGTGCTGCCCCGGCACCATCGGGTCGTACCAGTAAAGGACCTCCTCGCATTCGGTCGCACTGCCGCCCGCGTCGCTTGCACCACCCTGGCCTTCGCCGAGCTGCGAGAGACCATAGCCGGCGGCAAGACTGATGAGCGCGACCGTGCCTGCCATCATCCAAGATTTCTGGCGCGGCGACAGCCTGTCCCACGCGGCTCCCATTGCGGCTCTCATCGGCCATACTCCCCATAGGTCAGTCGCAGGTTCGCGGCGGCTTCGACGGTCGCTTCCTCGCGTTGCAGAATGTCCACCCGCAGCACGGCGAGCGTTTTGATGGCGTCGATGACGTCGAGCAGTTCCGCGCGGCCCGCGGCAAAGCTCGCGCGCTCGAGGTCCACGCGGCTTTCGGCAAGGGGAAGCAATTCGTCGGTCGCGCGCTGCCATTGTCGATAAGCGCTGCGCCATGCCGCGAGATCGGTTTCGAACCGGGCTTCGAGTTCACGCAGCCGATCGGCTCTGGCCGACTGTGCCGCAGCCGCTTCGGCTTCGGCGGCGGCTATACGCGGGTTTTGGCGCCGGTCCGCGAAAATCGGGAGCGTGATCGAACCCATCACCGAGATTGCATCGCCAAAATCGGGATCGCGCCGTCCATAGCTCACATTGACGCCGAAATCCGGACGCCTTTCCGATCGGGCAAGATCGCTTCTCGCTTCCGCTTGACGAACCTGCGCAAGCGCCACGACAAGCTCCGGATTGCTTTGGAGCATGGCCCGCAAACCTTCGGGATCGAGATCGGCCGAAGGGATGGTTCCGGTCGCGGTAGCGTTCGGCAGAGCCGTATAGCGCGACAGCATGGCCTGAGCGGCCTCTCGGTCGGCTTCGATCCTGGTCCGCATGTCTGCGACTTCGAGCACGGCACGGCGTACTTCCAGACTTTCGGCGGGCCTGGCCGAACCGGCGGCGACAGAACTGCGCGCGAGTGGTACGAGCCCCTCGATTTCAGCAAGTGCATCGTCGGCGACGGTCAGAGCCCGTTGGGCATAAGCCAACGAAATCCATGCCATTCCTGCTCCGAGGCGCACCCTGTAACGGGTTTGACGCAACTGTGCTGCGGCAAGATCGATGTCGGCGTCCGCTATTCCAAACCGGGCCCGACGTTTCGCGAGATTGGGGATCTCCTGTTCGATGCCGACTTGGATCTGCGTTGGGAGCTGGCGATTCAGCTCGAATGCAGCCGGCCCGCTTAGCGGCAGGTTCTGGATGCCCGCGCGTAGGCGCGGGTCTGGCAGTTCATCGGCAGCGTCGGCGATCTCGCGCCGGGCGTCCAGTCGCAGCTCGCTTGTTCGAACCTGCGGCTGGTCGCTCGTTGCTGCTCGTAAAGCTTCCTCATAGCCCACCGACTGGGCATTACTCGCCGGCGCAAGGGCCAGCAGGACCGGAAGCGCGGTCCAGCTTATTCGTTTCATGATCGTTCATCCGCAAAAGGAGCGCGTCAGGCACGCGTTCCGGATCACCGGCCCGCGTCGAGCGCAGGCCGTTCATCCAGAGGCAGGAGCGCGCAGGCTTAAGCCTGCACGCGGGTCATGCCGGAAATTGCGGAGGTGGCGGTTCTGGCCCCAGCCTTGGGGCGGCGAGCGAATTGGAGATCAAACCGCTGAATTGAGCAGCCTGCGCCGGTAAGTCTTCGGAAAGGGTCGCATCAGCGCCGGGAGCGAGCGGCGCAATGCACCCGAGCGCCACCAGACAATCCAGCCGAAGGTTCTTGCAAGGTGCGCTGCCGTCATCTTCCGTGGAAGTCGCGCCCGCCATCGTTTCCATCTCTGCGCAGGCCGGATCGCCTGCGTCGACGACCTGAGGAAGAGCAGAAGCATGCGCGGCCGACTGGACGAATAGCCCGCAGGCGATCAATAACAGTCCTAGGGTACGCAAGGCTCGCATCACACTCACCTAGAGCTTTGCCGCTTTTAAGACAAGGTCATGCAGCCTGCGGAGAGTCTCAAAATTATCGTGACCCCTCCCGATTGTCGCCGTACGTGTCTCGAACATGCCGCCTCCTCCTCAGTCGATTCCCAGTTCGGCTTTCAGCGCTGTCATGCTTTCGAAGCGGTCTTCTTCTGGGCGGGCTATTGCGGGCTTGGCGTTGACCCAGGTGTTCTCGCAGACGAATTCGAGCATCGCTGCCGCAAGATCCGCGTGCCGGCAGCGAAAGCAACCTTCGGCAAGGCGCTCGTCGGAAATGACGGCTTCACCGGTATAGGGTTCGTCCAGGAGCCAGCCCGGTCGCGCAGCCGTCCATTCCAGGCCTTTCGCGCGCTCCAGAAGATCTTCCATTGCGCGCATCTGTGCGAGAATTTTGTGCAAGGCTGGTCTTGCTGTGAGCTCGAACCATGCAGGAACGCTGGGCTGCGCCTCTACGAACGCTGCCGATATCACGACGATCCGGGAAATGCCGGTTGCCGACATCGCTTCCACCAGCCTGCGGGTTCCCTCCGTGTAAAGCGGAGGCGGATCGATCGCCGTCGATGGACTAAACCCTATAACGAGTGCGGAAATAACAGCACGGCAACCTTCGAGCTCGCTGCTGAAGTCGTCATTGAGTACATCGCATTGGAAGTACTCGACGTTATCGACCCGGTCCGATGGTTCGGGCAAGGTGTGCTCGAACGCTCGAACCGCGATGCCCTTGCGAACCGCATGGCGCAGTATTTCCGTACCGGTCTTTCCTCCGGCACCGAAGACCGCAATGGGTGCTGCATCGGTCACAGGCTCAGCTGCCACTGTCGTACCTCATTATGAATCTGGCCGCGCGTGCCGGGCCCGTCGTGATCATGGAGCGGGCGCCGACGCACGCTGGCGCCCGCTCGCTCGTGTTCACGCCTCGCTGTTGCCGCAGGTCGTCCACCTCGAAACCTTCGCGTTTGAGCAAATCGACCGTTTTCAATCCATACGGACAAACGTGGTCCGGCATGACCATTCGGTAAACGGTGGCAGTTTTAGTCGTCACGATATGCTCCGTCTTGAATTTCTTTTGATCCGCGAACTTGGCGCCTCGATCCTCGTTGGCTTTTGGTCGCTGCCTTTGCGCTCGTGTTCTACTAACGGGGTCACCGCCTCTCTTCCGCCGGTCTTTCTGAAGCGGAGTCCATCGCTTGCGAACGCCTGGACAAATAGAACCATTCGGCGATGAAAACGGCGGCAATGCCTGCGACCGCATAGGCGACGACCGCAGGGTCGGTTTTGAGCTTGGCGAAGGCAAAAGCTGTCAGGACTACGCTGTCCGCCACGAGTGCCGACCATAGCACCCAGGCACGCGCACCGATCTCTTCCCGCAAACCGCGCAGCACGCCCCAATGCACAAGCATGTCCATTACGAGATAGAAAAATGCTCCGAGCGAAGCGATCCGCGACAGATCGAACAGGACCGCGAGCGTGCCGGCAATCACTACGGTATAGACCAGCATGTGACTGCGGATCGGTCCGCTCATGCCGAAATGGCTATGCGGGATCATCTTCATCTCGGTCAGCATCGTCAGCATTCGCGAAACGGCGAAAACACTGGCGATGACACCCGAGGTCGTGGCTGCGATCGCGATTGCGACTGTGAAATAGAAGCCAAGCTCTCCGAGCGCGGGGCGCGCAGCTGCCGCAAGAGAGTAATCGCGCGCCTCGGCTATTTCTGAAGTGCTGAGGCTGGCGCCGACCGCCACCGCGACGAGAAGGTAGACGACCACGCATACTGCGATCGAAATGATAATGGTTCTGCCGACATTCCGATGCGGATCGATGATTTCGCCGCCGCTGTTGGTGATGGTGGTGAAACCCTTGAAAGCGAGGATCGAGAAAGCGACCGAAGCGAGCAACGCGTCGAGGCCCGAAAGCGCGACCGGCTCTGCGAAGGCACCGCCTGAAAATCCGGTGGCCCAGATCGCCGCAATTGCGAACAGGGCGATGCCGCCGATCTTGATTGCCGACATAATGAGCGAAAACCCGCTGACCGATTTGTTGCCGGCAGCATTCACGAAATAGGCGAAAACGATGAGGGCCAGTGCCGCGACGGAGACCAGAATGCCGCTGCTTTCGAGCCCAAAGGGCCGCAAGGCATAGGTCGCGAAGGTCCGAGCGACCAGGCTTTCGTTGATGACCATCGACAGCGCCATCAGGAGCGATGCCGATGCTGCAACGACGCCCGGTCCGTAAGCCTTCTGAAGGATCATCGCGATGCCGCCAGAGGAGGGCCAGCGGTTCGACATCTTGATGTAGCTGTAGGCGGCAAGCGAGGTAACCAGCGCGCCGACTATGAAAGAAAGCGGAAATAACGGTCCAGCCAGTTCGGCAATCTGGCCGGTCAGTGCGAAGATACCTGCGCCAATCATGACGCCGGTCCCCATCGCGACACCGCCCAGCAACGTTATCGAGCCCGCATTCTCGCTATGTTGATCGTCGCCATCTGTCTGCAAGTCTTTCCCCTGTCTATGTCATCCCGTCCGAGAAGCATCACGACAAGCAGTACGTTGGGCAGAGGTTCACCCCTTAAAAAGATCCAGCATTTCTGACCGAGCTTTTGACTATCGCATTTCTCCTATTTCGTGCGTGCTGCAATCATACAAATTGGAAGGGTCCGGGACTGTGGGGGCAGCCAGCCCGGACCCGGCGAGAAGTTCGACAGGCTTCTGTGTCGCTTCCCGCAATTAGTCCTCATCGCCTGCAACCTTTCATGCCGACGCATGGAGTGGCTTCACCCCCTTACGGAAAGGACGCGAAGACGCTCTGTCCGGTTGGGCCAAAGGCGATGACGTCGTAAGGCTGGATCCGGTTTCCGGCCTCCATGCCGGGCGATCCCAGAGGCATTCCCGGAACCGCGAGGCCGGCAACGCCGGCGGGCCGTTCGCGCAAAAGCTTGGCGACGGCTTCTGCAGGCACGTGACCTTCGATGATGTATCCATCGACCTCCATCGTATGGCATGACCATAACTCTTGGGGTACGCCCCGCGCGGTCTTGATCGCCGCCATGTCGTTGCTGTCGACCGATGCCACCTTCGTGTTCATCCCGTCTTCGACATGGCCTGCCCAGTTGGTACAGCACCCACATCCTGGATCCCGGAACATCGTATAGGTCGCTGCCTGAGCCACGTTCGAACAGGCTGCCAGCACGAGC
>NZ_JAYPTL010000013.1:48940-59977 GCF_038133525.1 Erythrobacter sp. | reverse complement strand
CACGCGCTACCCAATTGGATACAGCGCGAACGATTGGACTCGATCTTAGTTGACCGAATCCTTCAGACCCTTGCCAGCCTTGAACTTAGGCTGCTTCGACGCCTTGATCGTCATCGGTTCGCCAGTTCGCGGATTGCGACCGGTCGATGCCTTGCGCTTGGCAACCGAGAACGTACCGAAACCGACCAGGCGAACTTCGTCCCCATTGGTAAGCGCCTTGGTGATCGAATCGAACACCGCTTCAACCGCACCTGCTGCATCGCTCTTCGAAAGGCCGCTGGCGTCGGCGACCGCGCCGATCAGGTCGTTCTTGTTCATTGTCGGGAACCCCCCTCGTTTTTATCTAGAAAATGGGCTGTGAATCGCCTGCGCGAAGGGAGACGAATTGAGAGTTTTTTGGCCCGAGTGTCAAAGCCAAAATCGGCCAAAAAGCGTCGTTTGCGAGGCAAATTTCGGCGGTTTCGCGGTTAACGCAGCATTTGGTATCCCGGACGGAGGAAAGGTTCCGATCGGCAACCGAAAAAAGCACCCGGACGAGCGCCCGAGTCGCTGCGTCGCAGCATGGCGTGATTCAGTGCGCGGTCGTCGACGGTGGTGGCGCGTGCGGATGGTCCGGCTGGCTGGCCAGATCATCGGCTTCGCTCCATTCGATCGGTTCCAGCTTTGCGCACAGCGCATGCTCAAGAACCTCATCGACATGTGCAACCGGCACGATCTCCAAGCCTTCCTTCACATTTGCTGGAATTTCCGCGAGATCCTTCACATTCTCTTCCGGAATCAGGACTTTCTTGATGCCCCCGCGAAGGGCCGCAAGGAGCTTCTCCTTAAGGCCGCCAATAGGCAGGACACGGCCACGCAAGGTCACCTCACCGGTCATTGCGACATCGGGGTGCACAGGCACGCCCGTTAGCGTCGAAACGATCGACGTCACCATACCGATGCCCGCGCTGGGCCCGTCCTTCGGGACAGCCCCTTCGGGCAAGTGAATGTGAATGTTGCGACGCTGGAACAGGCTCGGTTTGATCCCGTAGTGGGGCGCGCGAGCCTTCACGAAGCTGAAGGCCGCAGCGACGCTCTCGTTCATCACTTCGCCGAGCTTGCCGGTGGTTTTGACCTCACCCTTGCCGACAGTGGTGACACTCTCGATCGTCAACAGCTCGCCGCCTACCTCTGTCCAGGCAAGACCGGTAACGGCGCCAACCTGCGCTTCGTCTTCGCTCATGCCATGCTTGTACTTCCGCACGCCGGCAAAATCGGCGAGGTTGTCCGGCGTGATCGTGACGCTCTTCACCTTGCCTTCGAGGATCTGGCGAAGGCTCTTGCGCGCCAAGCGCGCCAGCTCGCGCTCAAGCGTACGCACGCCCGCCTCGCGAGTGTAGTAACGGATCAGGTCGCGTAGCGCGGCCTCTTCCAGCGCGAACTCGCCCTTCTTGAGCCCATGTTCCTTGACCTGCTTGGGTAGCAGGTGCCGGGTTGCGATCTCGACCTTTTCGTCCTCTGTGTAGCCTTCGAGCCGAATGATCTCCATGCGGTCGAGCAATGGCTGCGGCAGGTTGAGGCTGTTCGCCGTGCAGACGAACATCACATCCGACAGGTCGATGTCGAGTTCGAGATAGTGATCCTGGAACTTGGCGTTCTGTTCGGGATCGAGCACTTCGAGCAGCGCCGACGCAGGGTCGCCGCGGAAATCCTGACCAAGCTTGTCAATCTCGTCGAGCAGGAACAGCGGGTTCGATTTGCCTGCCTTGCGCAGGTTGGTGACGATCTTGCCCGGCAACGAACCTATGTAGGTCCGGCGGTGGCCCCGGATTTCCGCCTCATCACGCACGCCGCCAAGCGATTGGCGCACGAATTCGCGGCCGGTTGCCTTCGCTATCGACTTACCAAGGCTGGTCTTACCCACGCCCGGCGGGCCGACGAGGCAGAGGATCGGCCCCTTCAGCTTGCGCGTCCGCGCCTGGACCGCGAGGTATTCCACGATCCGGTCCTTGACCTTCTCGAGCGCGTAGTGATCCGCATCGAGTATTTCCTGGGCCTTGGCGATATCCTTCTTGACCTTGCTCTTCTTGCCCCATGGCAGGCCAAGCAGCACATCAAGGTAATTGCGGATCACGGTGGCCTCGGCGCTCATCGGCTGCATGCTCTTGAGCTTCTTGAGCTCGGCTTCAGCCTTCTCGCGCGCTTCCTTGCTGAGCTTGGTCTTGCCGATTTTCTCGGTCAGCTCCGCAATCTCATTGCCACCGTCTTCATCGCCACCGCCCAGCTCATTCTGGATCGCCTTGAGCTGCTCGTTGAGGTAATATTCGCGCTGGGTCTTCTCCATCTGCCGCTTCACGCGGCCGCGGATGCGGCGCTCGACCTGCAGCACCGACAGTTCGCCTTCCATGAAGGACATGACCATCTCGAGCCGCTTGAGCGGATCGTGTTCAACCAGGAGCGCCTGCTTGTCGGACACCTTCGCGTTGATAGCGGCGGCGATGGTATCAGCCAGCTCACCCGCATCGTCGATGTCGGCGAGCTTTTCGACCGCATCGTCACCGATCTTCTTGTTCAACTTCGCGTATTCGCCGAACTGCTCGATCACCTGACGCATCATGGCCAGCACTTCGCTGCCCGACGCGGTCACGACATCGCGATAGGATACCTCGGCCAGGACATGCTCACCCTCGGGCGTGAGGCGTTCGAGCGTCGCCCGACGGCTCCCCTGCACCAGTACGCGAACCGTCCCATCGGGCAATTTCAGAAGCTGAAGGACCTGTGCAACCACGCCGATGTCATAGAGATCGTCGCGTTCCGGGTCGTCGCAGGCTGGGTCCAGCTGGGCCAGCAGGAAGATGTCCTTTGACCCTTCCATTGCTGCCTCAAGCGCAGCCACCGACTTGGATCGACCGACGAAGAGCGGCACGACCATGCCGGGAAACACGACAATGTCGCGAAGGGGAAGAAGGGGAAAACTTGGTGTCATGGTTCGATTCCGGCGGGCATTGGGCCCGGTGTTGGATCGAATATGGGGATCACCTCGAACCCGTGCAACGCGGGGTACGAAATCGGGTGTGGAAGACCCGTTTCGAACCCCGAACGTTTCACCAGCCGGCTGGATCTACCAGCTTTCACATGCCGGGTAACTTCATTCCCGGCGGGAGCCCGATGCCCTGCTGAATCTTGGCCATCTCTTCACCCGAAAGCCGGTCATCACGATCCCGCGCATCGTTGAATGCAGCGGTCACGAGATCTTCGACCATCTGCTTTTCTTCCGGCTTCATCATGCTTTCATCGATCGTCACGCCAATTATCCGCCCGCGCGCCGTTGCCCGGACCTTGACCAGTCCGCCGCCGGCACTGCCTTCGACCTCGAGCGTATCGAGCTTGGCCTGCGCGTCGTTCATCTGCTTCTGGATCGTTTCGGCTGCCTGCTGGGCCTGTGCCAGCATTTCTTCCATGTTCATGCGTTTCTACTCCAAGGGATTTCGCGGCGCTTGGGGGTAGCGCCGCCGTCTTCGACAAGCTCGGCATCGGGGAATGCTTCGAATGCAGCCTTCACCAGGGGATGCGCGCGTGTCGCTGCCGATGCCGCTTCTCGCGCTGCTTGTTCCTGTTCCACCAGCGATGGTGCACCAATTCCGCCGGGCAATTCCTCGACCGTCCAACGGCTCTGCGTGTGCCGGTAGAGCGTATCCTTGATGATCGGCACCACATCTTCTGTAAACTTGGCGTCACGACCAAAGCGCAGCAAGCCATTGTCCAACTCGACGACCCGCACCTGCAGGCGCATGACATTGGCTTCCTGCATCATGCCCCGGGCATCGATCGCCTCTACAAGCGCTCGCCAATCAGGCGCAGTCTCCGCCGCGGGAGCCGCACCCTGCGCGGTTGGCGCGGCCTGGTCGACCGCGACCGGCGCGCGGTCAGCCAAGGTCTCGAGCTTTTTGGCCAACCTGCCGGGATCAGGCATCTGCCCGGCATGCAGTATCCGCAGCATAGCCATACGCAGCGAAACCAGGGGATCCGGTGCCAGACGAACCTCTTCATGCCCCTTGAGCAATAATTGCCACAAGCGGTGCACCTGTCCCACCTCGAGCTGCCCTGCCCAATCGGCCAGCGCGCCCCGCTCTTCTGCCGTCGGCGCATCTGCTTCGCCGCCAGAAACCTGCACAAGTGCGATCCGGTGGACGAGGTCCATCTGCGCGCGCATCAAAGCCAGTGGCTCGACACCAAGCGAATACTGTTCATCGATCGCCGTCAGCAAGGCTTTGCCGTCACCGGCCAGCACATAGCCAAGAAGGCGCCGCTGAGCCGACTTGTCGGCGAGACCCAGCATGTCCCGAACACGTGCAGCCGTCACACGGCCTTCGGTGTCGAGGTCCGCATGGGCGATCGCCTGGTCGAGGATCGACAGGCCATCGCGAACCGAACCTTCCGCTGCGCTCGCGACGATATGCAGCGCCTCTTCCTCCGCCTCAACGCCCTCCTTGTGGCAAATCTCGGCAAAATGGGCCTGCAACATCTCCACGGGAATGCGGCGCAGGTCGAAACGCTGCGTACGACTGAGTACGGTGACCGGCAGCTTATCGACCTCGGTCGTAGCGAAGAGGAACTTCACATGCGCTGGCGGTTCCTCAAGTGTCTTGAGCAAGGCATTGAATGCATTGCGGGACAGCATGTGAACTTCGTCGATAATGTAGATCTTATAGCGTGCGCTGACGGCAGCATAGCGCACGGCTTCGATGATTTCGCGAACGTCATCGACGCCGGTGTGAGATGCGGCGTCCATCTCGATTACATCGATGTGGCGGCCTTCGGCGATCGCCCGGCATGGCTCACATTCGCCGCATGGGCTGATCGTCGGCCCGCCCTGCCCATCCGGGCCGACGCAATTGAGCGCCTTGGCGATCAACCGCGCTGTCGAGGTCTTGCCCACCCCGCGCACGCCGGTCATCAGGAAGGCATGCGCCAACCGGTCACGGGCGATGGCATTGGCCAGGGTGCGAACCATGGCGTCCTGACCGATCAGCTCGGCAAAGGTCTGCGGGCGATATTTCCGTGCAAGCACGCGATAGGGCTGCGTACCAGCAGCCGAGGTCGGCTTCGGCGCCTCAACAGCAGGAGCTGCGGGAACCGGTGACGAAGACGGTGTTGGCTCCGGCGCCGGATCGCCAAACATGGATTCCTGCCCAGCTGCCTCAAGCTCGGCAGCAGACGGCTCATCGACCTTCTCAACCTCGGTTTCCCAGGGGAGGCCTTCGGGATTGTCCGGTGAATCACCCATGATCGGTAGGTAGGCATTGGCGCCGCAAAAGTCATGCCGCGCGTCATCGAATTGTGGGTGATAGCAATAGGAGCCGGCCGACCCGCCGCAATCCACCTGGGCTGCTTCCTTCCGGACCTGACCCGGTGAGCGAACGCAAACGTCCGACCGACTCCCGGCCGCGCATATGGCGACCGGGGCAGGAAAAATCAATTACCGAAAATTGTCGGCGTAAGCCTGCAGCTTGAGCGTCTTGCTGGGCGTTGCATGGACGCGCGCGACGATGCCGTATTTGTCGGCATAGGCCTTGGCTTCATCCTTGCTTGCGAAGGACAATTGCACCTGGACTTGCGTATCCCCGCTGCCCGTCCATCCCATCAGCGGGTCTGCGCGGCGGGCTTCGGATTGCTCGAATTCGAGTACCCACTCATCAGTCCGGGCCTTGCCCGACTGCATGGCGTTCTTCGGTCGCTGGTAGATTCGTGCTGCCATAATGGGTGTGCCTCTAATTCAACCTTCGGAACGAGAAAAGGCGTTCTTGGTTTTCAGGCTGGCCTTTTCCGCCCAGGGTTCCTCGGGCCAGCGGTGTTTGGGGTATCTCCCCTTCATGTCCTTGCGCACATCCGCCCAACTACCACGCCAAAATCCCGGAAGGTCCCGCGTTGCCTGGATCGGACGCCCTGCAGGGCTGGTGAGCTTGAGCAGGAGCGGCGTGTTCCCGACCATCGGATGCTGCTCCAACCCGAACAGTGCCTGCACACGAACCTCGACGCTGGGAGCATCTTCGCCCGTATAGTCAATCGCGTGGCTGGATCCGGCAGGCGAAACGAACTCGCGAGGTGCCAGCTGATCAAGTCGTAGGCGCGAGTCCCAGTCGAGTTGGGACAGCAAGGCATCGATCAGGCGCGAGCGCGGAATATCGAGATCACGTCGTCCGATGAGCAATGGCACCAGCCAGAGCTCTGCATTCTTCGCCAAATTGTCAGAGGAGAAAGCGGAAATCCCGGCATATTGAGCCCGTGCCAGAAGGTCCGCGGGAAGTAGTTTTGCCGGGTTTTCCAGCGCTTTTTCCACAAGGATGTCCACAATCGCCTGGGCATCAGGTGCGGGGTCGGAGCCGCTTGCCAGCTTGATCGATCCAAGCCTTCGTTCCAGCAGGGCTTCTACCCTATTCCCCGTCCAGCGCAGTCGCTTATGCCGTTCAATGCGTTCCGGCAGCCAGCGTTCGAGCTCCGTCTCATCGAGACCAATTGCCGCGGTAACCCGCGCACCCTTCGCTTGCCCCTGCGCATCGCCGATCACGATAAACTCGGACCGGGCCAGCGGAGATGTGGGGTCGAGGATGAAACCTCTGCCCCCGGCGGCGATCCAGCTCTCGCCATTCGTATCGCGTCGCTTGGCGATGAACTCGGGCCTCCCAGCGGCCAGGAGGATCCCCAAGGACGGGTTCTTCTCACCACTTCTCACCGCCAGTTGCTCGGCGCTACGTGCCCAGCGCGCCGCAAGCTTGCGACTAGCATCGGACCGCGAGCCCCGATCGGCATTCCAGCGCGAAAGCCGCTGCTCGAGATCTTCTCCACTCCCGCCCAACCCACGTTCCTGCAAGAGCAGAGCCAGCCGCGCAGCATTCTCTGCCGCGCCATGCTCGGCCCCGAACAGCACCGTGGCAGCACCCTGGGGATCGAGCGGTAAATGCGCGAGCTGCTCTCCGCGCGGCGTGATGCGTCCCTGTTCATCGAGCGCACCCAATGCTTCGAGCGTCCTTCGCGCCGCTGAGACAGAGGCTGCCGCCGGGAGATCGAGCCTTTGCTGGCTTGCCGGATCGGAGGTGCCCCAGCGTGCGAGGCCGAGCACCAGGGGCGCGAGGTCCGCAGTTAGCATCTCTGGCGGATCGTATGGTGCCCGCCCGGCGTGTCCTGCCTCTTCCCAAAGGCGGTAGGCTACGCCTGGGCCCTGCCGCGCGGCACGACCGGCGCGCTGTGCCGCAGCGGCCTGGCTGGCACGATGTGTGACGAGATGGGTTGTACCCGCAGCTCGATCGAACTCCGCATGGCGTGACAAGCCACTGTCAACCACCACCGAAACACCGTCGAGCGTGAGGGAAGTCTCCGCGATTGCGGTCGCCAACACCACTCGCCTTCGGCCTTCCGGGTCGCGCCGGATCGCAGCACGTTGGCCGGCGGGCTCAACCTGCCCATGGAGGGGCAACACCAGCGCATCCGGCAGCCGTCCCTCCAGGCGCTCACGCGTCCGCTCTATTTCGCGCACACCGGGCAAGAATGCGAGGATATCACCCTGCTCCTCGCGCCAAGCGCGGGCAACGGCTGCGGTCAGCGCTTCCTCGACCGAGGCCTGCGGCGATGAGCCCAGCCACTCGATCCGCAAAGGGTAGGCCCGCCCCTCACTTTCGATCGTAGGGCACTCAGGGTCGAGAAGTCGCGCGAAGCGTTGTCCATCGATGGTCGCCGACATGACCAGCAGGCGCAAGTCTTCGCGCAGCACGGCACGCGTCTCCAGTGCGAGGGCAAGACCAAGGTCGCTATCGAGATGCCGTTCGTGCGCCTCGTCGAACAGGACAGCGGAAATGCCCGCCAGTTCAGCATCGGCAAGGATCGTGTTGACGAAGATTGCCTCGGTAACGACGAGGATACGCGTCCTTGCCGACCGCTTGCTGTCGAGGCGCGTAAGGTACCCAACCGTTTCCCCCGGTTTCTCGCCGAGCATTTCGGCCATACGCTCGGCAGCAGCGCGGGCGGCGACACGGCGTGGCGAAGTCAGGATGATCGTGCCCGTGCACCATGGTTCATCGAGCAGAGCCGGCGCAACAGCCGTGGTCTTGCCCGCGCCCGGGGGCGCGACGAGCACTGCACCATTCCGCTCGCGCAAGGCGGCGAGCAGGTCGGGAAGCACGGAATGGATGGGCAGCCGGGTCACGCAAGCGTGATGCGGACGAAGGCGGCGCGCATCAACCCATGGGATACATGATTTCGCGCGAAATCGCGTCGATCGCCTTCAGGGTTTCGTCGCTCAACACCTGGTCGGCCGCCGCAAGAATTTCGGGCAGTTGTTCCTCGCGACTGGCCCCGACGATGGTCGAGGCAACGAAATCATGCTGCTTCGACCAGATCACCGCCATCGTTACGGGACTCATTCCCAGTTCGGCGGCAAGCTTCGCAAAACGAGCGGTCGAGGCGAGTGACTTTTCGTTGACGAAACGCCGCGCCATGGCTGCCTGCCGACCCCCAATCTCAAGATAACGCGAGAAACGCGCGCCTTCCGGACGGGCGCCATTGGCATACTTGCCCGACAAAACCCCACCACCGATCGGTGAATATGGGATCAGGCTGACGCCTTCCTTGCGACAGACCTGCGCCAGTTCATCCTCGAAACGGCGGTTGTTGAGGCTGAAATTGTTCTGGATGGTCTGGTAGCGCACCGTCCCCAGTCGCTCGGCCGCAGAGATCGACTTCATCAGCCCCCAGCTGGTTTCGTTCGAACAGCCGACGATCCGCACCTTGCCTGCACGGACCAGCTCGTCGAGCACTTCCATGGTCTCGTCATAGGGCGTGTCGTGATCGGGCCAGTGAGTCTGGTAGAGATCGATATAGTCGGTCCCCAGCTTCTTGAGGCTGTCCTCGACGGCAACCATGATGTTGCGCCGGTCGAGCGCGGTCATCCCCTCGCGCTTGGGGCTGCGGAACCAGACATGGCTGGGACCCGACACCTTGGTAGCCAGGATGATCGCATCACGCGGCTTTGTCTTGAGCCATTTGCCGACGATTTCTTCAGTCCTACCAACCCACTTGCGGTCAGGCGGCACGGGATAGCCTTCGGCCGTGTCGTAGAAATTGATCCCCGCATCGAAGCTTTGGTCAAGGATCCTCAGAGCTTCAGCTTCGTCAGTCTGGCTGCCAAAGGTCATCGTACCCATGCAGATATCCGAAACAACTATGGCCGATGTGCCAAGACGCTTGGTTTGCATGATAACGAGTCTCCTGATCAGAATTCACGCGGAAGTGGCTGATGGGGTTCAGTAGCCGCGAGCGACGGCGAAGAGCGCCGCCTGGGTCATCGCCTGCCGCGCCTTGCCGTCCGGAAAGATCGACAGGGCATCGATCGCACGCTGAGCAAAGTGCCGCGCGCGAGCACGGGTATCGTCAACTGCATTGTGGCGGTCGATCAACATGATCGCGTGTTCGAGGTCGTCATCGCTTGTCCGATAACCGCCGATCGCAGCCTTCCAGAACTCGCGCTCTTCCTCGCTGCCGCGAGCATAGGCCAGAATGACTGGTAGCGTCATCTTGCCTTCGCGGAAGTCGTCGCCGCGGTCCTTGCCCATCGCAGCCGCATTCGAATCATAATCAAGTGCGTCGTCGACCAGCTGGAAAGCGACGCCCAAGTTGCGGCCATACTCGTCCAGCGCGCGTTCCTGTGCATCATCGCACTCCGCGACGACCGCGGCGATCCGGCTCGCAGCGGCGAACAGCGCGGCGGTCTTGGCCCGAATGATGTGGAGATAACGTTCCTCGCTGGTGTCGATCTTGCGCTGCGCGGTAAGCTGATCGACCTCGCCCTCCGCAATGATCGCGCTGGCACTGGAGAGGATCTTGAGCACCTTGAGGCTGCCGTCCTCGACCATCAGTTCGAAGGCACGGCTGAACAGGAAATCGCCCACCAGCACAGTCGCCGGATTGCCGAAGATGATGTTGGCTGCCGCCTTTCCGCGCCGCAAGTCGCTACCATCGACAACGTCATCGTGCAGCAAAGTGGCGGTATGGATGAACTCCACCGCCGCGGCGAGCTTGTGATGGCGGGCACCGTTATATCCCACGACTTCCGCACCGGCGAGCGTCAGCATTGGGCGCAAGCGCTTGCCGCCTCCCGAAATCAAATGCCCCGCAAGTGCCGGGATAAGCGGTACTTCGCTCTGCATCCGGTCGAGGATGACCTGGTTGACCTGGTTCATGCCGGGCGCGGTGAGCGCCAGCATCGGCTCGATCGAGCCTTCGGGTTCCTTGCGCGGCAGGGGTACTACGGTAGCTGTCATTTCGGCTTGGCCATGCGCTGGAGATGCTTTCTTGGCAAGGGCGCAATTGCCGCTAATCTGGCAAGCGATGACGCAAACCGCGCAACCCTCGCACGATCCGGTGCTGGCCGCCTATCGCAAGAGCATCGACAACATCGATGCCGCGCTGATCCATATCCTGGCGGAGCGATTCCGCATCACTCAGGCGGTGGGCGAACACAAGGCGAAGACCGCCCTGCCCGCGGCCGATCCGGGGCGCGAGCAGGCCCAGATTGCCCGTTTGCGGCAACTCGCGGAAGAAGCTGAACTCGACCCCGAGTTCAGCGAAAAGTTCTTGCGCTTCATCATCGACGAAGTGATCCGTCACCACGAAAAGGCGGCGGCTGGCTAAGCTGGCACTATTCGGTTTCGACCGGCCCAGCCTCCTTAACCCAGCGAACATAGCCTTTCTTATCGGCGAGGTTCTCACTCATAGCGGCTGCGTTTGTCAGCGCCGCAATATCCTGAGCGTGGCAATTGCCATCGACAATCCTCAATCCTGCAAAGGGGGCCTGTGTCACCAGGGCACCCTCTTCGCCAGTACGCATTGCTTCCTTGTCGACTGGACCACACTGAATCAGCCAGGTTTCAATCGCGGTGAACCGCCCTTCGCTGTAACGTGAAGCGGGGCGCATCGCGAGATAGACGAAATTCGGTCCACTCCTTCCTTTTCCCATCAACTCCGTGGGCAGCGTAACCAAGAGTTCTTGATTCCCCAATAGAAGCA
>NZ_JAYPTL010000013.1:30911-48930 GCF_038133525.1 Erythrobacter sp. | reverse complement strand
GCGGATCCGAGCACGACGTCATTGACCCGCCATTTGCCGGTTTCCTTGTTCGCGCTCAGAAATGCCCCGTCGGCGCGAATGATCGCGGGATCCGCGCATTCCGGCCAGCTCTCGACCGGCATGTCAGAATCGTATTCGCAATCGGTCTTGTCCGCGGCGGCCCAAATGCCCGGCTTCATCACGGGAGCATTCGGGCTTCGTTCAAGCATCGGCTCATCCGACACCACCATGTTGCAACCAGACAGCAGCAGCGCACCAGCCCCGATTACTAGCATCCGGGCATAGGTCACGATGCAGCCCTCGGCAGGATTAATTTCACCAGCAAACCTCCCAGATCTTCGCTTTCATCCAGTTCGACCGAACCGCCGTAGATTTCGGCAACATCCCGGACGATTGCCAGGCCCAGCCCTGTTCCCGGCTTGCCCGTGTCGAGGCGAGCCCCACGGTCAAAGATGCGCGTGCGCTCCCGTTCTGGAATGCCTGTGCCGTCATCCTCGATCCAGATAACGCACATCTCCGCATCGGGTTCGGCGTCGATTGTAACGAACACGCTACCGCCCCCATACTTTGCCGCATTCTCGATCAGGTTTCCAAGTATCTCATCGAGGTCCTGCCGCTCAACGCCGACCGCCGCCGATTTGTTGCCATCGAGGTCAAAACGGGTGGTTTCATAAATGCGAGTCACCGCGCGAAGCACGCTTTCTGCGCTCGGCCAGACCTCGGCGCGACTGTGTCCGCTCGCTCGCCGGCCCACTGCTCGCGCGCGGGCAAGGTGGTGCTCAACATGGCGCTGCATGGTCTTGGTTTCACGAAAGACGAGGTCGGCGAGCTGCGGGTCACGTGCTGTCGCAGCGTTTGTCAGCACCGTCAGCGGCGTCTTGAGTGCGTGCGCCAGATTGCCAGCATGGGTGCGGGCCTCCTCCGCCTGCTTTTCAGTATGTGCAAGCAGCGCGTTGATCTCCTCGACCAATGGCTCGACTTCGAGCGGGAGCGGATCTGAAATGCGGTTGGAGCCCGTCGAGCGCATCGACTGGATCGCCGCCCGGACCCTACGCAACGGGGAGAGGCCATACCAGCTCTGCGCCATCGCCATGGCAAAAAGCCCCAGGCCAAGCAGCGCAAAGCTCCACACCAGGATCGAACGGATGCGGCTGATCTGGAAATCGAGTTCTTCGCGTGCCGAGGCAACCGCAAAGGTCCACCTGGTATCGCTGTCAGGCAGGATCACCGTACGCTCGACGATACGCAGAGGCTCATCCTCGAACTGGTCGGAATCGTAGAAATGCGGCTCAGTATCGAAGTGGTCTTCACGCAGCTTGAGCGGTGTGTCCCACAGCGAGCGTGAGGGTTTGTTCAGCAGCGAATAGGAAGGCGTGTCTTCCTGCCCCTTCGCGCTGATCTGCCAGTAGAGCCCGCTGTTCGGCTCCAGGAAGCGCGGTTCACCCAAGGGGCGATTGAAATAAACCTCTCCGTCTGGTCCGATCTCGGCGGTGACGATCATCGCGTTGAGCAGGTAGCCAAGCTGGTCGTCGAAATTGCCTTCGACCAGTCGCGTGAGCGTACGATCGAGCGCGAAACCACCACCGATCAGCAGCACGCCGATCCATATCGCGGCAATCGCCATCATGCGCGCCGCCAGGCTGCGGCGTGGTGGAGGCGTCACGATTTCGCTCACAGGCCCGCCAGCGGGCTCCGCAGCCTGCGCAGTCCTGTCTTCCCCCGGCGCCGTGGGCGCATTGGCATCAGGCGCGCGGCTGGTCGGCGGGGTCGTCGAGGCTGTACCCAAGTCCACGGATGGTCGTGATCACATCTGCACCCAGCTTCTTGCGAATACGGGTGACGAAGACCTCGATCGTATTCGAATCGCGGTCGAAATCCTGATCGTAGATATGCTCGATCAACTCGGTGCGGCTGACCACCTTGCCCTTGTGGTGCATCAGGTAGCTCAGCAGCTTGTATTCCTGCGCGGTGAGCTTGACCGGTTCGCCCGCCAGGGTGACGCGGCCCGAACGGGTATCGAGCCGCACCGGACCCGCCGTCAGTTCCGACGAAGTGTTGCCCGAGGCACGACGGATCAGTGCACGCAGGCGTGCGATAAGTTCCTCGGTCTGGAACGGCTTGGCGAGGTAATCATCGGCCCCGGCGTCGAGACCGGCGACCTTGTCGCTCCAGCTGTCGCGCGCGGTCAGCACCAGCACGGGGAAACTGCGACCTTCGCGGCGCCACATCCCCAATACGGTAAGCCCATCGATCTCGGGCAGGCCGAGATCGAGGATGACCGCATCGTAGTCCTCGGTACTGCCGAGGAAGTGGCCGTCTTCACCATCGGTGGAAAGGTCCACCGCATAGCCATTCTGTTCGAGCGTCGTTTTGAGTTGCAGCCCCAGTGTGGGCTCGTCTTCGACGATCAGGATCCGCATGAATTTCCGTCCTCGGATAGTTTGCGCAGGGTTTCGTTCATGTAGATGAACGCGTCAACCTGAACGGGGTTTCTCCCACTGCAATCTCAGTTGCTGCGGCGCAGGACCCGGCCGGTGCGTGCATCGACATCGACGAACAGCACCCGGCCGTCGCGGATGAACTTGAGACGATAGGCCATGGCTGCCGGGTCATAGGCAGGACCGAGATATTCGGCCCCCTTCATCGTCGGCAGCACGCGCGCCTCGATCTGGCGCAAGGGCATGATATTGCCTGCACTCATCTCGCGCCGCGCCTCACCTTGTTCGCTGCGCTGCTGGCTGGCAGCCGGCTGGGCAAGCAAGGGCGACGCAACGAGGCCAATTGCCAGGATCGAGGCGAAAGCGCGTTTCATAATGCTGTCCTGCCTAACCCCGTCGCATTGAACAAGGTGTGAATGTTCGCAGCGACGGGTATTCAGCAAACCTAGCGCGTCATTTCATATTTCACGGTGATGTTGACCCCGGTGCCGACTTCGCCCGGTTCGACCTGTGTCTTTGCATCGGCCGGAGGCGCAGCGGCGGCCATCACGCCTCGTTCAAGCGGCATGGGGCCGATATTCTGGAAGCTCTCGGACACTTCAAGCAGTCGAACACCCGAATATCCGGCCATTCGCGCATAATCTTCGGCCATTGCCTGCCCGTGCTGGAAGGCAGCCTTGCGCGCCTGCGCTTTCGCTGCGGCATCGTCTTCAAGCATGAAGTTCGGACCGTAAAGATTATTGGCACCCGCGCTAACCAACGCATCCAGCGCCTCACCCGCGCGCTTGAGATCGCGCAGCTTGACGTTGAGTTGATTGCTCACTTCGTATCCAAGGAAGGTCGGCTGACCTCCATCATTGTTGTATCGATACTGGGCGTTCAGGCTGAGATTGGCGGTCTGGATATCCTTGGCATCGATCCCCAACGCCTTGATCCGCGCGATCAGTCGATCCATTTGCTGAGCGTTCAGGCGCATCGCTTCCTGCGCAGTTTCAGCCCGTGTCGTCACCCCTGCCCCAATCTGGGCGACGTCTGGGGCTGATCGAACCACTTCGCTGACGTTCAGTTCCACCACCGGTCCCGGCGATGAGATCTGGATCTCTGCTGCCTGCAGCGGCGCGGTCGCGGCGCAGAGCGCTATCAGGGGAATGGCAATGCGATTCATGTGTATGCTCCTTGATGGACGGATGCTCTTTCGCCCTTCCCGCTTTACGGCTGGCTGAACGCCTCGTTCCTGATTAACAGCGAATACGGCAATCGATAGACCCGGGTTAGGGGGAAAAATCCATGAAGACCGCCAGTATCTTGCTTGCAGCCATTGCGCTTGCAATTGGCCCAACCGCCATGGCGCAGGACGGTATGGAGCCTGTGCCCGCACGCCAATCCGCCGAAGGTGAAGGCCCCTTTGGCAAGCTGGTGATCCGCGGCGCCAACGTGATAGAAGGCAGCGGCGCCCCGCCTGCCGGGCCGGTCGATATCGTGGTCGAAGGCAATCGCATCACAGGGTTGTTTCCCGGTGCGGCGCCGGAAAGTGCAACCCGGGGTGCGGCACGCGAGATCGACGCGCGGGGCATGTATGTCCTGCCGGGTTTCGTCGACGTCCATGGGCACAACGGTGACCCGGACAAGGCGCCCCAACCCGCTTACGGATACAAGCTGTGGCTGGCACACGGTGTGACTACGGTGCGCGGCGTCAGTTTCTATTTTGGCCCTGGCACACCCGACCTCTCCGATGCGGCGCGCAGCAATGCGAACACCATCGTGGCGCCGCGGCTGATCCCCTATGCCGTATTCGGTGACAAATGGGCGGGTGGCGATCCCGACACCCCCGCGAAGGCGCGCGAATGGGTTCGCTGGGCCAAGGCGCAGGGATATTGGGGCATCAAGTTCTTCAACGATGCGACCCCTGAGGTGTTCAAGGCCGCGCTCGACGAAGCCGAAGTGCAGAAGATGGGCACGGTGGCCCACCTGGCACAAACGGGCGTCGCCGAAGTCACTGCGCGCAAGGCCGTCGAACTCGGCCTTGACGGCGTCACACACTTTTACGGCCATTTCGAAAGCTTGCTCAGCAATGGCCAGTTGGTTCGATACCCACCGAACTACAACTACTTCGACGAACAGTCGCGTTTCGGCTGGGTAGCGCGGCTGGCCGACCAGACGGTCGAACCGGGAAGCGATGAGTGGAACGACTACGTCGATTTCCTCGTCGCAAGCGGCGTGACTCTCAGCCCTACCTTCAACATCTACTCCGCCAGCCGCGACGTGATGCGCGCGCGTAGTTTCGATTGGCACGCCAAGTACACGCTCCCCTCGCTGATGGATTACTACGCGCCCAGCGCGACGAACCACGGTAGCTACTACAAGGACTGGTCGACCGAGGACGAGGTCGCCTGGCGGAACTTCTACCAGAAGTGGTTCGCGCTGATGCGCGACTTCCACCACAAGGGCGGGCGGATCACCGCAGGATCCGACCCCGGCTATATCTACCAGACGTGGGGCTTCGCCTATATCGGCGAGCTGGAAATGCTGCGCGAGGCCGGGCTGACCCCGCTCGAAGTGATCCGCGCCGCCACGCTCGACGGTGCACGCGAACTCTATGCAGCACGCGGCGAAGAACCGCCAATGGGCCGCATCGCCGTGGGCAAGCTCGCCGATCTGGTCATCGTCCCCGAGAACCCGCTCGCCAATCTCAAGGTGCTCTATGGCACCGGCCATACGCGTATGAATCGTGAAACGGGCGAGGTCGGTCAGGTCGGCGGGGTGCGTTGGACGATCAAGGATGGCGTGGTCTACGACGCGCACCAGCTGCTGGCCGATGTGGCGGCAATGGTCGAGGCGCAGAAGGCCGAGCGCTAGGAGCTTGCGATAGGGGCCGCGCGCGACTACGTCGCGCGGCCTATGGCACAGCCCCCCATCCTCAGCCTCGAAGGCATGGCCCTGCAGCAGGGCGGTCGCTGGCTGTTCGGCGGGCCTGACAATGACCCGCTCGACCTGCATATCGGCCCGCGCGATCGCATCGCGCTGATCGGCCGCAACGGGGTGGGCAAGACCACACTGTTCAAGCTGATCGATAACCGGATCGAGGCGGATCGCGGCATGCGCAAGGTTAAGCCCGGCGCGCGCATCGTCTTGCTTGAACAGGATCCCGATCTTTCCGGATACGCGACGCTGCTGGACTGGGCACTGGCGGGTGAACACGCGCCGGCGGAACACGAGATCGAGTCCATCGCCGGACAGCTGGGCATCGACATGAGCCGCGGCACCGATGGGGCGAGCGGCGGCGAAAAACGCCGCGCCGCCATCGCCCGCGCGCTGGCGCAGGAACCCGATCTGCTGCTGATGGACGAGCCGACCAACCACCTCGACCTGGGCGCGATCGACTGGCTGGAAAGCTGGCTCGATCGTTACAAGGGCGCATTCCTGGTGATCAGCCACGACCGTACCTTCCTCAAGCGCCTCACCCGCACGACGCTGTGGCTCGATCGCGGCAATCTGCGGCGCAAGGAAGTGGGCTTTGGCGGCTACGAGGCGTGGGAAGAACAGGTCTACGCCGAAGAGGCGCGCGCGGCTGAGAAGCTCGATGCCAAACTCAAGCTCGAGGCGCACTGGCTCGAACGCGGGGTGACCGCACGGCGCAAGCGCAACCAGGGCCGGCTCGAGAAGCTGTGGCAGATGCGTGCGCAGCGTGCCTCGATGATTGCCAGTGCGGGCACCGCCAAGCTCAAGCTGGCGACCGAAGAAGACTTCAAGTCGAAGTCGGTGATCGTCGCCGAGAATATCGCCAAGAGCTATGGCGATCGCGCAATCATCAAGCCTTTCTCCCTGCGCATCCAGCGCGGTGACCGAATTGGCATCGTCGGAGCGAACGGGGCAGGCAAGACGACCCTGCTCAAGATGCTCACCGGCGAGCTCGCGCCCGATAGCGGGACGGTGGAGATTGCCAAAACGCTCACCGGCGTGATGATCGACCAGCAGCGCCAGCTGCTCGGCGCGGACAAGACCGTGCGGCAAGTGCTGGCCGAAGGCGGCGACTGGATCGACGTGCGCGGCGTGCGCAAGCATGTGCAAGGCTATCTCAAGGAGTTCCTGTTCGATCCGAAGATCGTCGACATGAAGGTCGCGGTCCTTTCGGGTGGCGAGCGCAGCCGGTTGCTGCTGGCGCGTGAATTCGCAAAGGCTTCGAACCTGCTCGTGCTCGACGAGCCGACCAACGATCTCGATCTCGAGACGCTCGACCTGTTGCAAGAGGTTATTGCCGACTACGAAGGCACCGTGCTGATTGTCAGCCACGATCGCGACTTCCTCGATCGTACGGTAACGCTGACGCTTGGTCTCGATGGGACGGGCAAGGTCGATGTTGTCGCAGGCGGCTACGAGGATTGGGAAGCCAAGCGTCGGCAGCCTGTCGTGGGCAAAGCGAAGGCGGCGAAGGCCGAAGAGAAGCCCGCACCCCCGCCCCCGCCAGCGCCGAAATCGACCAAGCTCTCCTATAAGGACCAGCGCGATTACGAGCTGCTTCCGGCGCGGATCGAGGAACTCGAAGCGGCGATCGCCAAGGGCGAAAGCATCCTGTCCGACCCAGACCTCTACACCGCCGATCCACAGAAATTCGCCAATATCTCCAAGGGCATCGAAAATGCCCGGGCCGAGAAGGATGCAGCTGAGGAACGCTGGCTGGCGCTGGCCGAATTGGTCGAAGGCTGATCGCTGTAGGGCGAATCTAGGAATTCCGCCGGGCCATCCCTGCAGGATGGAACACATGGAACAGGGTCCTGGCGAAAGACTTCCCGCTCACCTGATCCGGTAGAAATCGGCCACCCGGTCGAGCGCGATGCGCAGCACCACCTTGCCGCTGCGCGCGGGCCATTCGAGCGCCCTTTCCGCATCTGGCAACCCCTCGCAACCGCAGACCACGCGCCACAGGATATCGGTCAGCCCCCTGCCCGCTTCCGCCATGGCGTCATCGAAGCGTGACTTCGCGACGATCTGACGCTCCGACGTCGTTAAGCCATGGTCCGGCCCGCCGCTGCAATCGACCTTCACCGGATCCCAACGCATGGTGATCGAGGGGGCAATCTGCGCGCGCTCGTAATCGGCGCGCAGGCGTTCACCGGCCTCGAAATGTCGCTCGCTCAAGTGTCCCCGCGAATAGAGCCACGAAAGCGGGCTTTCGGCGAGGTTCACAGTAACACTGCGGCGCTTGCCGCGGGCTCCGGTACCCCGGCGCGGACCTTCCTCAGTGAGTTCACGTTCGACGAGTTTGCGCTGCATGGGTGTCTCCTTCGATTGCAGGAAACGCTTGCAGAACTGTGGTTAGTGTAGGAAAGCTGTATTACCGATTTGGTTACAGGAGGGGGCCTTGATCAACCGTATCCGGGATATCCGGCTGGAAAAGGGCTGGACGCTGGCCGAACTGGCCGATGCCTGCAGCCCCCCGACCACCCCACAGACGATCGGTCGGCTCGAAACCGGCATGCGCAATCTCTCGCTCAAGTGGATGGACCGCATTGCGACCGCGCTGGGCGTCGATCCGGAAATGCTGGTGCGCTCTGAGGCGAACGAGCACCCGAAAGTGGTCGCATCGCTAGGCCCATCAGGACCTGAGGCCATGGCCAGGCCGCGCGACGCAATCCTCGTCACCGATCTTGGGAATGAGGGCGCATTGATGGTGCTGGCCATCGATTATCCCCACGGTGAATATCGCCCGGGCGACCAGTTGTGGTTGCGCCAACTGGCCCCGGAAGATGCGGGCCGCGCGGTCAATCGCGACGTATTGGTCCCGCGCAAGGGCGGTCGCTTCGCCTTCGGTCGCCTGATCGACCGGCAGGGTTCGCTCGTCGGTGTGCTCCCACCCGGCCACGGTGAGAAACAGCAGGTAGTCGACGGTCCGCCATGGATCGCGGTTGCCGAAATGCTGGTGCGCAAGCTGTGAGCGGACCGGTCAAGACCCGGCGCGTTCTTTCGCTCTCGACACTGTTCCCCAATGCCGCGCAGCCTCGCTTCGGGATCTTCGTAGCCAAATCGCTCGAGGCCCTGCAACGCGATACACATTGGGAAACCGTGGTGATCAATCCCATCGGCCTGCCCCCGATCGCCTTCGGTCGCTACAGATCGATTGCGCAGGCAGCACAGGACGGGCGAGACTTCGGGCTGGAGGTACATCGCCCCACCTTCAGCCTGATCCCCAGGGTTGGCGGAAGGCTCAATCCACGGGCCATTGCGCGCACCGTGATCCCGTTGGCCAGGCGCCTGCATGCCGAGCAGCCCTTCGACCTGGTGGATGCGCAGTTCTTCTATCCCGATGGTCCGGCAGCCATGATGGTGGCGGACGCTCTCGACCTGCCGTTCTCGGTCAAGGCGCGTGGCGCGGACGTGCATTACTGGGGCGCGCGTAGTTATGGCCGCACGGCGCTCTTGGAAACGGCGAACCAGGCCGCGGGCGTGCTTGCGGTTTGCGAAGCCCTGGCCGACGACATGGCGACGCTGGGAATGGATCGGAGCAAGATCGCGGTCCACTACACCGGGCTCGACCATGATCTGTTCCGCCCGCTCGATCACGTCGGGCTGCGCGAACGGGTAGCGAGCAATTTCGGAATCCCCATTGCGCGCGACGACACATTGCTGCTGACGGTGGGGGCGCTGATCGAACGCAAGGGCCAGGCGCTGGTGATCAAGGCCATGGGCGGGGTTCCCGGTGCGCGGTTGTTGTTGGTCGGTCGTGGCGACGATCGCAACTGCCTGGCAAAGCTGGCCCAGGAATGCGGCGTCGCGGATCGCGTGCACTTCCTCGGCAGTCTCGACCCTTCCACGCTGCCTCCGCTCTACTCTGCAGCCGACGCAATGGTCTTACCCTCAGCCAGCGAGGGGTTGGCCAATGCCTGGATCGAATCGCTGGCCTGCGGAACGCCCCTCGTAATCACCGATGCAGGTGGCGCGCGCGAGCTACTGCGCAGTGCCGATGCCGGCGTGATCGTCAGCCGCACAGTGCGTGGCATCGCCGAAGGCATCCGACAGGTCACCGGACACCCCCGGCCTGCCGAAGCCGTGGCCAAGGCCGTCGAAGCCTTCAGTTGGGAGGCCAATGGCGCTTCGCTGGCCGCCTATTACGACGGCCTGGTCGGCAAGCCCTAGACCTCGCCGCGCGCGATCCGTTCCTGGCGCTCGATACTCGACTCGGTCGGAACGAAGCTGTCGCTCCTGACGCCCGCCCAAACCAGGATCGGTGCCGCCATATAGACCGAGCTGTAGGTACCCACGAAGATACCCAGCACGATGGCAGCGGTCATGCCAAACAGGCTCGCAGGGCCGAACAGAAGCAGCGGAATCAGCGCGATCAGCAGCGTCAGCGAGGTCATCACCGTACGGGCCAGCGTTTCGTTGACCGACAGGTCGAGCAGTTCTGGCACCGGCATCTTGCGGAACTTCTTCAGGTTCTCGCGGATGCGGTCATAAACCACGATGGTATCGTTAAGCGAATAACCGATGATGGTCAGGATCGCCGCAACGATATTGAGGTCGAACTCAAGCTGGGTCACCGCGAACATGCCCAGCGTGAGCGATACGTCGTGGAACAGTGCGAACAGGGCACCAGCGCCGAACTGCCATTCGAAGCGGATCCAGATGTAGATCGAGATCGCGATCATCGCGAACAGCAGCGAAAGGATACCGGTGCGAAACAGTTCGCCCGACACCTTGCCAGAGACCGAATCCACGCCGTCGATGCGCACATCGGGGTGATCCGCCTTGAGCCGCGACGTGATCTTCTCGGCCATTTCATTGGCGAGTTCCGGCTTGCTCTCAGCCCCTTCGGGCAGCTTCATGCGGATCGACGCCTCGTTCGGCGCACCATAGCGCTGGATGATCGGGTCACCGTACCCCAGCGAGGCGATGCTATCGCGCATCTCGGACACAGGGGCTTCCGCTTCCTGCGTGAAGGTCGTGCGGATCATCTGGCCACCGACGAAGTCGACGCCGAGGTTCAGCCCCTGGGTCAACACCAGCGCCCAGCTGGCCGCAATCAGCAGGCCGCTGACCACGAAGAAGGGCACGCGCCACTTGAGGAATTTAATGTTGGTGTCGTCGGGGACCAGCTTGAGCAGGCGCATCTGACGCACTCCCTTAAATGTTGAGGTCCGCCGGGCGCGCCTTGCGCAGCCATCCGGCGACCCACATGCGGGTGATGGTGACAGCCGTGAACACCGAAGTGATCACGCCGATGACGAGGACGACGGCGAAGCCCTTGACCGGGCCCTGGCCGAAGAAGAACAGCAGCGTCGCCGCGATCACATTGGTGATGTTGGCATCATAGATGGCGCGGCTCGCTTCCTTGTACCCCATCTCGACCGCCTGGACGACCTTGCGCCCGCGCTTGCGTTCTTCGCGGATGCGCTCGTTGATCAGCACGTTGGCGTCGACCGCAGCACCGATCGTCAGGACCAGGCCCGCGATACCGGGCAGCGTCATGGTGGTGTTGAGGATCGCCATGATGCCGAGGATCATCAGCACGTTCAGCACCAGCGCGACGTTCGCATAGAGCCCGAAGCGGCCATAGGTGGCGACCATGAGCAGCAACACCAGCAGCGTGCCGACCCCCATCGCGATCATGCCCTTCTTGATCGAATCCGCGCCAAGGTCGGGGCCAACGGTGCGTTCCTCGATCACCTTCAGGTCGACCGGCAAGGCACCCGAGCGCAGCGAGATCGCCAGCTGGTTCGCGGCTTCGACGGTAAAGCCGCCCGATATCTGGGCGGTACCGCCACGGATCGGTTCATTGATGTTCGGTGCCGACAGTACCTTACCGTCAAGAATGATGGCGAAGGGCTTGTTGACGTTTTCGGTGGTCAGCTTGGCAAAGCGGCGACCGCCCTCGGTGTCGAACTGGATATTGACCACCGGCTCGTTGGTCTGAGGATCGAAGCTCTGCTGCGCGCCAGTCAGATTATCGCCACGGATGCCGCCGAGGCGCTTCACAGCAATCGAGCTGCCGGCGAAAGGCGAGGTATCGACATAGGGGAAGATTTCGCTTCCCGGGGGCGCCAACCCCTGGGCGACATCGCTCGGCAGGGCTGCCTGGTCGACCAGCTTGAATTCGAGCTTGGCCGTCTGGCCCAGCAGGGCCTTGAGCTGTTCGGGGTCCTGCAGGCCCGGGACCTGCACCACGATACGCGTTTCACCCTGGCGGATGATCGTCGGTTCGCGCGTGCCCAGCGCGTCGATACGCTTGCGCACGACCTCGGTCGCGCTGTCCATCGCATCGGACACGGCCTTGTCGATGCCCTGCGAAGTCGGCGTCAGGATCATGCGATTGCCATCTTCGACCGCCAGGTTCCACTCGCGAACCAGGCCATTGCCATTGATCGAAGGCAACAGCAGTTCGCGGGCGCGATCGATCTGTGAAGGATCGTCGAGGATGAAGCTCAACCGCCCACCGCGCGTCGACACGTCGCCGATGCGAATGCGCGGTTCGGCGTTGCGCATCAGCCCGCGGACGTTCTCTTCCATGTTCTCGAGCCGCTGGCCTGCAACCTGGCTGCTATCCGCTTCGAGCAGGATATGGCTGCCGCCGGCAAGGTCGAGACCCAGGTTGACCAGCGGTTCGGGAAGCTGGTCAGGCCAGCGCGCATTGGCGAGCGAGAAGATCGACGGAAGCGCTGCAAGGCTGGCGGCGGCCACGATGAACCAGAGCCACGCCTTCTTCCAGGTGGGGAAATCGAGCATGTGGGGAAGGCCCTCGCCTCAGTCGTTGGCAGCGGCGTTGCCGCGTGCGTTGATCACATCGCCGATGGTGTTCTTGACCGCCTTGACAGTCATGCCCTTGGCCAGTTCGACATGGACGAAGTGTTCTTCGACCTTGGTGATCTTGCCCACGAGGCCGCCGGCGGTGACTACTTCGTCACCCTTCTGCAGCTTCTCGACCTTTTCGCGATGCTCCTTTTGCTGGCGCATCTGCGGGCGAATGATCAGGAACCACAGGATCAGCAGCATGCCTGCCGGAAGGATCCAGCCGGTCCATGCAGGCGGCTGGTTCGCAGCAGAACCGGCGGCGGCAAGAAGGTCGAGCATTATTGAAATACCTGTCGTTTGAATGGTGCGACCGGCCGCAGGTGGGATTCACGCACGGGATTTCAAGCGCCCGACGCCTCCCTTTCGGCCGAAGTGCGGGGCGGTTAGCAGCAATGCCGGACAAGGGCAACGAATTGGGTGCTACGGGTGCTTGCCATGCTGGAAAGCCGGTCCTATAGGGCCGCCCTCCACTGGTCTCGGGACGTAGCGCAGCCTGGTAGCGCATCACACTGGGGGTGTGGGGGTCGGAGGTTCGAATCCTCTCGTCCCGACCAGTGGTTTTTCCCCTCAAATCCGCAGCCACCAATTCGCGTGGTTGTCAGAACCCCAGCCTCACCCCTGCCCATAGGGTGCGCGGGGTGCCGACGTCGATCGAACCCGCCTGATTGCGCGTGACGATGGTTTCGCCGGTCAGATTTTCCCCACGCAGCACCAGCATCACGCCCTTCGCCATTGGGAATTGCCCAAAGGCGTCCAGCGTAGTCGCATCGGGCAGGATGTCGGTTTCGAGATCATCCTCGAACTGCGCACCAACGTGGCGCACGGTTGCCGACAAAAGCCAATCGCTCGCTGGGCGCCAGGCCAACGTGCCTCCCGCCACCCACTTGGGCGTTTGCGAAGGCCGGTTTCCGTCGAGCGCTGTGGCAAAGCCCGACCCCCGAGCCTCGGCATCGGTATAGGCGAATGCGCCGTCGAGACTCACTGTACCGAGACGGAGGCTCGCATTCGCTTCGATCCCGCGCGAGCGGATCGCATCGATGTTTTGCCTCTGCCGCAGGTTCGTGGCGATCGTGACGTTGGCGATCGCGTGCTTCACCTTGTTGTCGAAAGCGGTCAGCGCAAAACGCAGGTTGTTGCTTGGGCTGACATCCAAACCCGCCTCGACGCCTTCGAGCCGTTCGTTGCGAAGGCTCTCGTTCGCCTGTGTCGTGACTGGAAACACTACGAAGGGCCGGTAAAGCTCGTTGAGCGTCGGCAGGCGCAATCCACTGTAAGCCGCCGCGCGCAGGCTCACACCGTCGTTGAACTTGTAAAGTGCACCGCCGCGAAACGAAGCATCCCACCCCGCGCGGTTCGCGAAGTGATTGTCGGTCACAAGCGTGCCTGCACCGCTACGCTCGCTGTAGAAGCCTCCGCGAATGGTGAAACGATCGGCCCGCGCTCCCGCGGTAAGCACCAGCGCGCCCAGGGTAAGGTCGTGCTCGGCAAAGATGCCGAGATCGGTGTTGGTTCCACCGGCATTGCGTCGCGCCGTAACCACACCGCTGAAGGCACTGAGCGCCGTCTCGTAAAGCTCTCCGTCGGATCTGCGATAGTCGAGCCCCAGGCGAAATACATGATTCTCGCCTATCGGTGGTCGCACTTCGATCTTGCCGCCCAACCCGGTCGCCGGTGTGTTCCGCTGGTCCAACACGGGCACGAAACGGGTCGAACTGACCACGACATTGGTGAAATTCCGCGCCTGGACATAGCCGAGCACATCGAATTGCCAATCGCCCCGGCCCACCAGCCGCAAGCTGGCATCCTGTCCCTCCGCACTGCTGTCAGCGCCGTCGAAGCGCAGAGTTCGTTCGTCGCGATAGGCGAGACCGCGCACCTGCAGCTCAACCGTATCGCTCAACGGTGCAACTCCGCGCAATTGCACCGACCAGGCATCATAGGCCGCCCGCGCACTCGCAGGTACTCGCTGGTCACGGGGTGTGGTCCAGAAGCCCTTACCCCTATCCCAGCGGCCCGAAATCACGCCGAAACCACTGCCCAGGTTAGAAGCCAGTGTCGCGCTCGCTTCGGTCTCACCCCTGTCATTAGCGAGGAATTGCCCGCCAAACGTGCCGAGCGTGTCGGCATCGGCGCTAGTAAGTTCGATAGTTCCAGCTAGTGCGCCTGCGCCGAAAGGCCCGGATCCCCCGCCGCGGGTTACGCGGATCGAGCCCAACCGCTCGGGCGCGATGGCACTGAAGGGAATATAGCCGAAGAACGGGTCGGTCATCGGCACCCCGTCAAGCAAGACCTGTGCCCGGCTGGAAGCATTGCCGCCCAACGCCCGCAGCGTCGCCCCTTGCGCCGAGGGGTTGGCCGAACGGCTGTCAGACCGCCGGAACTGCTGGAACCCCCGGCAACCGAGGATAGCACGTCCTCGATGCGGCCCGATGGAGCGGAGACGATCGATTCGCGTCCAATCTCCTGCGTGTCGTAGGCAGGTGTCGCCGGAGTCTCCTCCAGCCCTCGACCGGTAACGACGATGGCCGGACCCGGCATGTCGCTCGGCCGGTCTTCGGCATGGGTCGGCACCCCAAGCAGCAGCGCGACCGTGGGGGCGACTATGGCAGTTAGATGTTTTACCTCTGGCATCGGACCAGTTTGTAACCTCTCGAACCTCGCTGACGGATGCAGGATCACTGCCGCCGGATATGGCACGACCATAGTGCGCTTCGCCTGCTGACCAAGTGCAGGAGACAAGAAGTCCACGCAATGCCGTGGGCCGCCGCGCCGGTGGCAGCGAACGGCGAGCAAGGGTCGAAACCGACCGTTGCATATCTCGCTTCTCGGCGGAGTAGCAAAACATTGCGGGCGATTATGGCCAGCGCCCGCGAAACCGGATAGCTAGGATAGCGATGGCGCTTATGGATCCCCCCCACCAGCCCTTCCCCGTCGCGCCGGGCAAGGACCCTCTCACACTCGAAGACGGGTATGGGCGGCGCTTCGCCTATCTCCGGCTTTCGCTGACAGAGCGCTGCAACTTCCGCTGCACCTATTGCCTGCCCAACGGCTTCCGCAAGCAACCCGGCCTGCCGGCTGAGCTGGCGCGCGAGGAGATGGTTCGCGCAGTTCGCGCCTTTGCACATGTGGGCCTCTGGAAGCTGCGCCTAACCGGCGGTGAGCCGACGGTGCGGTCCGATTTCGACGAGATCGCGCGGGATATCGGGCAGATTCCCGGAATTCGGCGACTGGCGATGACCACCAATGGCTACCGCCTGGCCGAACGTGCGGCGGACTGGCGCGCGGCGGGAATCGACGCGATCAATGTCTCGATCGACACGCTCGATCCTGCGGAGTTCGCGCGGATCACGGGGCACGACAGGCTCGACGAAGTCGTTGCCGGGGTCGATGCCGCGCTGGATGCGAAATTCGATGCGGTGAAGGTCAACAGCGTGCTGATGCGCGGCTTGGGTGACGCCGACTGGTCCGATATCCTTGCCTTTGTTGCCGAGCGTCCCGTCGCATGGCGCTTCATCGAGCTGATGCGCACCAACGACAATGCTGCCTTTCATGCCGAGCAGCGCACGCCGGGCGAAACAATTCGCACCAGGTTGGTGGAAGCCGGATGGCAACCGCTGGCACGCGAGGCCGGGGCTGGTCCATCCGTGGACTATGCCCACCCTGACTTTGCCGGACGGATCGGCTTGATCGCACCCTACGCACCCGGCTTCTGCGACAGCTGCAACCGCCTGCGCCTGTCGAGCCGGGGCAAGCTGCACCTGTGCCTGTTCGGCGAAGGTGGGCTCGATCTGCGCGACCTGCTGCAGTCCGATGACCAGCACGACGAGTTGGTGGAACGCATACTGGCGGCCATGCCGGTCAAGGCGCGCGGCCACCGGCTGCACGAAGGCATTAGCGGAAGCACACCCCACCTCGCTTCGATCGGCGGCTGAATGCCCAGTTTCGACGAGGCCATCGCCCTGCTCGCCGATGCGGTACAGCCGCTGGGGCGCGAAACGGTCACGCTGAGTGACGCGAGCGGACGCTTCCTGGCTGCTCCTTTGCATGCCCGCGCCGATGCACCGCGCCACACGGTGTCGTCTATGGACGGCTATGCGGTGGTCAAAGCCACGACCGAAGCCGGCCAGTGGCTCGACGTCATCGGCGAATCCCGGGCGGGCGGTCCCTATGCCGGCACCCTTGCCGGCGGACAGGCAGTGCGGATCTTTACCGGAGCGGCGCTGCCGGCGGGCGCGGATTGCGTGATCGTGCAGGAACACGCTGTTCGCGAAGGCCAGCGGGTCCAATTCACGCCTGGATTCGGGCCGGGCGACAATCTCCGCCAGGCGGGGAGCGACTTCCGTGCCGGGCAGCTGCTCGTCTCGGCCGGCACCCGCTTGTCTGCGCGCGCAATGGTCGCTGCGGCGGCGGCGGACCGCGGGGAAGTCGAAGTATTCGAAGCCCCGAAAGTGGCGATCATCGCGACGGGGGACGAACTCGCCGCACCAGGCAGTTCGTTCGACCAGCCGAACACCTTGCCCGAATCCGGCAGCTTCGGGGTGGCCGCGCTGGCTGAAAGCGCCGGGGCAACGGTAGTTGCCCGCTATACGGGGCGTGACGAGATGTCCGAATTGGAGGCACTCGCAGCGCAAGCTCTGGCCGAGGCTGATTGCGTGGTCGTGATCGGCGGTGCCTCCGTCGGAGACCACGATCTTGCCAAGCCAATGTTCGCCGCGCACGGCCTTGAGCTGGTGTTTTCGCGGCTCGACATTCGGCCGGGCCGCCCAGTTTGGTTGGGCAAGGCACAAGACAAGTGGGTGTTGGGTCTTCCCGGAAACCCGACGTCAGCGATGGTCACCGCACGCCTGTTCCTGCGGCCGTTGCTGGCGCGGCTGCAGGGCGGGACAGTCGATGCCGAGCTGGCTTTCACAGCAATGCCCCTTGCCGCAGCGATACCGCAGATCGGTGCGCGCGAGACCTTTATTCGCGCTTCGGCAGGAGCGCAGGGACTGGTTCCCGTGGGCAACCAGGAAAGCGGCGCGCAGTCTCCCTTGCTTGCCGCCGACTGGCTGATCCGTCGCGCGGCTGGCGCGCCTGCTTGCGAGGCGGGCGAGCTGGTTCAGGCAGTGGCTTTCTAAAACGGTTCGCCTATTTTCCTACAAGAACCAATTTGGTTACTCCGCGATCCCGACTCGCAGGAGACCATCATGCCGCTCATCGAAACACTAATCGGCCCGCTCGCTTCGCTCATCGACAAAGTGATCCCCGACAAGGAGGCCCGGGCCAAGGCCAAGCTCGAGTTGTTGGCGCTCGAAGGCTCGCAAGAACTGAGGCAAATCGAAGCCCGGCTTTCCGCCATCGTCGCCGAGGCACAGAGTGCCGACCCATGGACCAGCCGCGCGCGCCCCAGCTTTCTCTATGTCATGTACACGCTGATCCTGTTCAGCGTCCCGATGGGTGTAATCGCCGCCTTCGATCCGATCGCCGCACGTGCAATCGGCGAAGGGATGACTGCATACCTCGCGGCCCTGCCGGATTCGCTCTACGCGCTCTTCGGCACCGGCTACCTCGGTTACACGGCAGCGCGTCAGTGGGGTAAGGCAAAGGGCACGGACCAATAGGCCCGCGTCGGCGGGAGGTGCCTAGAACCAGGCCCTGATGCCGAACAGGATCTTCCAGCCCGCCGCATCTTCACCCTCGGCACGGGCGATATCCGCCGTCTCGCCCAGCTTCGCCTCATATTCGACGCCGACATAGGGCGCGATTTCGGGGACGAACTGATAGCGCAGGCGCAACCCCGGCTCGATCTTGGTCAGGCC
>NZ_JAYPTL010000013.1:15713-30901 GCF_038133525.1 Erythrobacter sp. | reverse complement strand
CGCTCGGGAATATCCTGCGCCGCCAACTCCAGCTCGATACGCGGTTGCAGGATCAGCTTTTGCGTGATGCGCTGGTCGTATTCGCCCTCAAGCCGTGCGGTAAGGTCACCCCGGTCACTAAGGAAAGCGGCCAGGTCGAGCTCCCACATATAGGGCGAGAGGCCTTGAACACCGAGCACGAGGTGGCTGCGGGTATCGGGCTCGAAATCGACCCGCGCACCCGCCTGGAGGTCGAAGAAGGGGCCGATCGCATGGCTCCAGAGCGCCTGAACCTCTGCATCCTCGACCGACCCGCCAAGCGCGCCTTCGCCTTCGGACTTGAGCACGAACTTGTCGATGTCGCCGCCGTAGAAGCCCTGCAGGTCCCACAGCCAGCCGTCTTCACCGCCCTCCGTCGGGATTCGCGCCTCGAGCCGCTCGACCATCAGCGTGCCGGTGGTCATCCCGCCATGCATGCGGCGCACTTCCTCGCGCGCGGCAGCCATTGCCGCCTCGCCCCAGAATGCATCGGCGGCGTGAAGCGGGCCCTCGGTCGCACGTGGCGGCACGGCCTCTTCGGGTGCCGCGCCTGGAGCGGATTTGTCGGGCTGGATGCCGTGCTGGGTATGGTCCATCTGGCCGCTGTCCTTCGGACCTTCGTCCATTGCACCGGCGTCCATCGAAGCGTTGCCCTTCATCGAGCCATGGTCATGCGCCTCGCTCTTGGGAGGGCATTGCTCGGGCGGGAGATGCCCCATCGCGCAATGATCCATTGCAGCGGGTGCCGGTGCCGTCTGGACCTGCTCCATGCTGCTGGATTGATCGGTCGATTCATGCGCCGAATGGTCCTGCGCCGCGAGGGGGAATGCCCACAAGGCAGCGCCGAGAAGGAGGGCAAGTCGCATTAGTGATGCCCTCCATCCGGAAAAGGCCGGACCGTCACGACCTGCATCATCCCGGCATGCATGTGATAGAGCAGGTGGCAGTGGAAGGCCCAGTCACCCGGCTCGTTTGCGGTCAGGTCGAAAGTGGCGGTGCCCGCAGGCTGGACGATGACAGTGTGCTTCAGCGGCTGGTGCATATGGTCTGCGCCATTCACCAGTTCGAAGAAGTGACCGTGCAAGTGGATCGGGTGTGCCATCATCGTCTGGTTGACCAGCTTCACCCGCACTCGCTCGTCAAAGCCGAAGCGGATCGGATCGTCGGTGACGGCAGAGAAAGCCTTGCCGTCGAACGACCACATGTAGCGTTCCATGTTCCCTGTGAGATGGATCTCGAGTTCGCGCTCGATCACGCGATGGGGATTCATCCGCGCAGCCCTCAGGTCGGTATAGCGCAGCACGCGATGTGGCACATCGTCGAGCCCCAAGCCGGGAAAATTCATCCGATCGACCGGCATCGGCGCAACCATGTCGATCCCGGGCCCGACCTCGACGTCATCGGGCAGGCGCGAGGTATCGCGCATGCTGTGCTCCATCGTGTGATCACCGCCGTGAGCCGAATGGTCCATGGCCCCCATGCCCATGTCGACCATGGTCAGCGTGGGGATTTCGCGAAGCGGCGGCGGGGTGGCGATATGGCCCGGATGCGAAGTCAGGCTGGCCACGGCCATGCCGCTGCGATCCATCGACTCCGCCACCAGCGCGTGGCTGCCGTCGGGCGGGGTCACGATCACGTCGTAGGTTTCGGCGCTACCGATCTGGAATTCGTCGACAGCGACCGGCGCAACATCCATCCCGTCGGCCGCGATCACGGTCATCGGTACTCCGGGTATGCGGATATTGAAGAAGGTCATTGCACCGGCGTTGATGAAGCGCAGGCGCACCCGCTCTCCAGGCTTGAAGGCCAGCTCAAGGTTATCTGCCAGGCCATGGCCATTGATGAGATAGGTATAGGTGGACCCGGACACGTCCGCGATATCGCGCGGATTCATCCTCATCTGGCCCCACATGCGGCGGTCCGCACCACTCATGTCGCCATCCGTGGCGGTCTGCATCTGGCGGTTGAAGTAGTCTTCGCCGACCTTGAGCTTGCGCATGATCTCATGCGGGTGGATCGGCGTGAACTCTGACAGCACCACCACATAGTCGCGGTCGTATCGCGGATCGGGCTCAGCGCTCTCGATCACGAGCGGGCCATAATGCCCTGCCTGTTCCTGAAGGCCCGAATGGCTGTGCCACCAATAGGTGCCGCTCTGCCTGATCGGGAATTCGTAGGTGAAGGTTTGGCCCGGCTTGATCCCCGGGAAGCTGACACCCGGCACCCCGTCGAACTGGAATGGCAAGAGTAACCCGTGCCAGTGTATCGACGAATCCTCGCTCAGATCATTCTTCACGTGCAGCCGGACGTTCTGCCCTTCCCTGAGGCGGATCAGTGGTCCGGGAATGGTGCCGTTGACTGCCACGGCATGCCCTTTCCGACCACCGGTGGTGAAGTGATGATCGGCGATGGTGAGATGGAGGTCTTCCCCCGACAGCTCACCAAAACCGCGCCTTGCGTGCGGCAACGATGCCCCCTTCGCCCATGCAGGCATGGGTAGCGAGGCCGCGGCGGCGAGCCCGGCGGTACTTAAGATCAGGTGCCTGCGGGACAGCGAAATCGACATCGGAAAATCACATCTTGAAGCTTCGGGTTCCTTCCTGCTATATATACCCCCGTGGGGTATTTGGAAGGGGTTTTCTAATGACCGACAAAACCAACGCAAAGGTCAACCGGCTCAACCGCATCGCCGGTCAGGTGCAAGGCGTTGCAAAGATGATCGAAAACGATCGCTACTGCATCGACATCCTGCACCAGATTCAGGCGATAAAATCCGCCCTCGCCAAGGTCGAAAGCCAGGTTCTGAAGGACCATGCCGCCTGCTGCATCGCCGAATCGATTGCCAGCGGCGACGCCGAACAGCAACGCATCAAGTTCGAGGAACTCGTCGAACTGATGGAACGGCAGCGGCGGTAAACCTCAACTATCGACCTTCCGCTTCCTTCGCGGGACCGATCACGCTACGCCGCCACGATGCAGACCATCTTCGTCCTCAACGGCCCCAACCTCAACCTGCTCGGCACGCGCGAGCCGGAGATCTACGGCTCCGATACGCTCAATGACATCGCTCGAATGCTGGACGATCAGGCGAAGGAACTCGGGGTCGCCATCGACATGCGCCAAACCAACCATGAGGGCGTACTGGTCGACTGGCTGCACGAGGCGCGCGAGGTTGGCGCAAAGGCAGTACTGCTCAATGCCGGGGCCTATACCCACACTTCGATAGCACTGCTCGATGCGATCAAGGCGATCGGGGTGCCGGTAATCGAAGTGCATCTGTCCGATCCCTCGCAACGTGAGGAATTCCGCCACATTTCCTATGTCGGAATGGGTGCGGTGGACGAAGTCAAAGGCCTCGGCCCGCGCAGCTATTCCGTAGCGTTGGCCAAGGCGGCAGCGCTCTAAAACGCGCCTGCGCCCCTTGTCACACGGCGCGGGGCAGCGCATAGGCGCAACCGAACTATCAACAAGGGTAACCATGGCCGACAACAAGGGCAGCGCCGGCAAGTCCGGCATGAACGTCGACATCCAGCTCGTCCGCGAACTCGCCGAGCTGCTTGGCGAAACCGGTCTCACCGAAATCGAGGTCGAAGATAACGACCGCAAAATCCGCGTCGCACGTGGCGGCGTTGCCGTGGCCGCGCCAATGGCGATGGCAGCGCCTACCGCTTCGGCGCCAGCTGCTCCTTCTGCAGCGGCACCCGCACCCGAGGCACCCGCCGCAGCGGATACGGCAAACGCCCTCAAATCGCCGATGGTTGGAACGGTCTACCTCGCCCCCGAACCGGGTGCGGCAGACTTCATCAAGGTCGGCGATACGGTCAAGGTTGGTCAGACCCTGCTGATCGTCGAAGCGATGAAGGTGATGAACCCGATCGCCGCCGACAAGGCAGGCACGGTCAAGGCGATCCTGGTCGAAAACGCCCAGCCCGTCGAATTCGACCAGCCGCTGGTCGTCATCGGCTAAGGCGTAGCAATGGCTATTTCCCGTATCCTGATCGCCAACCGCGGCGAGATCGCGCTGCGCATCCATCGCGCAGCCCACGAAATGGGTATCGAGACCGTCGCGGTGCATTCCACCGCAGACGCCGATGCCATGCATGTCCGCCTGGCCGATCATGCCGTGTGCATCGGTCCGCCCAGTGCAACCGACAGCTATCTCAACATGGCAGCGATCATCTCGGCGGCGGAAATCTCGCATGCCGATGCGGTCCACCCGGGCTACGGCTTCCTGTCGGAGAACTGCAAGTTCGCCGAAATCGTCGAGGCGCATGACCTCAAGTGGATCGGGCCCAAGCCCGAACACATCGTGACGATGGGTGACAAGGTGCAGGCCAAGAAGACCGCTGGTGAGCTGGGCCTGCCGCTGGTTCCCGGTTCCGACGGCGCGGTTTCGGACTTCAACGAGGCGCGCAAGATCGCGGCTGAAATCGGCTATCCGGTGATCATCAAGGCCGCCAGTGGTGGCGGCGGTCGCGGGATGAAGGTCTGTAACGCCGAAGACCAGCTCGAAAGCCTGATGCAGCAGGCCGGCAGCGAGGCCAAGGCCGCCTTCGGCGACGCGACGGTCTATATCGAGAAATACCTCGGCAATCCGCGCCATATCGAATTCCAGGTGTTTGGCGACGGCAATGGCAATGCCATCCACCTGGGCGAACGCGACTGTTCGCTCCAGCGCCGCCACCAGAAGGTGCTCGAAGAGGCGCCCTCACCCGTGCTCAGCCACGAAGAGCGGATGCGCATGGGCGGCATTTGCGCCGATGCCATGGCCAAGATGGGTTATCGCGGCGCAGGCACGATCGAGTTCCTGTGGGAGAACGGCGAGTTCTACTTCATCGAGATGAACACCCGCCTGCAGGTGGAACATCCGGTGACCGAAGCGATCACCGGGGTTGACCTGGTGCGCGAGCAGATCCGCATTGCCGACGGCCAGCCGCTGTCGGTCAAGCAGGAAGAGATCGAGTTCAAAGGCCACGCGATCGAGTGCCGGATCAACGCCGAGGATCCCTGGACCTTCGCGCCCTCGCCGGGGCTGGTAAATTACTATCACGCGGCCGGCGGCATGCATGTGCGGGTCGATTCCGGACTCTATGCCGGCTACAAGATCCCGCCCTATTACGACAGCATGATCGCCAAGCTGATCGTCTACGGCCGCAGCCGCAACGGCTGCATGATGCGCCTCAAGCGCGCGCTCGAGGAGATGGTCGTCGAAGGCGTGAAGACCAATATCCCGCTGCACCAGGAACTGCTGCGCCAGCCCGACGTGCAGAGCGGCGACTACACGATCAAGTGGCTGGAAGAGTGGCTGGCGACGCGCGAGGGTTAGGCCCGCAGTTGAGTTTCAGCGGCCCGGTCTGGCGGATCCTTCCAAAGGCAGATTCCGCAATGCCGGCCAAGCCGGCATCGGCGCCCGAAGGCCGATTTCACCATTCGGGACAAATCGCGGCCTACGCGTCCCTCAGTGCGGAAGGCGCTACAGTCGCGATCAGACGCTACCTGAGCGATGGGGTCGAGCGGGTACTGGTTCCGATGTGGCTGGACGCCGCCTGCGTGGTGGACCTGCGAGGTGAAGCTGCCGCCTCGATAGTCTGGCAGGAACTGCAGGCCGCTGGCGCGCCCTCACCAACCTGGGCCTATTCCGATGCTGCCAGGGAATCGGGAGCGCAAGCCATGCTCTATTCCTCCCGAACACGCCCTGAATTGTCGCATATCGTAATATTCGACCCAAGCCGGATGCGTATTGCGGGCCAGATCGTCCCGTTCGTCAATTGAAACCGTAGGGGTCAGCCCAGCGGAACGCCCGGCTCGTTCTTGCTCGTGCGGATCGTGAGCGACGTCTTCACGCTCGCCACATTCGGTGCCGGCGTCAGCTTGCTGGTGAGGAATTCCTGGAACGACTGCAAATCGCGCGCCACGATTTTCAGGATGAAGTCGATTTCGCCATTGAGCATGTGCACTTCGCGTACTTCGGGCAGTCCCTTCATCGCCGCTTCGAATTCGCGCAGTGAATCCTCGGCCTGGCTCTTCAGGCTGACCATCGCGAAGACGGTGATCGAAAAACCCAGCTTCCCGGCCTCCAGTTCGGCGTGATAGCCGCGGATCACGCCTTCCTCTTCGAGCGCACGGACGCGACGAAGGCACGGCGGCGCCGTCAGCCCTACCCGATTGGCCAGTTCGACGTTGGTGATTCGACCTTCCGCCTGCAATTCTGCCAGCAGTTTACGGTCGATATCATCGAGATTGGCCATCACGCTGTTGCCCTTGTCATGTTATGCTTTGCGTCGGAACCAAGGCAGCGTCAGGCGAAATGTTGACAACGCATGCACGGCCTCTTGGCTAACATTATTATCCTTGCCAGCAATTGTCCCGCTTTGCAACGCACAGGCAACTTCTCGTTCATCACAAGTTTTTCACAGATAGAAACGCTGTGCTGTCATGGTTTGCTGCCTGCAGCTACATGCGCTCCGGAGTAAGAATGCACTTTGACGACCGCCTTGCCACCGTGTTGCGCCTCCGCGCGCAGGGCGAGCGTGCGGCCAAAACGCAGTTCCGCCAGCTTATCGATCTGCTCGGCGAACGGCCGCAGGCGGGCGATCCGGCGCTGAAGGCAGCAGCCTATTTGCGGCTCATTGCTCTGGCCGAAGCGATTCCGGTCAAGGAGCGTGCCGCCATCGTTGGCGAAAACGGGTGGCGCTTTCGCAATCCCGAGCTTGTTCGCTGGTTCGGCGAGGCTCACCCCACCATCGCCGCTGCGGCGCTCTATCGTGCGCACCTGACCGGGATCGAATGGGAGGACCTGATTCCCCGCTTGCCGATCCGGGCACGGGGCTTCCTGCGCCATCGCCGGGATCTTCCGCCGGAGGCAATTCGCGTCCTGGACCGCCTGGGTGTTCAGGATCGTGCCCTGCCCTTGCCCGACATGGTGGAAATGCTGGTCGAGGAGCCGGAAGAGCTACCTGCATCAACCCTGCCGGAAGCGCCCGAGCCGCTGCTGTTGACCCCAGCCAATGATATCGAAGTGCTGGCCGAGGGGGACGCACAGGCCGCCCCTCCGGAAGCCAAACCCACTTCACCGGCCGAAGAAGCGGCGCCACCTCGCCGCCCGTCGACCGATGGGGAAGGTATCCGGGCCCTTGTCGAGCGGATCGAAGCCTTCAAACGCAATCGCACGACTGCTCTGCCGGGCGATGCCCCTTCGCTACCTATGGCAGGGCTCGAGCCTGTCGCACCGCGCAAGCCGGTCGACGCGTTCATTTTCAGCACCGATTCAGAGGGGCGCATCGACTGGGCTGAAAACGAAGTTGCCCCGATGGTTGTCGGCACCGCGCTTGCGGCCCGCGCCGAAGGCACGGAGAACGGCGATGACTTTGCTGCAGCCTTCATCAACCGGCGCCCGGTACGGGGAGCCCGCCTCGCGCTGAACGGGGCGGAGGCGATTGCCGGCGACTGGATTGTCGACGCAGCGCCCCGCTTCACCCGTGGCGAAGGGCGTTTCTTCGGTTTCGTTGGCCGTTTCAGGCGCGCAGTTGAGCCCGCCGAAGATCAACGCCATGCCGGTGCCGACCGTTTGCGGCAGCTGCTCCACGAATTGCGCACTCCTGTGAACGCCATGCAGGGCTATGCCGAAGTAATCCAGCAGCAGGTGTTCGGGCCGACACCGCATGAATACCGTGCCCTTGCCGCGTCGATCGCCGGCGATAGTGCGCGAATCCTGGCGGGCTTCGATGAACTCGATCGCCTCGCCAAGCTGGAGACTGGCGCACTCGAGCTCGAACAGGGCACCAGCGACTTTGCTGCAATCGCCCGTGAACAGGTAAAGCAACTGCAGTCCGTGCTGAGCCCGCGCGTGGCGCGTTTCGAAGCGGATCTTGGCGACAATGACGCGCTGCTTCCCTTGGCCAGATCCGAGGCCGAGATGCTCGCCTGGCGCGTGCTCGCGACCTTGGCTGGAGCCACCGGTGCGGGTGAAGTCATTCCCCTCGATCTACGCAGCGAGGGCAGCCAGGTGGCATTGCGGGCGCAGTTGCCTACTCAACTCGCCTCGGCGGAAGACGTGTTCTCGTCGGAAGCGCGATCGGGCGGCAGCACCATCAGTTCGGGCATTTTCGGCGCCGGATTTTCGCTCCGCCTCGCACGGGCAGAGGCCCGCGCCGCGGGTGGCGATCTGCGTCGAGACGGCGGGTGGTTGGTGCTGTCGCTGCCGCTCTTGACCCCTGTCGATGCGCTGCCTAGCCCTGTCGACGAACCGGGGCGCGCCGCAGGCTGACCCTCGCGGAGGGGGAATCGCCATCGTACATGCCAATCTGCGCGAACCGCCGGTTTCACCGCATCTGGTTCGCTTTGCGGAAGGCTTCGGCCAACGTTCGCTGCTGACAGTCGATACCGAAGAGGAATTCGACTGGAACGCGCCGTTCAGCAAGGACGGCTACGGCCTCGATCATGTCCGCCGGATCGCCAAATTCCAGCAATTCTGCGAAGGCCTTGGCGTCTCGCCGGTCTATCTGGTCGACTGGCCCGTGGCCCAGTCCGAACTGGCCAGGGATATCATCGGCAGCGCGGTCAAGGCGGGCAAGGCAGAGATCGGCGTGCAGCTGCATCCCTGGGTAAACCCGCCATATGAAGAAGAGACATCGGTCAGGAACAGCTTTGCCGGCAACCTGCCCTTCGAGCTCGAGCGCGAGAAGTTCCTGCGCCTGCGCAATGTGATAGAGACCAATTTTGACGCCGTCCCGCGGATCTATCGGGCTGGGCGTTACGGGCTCAGCCCGAACAGCGCGCAGATGCTGGCGGAAACAGGCATCGCCATCGACAGTTCGGTTCGCGCCCGTTTCGATTACACCGCAGGGCACGGTCCCGATTACAGCCACCACCCGGTCAAACCCTATTGGAGTGACGCGGAACGCCGACTGATCGAGCTACCCTTGACCACGGTTTATTGGGGCATGCTGCGCAAACAGGGTGGATTGCTGGCGCCATGGGTCAGGCGTTACCCGGGCCTGGGCGGCGCCCTGTCGCGGCTGGGATTGTTCGAGCGAATCGCGCTGACACCGGAGGGTGTGACGGTTGAAGAAGCCCTTCGCGGTACAGACATCGCGATCGATGACGGATTGCCGATACTGGTGCTGAGTTTCCACAGCCCCTCACTGGCTCCCGGCTGCACACCCTATGTCCGGAGCGAGGACGAGCTCGACGAATTCTATGATTGGATGCGCCAGGTCTATGCCTATCTCGATCGCCGCGGGGTCCGATCGACGACCGTGGCGGAAATCATGGAAAAAGCGCTCGTATAGCGGCTTGCCAGTCGGCCAGCGCGCGGCTAGGCGCACTGCTCTGCATGCGACCGGCGGGCCTGTAGCTCAGTTGGTTAGAGCTGGCCGCTCATAACGGCTAGGTCGCGGGTTCGAGTCCTGCCGGGCCCACCAGTCGCAGCAGCGATGAAACAGCGTCGGGGAGTGGCGCAGTCCGGTAGCGCGCCTGCTTTGGGAGCAGGATGTCGCAGGTTCGAATCCTGTCTCCCCGACCATTTCAGTTTTTCGGATATATATATTCGTCACTTAACCCACAGGCACCCACGATTGTGAGGCCAATGGCGCTCAGGAACTGGCCGACAGGACTAACAACTCCGTAGTTTCACCGATCAACTCAATGATCCCTTGCGTAGGAGCCGTTGTGCGATAGTCTGTCCCTACAACTGTTGGGGGTGACTATGGACTTGGAGGTACGGCTCACTGAACTCGCGAAGACGGTTCGCGATCACAAGGAAGTCCTATTAACCGAAGAGGCGGCAAAGAACGCGCTAGTGATGCCATTCATTCAAGCGTTGGGCTACAACGTCTTCAGCCCGACTGAAGTTACCCCTGAGTTCACTTGCGATGTAGGCACGAAGAAGGGCGAGAAGGTCGACTACGCCGTGTTTGATCGCGGGAGGCTCGCCATGCTGCTGGAGTGTAAGCCGTCCAACTCCGTGCTCAGCATTAATCACGCGTCCCAGCTCTATCGCTATTTCAGCGTGACGGATGCGCGTGTGGCGATCCTGACTAACGGCGTGGTGTTCAAGTTCTTCTCCGATACCGAGTCGCCCAACCGGATGGATGATCGCCCCTTCTTCACGCTCGATCTAGAGAACCTCCGAAAGCAGGATATCCGGACGCTTGAGAAGTTCGTCAAGGGAAGCTTCGACATTGATCAGATTGTGCGCGAGGCCGGGAAGCTCAAACTACAGACGCTGGTGTACGGGGAGCTTGAGAAGGAGTTCGCCGAGCCGTCAGAAGATTTCGTTCGTTTGATTGCTCAACGCGTCAACCCGGGACGCTTCACGGCCTCGGTGAGGGAGACATTCACCTCACTCATCTCTTCCTCCTTGAGCGCTCTCATCAGAGATCGGGTCAACGAAAGACTGACTTCGGCTCTCGAAAAGGGCGGAGATGAACCGCAAGATATTGAGGAAAGCAGCGGCGAGGACATAGAGACAACCCCAGAGGAGATCGAAGGGTTCAATATCGTGCGCGCTATCGCGGCCCGGAAGGTGGATCCAACGCGGGTTATTATGCGGGACGCCAAATCCTACTGCGCCATCCTCCTGGACGACAACAACCGGAAGAGCATCGCCCGGCTGCACTTCAATAGCGCCACAAGTCGCCACTTCGGAACCTTTGAGGGCAAGGAAGAGACACGTCACTCCGTCGGGGAGCCTGTCGATATCTACAAGTTCGAAAAGGCGATTTTGAAGCGCCTTGACGAGTTGGGTGCGGCGGGATGAGCCAAGCCCCCGACTATTACGACTGGCTGGTGCTTGCAGCAATCTTCTGTGGTCCGCTGGTTGGCATCTGGGTCACGCGCCTCATTGACGCCTCGAAGGAACAGAAGAACCGCCGCTGGGAACTTTTCGTGACGCTGCGCAGGACTCGCGGCCTAGAGCTTTCTCCCGACCACGTCGCTGCGGTCAACATGGTTCCAGTCCTATTCTCACACGACAAGGAGGCCATGGAGGAATGGGGGAAGCTGATGGATTCTCTCAACGATCCCAGTTGGAACTCGGCGGACGATAACGTTCGGCTTGGTCTCATTACTCGATCAGGGGACGCCCGGCACAACCTCATCCGTCGGATTGGGGAGGTTGTCGGTGCGCGACTTCCGATTAGGGAGGAACACCGCTTGGGCTACGCGCCCGTCGCTTGGGTGAACGAGATGAACGAACAAGCGGAAGTCCGACAGCGGTTCATTGAAGTCCTGAGAGGAGAAAGGTCCCTTCACATGGTCGCAGGGGTCTTCGACCTCGCGAATGAAGTGGAGCGAAAGGAAGTTCTTGCGGAGGACAACGGGTACGGGGCACTCCCCACGCTGAAGGTCGAGAAGGATGCCGCGCCGCTCACCAAGAAAGCAGGGCCTCGCAAGAAGAAGAGCGATCCGACCGGAGGCTGAGCAGTGTCCTCAGTACCCCCTTCAGTGCCTCATAGACGCTACTCCGGGCGATCCCGAGTTCCTTGGCAATGGCACTCGCGCCGATCACCCGCTCACCTTGCGCAGATGGAACCCAGAGAGAGTATGATGACCAAGCAATCGCACCGTTCCCTGCATGGGTTTGTCGGCGCCTTCCTGCTCGCCTGTTCCGCTTGGCCCGCTGTGGCGCAGGATGGCGTAGCGCTGGAGATCGCCGCATCGGCCGATCTCGAACACGATCCCAGCATCGATGTGGCGAATAGCGAACTGGATGGGCGCAAAACCCTGCGTGTCTCGACAACCACCGGCGATGGCGTCGTGCTGTTGCCGATCAGCATGGCCGACGGTTTCGTCGAGGTCGAAGTGAACAGCAATCTGGTTCCGGATGCTCCCGCAGGCTCGCGAGGCTTCGCCGGGATCGCGTTCAGGGTTCAACCGGGATTGCACCACTACGATGCGTTTTACATTCGTCCTGCGAATGGCCGGGCCGAGGAACAGATTCGCCGCAATCACTCGACCCAGTACATCTCCCACCCGGACTATACCTGGTTCAGGCTTCGGGAAGAGAAGCCGGGACATTACGAGAGCTATGTCGATGTCGAGCTGGGCAGCTGGACGAGCCTGCGGGTAGAGGTGGAAGGTGATCGCGCTCGCTTCTTCGTGAACCGCAACGACCAGCCGGTCCTGATCGTAAACGACCTGCTGTCCGACGCGGGCGAAGGGGCAATCGGCCTTTGGATAGCATCGGGGACCGATGCCCACTTTGCCAATGTGAAATACGGCCCGCTGGGCAGCGACGAGGAACGCTGAGTTCCAAGGCCTTCAACCAGGCCCCTTTCTCTGCGGATCAAGTGAGAAGGCGACAAGCGATAGCGCGGTCGACGTTAGGCCAGCCACAACCTCAACAGATAGGCCACCGCGCCAAGCGCGGTCACACTCGCCACCCATATCCCCAGCATCCAGCCGAGCCGCTGCCACAGCGGCTTGGTTTCGGCGTCTTCACCGCCATCGAGAGGGGCCAGACGCATCAGTGGTACCCGTCAGTCCCTACCTTGCCGCGGAAGACCCAATAGGCCCAGGCCGTATAGGCCAGGATCACGGGAAGGATGATGGCGGTCCCGACCAGCATGAACAGCTGGCTGCGTTCCGGCGCCGCGGCATCCCAGATGGTAACCTGGTCGGGCACGACATAGGGCCACATCGAAACGCCCAGGCCGATCATGCCGAGCAGGAACAACCCCAAAGCCAAGAGGAATGGAGCGTAGGTCCTCCGCTTCGCGAGTGCGCGCATCAGGGCGTAGGCGAGAATGCCGGTTAGCAGCGGCACCTGGCTGGCAAACAGGAAGCTGGGCATGGTGAACCAGCGTTGCCAATACTGCCCTTCAAGGAAGGGGGTATAGAGGCTCACGGCGCCGAGCAGGATCAGGGTCGCCACAAAGGCCGGCCGTGCAATCCGATAGGCATGGTCCAGGGCACGACCTTCTACCTTGATGATCAACCAGGTCGCACCGAGCAGGGCATAGCCTGCAACCACGCCCAGCCCGGTCAGCAGCGTATAGGGCGTCAGCCAGTCGAACCAGCTTCCGGCATAGGCCCGGTCGGCAACTTCGATGCCCTGCAACAGCGCGCCCAGCACCATGCCTTGGGCCAGAGCGGCGACCAGCGACCCCGCGGTGAAGGCAAAATCCCAGAAAGCGCGGTGCCCCGGGTCACGCCAGCGGAACTCGAAGGCGACACCGCGAAACACGAGGCCCAACAGCATGGCGATGATCAGGGGATAGGTTGCAGGCAGGATGATGGCATAGGCCAGCGGGAATGCCGCGAAGAGCCCGCCCCCGCCCAGCACCAACCATGTCTCGTTACCGTCCCACACGGGCGCGATCGAGTTCATCGCCTGGTCGCGTTCCTCGCCCACCTCGAAAAAGGGAAACAGGATCCCGATTCCGAGATCGAAGCCATCCATGATCACATAGGCGAATACCGCAAAGGCGATGATGAAGGCCCAGATCGTGGTCAGGTCAAACGCCATCGCGCGTCTCCTGTTGGCTACGGGGCAGCGCATCGCGATCCGTAACCGGATTCTGCGTCGGTCCGGGAGTGATACCGGCGGTCCGCACCGGCCCCTTCTCGGTCCGTTTGACCCCTTTCTCACCAGCATGCGGCGCGCCGCTCATCAGGCGCAGGATGTACCAGGTCCCGACCCCGAAGACGGCGAAATAGACAAGCACGAAGGCCAGCAGTGACATCGCCACTGCAGGTGCGGCCAGCGGGCTCGCGCTCTCGGCGGTGCGCAGCAGGCCATAGACGGTGAAAGGCTGGCGCCCGACCTCGGTCGTGATCCATCCGGCGATCACCGCCACGAAACCCGCCGGTCCCATGACGATCGCGGCGCGATGCAGTAGGCGCCAATCGTACAGCCGCTTGCGCCAACGGGCGATGAGACTCCACAGGCCGATGCCGAGCATCAGGAAGCCAATCCCGACCATCACGCGAAACGCCCAGAACACCACGAATACCGGCGGCTGGTCCGCATCGGGCACCGTATCCAGCCCGGCCAGGGGCGCATCGGGATCATGCTTGAGGATCACGCTCGACAGCTTGGGAATGCCCACGGCGTAGTCGAGTCGCTGTTCCTTGTCGTTGGGAATACCGAACAGGTAGAGCGGCGCGCCGTCAGGGTGGCTTTCGTAGTGCCCTTCCATCGCCATGACCTTGACCGGCTGGTGTTCGAGCGTGTTGAGCCCGTGCATGTCCCCCGCGAAGATCTGCACGGGGGCGACCAGCGCGGCCATCCACATCGCCATCGAGAACATCTTGCGTGCGTGCCGGTTGGCGCTGTCCTTCAGCAAGTGCCACGCCCCCACCCCGCCGACGACGAAGGCAGTGGTCAGATAGGCCGCGATCACCGTGTGGACCAGGCGGTAGGGGAAGCTGGGATTGAAGATGATCTCCGCCCAGCTCTCGCCCGGCAGGAACTGGCCGTTGGCTCCGATTTCGTAGCCGGTCGGCGTCTGCATCCAGCTATTCACGCTGAGGATCCAGAACGCCGAGACGAATGTGCCCAGCGCCACCATCAGCGTGGCAGTGAAGTGCAGGCCCCCCCCCACCCCGTTCATCCCGAACAGCATCACGCCGAGAAATCCCGCTTCGAGGAAGAAGGCGGTCAGCACTTCATAGGCCATCAGCGGTCCGATCACCGGCCCGGCCTTGTCGGAGAAGACCGACCAGTTTGTGCCGAACTGGTAACTCATCACGATGCCCGACACGACGCCCATGGCGAAGGCTACGGCAAAGATCTTGAGCCAGTATTTGAAGAGGTCCCGATAGACGTCGTCTCCGGTCTTCAACCACAAGCCTTCGAGGACCGCGAGATAGCTCGCGAGACCGATCGAAAAGGCCGGGAAAATAAAGTGGAAGCTCACCGTGAAGGCGAACTGGATGCGGGCGAGCAGCAGCGCGTCGAGCTGGTCGAACATGATCAGCGCCTTACACGAAGATTCCGCAAGGTGCGGTGCAAGGGTTGCAAGGTGCATGCACCGCCATGCAACCCACTACACAGATCACATCGCCAGCCAGCTCTGCCACAGCATGTAGGCCGCAACCACGAAGATCACCCCGGCAAAGATATTGGTCAGCGCATTTGTACTCGACAGACGTTTTGAAAGTGCTGTGCCGAACTGGCTACCCAGCAGGCCGCCGAGCACGAACAGGCCCGCCAACGGCCAGTCGAT
>NZ_JAYPTL010000013.1:15026-15703 GCF_038133525.1 Erythrobacter sp. | reverse complement strand
GAATAATTCGCCGCAGTTGTGATCCCGAATGCAGTCACTGCCACCAGGCTGGTTCCAACGGCATTGCCGATCGGCATGCGCGTCGCCGCGATCAGGCCGGGCACGATCAGGAAGCCACCGCCGATACCGAAGAAGCCCGAGAATGCGCCCGTGCCCATGCCATAGACGAAGAGCTTCGGTGCGTTCTGGCGGCTCAGCACAACATCGGCATCGGACACCGCGCCGCGACCGCGCAGCATCAAAGCGCCAACCACGATCATCAGCAGCGCGAACAGGAACAGCAGCTTGTGCCCGTCGAAATTCTTGCCCAGCGTCGAACCCGCGAAGGCGCCGACGACACCGGCTGCGGCATACATCGACCCGCATTTCCACTTCACGGTCTTGGCCCGCGCATGGTTGACGAGTCCGGCCAGTGCATTGGCCGCGACCGCCAGCGCGCTGGTCCCGATTGCAACATGCGGACTGGGCACGCCGACCAGGTAAACCATCAGCGGCACTGCGAGGATCGACCCTCCGCCACCGATCAGGCCAAGTACGAAACCCACGGCAGCACCCGAAAGCGCGCCGGTGAGTAGGTAGATCGTGTCCATAGGTACCGCGCCTCAGTCTTTCCTAAGGGCCGGTTCGGCCAGCCCTTCGTGGCCCTTGAGCATGGCGTGCCAATAGACCTGCGGACG
>NZ_JAYPTL010000013.1:5360-15016 GCF_038133525.1 Erythrobacter sp. | reverse complement strand
CGCTTCAGACTTCAGCCACCATGCGGCGCGCGACGGCTTGGTTCCATCGATCAGCCAGGTGGGGAAAGTCGGCAGCAGCTTTCCGCCATAGCCGAACTCGGCGAGCACGATCTTGCCGCGCTCCACGGTCAGCGGGCAACTGCCATAGCCGTCATAGGCAAAGGGCAGCGGCATGCCTTCGATATTGGCCAGCAGATTGGCCGCCACGATCGGCGCCTGCTTGCGGGCCGCTGCCGCGGTCTTCGCATTCGGCGTGGTGGTGCAATCGCCCAGCGCGAAGATGTTCTCGTAACGCTTATGGCGCAGCGTTTCCTGGTCGACGTCGACCCAGCCGCCCTCGCCCGCCAGCAGACTCTCTGCCACCACCGCGGGTGCGACCTGCGGCGGGACAACATGGATCATGTCGAAATCGACCGTTTTCTCGCCATCTTGGGTACGGAAAGTCGCCTGCTTTGCCAGCCCATCCACGGCGATAAGGGTCTCGTTCAGGTCCAGCTCGATCCCGTAGCGTTCGACGTAACCCATCAGCGCAGGCACATAGTCGGCTACGCCGAACAGCACGCCGCCGGCATTGTGGAACTGCACGTCGATGCGGTTGAGCACGCCCGACCGCTCCCAGTGGCTGCATGACAGGTACATCGCCTTCTGCGGCGCGCCTGCGCATTTAATCGGCATCGGCGGCTGGGTGAACAGCGCCGCACCCTCCTGCAGCCCCTGCACCAGCCGCCAGGTATAGGGCGCCAGGTCGAAGCGATAATTGGAAGTGACACCATTGCGGCCGAGTGTTTCCGGCAAGCCGTCAATCCCACCCCAGTTGAGCGTGAGTCCGGTGGCGACCACCAACTGGCGATAGCTCACACGGCTCCCGTCACCCAGGAGGATCGTATCGCTCTCCGGCTCGAAACTTGCGACCGGTTGCCGCAACCAGGTGACCTCGGACGGAATCAGCTCTTCCATCGGTCGCACAGTCTGGTCGGCTTCAAAAATCCCTCCGCCGACCATGGTCCACCCTGGCTGGTAGAAATGCTCGGTAGCGGGGTCGACGACGGCAATCGACAGGTCCCGCCGGCGCTTGCGGATCGACGCGATGGCCGCAAGGCCAGCAGCCCCGGCGCCAACCACGACAATGTCAAAATCGGTACGGGCCATTCTGCAGATCCTCGCGCAGTGTGGGGTTCAAGGCTTCAAGGCAAAACGGTGAAGGATCATCCCGGCGATCATCGCCACGACGAACACGATGGCGGGGACAAAGGCAGTCGCCAGCGAGGCGACGGCCGGCCCGGGGCACAGGCCGGTGATACCCCAGCCGACGCCGAACAGCGCAGAGCCAACCAGCAGCTTGCCGTCGATCGTGCTGGTTCCCGGCAGGTCAAAGGTGGTCCCGTCAAAGCTCTTGTCCATGCGGCGCTGGACCAGCCACACCGGAGCCATGACGAGCAGCGCGCCACCCATGACAAAGGCCAGCGTTGGGTCCCATTGGCCGAGGATGTCGAGGAAGGCCCTGACCCTTGCAGGATCGGTCATGCCCCCGATGGCAAGGCCGGCTCCGAACAGCAGGCCGCTGAGGATGGCGACGAACTGGCGCATCTCTAGCCTCCCAGTCCCATAAGGCGCATCGCGAATACCGTCAGAACGCCGAAGGTCATGAAGGTCAGCGTCGCTACGATCGAGCGCGGGGAAAGTCGTGACATGCCGCAGACGCCGTGACCGCTGGTGCAACCGCTACCCATTCGCGTGCCGAAGCCGACGATGACACCACCAAGCGCCAGGAGTGGCCAGTTGTCCATGAAGGTCTGTTCGACCGGTCCACTGACGACATTGACCAGCGCCGCGCCGCCAATCAGCGCCACGATGAACAGCGCGGCCGCCCCATCGCGTCGTCCGGGGGCAATCCCGGTGGCACGGGCGAACAGCCCGCTGACCCCGGCAATGCGCCCGCTACCAAGCAGGAAAACTGCCGCAGCTGTGCCGATCAGCAGGCCGCCGACCAGCCCGTGTAGGGGCATGGCGTAAGGAAAGGCCGCGATCGTCATACGGCGTTGATCGGTATCTTGATGTAGCTCACACCATTGTCCTCCGGTTCGGGCAGGCGCCCCCCGCGAATATTCACCTGCACCGAGGGCATGATGAGATCGGGCATCGCCAGCGTGCGGTCGCGCATGGTGCGCATCCCCACGAACTCATCCTCGCTCACGCCATCGCGGACATGAACGTTGTGCGCGCGTTGTTGCCCAACCGTGGTTTCCCAGGCGAAATCATCGCGGCCGGGCGCCTTGTAGTCGTGGCACATGAACAGCCGCGTCTCGGAAGGCAGCGACAGCAAGCGACGGATCGACTGGTATAGCCGACGGGCATCGCCGCCCGGGAAGTCGGCCCGCGCAGTGCCGAAGTCAGGCATGAAGATCGTATCACCGACGAAGGCAGCATCGCCGATGACGAAAGCCAGGTCGGCCGGCGTATGGCCGGGAACATGGAGCACGATCGCATCGAGGGATCCAATGGTGAAACGATCGCCGTCGTCGAACAGACGATCGAATTGCGAACCGTCCCTTTGGAAATCGGAACCGGCGTTGAATAGCTTGCCGAATACCTCCTGCACGATGCGGATATCCCTGCCGATGGCGAGCTTCCCGCCGAGACGCTCCTGCAAATAAGGAGCGGCAGAAAGATGATCAGCATGAGCGTGCGTTTCGAGCAGCCATTCGACCTCAAGATTATTGACTTTCACATATTCAATAATCAACTTTGCCGAATGATCGTCAGTCCGACCGGAAGCAGCCTCATAGTCGAGCACCGAGTCGATTACCGCCGCCTTGCCGGTGGCTGGATCGCTCACGACATAACTGACCGTGTTCGTAGCCTCGTCAAAAAAGGCAGCAATGGTCGGTCGCTTGGCAGCATCCGCCCGCGCCACTTCGATCTGTTGCGAAGCCTGGTTCAGCGCATTGTCGGTCATAGAATCACCATTGCACATTTCCTGTAATCGTGTAATTAATTTACCTAAGCGATTAGGTCAAGTAGACCGCACGCGAATTGAGCGATCAGAGTAAGCGAGTGACATGATGGAAGGGATTGGCGGTGGTGTTCTGAGGATTGGAACGACCGCACCGAACACGATCGACTGCGGGGCAGGTGGTCTTGTCGGACTACCGCGGATCATGGGTGCTGCTCGCATCTCACCCCGGCGATTTCACCCCTGTTTGCACGAGCGAGTTCGTCGCCCTGGCGCAGCGACAGGCCGAATTCGAGCGAATGGGATGCCATATCCTCGCGCTCTCCGTAGACAGTCTGTTTGCGCACCTGGCGTGGATACGACTGATCAAGGAAGCGACGGGGACTGAGGTTCATTTCCCCCTCATCGAAGATCCCACGCTGGAGATCGCCCGCGCATACGGAATGGTCGACGCGGAAGCTTCGGACGCTTCGACCGTGCGGGCCAGCTTCCTCATCGACCCGGCCGGGGTCATCCGCCTGATCACATTCTATCCGGCAAATGTGGGCCGCAGCGTCGACGAAACCTTGCGCGCGCTGGCCGCGCTGCAAGCTGCCGATCGCGAGGACCGCTTGTGCCCGGCGGATTGGCACCCGGGCGCGCCTACCATGCCTCAGCCAACCATGGACAACGCCGGCGTGCTTGGCTCCGGCCTGACTGACTGGTTTTACAATAAGAACTGACGAGAGTGTGTCGCAATGAAGGACTTGAATAACCCCGAACGCTGCCCCTCGATTGAGGCTCTGCGCGCCTTGGCGCACGCCGGGCGCCTCAAGATACTATGCACCATCGGCGAAGGTCGATTGTCGGTCGGCGAGATCGAGGAGGCAACAGGAATTGGCCAGCCAAGTCTGTCGCAGCAGTTGCGCATCTTGCGTGATGCGGGCCTCGTGGTGGGCGAGCGGCTTGCCAAACAGGTATTCTACACGGTCGACCGGGCTGTTCTCGATGACCTGGTTGCGCGGATCGGATCCATCATCCCACGCGAAGCACCTGCCGCGCCGCGCACAGCCGAAAGCCCAGCACGCCCCGGCGCCGGCGCAGCCTTTGCCCGCGTCCTGCGCTAGTCACTTGCCGGCCGCCGAGTGCTCGGCCAAATCCAGCGGGTGAACACCTCACCTGCACCCGCAACGCAAGGAATCAATAAGCGCGTCATCTGGGCCATCGCTCTGCCCGCGATGGTCACCAACGTCGCGACCGCGCTAATTGGCGTGGGCGACATGTGGATTGTCGGCCAGCTTGGCGATGCGCCGACACAGGGCGCGGTCGACGTGGGTGCAAAACTATTCGCCGTGCTGTTCACGGTGATGAATTTCCTCAAGACAGGTACCACAGGACTGGTGGCGCAAGCTGGAACCCGTAGCGGGAATTCCGAACAGTTCGGCATCCTAATGCGTGGCCTGTTTGTTGGCCTGACAATCGCGGCGCTGCTGCTGTTTGCACGCCCGATCCTGCTGCCTGCGATGCTCGATGCACTAGGTGCCCAGGACGCCGTGCACGAGGCTGCCGATGCCTACGCCGGGATCCGCTATTGGAGTGCGCCTGCCGTAATGGCTAATTTTGCGTTGGTCGGCTTTCTCGTCGGGCGGCGACAGATGACGCAAGTACTGGTGATCGAGGTTGCCTACAACCTTCTAAATGTGGCCCTCGGGCTGTGGCTCGCACTAGGACTGCACTGGGGCATTGAAGGTATTGCCTGGGCCAGCGTCGCAGCGGAATGCACCAAGCTCGCCGCTTGCACCATGCTGGTTTTCGGCCGCAACAGCGGTGGACTTCGCGTGAAACTGCATCAGGGCGCGCATCTTTCACTCGCGGCGCTCAAGCCGTTCCTCCTGGTCAATCGCGACCTGTTCCTGCGCACTGTCATGTTGATGGTGTCTATTGCTGCCCTGACCCGCCTCAGCGCTGAGCGCGGACCGGTGGTGCTCGCAGCCAATGGCATAGCCTACCAGTTGTTTATCCTGTCGGCACTCTTGCTCGACGGTTTCGAGAACGCAGCGCAAGTACTCAATGGAGAGCGGATGGGAGCCGAAGACCGCAGAGGGTTCCGCGCCTATTTTCGAGCCATCCTGCTTCGTGGGCTTGGCACGGCAGCGCTTCTTGCCGCAGTCTTTGCGGCGCTAGGACACACCATCATTGCGGGGTTCGCCGCAACGCCCGAAGTCGCAGTGGAAGCCCTAGCGCTACTGCCGTGGATTGTCGCAATGCCTTTGGCCGGCGTGACCAGTTTCGTTTTCGACGGGGTCTTTGTGGGAGCCAGTTGGACCCGAGCCCTGTTGTTGAGCATGGCTGGTGCGGCAATGGGCTATGCAGCCCTGCTATGGCTGACCTGGCCGCTGGGCAACAATGGCTTATGGCTATCGTTCATCGCATTCCTACTGATGCGGGCGGGGCTTCAGGCTGTGCAGATGCCGCGCCTATTGCGCAGCTGATCGGGCAGCCGTTTCGCGCTTCGCTTCGGGTGTGGCCAGCGTGGTGACGGTACCTTGTAGCCTGGCAGCACACACACGATCACGCCCGGCTTCCTTCGCCCGATAGAGCTCCGCATCCGCGCGCGCGAACATCTTGCCATAGCCTTCGTTCTCAAGCCGCTCCGCAACGCCGAAACTGGCCGTCAACCGCACGTCAGATGGCAGACCGGTCACCGGCGTATCGCCCAAACGGCGGCGAATGCGTTCAGCCATGGCTTCCGCCTGCGAACCATCGCAATTCCATGCCAGGATGCAAAATTCCTCTCCGCCGATGCGCCCGGCGACATCACTGTTACGGATCATCCCCGCGATCAAAGAGCCGAACGCCGCAATCCCTTGATCGCCCGCCTGGTGGCCATAGACATCGTTGACGCTCTTAAAGTGATCGATATCGGCGACAATTAGGCTGACTGAGACACCTTCCTGCTTTGCGCGCTCGATCGTCGCCAGCGCATCCTGTTCGAAGGCACGGCGAGCCCGCAGCCCGGTGAGCATGTCACGCATGGCCCGCTCGCGCTCGGCAATCACCTGGTCCCAAGCGCAGGCGCCAACCAGGGTAACGGCGGTCATCAGCGACTGGATGGTTATCGCGACACTGAGGACCGAGTAATACATCGACTCCCGGTAGTCCGACGCACCCGACCCACCGGCAATCAGCAAGGTAAGCACCGGACGGACGAGGAACTGCGTCGCCGAGGCTGCGAAGAGCACGATCACCAGGATATCGATCGCGCTCCGGCGGTTCGCCTGGAGCAACGCCATGGTGCCAAGGGCGAACATCACCCCGTAGCCGGTGTTGACGATGTAAAGCCGCGGGTCGGCCTGATCAGAAACCGCGATCGCCACCAGCAGCGTCACCGCTGAGACGCCGTAGATATAGCCCATGACGGGCAAGGATATCGCTTCGCCCGCGCGGTTCGCCGCGCCCCAGACGGCACAGACGCAGCCGAGCGAATAGAGCAGTTGGGTCAGCGGGAAGACATAGGCTGCGCCAGTATCGGGAATGAGATGGGTCGCAAGGAAACCGAGTCCGAAAAAGAAATAGGCGCCCGCGAATGCGAGCACATAGTGCCCCATATTTCCGCGTTTCCACATGACAAGGAACACGGCCATGAAGACCGCCGCCATCATGGGGGTAATCAACCCCAGTATTTGTTCTTGATCCATGTGGACGGGAGCCCCCCATAAATTCCCGTTTCACTACAAATGTATTTCGCCAATACCAAAAGCACCCCCAGTGTCGAGCGCTTATTGCCCCAATTCAACCGGATTGGAGTGGTTGGCGAGTACTCCGACAGTCGCCGCCCAGACGGCAACGTTCTGCCGCAACTGCACCGGATCGACCTTGTCCAGCGTATCGTCAGGCGTGTGGTGCAAGTCGAAATAGCGCGTGCCGTCCTGCTGCAGATCAACCAGCGCGCCCTTCTGCGCGCGCACGACATTGAGGTCAGCACCGCCGTGGGCCACCTGCTTCGACGGGGCGACGCCTAATCGGGCGACCGCCGCAGCGAGCTGCTTGTAGAGATCGGCATCGCTCTCGGTGAAATTGCTGTCGATGCGCCAGATGCGATCGGCACCGAAGTCACTTTCCAGACCAACCATGAAGGGCTCGTTCCGATGCGCATCGGCATAGGCGCTACTGCCGAACAGGCCGACTTCTTCCGCCCCGGCAAAGAGCACGCGGATCGTGCGGAGCGGCTGGCCAAAAGCGGCGGCCTGCTTGGCCGCGGCGGCGATGATTGCGCAACCTGCGCCATCGTCTACCGCGCCGGTACCCAAGTCCCAGCTGTCCAAGTGACAGGCGAGCAGCACCGGTGGCAGCGAAGGATCGCGACCGACAATCTCGCCGGTGACATTGCCGCTCTTGGTCATACCCAAGTCACGCGGCGTCAGCACCAGTCTCATTGTGACCGGCTGGCCGTTGGCCCGTGCAAAGATGCGCTCGAGATTATCGGCATCGGGGTTGGAGAGTGCGCCCGCAGGGGTCGGTTTGACACCTTCGGCAAAAGTCGTGCCGCCCGTGTGCGGCGTGCGATGGCTCTCGGTCCCGATCGACCGGATCACCGTGGCGATCGCACCCTTGCTCGCGGCAAGCGAAGCACCCGTCCAGCGCGCCGGACCGGCGAAGCCGTAGCCCGATCCGTCCTGCGTCGGGCGCATGTCATGGCTGATGAAGGCGATCTTGCCTTTCAGGCTGTCTGGCGCCGCCGCCTCGAGCACGGCATAGGTGGGGAAGAAGACAACCTCCGCCTCGATCCCGTTCTCTCCGGTCGAAGCAGTGCCGCCCAGAGCAGTTATGTGCATGGGCTGCTGGAAGGGAGCCAACACAACGGCGGTTTCCGTACCCCGGACCCATGTGCGCATGTCATAAGGCTCTTCGACCACATTGACGAAACCATTGGTACGCAGCCATTGCATGGACCAGGCGCGCCCCCGCGCCTCCGCCTCGGTCCCCGCCATGCGCGGGCCAACCTCGGTGGTGAGACCTTCGAGGAAGTCCCACGCCAGCCCATCCTCAGCGGCAACCCGCTCTGCATGATCGCCCACTGTCGAAGGCGGCGGAGCGGCAGTCAGCGAAGCGGGAACGGCGAGCGAGAGCGCCACCAGCGCGAGGAGCGGTTTTTGCATGGGCGGGCTAGCTATCACGCTTTGCCCGCAAGTCCAGCGACTTGCGCGTTCCGCTTGCCCCTTTCCCTTCGCGCCATTATCTGGCCCCCAAACCTGTCGGGCACCTCTGTCCGCCTACCCCATTCAGACCACGAAGGACCCCGCCCCGATGGCCGCTCAATACGCCTTTGTCATGAAGGACATGACCAAGACCTTCCCCGGTGCGCAGAAGCCGGTGCTGTCGAACATCAACCTACAATTCTACCAGGGTGCGAAGATCGGTATCGTCGGCCCCAACGGCGCGGGCAAATCGACCCTGATCAAGATCATGGCGGGTATCGACAAGGACTTCACCGGCGAAGCCTGGCCGGGCGAGAACATCACTGTCGGCTATCTCGAGCAAGAGCCCGAGCTCGACCCGACCAAAACCGTCCTCGAAAACGTGCGCGAAGGCGCGAAAGAGACCGCAGACCTCGTCGCTCGTTTCAACGAGATCAGCGCTTTGATGTGCGAGCCTGATGCCGATTTCGACGCGCTTGGCGCGGAAATGGGTGAATTGCAGGACAAAATCGATGCTGTTGACGGCTGGACGCTCGACAACCAGCTGGAAGTCGCAATGGAGGCACTCCGCTGCCCGCCAGGCGATATGGGTGTCGAAACGCTGTCGGGCGGTGAAAAGCGCCGCGTCGCGCTGACGCGCCTGCTGATCCAGAAGCCCAGCATCCTGCTGCTCGACGAACCGACCAACCACCTCGATGCCGAAAGCGTCCAGTGGCTCGAAAACCACCTCAAGGAATATGCCGGCGCGGTGCTGATGATCACCCACGACCGCTATTTCCTCGACAACGTCGTCGGCTGGATCCTCGAACTCGATCGCGGCAGCTACTACCCTTACGAGGGCAACTACTCGACCTATCTCGAGAAGAAGGCCAAGCGTCTCGAGCAGGAAAGCCGCGAGGAAAGCGGCAAGCAGAAGGCGCTGCAGCGCGAACTCGAATGGATCCGGCAGACCCCCGCCGCGCGCCAGACCAAGTCCAAGGCGCGTATCCGCAAGTTCGAAGAACTGCAGAACAGCCAGGACAATCGCCAGGTCGGCAAGGCGCAGATTGTCATCCAGGTGCCCGAGCGCCTCGGTGGCAAGGTGATCGAGGCCAAGAACATCTCCAAGGCCTATGGCGACAAACTGCTGTTCGAAAACCTCAGCTTCATCCTGCCTCCGGGCGGCATCGTCGGCGTGATCGGTCCCAATGGCGCGGGCAAGTCGACGCTGTTCAAGATCCTCACGGGCAAGGAACAACCCGACAGCGGCACAATCGAGATCGGTTCGACCGTACGCCTCGGCTATGTCGACCAGAGCCGCGACCACCTCGATCCCAAGCACAATGTCTGGGAGGAAATTTCGGACGGGCTCGATTACATGAAAGTCAACGGCCAGGACATGTCGACGCGGGCCTATGTCGGTGCCTTCAACTTCAAGGGCGCGGACCAGCAGAAGAACGTCGGCAAGCTTTCGGGCGGTGAACGCAACCGCGTGCACATGGCCAAGATGCTCAAGCAGGGCGGCAACGTGCTGCTACTCGACGAAC
>NZ_JAYPTL010000013.1:0-5350 GCF_038133525.1 Erythrobacter sp. | reverse complement strand
AGTGAGAAGTTTCTTAGAGACGGCGCCACCGTGCTGCTGCTGGACGATCCGACCAACGATCTCGACGTCGAAACCCTCGCCGCGCTCGAAGACGCGATCGAGAACTTCGCAGGCTGCGCCGTGGTCATCAGCCACGACCGCTTCTTCCTCGACCGTCTGGCGACGCACATCCTCGCCTTCGAAGGCAACAGCCACGTCGAATGGTTCGAAGGCAACTTCGAAGCCTATGAAGAAGACAAGCGCCGCCGCCTGGGCGACGCGGCCGATCGCCCCACGCGACTGGCATACAAGAAGCTGACGCGCTGAGTACTGCCGGGTCGCAGGCGGTTATGCCGCTTGCGACCCGGCGATCGGTATCATTCGGATCGCCTTGCAGCCCGATACTCCCTGAATCCGCGAACCACCGCGCGAACGCAGTCCCCGGGGCTAGGGCCGCCGTCAAAGAAGCCTAGACAGGGGCCGGACATGATCTCGGGCCGTTCCGCCTGTAGCCATGCCAGCCCTGCCCCGAAGTCTGGCGGGTCATTCGAGCTAGTGCTGACTTTCACTATCCGACCATCCTGGAAGGTTAGGTGAAAGCTGTCCGTAACCCAAAAACCGGTTCCCAGCGCAGCGATCAAATCATCCCTTACGGTGATTGCGCATACCGCCTCGTCGTGATTGACGAACTCGCACTGCTGGCGACCGATAACGGCATAGTTCCCGCCTTCCGCCCAACCTTGGTAATAGAGAATTCGCAGCTGGGAGGCTGGGGCATCAACCAAGGCCAATCGTAACGGCTTGGGATCGAACGAGTAAAAGGCATCGATCAGCTTCTCAGCCGCAATTAGGCGCGAATCCCCGCTTGAAGCTTGCGGTTCCGGAACGGTGCTGCACCCACCCACCGCAAGCAAAGCTGCAATCACTGGCAGATAACGCATCGGCAGTGCCTCCCCCTCCGCGGCTATTTGCCAGAAACCAGCGCGTTGGGGAACGTGTCCGACTGGCCTGGTGTTCGGAAGCATAGCGGCGACAGCATAGATTGCGTTCGACTGTATGCTCCTACTCGGATAGGATCGCCCCATCGCGAATTTTGGTCGCTCGCAACTTCAGGCACCGGGGAGGTGCCAGCCTTCGGGCTTTGGGGGGGACGGCAGATGAAGCAATATTTGTTCGATCTGTTGCCGCCGGCAACGGTCGCCGCAATCCTGACATTCTGGTATTTCGCCCCGGTGGCCTGGGTCGACACCTGGTGGACGATCACGGTGGTCGGCCTTGTTGCGCTGGCCTTTGTCCAAATGATGGAATGGGTCCACGAACGGCACGAAGGCTGGCGGATCAACCGGCAGGAGTTCCTTACCGACGTCTTCTATGTCGCATTCGGCATCACTGTTATCGGCTGGTTTGCCGATAATTTTGCGGACAGCCCGATCGCCAGCGCCAAGGAAGCGCTGGGGATTTCTACACCGTGGCTGGCGTCACTGCCCTTCCTGGTGCAGGTCGCGCTCGTCATGCTGCTGTTCGAATTCGGCCAGTACTGGATGCATCGCTGGATGCACAACAACTCCATCCTCTGGTCGACGCATGCCCCGCACCACCACGTGACCCAGTTGAATGCCATGAAAGGCTATATCGGCAATCCGATAGAGCTCTTCCTGATCAGTCTCAGCGTGATCGCGCTATTCGAGTTCGACAAGGCCGCGAGGTTCGCCGCGGTCAATTCGCTTGGGGCGATTTCCTACTATGCCCATGCCAACGTTCGCGCCGACCCGCCGAAGTGGTTTTCCTTCTTCTTCACGACGATCCGACACCATAGCCTGCACCATACGGCTTTGAGCTTCGAAGACACCCGCTGCAATTACGGCAATTGCGTGATCCTGTTCGACCGCATGTATGGCACCTTCCGTGAAGGGGAGTCTTCAGTTGTCGGACAAGATGAACGCAAGCGTCTTTCGATCCGTGAGCAATTCCTGTTCCCGATCCTTCCCTGGCTCGAACGTCGAAGGGCAAGGATGGCGAAGTGAGCAGACAGCGGTTGCTCAGTCCCCTCACCAATTCTCCACTCATTTTCCTACCCTACCGCGACCGGCTACCCTCCAGCAATGGAAGTCCCGCAACATCCCCAAGCAGAGCCGTCTGACGGTCTATCAAACCGTCAGGGCTGGAACACGGTTTTAGAACTTCGAACCGTGTTCCATGTGTTCCATGTTTCAGGATTGAACACATGAAACTGAACGGGTTGGGCGACCCACATGCACTTCCTGGGCGCAACCAGCCCCCGGCTTGCCGTCTCGCCCCACCTTCGCTAACGCGCTCGCGTCATCTGGGGAGTAGCCCGCCGTCGTGGCGGTTCCTTCGCGTCAACATACTCGGCCGAGAGGTCGTGGCGCAGGGGTGCGGTTCTTCCGCCCGGGCAAGACCAATGACACCTGACTTTCGTCCGGCCGGGCGGAAGGTCGGGTGTCGTTGCAGTCGCCAAGCCCGGCCCGGAGATACTTGATGGAAGCTCTGCTTACCTCCACCGCCGTGGTTGCCCTCGCCGAAATCGGCGACAAGACCATGCTGCTCGCGATCGTGCTGGCAGCCCGGTTTCGCAAGCCCCTGCCGATCATCCTGGGTATTCTGGTGGCAACGCTGGCCAATCACGGCATAGCGGCCTTCCTGGGTCAATCGATCGCCGGGCTGCTGGAGGGCCCGTGGCTCCGCTATGCAGTGGGGGCAAGCTTCCTGGCGATGGCGCTGTGGACCCTGGTACCCGACAAGCTCGATGAGGACGAGGGACCCGCCACGGCGAGGTTCGGCGCCTTTCTGACAACCACTATCGCCTTCTTCCTGGTCGAGATCGGGGACAAGACACAGATCGCCACCATCGCACTCGGAGCGCGGTTCGAAAGCGTGCTGCTCGTTACGGTGGGCACCACGCTGGGCATGATGCTGGCAAATGTGCCGGCGGTCTATTTCGGCGACGCGATCGTGAAACGCGTATCGCTCAAGGCAGTGCGGATCGTGGCGGCATTGCTATTCTTCGCGGTGGGCGCCTGGGTAATTGCCGATGCGGCATGATGCGTTCAGTAAATCTCGCCCCAACATTAACAGGAGGCCGTCATCCCGGTTCAGATACGGGTCAGGCGAAGGTGATACAAATTGCGACATCGACAATGCGCCGCAGGTGGTGGAGCGGCATTTACAGCCACGAGGAACTCGCTCCATGTCCATGAGCAAACTGATGAAGGGATCGGCCCTGGGGGTGCTCGCAGCCACCATGGCAATGACCGCTATCCCGGTCGAAGCACAGGCGCAGGATCGCCGCCAGACCCGCTTTGAGCGCGTCTCGGGCGACCAGCCGCGCGAGCGGCAGGAACGTCGCAGCGAAGCGCGCCAGGAACGACGTGAACAGCGCCAGCAGGCCGCACCGGAACGCACCGAGCGCCGCCAGCAGCAGGCTGACAGCTCGCGCCAAGTGTCACGCGACTCGCAACGACGCGATGGTGAGCGAAGCGGACGCGACTGGAACCGTTCGGACCGCCGTGCCGAAGTGGCGCAGGAACGCAGCGGACAGGACTGGAACCGCCGCGAGCGGAGCCAGGAGCAACGCCAGATCGAAGTCAGGCAGGACGATCGCAACCGGACCTATGCCGGTGACCGCAACCGTTCCTACACCGATGCTCGCCGTGATGCCTATCGCGATGGACGACGGGACGAGGCACGGCGCGAGAGGTATGAGGATCGTGCCATTCGCCGCGACGCCTATCGCGATGGTCGGCGCGACGAGGCCCACCGTGACCGTCGCGAAGACCGCAGCATTCGTCGTGACGGTTATCGGGATGGCTATCGTGATGCCAGCCGCCGCGCACGCTACCACGATGGGCGCCGCTGGCACGACTATGACCGCTGGGACAGGCGTCATTGGCGCGACGACCGTCGCTACAACTGGTACAGCTATCGCAGCCACAACCGAAATCTGTATCGGCTTGGGCGCTATTACTCGCCCTATCGCGGCCATCGCTACAGTCGCCTGAGCATCGGGTTCCACCTGGGCAACCTGTTCTTCGGCAGCCGCTACTGGATCAGCGACCCTTGGCGCTATCGCCTGCCCGCGGTCTACGGACCCTATCGCTGGGTGCGCTATTATGACGACGTGCTGCTGGTCGACATCTACAGCGGCGAAGTGGTCGACGTGATCTACGACTTCTTCTGGTAAGTTAGCAGACCCCCGCCGATCGCTCGGCGGGGGTTCCTGCTTTTGGGTTCAGGCCTTGCCGAAGGGCAGCATGCGGAAGATACCGCCGTTCTTGTCGATGAAGGTATGTTTCAACGCACCGAGAATGTGTAGCCCGATCAGGTAGATGAAGATCGAACCGCCGGTTGCGTGTGCGTCGAAGATGGACTTGCTCAGTTCCTTGCTCTCGCCGACCGGAAGCATGGGGATTGTGAAAAATCCGAAGAAGTCGACCGGGCGACCGCCGTAGGAACTGGCCAGCCAGCCGCCCAATGGCAAAGCGATCAACAGGACGTAGAAAGTGACATGGATGGTCCGCGCAAGCTTCGCTTCCCACGGCTTGAGGTCGGATGGCAGCGGCGGCACCGGATGCGACCAGCGCCACAGCAGGCGACCGACCGTGAGCGCGAGGATCAGCATGCCCCACGCCTTGTGATAACCGAACACGGCCAGCTTGTCCGCGCCTTCCAGGTGCTCGGCCGTTTCGGCGATACGCCAGTTCATGATCACCAGGATCGCGATCAGCCAGTGGAAGATCATCGCCCCCGTGGAATAGCGGCGTGCGGCAGTATCGGTCATCGTCGTCTCCCTGGAGTCTGGACGATACAGACTAGCGCCCTGGTTCGCGACGACAAGCTGGATACTTGATGCGAGGCAGCAGCTTGCTAACAGAGCCGGCATGACACGGATCGCAACCATTCCCGATCAGGGCGCGCTCAAGCGCATTGGCTCGCAGGTGCGCCAGCGCCTGGAGGCCGACCCGCAGATCTACAAGGTGCCCACCGACAAGGCCGAGATCTTTGCAGTCGGCAATTTCCTGACACTCGACGAATGCCAGCGCCTGATCACCATGATCGACGCTGTCGCGCGGCCGAGCGAGCTGCACGAGACCGCCTATGTCGCAAAGTTCCGTACTTCCTATTCGGGCAATTTCGATCCCTACGATCCCTTCGTGAAGATGATCTCGCGACGAATCGACGATCTGCTGGGCATTAATCCCGAAAACGGGGAGCGGATCCAAGGGCAACGCTACCTGCCGGGGCAGGAATTCAAGCCGCACAACGACTGGTTCTACACCGACCAGGAATATTGGAAACTCGAGCGCAAGCGCGGCGGGCAGCGCTGCTGGACCGCGATGGCCTTCCTCAACGA
>NZ_JAYPTL010000012.1:45884-60088 GCF_038133525.1 Erythrobacter sp. | reverse complement strand
GGCCTTGACGATCCCCAGCACGAAACCGGTCGAGTTCGGGCCCAGGCCTGAACCGCTGGCGGCGGTGCCGCTGACCGTGTTCGAGCTGGTGACAAAGGGATAGGTGCCGTGATCCACGTCGAGCAGCACGCCCTGCGCGCCTTCGAACAGGATGCGCGCGCCCGCCTTGCGCACCTTCTTGAGGCGCTTCCACACTGGTTGGGCATATTGCAGCACGAACGGCGCGATCTCGCGCAGATCGGCCAGCAAACGCTCCCGGTCCACAGGCGGTTCGTCGAAGCCGGCACGCAGCGCGTCGTGGTGCGCGCAGAGGCGGTCGAGCTGGCTGTCGAGCGCATCGAGATGCGCAAGGTCACACACTCGGATCGCCCGGCGGCCGACCTTGTCCTCATAGGCCGGGCCGATGCCGCGCCCGGTGGTGCCGATCTTGCCTGAACCCGCTGCGGTCTCGCGCAGTCCGTCAAGGTCGCGGTGGATCGGCAAGATTAGTGGGCAATTGTCTGCGATGGCGAAATTGTCGGCATTGATGGTGACGCCCTGACCTTCGAGCTTCTCGATCTCGGATTTGAGGTGCCAGGGATCGAGCACCACGCCGTTGCCGATGATGCTGAGCGTGCCGGTGACGATGCCCGAAGGGAGCAGCGAGAGCTTGTAGGTCGTGTTGCCGACAACAAGTGTGTGGCCGGCGTTATGCCCACCCTGGAAACGAACAACGGCGTCGGCACGGCTGGCGAGCCAGTCAACGATCTTGCCCTTGCCCTCATCGCCCCACTGGGCGCCGATCACGGTTACATTGGCCATATGCGGGAAACCTGCCTGTCACAGTGACACAAACGCGTGCGCGCCTAGGCTGTCCGCGCCGCGAGGGCAAGCAATCCCGCGCGACAATCGGCGACAAACCGAGACTGGAAAATCTATCGGGCACCATGTCATCACTGTGTCGAGCCGATTGCGTGAGAAATTCGCCATGAGAAGACGTGTGATTGCTTCGCTGCTTGCCCTCAGCCTGGTTGGAGGAAGCGTCTCCACCGTGGCCGCCGAGCGGCGCTCGCCTGCGCCTTCCGAAATTTCGTATGGCAAGGACCGACTGCAGCGGGTCGACGTGTGGCCCGGTTCGCTACCTTCGGCCCCGCTCGTGGTATTCGTCCATGGCGGCGGGTGGAAGCGCGGCGACAAGTCGATGATGAAGGGATCGGCCAAACTCACGCATTGGCAGGCGCTTGGCTATGCGGTGGCTTCGGTGAACTATCGCCTGATCCCGGATGCGACGGTCGAGCAACAGGCGCAGGACGTAGCTGATGCGGTTGCCCTGCTCAAACGCGATGCGGAGAAGCTCGGGCTCGATGGCATGCGCATTGCGTTGGTCGGGCACAGCGCGGGGGCCCACCTCGTTGCGCTGGTCGGGACCGATCCGAGCTATCTCAGGAAGGCTGGCCTGTCCTACGCTGACATCGTCGGCGTGGTTCCCCTGGATGGGGCTGCTTATGACGTGCCAGCGCAAATGGACGAGAATGCGCGGCTGATGGGCGATACATACCGGCAGGCCTTTGGGAAGGATGCCAAGCGTCAGCGTGCCCTGTCACCGACCTTCCACGCCGCGGCGCCCAATGCCCCCGCCTTCCTGATCCTGCATGTGCAGCGACAGGACGGTACGAACCAATCGCGCGCTCTTGGCGCCGCGCTGACCAAGGCCGGGACTGCGGCACAGGTACAGGGTTTCGAGGGGCACGGCCTGCGCGGCCATATGGAGATCAATCGCAAACTCGGCGAAAGCAACTATCCGGCGACTTCGGTAGTCGACGCCTGGCTGGCTGCCCGCTTTGCGCAGTAGCCAGCCAGCACATCATGCCATACGCGGGATCGCACAGGCAGAAGCGTAGCCCAGCCCACGCTTGATTGCCGGGAACAGCCGCCCGCTGGCGGCACCAAGTGCCAATTCGGTGCGGACCTTGCGGCCGTATTTCGCCTCAATACGCTCACCCAAGTCGGCTGCGGCGGCGACATCGCCCGAAGCCACTGCCGCCCCGAAATCATAGGCGAGCGCATCTTCCACATGGTCCGGCCTGCCCATCAGGGCGTTCTGGATGCGCTGGTCGTCGATCCCGTCGGCCAGGGCGAACTGCCTGACGATTTCAACGCAGGGACCGCAATCCTCCGCGCGGGTCGAACCCAGGCGCGCCATATGCAGCAAGGCGGCAGGCGCGTGATAGCGATGACCCGATAGCAGCATGGCGTGCTGGAACTTTTCCGTCGCGAATCCACCCGCAGCATCGAGATCACCAATGTAGGGTTCACCGTCGCCGGCCACCTTTTGCATGATCGAAAGGAACAGTTTCTTCGGGAGCGGAACAGGCGAAGCACGCTGGCGGCCAATCTGTACCACAACGGCTAGGAACGCGAGGAGCGGCGGACCAAGTACCCCCGGCACATCCTGCCAGAACACATCAGGTGCGCAGATACCGGTCATGACCTCGTAGACGTGGAAGCCTCCGTGTGCGGCGAGCCATGAAATACCAATCAGCGCTGCCCCCCAGCGCAGCGCCAGATTCGCCGCTGCATAGCCGAGCACGGCTCCTGAAATGATATAGGCCAGGCCGATGTCGCCGATGAAGTGGCGGTTGGCGGGTCCCGTCGCCTGCACCGTCTCGATTGACACGTACCAGCCAAGCGGGTCGGCAAGCATGAAGAGGCCGTTGCCGACTGCAAATAGAGCAACCAGCGCAATCACTACTTGCATCGCACGGTCGAGGCTATCAGGTTTGCCAATCACGGGATTACTCCTTATATTCGGATATAGAATATCCAAATAAAGGTGGCATGGCAAGGAACATTCGCGATGCAGATCAGCAAGGGGGTGGAATGGGCTGCACATGCCTGCGCCGTACTGGCCCCCCTATGGCCCGACCGTGGCCTGTCCCTTGCCGCCCTGGCCGAATTCCACGGCGTCCCCGCACCCTATATGGCCAAACAAATGCAGGCTTTGGCCCAGGCAGGTATCGTAAGGGGCGGCCGCGGCCGCAGTGGTTTCTATGCACTAGCAAAGGCACCGGCTGAAATTACCCTGCTCGATATTCTCAAGGCGATCGATGGTGACGAGCCCATGTTTCGCTGCAGCGAGATACGGCAGAACGGCCCCTGCGGCAGCAAGCCCGAAGAATGCCGCTTGCCTTGCAGCATCGCGGCGGGCTTCGCACATGCGGAGGCCGCCTATCGCGACAGTCTCGCCCGCATTGACCTTGTCGTCCTCAGCCGCAGCGTGGCCGCGCAATTGGGGCCGGAGAAGGTCATGAATGCGGGGGCCTGGATCGTCAAAAACCTGCGCTCGCGCCAATAGCGCTGGGCGAACCGGCCTGCTAAGGGCGCGCCATCATGGCCGACCAGACCTTTCGCATTGCCGCGCTCTACCAGTTTACGCGGTTCGACGAGCCTGCTTCGCTCAAACCTGCCCTTCTCGATGCCTGCTTGGCGAACAATGTGCGCGGTACGCTGTTGCTGGCACGCGAGGGGATCAACGGCACGATAGCGGGTATGGACGCTGGCATAAAGGCTGTGCTCGATCATATCCGGGGCTTGCCAGGCTGCGCAAAGCTGGAGGTCAAGGAATCGCGCTCCGTCACCGAACCCTTTCACCGCATGAAGGTGCGGCTGAAGAAAGAGATCGTGACGATGGGCCAGCCCGATCTCGACCCACTTGCCGGGGTCGGCACCTATGTCGCGCCGGAAGACTGGAACGCGCTTATCAGCGACCCCGAAACCATCCTGATCGACACGCGCAACGACTACGAGGTAGCGATCGGGACCTTTGCTGGGGCAGAGGATCCCAAGACGAAGAGCTTTCGCGAATTTCCCGAATGGTTCCGCCAGCGCCGCGCGGAACTGGAGGCCGAAGGCAAGACCCCGAAGATCGCGATGTTCTGCACCGGCGGCATTCGTTGCGAGAAGTCCACCGCCTTCGTAAAAGCGGAGGGGCTGGATGAGGTCTATCACCTCAAGGGCGGGATCCTGAACTACCTCGAGCATATCCCGGCAGAACAAAGCCTGTGGCAGGGCGAATGCTTCGTATTCGACGAGCGCGTCAGCGTCGGTCACGGACTTGCGGTGGGAAATCACGAGCTTTGCCGCGCCTGCCGCATGCCGTTGAGCGAGGAGGATCGCACCTCACCGCGGTTCGAGCTCGGGGTCAGCTGTCCGCATTGCTACGCGACCCGCACCGATGAACAGCGCGCGCGCTATGCCGAACGACAGCGGCAGGAGGAACTGGCGCAAGCGCGCGGCAGCGACCATGTCGGCGCACAGTTTCCCAAGCCATCGCCCGACTGATTGCCCAGATTGGCTGAGCTAAAGCCCCTGGGAATTCCGGGCGCCGCGTAACCATCGACGACCCTGACCGAAAACACCCATTCCCGTCACGGTTTGGGGTTTAGCTATTCTTATCCTGTCACTGCTCGCATTTACCGCTCTGTTTCTCGCCTTCAGCAATGGTGCAAATGACAATTTCAAGGGTTTCGCCACAGTCTGGGGCTCTGCCACTCTTGAGTATCGCAAGGCCCTGATCCTCGCGACGGTCGCCACTGTCCTCGGCGGTGTGGCCTCGGTCATCCTGGCACACGGCCTGATCGATCAGTTCTCGGGCAAAGGATTGGTCGGTAACGAACTGGCCGCCACGCCGCGCTTCGCGCTTGCTGTGGCCAGCGGCGCAGCCCTGACGGTGATCCTTGCCACCCGGTTCGGTTTCCCGATCTCAACCACCCACGCCCTTGTCGGCGGGCTGATCGGCGCGGCATTGGCGCAGAGCAGCGACCCGATCCAGCTGGGCAAGCTGGGTTCGAATTTCATTGTCCCCCTACTGACCAGCCCGATTATCTCCGCTACGCTGGCATGGCTCATCGTCCTGTTCATCCGCAATGGCGCGAAGTGGTCGAAGAACAGCCCGCCCGCATCCGGGCCATGGGCACACCGCATTCACCTGCTCTCGGCCACCTGCATCTGCTTTGCCCGGGGTGTGAACGACACGCCCAAGCTGGCGGCCTTGCTCGTCGCCGCCTCACTGCTCGACGGCACTATGGCGGCAATCGGTGTGACTGTGGCGATGGGGATTGGTGGCTGGCTCCTGTCACGCCGCGTGGCCGAAACGATGAGCCACAAGATCAACCGCCTCGATCCCGCACAAGGTATTTCGGCGAACCTCGTGACCGCCAGCCTTGTGCTCTGCGCCAGTCGGCTCGGCCTTCCGGTTTCGACCACCCACGTTTCTGTGGGGTCGATCATCGGCAGTGGCGCGGCTGCGGGCACACTGGATCTTTCCGTGGTGCGGAATATCCTGCTGTCGTGGGTGGCTACGCTGCCGATAGCCGCGGCGATCGCCTTCCTGGTCGGCTGCGCGGCCTAGAGCGGCCGAGCTTCGTCGCCATCGAGGCGGTGGGTGCAGCCCAGCACCGCCGGACCTTCCTCACCGGTGATCGCAGCGACCGTCCGCCAACCGATTGCACGCAAACGCGCGGCTACGTCCTGGTCATGGCCAAGAGGCAGGAACAGGACCTTGCGCACCTCCGCCGGGCGGCTGCCCAGCGCTTCGAGCAGTGGGTCCATGTAGAGCGAAAAACCAGTCGCGGCTTCTTCGCTTCCCTTGATCGTATAAGTACCGCCGCGACCCAGCGCACCGCGCGCACCCTCTCCATAGAGGGTGAAACCGAACCAGCTTTGATATTCGAAGCCATGGCGTTCGGTCGGATCGAGCGTGATGCGGGCGCGGGCTCCGATGGTTTCGGCGATGGCGCGCAGGCCCGCAATGCGGCTGGCGAGTACCCCGCCAACGTCGAGCGCGGCTAGCTTCTCGACCGCTTCGGCAAAGGACCCGGTAGCATAGAGCAGCGGCAAATAGGCTTCACCCCCAGCTGCCGTGAGCCCGCCGGCGTCCTTGGTGTCGAGTTCGCGCCGCACTGCTTCGCGCGCGGCGGGATCGAGCGGCAGCGCCTCACCCGCCAGCGTATCGACCAGGTCTGGCAGCGTGAAGTCGACCGAAATATTGCCGATCCCCGCACCCTTGAGTGCGTCGATCGCAACCGAGACGATCTCGCTTGCCGCGGCGACACCATCACTGCCGATTAGTTCGGCACCGAGTTGCAAGCGCTGGCGAGCCGGGTCGAGTTGATCCGCCTTGAGCAGCGCCACATCCCCGGCGTAACACAGTCGCAGCGGGCGTGGGGCAGCGGCCATCACTGTTGCCGCGATGCGCCCTATCTGCGGAGTCATATCGCTGCGCAGCGCCAGCGTGCGGAGCGAATCCGGGTCGGTGAAGCGCACCATGCGGCGGGTGGCCACGCCTTCCATCCGACCGGCGAGAGATTTCTCGAATTCGACCAGCGGCGGGCGCACGCGATCATAGCCATGCGCGTCCATCGCATCGAGCACGGCGCGCATCGCCGCAGTGATCGCCCGCGCGCGTTGCGGCAAGGCGTCTTCGAGGCCGACGGGCAGGAGGTCGTCAGATGAAGTCATTGCGCTGCGCCCCCTGCCCCAATGGCGGTCAGAATGCCAGCGGCATGACGACCTTCACGCCCTGCAGCGCACAAGCCGCCCTGACCACGTCCTGCGGGATCGGCTGGTCGACGCTGAGCAACAACACCGCCTCGCCGCCTGCCTGACGACGGCCGAGGTGGAAGGTGCCGATGTTGATGCCGTTTTCGCCCAGCAGCGTACCGATACGGCCGATGAAGCCCGGTGCGTCCTCGTTCACGATATAGAGCATGTGACCGTCCAGCTCGGCCTCGATCCCGACGCCAAAGATCTCGACAAGGCGGGGCGCATCGACACCGAAGAGCGTCCCGGCGACCGAGCGGTCGCCCTGTTCGGTACCCACAGTCACGCGGATCAAAGTGTTGTAGGCGCCCTCACGTTCATGCCGGATCGACCGAACATCGAGTCCGCGTTCCTTGGCCAGGAACGGCGCGTTGACCATGTTCACCGTATCCGAATACTGGCGCATGAAGCCCGCCAGTACCGCACCTTCGATCGGCTTGCCCGACAACTCTGCCGCCGCGCCTTCACGCTCGATGCTGATCTTGGTCAGATTGCCGTGCGCCAGCTGGCCAACGAGGCTGCCGAGATTTTCGGCGAGCTTCATGTAAGGCTTGAGCTTGGGCGCTTCCTCGGCGCTCAGCGAGGGCATGTTGAGCGCATTGGTGACGCCGCCGCTGACGAGGTAGTCGGCCATCTGTTCGGCCACCTGCAGCGCAACGTTGACCTGCGCTTCGGTGGTGCTCGCCCCAAGGTGCGGGGTGCAGATGAAGTTGGGCTTGCCGAACAGCGGGCTCTCCTTGGCCGGTTCGGTTTGGAACACGTCGAGTGCCGCGCCAGCAACTTGGCCGCTGTCGAGTGCATCGGCCAGTGCCGCCTCGTCGATCAGCCCGCCGCGCGCGCAGTTGACGATGCGCACACCTTTCTTGGTCTTGGCGAGGTTCTCGCGGCTGAGGATGTTGCGCGTCTCATCGGTCAACGGTGTGTGAAGCGTGATGAAATCGGCCTTGGCCAGCAGCGTCTCCAGATCTGCTTTCTCGACGCCCATTTCGACCGCGCGTTCGGGGGTGAGGAAAGGATCGTAGGCGACCACCTTCATCTTGAGGCCCAGCGCGCGGCTCGCGACGATCGAACCGATGTTGCCGGCACCGATCAGGCCAAGCGTCTTACCCGTAACCTCGACTCCCATGAAGTCGTTCTTGGGCCATCCACCGGCCTGCGTCTTGGCATTGGCTTCGGGGATCTGGCGGGCAAGCGCAAACATCATCGCGATGGCGTGTTCGGCGGTGGTGATCGAATTGCCGAACGGGGTGTTCATCACCACCACGCCCTTGGCGCTGGCCGCCGGGATGTCGACGTTGTCGACGCCGATACCGGCACGACCGACGACCTTGAGGTTATCCGCCGCTTCGAGGATTTCCTTGGTCACCTTGGTGGCCGAGCGGATGGCCAGGCCATCATATTGACCGATCACCGCCTTGAGCTCCTCAGGCGTCATGCCTGGCTTCACATCGACGTCGCAGCCGCGCTCTTCGAAGATTCGGGCGGCATTGGGGTCCATCTTGTCCGAAATAAGGACTTTGGGCTTGGTCATGGTATTGTCCAATCTTGAATTCTTCATCCCGGACCTGGTCCGAAGAGCCCGCCTTGTCGCGGGACTGAGGGGGAAGCGCCCCCGGACACGGTCCGGGGCAACGCAATAGTCAGGCTGGAGCCTTCACGCTGGCATAGGCCCAGTCGAGCCAGGGACCGAGTGCTTCGATGTCAGCGGTATCGACCGTCGCACCGCACCAGATACGCAAGCCTGCCGGCGCATCGCGATAACCCGCGATGTCATAGGCAGCATCCGCATCCTCGAGCAGCTTGGCCATCGCCTTGATCATGGCTTCGTCCGCGCCCTCAACCGTCAGGCAGACGCTGGTGTTTGACCGGCTAGCGGGATCGACCGCGAGGTGGCCCAGCCAATCGCGTTCCCGCACGATGGCATCGAGCGCCGCCGCATTGGCATTGGCCCGCGCTTGAAGCCCGGACAGACCGCCCAGCGACTTGCCCCATTCGAGCGCGAAAATCGCGTCCTCGACCGCAAGCATCGACGGGGTGTTGATCGTTTCGCCACGAAACACGCCTTCAGCCAGCGCGCCCTTGCTCATCAGGCGGAACACCTTGGGCAGTGGCCATGCGGGAGTATAGGTCTCCAGCCGCTCGACCGCGCGCGGGCCGAGGATCAGCACACCGTGCGCGCCCTCGCCGCCCAACACCTTCTGCCAGCTGAAGGTCAGCACATCGACTTTGTCCCAGGCAATGTTTTGCGCAAACACTGCGCTGGTCGCATCGGCTATGGCCAGGCCTTCGCGATCAGCCGCGATCCAATCACCATTGGGTACGCGCACGCCAGAGGTCGTGCCATTCCAGGTGAAGATGACATCGTCCGACCAGTCGACCTGCGTAAGGTCGGGCAACTGGCCGTAATCCGCGCGGATGACCGTGGGATCGATCTTGAGCTGCTTGACTGCATCCGTGACCCAGCCTTCGCCGAAGCTCTCCCACGCCAGCGTCGTGACGGGGCGCGCACCCAGCATCGTCCACATCGCCATTTCGACTGCGCCAGTGTCCGATCCAGGAACGATACCGATGCGGTGCGTTTCCGGAACTTCGAGCACTTCGCGGATCAGGTCGATACAATACTGCAGCCGCGCCTTGCCCAGCTTGGAGCGATGCGAACGACCGAGCGATGCGGTTGCGAGTTTTTCGGGGGCCCAGCCCGGCGGCTTGGCGCAGGGTCCGGAAGAGAAATACGGACGCGCAGGCTTGCGCGCCGGGTACGGGGTATCAGTCATGTAGACTCTCCTTACAGAGAGCTCGCGCGGCGTTGGGACCGCGTGGCCCGTTGGCCGAACTAGTGGCGCGGGGAGGCAAGTCAAGCGTAATTCGCTGCACTGCAAAATGGACAGGGCACCAGGACGCGCAAGATCGGGCCACCGCGGCTTCCCTGCCCTAAGGCACGCGGTAACTTACAAAAAATCGGGGGATTTCTTAAAATCATCATCGATAGCAATAGTTTACTGCGCAGCATGAAATTTTGTCTGTGCAGCAATTTGGCCTAACTTCGATGGCCTCCGTAGAGGAGAAACGAAGGGGGAAAATCATGGAGAGAGTTGCAAGACTTGCAGGAGCCCTTGGTATCGTAGTGGCCGTGGCTGCTGGATTCGTGGCCATACCAAACCTCAATATCGCCCTGATCCTGATCGTGCTCGGGATCATTGCAGGGGCATTTACCGATCAGGACAACGCCGTGAGGATGTTCCTGGCGGTGCTGGCACTTCCGGCCATCGGAGCAACGCTTGGGGGCGTGCCGGCGGTTGGCGAATACCTGACGGCGATCTTCGGAAATCTGGCCATCGCGGCAGCAGGCATTGCGACCTCGCTGGTCGCTCGGCGCCTCTACGACACTGTGATGGGTGCGGTAACGAGCCCTTCGGGAAGCTGAGCTTAGCCCAACCGTAGCCTTAACACAGGGAGAAACGGCGCGCGTCACGCGCGTCGTTTTTCTTTCCGGACGCCACCGCAATCGTCGGTCGTGCGTGACGGCTTATCCACTTCCTCTCGCCATACGGGGCCCGCATGACTATGGGCCAAGCGTCATGACCGTCGCAGATCTACGCATCGCGCTGTTCAGCGGGAACTATAACTATACCCGCGATGGCGCGAACCAGGCACTGAACAGACTTGCCGAATACCTGTTGCGGCAGGGCGCGGCGTTGCGCGTCTACGCACCGGTAGTAGAGAACCCCGATTTCGAACCGACTGGCGACCTCGTGGCGGTGCCCAACGTCCGCATGCCGGTGAAAAGCCGCGGCGAATACAGGCTCCCGCTTGGTCTGGGCGAGGCCGCGCGCAAGGATCTCGCAGCCTTTGCGCCCAACCAGGTCCACCTGTCTTCGCCCGATCCCACAGGGCATGCGGCGCTAAGATGGGCGATTGCGCACGACATCCCGACACTCGCTTCGGTGCACACGCGTTTCGAGACCTATCCCCGCTATTACAAGATGGGCTTCCTCGAGCCTGTTATCGAAGGGATCCTGCGCCGCTTCTATCGGCGGTGCGATGCGCTGGTGGCTCCATCGCAAAGCCAGATCGAAGAGCTCAAGGCGCAGCGCATGCATGAGGACATCTCGATCTGGTCACGAGGGGTTGATCGCGAGCGCTTCGCTCCTCTTCGCCGCGATTTGGCCTGGCGGCGCGAGTTGGGGCTTGCGGATGATGATGTCGCGATCGTCTTCCTTGGTCGCCTGGTCATGGAAAAGGGGCTTGATGTCTTTGCCGAAACCATCGTCGAACTGCGCAAGCGGCAGGTGCCGCACAAAGTACTAGTGATCGGTGATGGCCCGGCTTGCGAGTGGTTCAAGAAGGCTTTGCCAGGCGGAATCTTCGTCGGCTTCCAGACGGGCGAAAACCTGGCGCGCGCCCTCGCCAGCGGCGACATCTTCTTCAATCCCTCGATCACCGAAACCTTCGGCAACGTCACTCTAGAGGCGATGGCCAGTGGTCTTCCGGTGGTCGCAGCAGGTGCAACCGGTGCGGCGAGCCTTGTTGCCGACGGTTCGACCGGTCGTCTCGTCCCGCCCTCGACCTGCGAGAAATTTGCCCAGGGGTGTGCCGATGCCCTGGCGCCCTATTGCACCGACCATGCGCTACGTCTGGCGCACGGCGCCGCGGGCGAAGAGGCCAGCCGCGCCTATTCCTGGGACGCGATCAACCAGGCGGTGGTTGACACCTATCTTCGGCTACAGGTCCAGCGCGGGCGGTAGTCAGCTCAGCTCAGAACGCCCTTTTGAGTCATTGACCGGGCATACCACAGCAGGAACAGGGCAACCGCCCAGATCGTCAGCACTTGCGGCAAGTTCACCGGCATGCCGCTCGTCGCCTCGTAGAAGGCCGTGCCTGCCAGTCCGAGCAGTGAGACCGCGAAGGAATGGAACGCCAGTCGATTGCGCATGAGCAGCAGGATCGAACCGACCAGCGCACCCCACACGCCCAGCGCCCAGGCGCCATTGGCCCACATAGGAGTACTCTCGATCGCCGCACGCATCTCTTCCGGTGCCTGAGCCATCATCGCCGGATCACGCATCATCGTCATCGTATAGATGTAACAGCCGAAGGCATTCCACAGCAGCGACAGTCCGCCGACCGCCCACAAGTGCCCCGGTACCTTGTTCCTCGTTTCGGTCATCGATGTTCCCCTCTCGCACTCTCCTCCTTGCAGTCTAATACCGGGCGGCGGAGGCGCAAGAGGGGCACGAGATCAAAGCCGTTCGATCTTCTTCGCCAGTTCGTCGATCAGATCGACGATCTCATCGACCGTCTTCTCGTCCAGCTTGCCCGAACGGGCGCGGTGCTTGAGCACGCTGGCCAAATTTCCGACGGCGCGGAACATTTCCGGCGTCGCATAGGCGCGGCGGCGTTCGCCCTGCCCTTCCAGTCGACCCAGCAATGCCTCGACTTCTTCGGCTCGCTCCTCCAGTTCCTTGTGGCCTGCGTCGGTCGCCGCATAGGCCTTGCGCGTCTCATCGCCCGGCGCCTGCGCAATCGCTCCTTCGTCCTCGAGCAGGGAGAGCGTGGGATAGACGGTGCCCGGGCTCGGCGAATAGCTGCCCTCGGTCAGTTCCTCGATCGCCTTGATCAACTCGTAGCCGTGTCGCGGCTCCTGCGCGAGCAGGTGAAGCAACACCAGCCGCAGCTCACCCGAACCGAACATCCGTCGGCGGCGTCCGCCGCGCGGCCCGAATTCGAAAGTGAAGTTCTCCGGCGCGAACCCGCGACCGAAACCGCTGCCGAATTCGGCGCCAGACATCATTGCCGCTGCGAAGGGCCAACCACCCATCCGCGCCATCTTCCGCCATTTATGGGCCTTATGCATTGCGATAGTCCTTATCGTATCTTCGATAGTTCTAAGATATATCTTAATGCGAGTCCTGCAAGAGGACGCTGCAAATTTCCGGCGAACGTCCTATGTCAGCCGACCAATGGCCGACCTCTTCCCTGACAGCCTGCCTGCGAACGACGCCAATGACGCGCCGCGCGAAGATGCCCCACTCGCCGACCGGCTGCGCCCGGCGACGCTCGCCGACGTCGTCGGGCAGGACCACCTGACCGGACCCGAGGGCGCAATTGGGCGCATGGTTGCCGCCGGACGTCTATCCAGCATGATCCTTTGGGGCTCGCCCGGGACAGGGAAGACCACCATCGCACGCCTGCTGGCCGACAGCGTGGGCATGCGCTTTGCCAGCGTCAGCGCCGTGTTCAGCGGGGTCGCCGACCTCAAGAAGGCATTTGCCGAGGCCGACAAAGCCGCCGAGGCGGGCCAGCGCACGCTGCTGTTCGTAGACGAGATCCACCGCTTCAATCGTGCACAGCAGGACGGCTTCCTGCCCTTCGTCGAGCGCGGCACCGTCACGCTGGTCGGCGCCACGACCGAAAACCCCAGCTTTGCCCTCAACGCCGCACTCTTGAGCCGCGCACAGGTGCTGATCCTCCAGCGGCTCGATCACGAAGCGCTTGGCTCGCTGCTCGACCGCGCGGAGAAACTCGAAGGTCCCCTTCCCCTCACTCCCGAGGCGCGCGACGCCCTTGTCGCCAGTGCCGATGGCGACGGTCGCTTCCTGCTCAACCAGGCGGAAACGCTCTACAACGCGAAGATTTCCGAGCCACTCGACCCTGCCGCGCTCGGCCAGTTCCTCCAGCGGCGCGTGGCGGTCTACGACAAGGACCGCGAAGGGCACTACAACCTCATTTCCGCACTCCACAAGGCGGTGCGCGGATCAGACGTGCAGGCCAGCCTGTATTACCTCGCCCGCATGCTCACCGCGGGGGAGGAGCCGCGCTTCCTCGCCCGCCGCCTGGTACGCATGGCGGTGGAGGACATCGGCATGGCCGACCCGCAGGCGCTGGTGCAGTGCATGGCGGCAAAGGACGCCTATGAATTCCTCGGCAGTCCCGAGGGCGAACTGGCGCTGGTACAAGCCTGTATCTACCTCGCCACGGCACCCAAATCGAACGCCGCCTATCTGGCACAGAAAGCCTCTTTCAAGAGCGCGCGCGAGACCGGCAGCCTGATGCCACCGCAGAACATCCTCAACGCGCCGACCAAGCTGATGAAAGATATCGGGTACGGATCGGGCTACAGCTACGATCACGACGCCGAGGATGGTTTCTCCGGCGACAATTACTGGCCCGAGGAAATGGAGCCGCAGGCCTACTACCAGCCAGTCGAGCGCGGTTTCGAACGCGAGGTAAGGAAGCGGCTCGATTATTGGGACAAGCTGCGGCGCGAACGCGGTGCGTAACTTCACCCATTTCCTGGCCATCGACTGGTCGGGCGCGAAGGGGGAACGGCAGAAGGGGATCGCGCTCTCGCTCGCCGATGCGAACGGGGGGCCGCCCGTTCTGATCGATCGTGGCAGGGCGTGGAGCCGCGAGGAAGTGTTGCATATTCTGCGCGACGAATTGCCACCCGATACGCTGGTGGGAATGGACCTGGGCATAGCATTGCCCTTCGCCGATGCGGGCGCCTTCTTCCCGGGTTGGGACGAGAGCCCCCGTAGCGCGAAGGAGCTGTGGGCTCTTATCGAGCGGATATGCGTGGACGATCCGTACCTCGAATGTGGAAGCTTCGTGGCCCATCCTGAAGC
>NZ_JAYPTL010000012.1:0-45874 GCF_038133525.1 Erythrobacter sp. | reverse complement strand
TCGCCATTCGCGCGATCATATTGGCGATCGCTTCCACCTAACCGGTGCAACCTCCCGCGAGGGCCGGTTTCGCGTCGCAGAGCTGGCGCAACGCGACCGCAATGTACGCCCGGTGAGCAATTTCAACCTTGTCGGCGCGGCGCAGGTAGGCAAATCGAGCCTTACCGGAATGCGCCTGCTTCACCGACTACGCGATCGTGTTTCGGTCTGGCCCATCGACCCACTTCCCGAAAGCGGACCGGTGCTGGTCGAGATGTACACCAGCATTGCCGCACGCGCTTCGGGCGTCGACGGTGGTGCCCGGACCAAGCTGCGCACATTTGAAGAACTCAATATGGCACTCGAGCGCCTGTACTCACCGCCTGTCGCGGGAACCGGACCGATCGACGACCATTCATCCGACTCATTGATTACCGCCGCCTGGTTGCGCACGGTTGCAGGAAATCCCGCCTACTGGACCCCCAAGGCCCTCACCGCCGAGATTGCGCGAACAGAAGGCTGGACTTTCGGCGCGTTGTAAACCAAATGCCCGCGCCTGTGCCGTGCCGGTTTAGCTCAGTTGGTAGAGCAGTTGATTTGTAATCATCAGGCCAGGGGTTCGAATCCTCTAACCGGCACCACTATTCCTCTTCGCCAGCCGCCATCAGGTCCATGAAGTTGCGGGCGGCCTCGCGATCTTCCTCGTTCTTGAAGGCGATATCGAGGTCGGGCGCGGATCCCAGCATGTAAAGCAATGTCCATAGGGCGAAACGCTTGTCTCGGTCTTTCTGGAGCCCAAAGTCGACAAGGCAATGTTCGATCCCTGCCTCCAGCGCGGCGGGAGAAATCGCGGCTGGGTCATCGCTGCCGAAGTAACGTCGAAAGAGGTCGTCGAGTTGCATGCCCGCGCGATAGGGCGCTTCATCCGGTTGGGAAAGGGCAGTCAGCGATCACCGACCAGCACGAAGGGTGCCCAGGCACTCGGATGCGCCCAGGTGTCGCTGGCGCTGTCGGCTTGCGGGTCCATCCGCACCTCGCGCAGCGCCTGCTGGAATGCCTGCGCACGCGACATCTGCGGATGGTTCCGGCGCAACTCCACCGTGCGGACCGTGATCCGTGGTGCAATGTCGTCACGCACCGGCCAGTGCGAAGCGAGCAGATTTCGCGCCCCGGCGTAGAAAAAGGCACGCGCAAGTCCCGACAGCCCCGGTGCACCCTCGTCCCCGCTGCCACCCGCCGTATTGCAAGCCGACAGGATCACCCATTCGGCATTCATGTCGAGTGCGGCAATTTCCGACGTGGTCAGTAATCCATCGTCATCGGCGCGGGCACGTGCGGGCGGAGTGAAGACCAGTCCCGGTTCGGAATATCCATCGACCTCGCCCGCCACCAGGCCATGCGTGGCCAACGCAAGGATTCCGACCCGCGAGAGGTCGAGCGCGCGGAAATTGCTCTCAGTGGCGCGGGCCTCGGTGAATATGTCCTCGCTGCCGGCCCCGAATGCAGAACCGAGCGCAGTAATCTCGAGCGCGGTTCCCGGCAGGCGGGCCAGCGCGCGCAGTTGATCGACATCGGCCAGCAATGGCTCGCCCGATCCTGCGATACCGGTGAAGTAGCTGCCGACTGGGGCCGTACCGCCGCCACTGCGGCGTGCCACGCGATTCCCGCCCCGCTGCACGCCCTCGCCAGCCAGCACGGGATCGCCGAAGCCCTTGAACTCGCCGCTCGCTGCATCGCGCCCCTCGACGGACTCGCGCAGCGCCTTGAGCGCAGCGAGCGAGGGAATCTGCACCAGCGCATGATCGTCCGCCAACCAACGCGTCGCTCGTAGCGCGGCGGGATCGCCATCTACTCCATGCGGTTCCTCGGTCACCAGCAGCGCCAGCGGCAGGCTCGACAGACTTCCGGACGCGGCCACGAATACGTGATCCTTGCCATTGAGAATCGCATCAAGCGGCGCGATCAGTTCCTTGAAGAGCAAATGGGCGGTTCTCCGATCGAAGGGATAGGCGCCCTCACCCTCCTGCTCCCACTCGCGCGCCTGCACCGGCGAAACTTCGACATTCGAACCCACGTCCCACAGCAATCGCGTCACGTGTTGGCCTAGTTCCTCCTCGTTGAGCGCCGAGCGATGCCAGGCGATGCTGTCATGCGAAACCGCCATCACATGCGTACCATAATGCGTCGGCACCGCCAGCAGCACCGCTTCGTCGGGCGCGAGCAGAGCTTGCGCCTCAGTTAGTTTGAGTGATTGCGGCCGGGTAAATGCGAAATAACCGGGTGCCTCGCGCTGCAACCGCTGATCGACCTGCGCCATGCGTTTCTCGATCTCGCTGCGTCGCTTGCCCAGCGCCTCACGTTGTTGTCCTGCGACAGGGTCCGCCAGCAACTGCGTGCTGGCTTGCTCGACCAGGCTCCATTCATCAGACAGCGCCTGCCGTTCAGCCGCGAGTTCGCCCATCCCCTTGCCCGCAGCATCTGCCACGCGGCGCGCGGCAGTCAGCGCCACTGCACGATCGGCGCTGCCTTCCATCGAGTCCTGCAGCGCAAGGAAAGTCTCCTCGCGCATCTCGTTCGGATCTTTGTCGCCGTCGGCGGCGACCCACCATGCGACTTCCGCAAGTTTGTGGAAGTCGCGACGTTGCTGCACGGCTTCTCGTGCGCGCTGAGCTTCATCGCGCGAGGCCGACGCCAATTTCGCCCGCCGCTCGAGCATCTTCGACGACAGCAGGCGCGCCGGGATCAGCGCCCGCTTCCGCATCGACGGGATGCGCAACAGTATATCCGCCTCTGCCGAAAAGGTCTGCAACGTCACCGGATGCTCGATCCCGAACTTTTCGGAATGCTGCTGGAGGGAAGTGTGCATCATAGCGAGTGCCTGACGCATCTCGCCTTGTTCCGCGAGAACGAGTGCGAGGCTTTGGCGCAGCGCGGATGTAATCGGGGCGGCCTCACCATTCACGCTTGTCGAATGGTCAAGTGCGCGTTGTAGAGACCACCGCGCATCCTCGAGGTCGAGCATCTGTTCGCGCCCGGTTTGCACCAGATCTACGGTAGCCTTGCCTTCGACATCCGCCGCAATCAGCGCGCGCGTGTCACTCTCGCCAAACAGCTTGGTGTAATAGTATGCCACGAAGGAAAGCTGCCACCAGGCCTGCTCGTCGCCCGGTTTCACCTCGTTGAGCGTTTCGGCGTAATGCGCCTGCATCCCGATCACCAATGGATGGCGGGCGCCAAGGCGAGCGGCTGCCAGGTCGCGCGCGCGTTCGAAGATCGCCAGCGCCTCGCGCTTGCGCCCTAGGTCGGACAGCGCGAGCCCAAGCGTGTCCAATGCCCAAGCGTATTCTATCCCAGTTGCTGCGCTCTTGCGATCGAGCTGCCCGACGAGTTGCTGGGCCGCATCCAGTCCCGCGTCGTACTCCCCGCGTCCGCGTGCGGCGATCGCCTGTTTGTAGAGCTTGTCCATTGTACCGGACCAGATCTTCATGTCAGGGCGGAACTGGGCAAGCTCCTTTGGGGTAATGCCCGCGTCACGGGCTAGCCTGAATGCGGAACTGTAAGCGCAGCCAATGCCTGAGCGCCCGCGCGGGTCAAAGAAGCCCTCTGTCTTGCCCGTGGCCTCGTCGTAGCCGTAGTCCTTGGTCGAGAAGATATTGGCAGCATTGTCGAGCACCGCCTCAGTCTCGATCATCTCGCCATCTCGCGCGATCCCAGCCTTTTCAGCTTCCGCCAGGACGAGCTCGGAATCCTCAGCCAGGTAGACGTAGCGTTCGTCGTAATCGATCGTAATCGCGGTGACGGCCAGCGGGCCATAACGGCCTGCCATAGGGCGAGTGACCGCCGTTTCCTCACCCCGTTCCATGTCGGGGTGGCGGTAGAGGTAACCTCGCTGCTTGAGTTGCAATTCCTGCTCACGTTGCAGTTCAGCAAAGGCCGTGTCGAAAGCTGTTCCGAAACTGCAAACTTCGGGATTGAATGAGAGTTCAGGCACCTCCTGCGCTAGCGCCTGTGCCGAGCTGGCTGCCAACAATACCGCCGCGATCACGATCTTCATTGGCGCCCCCCAAATGCCCCGGCCCCCAGACGAGCAGCTACCCTGCCGGTCACGTCAGTGCAAACGGCCAGATGCCTCGCGACAGAGGTAGCCGACGGCAATGCTCGCCTTCCGGTGCAAAAACGACTAGGGGGCCGCGATGCATTTCCTCGACCAGGCCAAAATCTATCTGAAATCCGGCGGCGGTGGCCCCGGCGCGGTGAGTTTTCGCCGTGAGAAGTATATAGAGTACGGTGGCCCCGATGGCGGCAATGGCGGCAAGGGCGGCGACATTGTGTTCGAAGCAGTCCAGGGCCTCAATACGCTGATCGACTTTCGCTATGCGCAGCACTTCAAGGCGTCGCGCGGCGGCCATGGCATGGGCAAGGATCGAACCGGCGCAGGCGCGCCCGACCTGGTGATCAAGGTGCCCGTGGGCACCCAGGTCCTATCGGAAGACAAGGAAGAGGTGCTCGCTGACTTTACCGAAGTCGGTCAGCGCGTAGTCTTCCTCGAAGGCGGCATGGGTGGGCGCGGCAACGCCAGCTACAAGACCAGCACCAACCGCGCGCCGCGCCAGCACCAGCCCGGCGAAGCGGGGCAGGAAATGTGGGTCTGGCTGCGGCTCAAGCTGCTGGCCGACGTCGGCCTGCTCGGCCTGCCCAATGCCGGCAAGTCGACCTTCATCAACCAGGTATCGAACGCCAAGGCCAAGGTCGGCGCCTATGCCTTCACCACGCTGGTACCCAAGCTGGGCGTAGTCACGCACAAGGGGCGCGAGTTCGTGCTTGCCGACATTCCAGGCCTGATCGAGGGCGCAGCCGAAGGCGCCGGGATCGGTGACCGCTTCCTCGGCCATATCGAACGCTGCCGCGTGCTGATCCACCTGATCGATATCGCCGGGGTTGATCCGGTCGAGGCGATGCAAATCGTCGAGGGCGAATTGGAGGCCTATGGAGCGGGGCTTCGCGACAAGCCGCGGCTCGTTGCGCTGAACAAGCTCGACCTTGCCGACAAGGAACTGGGCGAAGGCTTCGCCGAGGAATTGATCGCTGCCGGGGCGGAAAAGGTGTTCCGCGTTTCTGGCGCCACCGGCGAGGGTATCGAAGAGCTGCTGGACGCAGTGCTCGGCTACCTGCCGGACCGGACGGCCACCGAAACCCATGCCGAAGAGGTCGAAGACGAAGGCGAAGCACCCGATTGGTCGCCGATCTGAAGCGATACAAGCGCTTGCGCCACCCCAAGCGAAGGCGGCTTCCGCCGGGCGCGCGCATTGGTTAGGGCTGAAGTCGTGACCACGTTGAACACCCTTCCTGACTTGCGCCGCGCGCGACGTCTTGTGATCAAGGTCGGCTCGGCATTGCTCGTGCATCAGGGTAAACCGCGCATCGAATGGCTTGCCTCGCTCGCCGCCGAGATCGCGGATCTGCGCAAGGCGAGCGAGGTGATCGTCGTCTCCTCCGGCGCCATCGCGCTTGGCGCAGCCAAGCTGGGCCTCGCCAAGGGCGGGCGCGGCAGCCTTGCCGATGCGCAGGCCGCGGCCTCCGTGGGGCAGGTAGAACTCGCACGCTTATGGTCAGACGCATTGGGTCATCATGGTATCACCGCCGCGCAGATGCTGGTGACCATCGGGGATCTCGAGGAGCGGCGGCGCTACCTGAACGCATCGGCGACGCTCACGCGCCTGCTCGAAGCCGGTGCGGTTCCCGTGGTGAACGAGAACGACAGTGTAGCGACCGAGGAAATCCGCTTCGGCGACAATGACCGGCTCGCCGCCCGCGTCGCGCAGGCCTCAGGCGCGGAGGCCGTGCTGCTACTTTCGGACGTCGACGGTCTGTATGATCGCGATCCGCGCGAAGCCGGGGCCGTATTGATCGAACGGGTCGAAGGCGTGACGCCTGAAGTTATGGCCATGGCCAATGGTGCATCCTCATCGGGGCTCGGCTCAGGCGGAATGCTCGCCAAACTGCAGGCCGCACGGATCGCCGAACGCGCCGGTATCGCGCTGGCGATTGTCAACGGCACGCACCAATCACCCATTTCGCGCGCACTCGACGGCCCGATCGGCACTTTGTTCGTACCGCAGGGCGATGCCAGCGCGCGCAAGGCCTGGCTCGGTGGGCGACTGGCTCCTGCAGGTGTGCTGACGGTCGACGCCGGCTGCGTGATCGCATTGGAGAAAGGCGCAAGCCTGCTTGCGGCGGGCATCGTGGAAATCGAGGGCGAGTTCGCGCGCGGCGATCTGGTTGCGATCCACGGCCCCAAGGGCGAGCGACTGGGCCAGGGGCTGGTGGAATATACCTCTGCCGAATGCCGCAGCATTCGCGGGCTCAAACAGGATCTCCAGGCCGACCGGCTCGGTTATGCTCCGCGCGCGGCGGTGGTCCATCGCGACCATATGGTGCGCACGTGACCATCGCGCTGACCGGCGCCACCGGCTTTGTCGGCCAGGCGGTACTCGACGCGGCGGAACGCGAGGGGATCGCCATCCGCGCGCTCACCCGCAGGGCGCAGGCACCTCGCGAGGGTATCGATTGGGTAGAGGGAAGCCTTTCCGATCCCGCATCCCTGACCGCCCTGTGCCAAGGCTCTGACGCCGTGATCCATGTCGCAGGCCTCACCAACACCCCGGACCCCTTGGAGTTCGAGTTAGCGAATGTCGCTGGAACCCAGAACCTGATTACAGCCGTCAAGGAAACGAAGACCCGCCGCTTCATCTTCGTTTCCTCGCTAGCAGCACGCGAGCCCAAACTGTCACTCTATGGGGCATCGAAGGCCCAGGCAGAGGCACTGGTTGAAACCAGTGCACTCGACTGGACCATCGTGCGCCCGCCCGGCGTCTATGGCCCGCGCGATATCGATTACCTTGAGATGTTTCGTTCGGCGAAATTCGGCTTCGTGCCGCTGCCGCCGCGCGGGGCGAGCTCGATCATCCACGTCGACGACCTGGCGCGACTGCTACTCACTCTCGTCGATGCCCAGCCTGCCCTAGTCCGACGCCAGATGTTCGAGCCAGATGACGGACGCGAGGGTGGCTGGTCCCACAAGGAACTGGCCAGCGCGATCGGCACAGCGATCGGGCGACGAGTCTTTGCACCGCACCTGCCCAAATCGTTGATGACCTTCGGCGCGCATCTCGACGGCCTGCTGCGCAAGGACAAGGCGCGGCTGACCCGCGATCGCGTAGACTACATGGTGCACCCCAATTGGGTCGCACGATCCGCCAAAAGAGTGCCGCCAGCCGTGTGGACACCGCGCATTCCCGGCGAAGAAGGCCTCGCCCGCACGGCCGAGTGGTACCGCGCTGAGGGCCTCCTCTAATCCATTGGATTTGGCAGCGCGCCAAACAGTCCTATGGTCCCGCTCGGGATCGCGAGTCGCAATGGCGGTAACGGCCGCACGTTCGTTCACGATCGAGGGGATATTCCATGAAGAAAATTGCACTTGTGGCTGCACTTGCGGTCATTTCGGCCTGTTCGCAGCCAGCCGAAGCGCCTGCCGAAGAAGCCACTGCGGAAACCACGGCCGATGCTGAACCCGCCGAGGTGATGGCTGCAGACGGCGGTCCGGCCTACGGCAAGTTCAAGATTACGCAGGCAGACGGTACGTCCTTCACCGACGACGTGCGGGCCGACGGTACCTACACCTCCACCGCTGCGGACGGCACCGAGATGGAGTCCGGCACCTGGGTCCAGAAGCCGGGCGAATATTGCACGACTAAGGACGAAGAAGGCGCCGTCGAGGAGTGCTATCCTGAGAAGATCGACGAAAAGGGCGTCTGGGTATCAAGCAACACCAAGACCGGTGAAACGGTCACCGTAGAACGCTTGCCTGAGTAAGGCTTGTGCACGGCGGGAGGGCGCTCAGCGCGTCCTCCCCGCTTCTTAGAGGAATGGTTCCTCGCCCGGCTTGTGGATACCGCATTCAACCTTGTCCCAGCCGGACCAGCGCCCCGCGCGTGCATCTTCACCATCGGCCACCGGCCGCGTACAGGGCGAGCAGCCAATCGAGGGGAAGCCCTGCGCTACAAGTGGGTGGCGCGGCAGGTCATAACGCTCGAAATAGGCGGTGATGTCATCGGCCGACCAGTCGATCAGCGGATTGATCTTCAACCGGCCCTGCGCATCCGACGTGTCGAGTTCGAAACGCGGCAGGTTTGCGCGGGTCGAGGATTGGAAGGCCTTACGTCCGGTAAAGCTCGCATCAAAACCCGCCAGGGCTTTGGCCAGCGGCTTGACCTTGCGCAGGTCACAGCAGCCGTCAGGGTCATAGGACCACCTGAGGCCGCTCTCGTCGCGGGCCTCGAGGTCCGAAATCTCGGGGTAGAGATTGACGAGGTTAAGTCCCAGCCGATCGGTCAGCTCGTCACGATAGGCCAGCGTTTCCGCGAAATGCTTGCCCGTTTCCAGGAACAGTACCGGCACCGTCTGATCGACTTGTGAAATGAGGTGCAGCAGCACCGCGCTTTCCGCGCCGAAGCTCGAAACCACCGCAACATCGCCTGCCAGGCTGCCTTCGATCACCGCACGCAGCCACTCCTCTGTCTCGTGTCCGCGGAACATGCGGTTGAGCCGCACAGCGTCGTGTTCGACGAAACGCGGGGCGGTGTCGAGCCGATCGATGGCGCGCAACTCGTTCATGCGTGCCTCTTGGCCCAGATGGCGGCACGTCCATCGGCAGCCGGCTGATAGACTTCGGGCCAGCGGGCGAAGGCTGCCTCAACATCGTCCTGGTCGAGCGTCTGGTCAGGCGCGAAGGCATCGAAACCGCAGCGGCGCATATAGGCGATCTGATCGACCAAAACGTCACCGACAGCACGCAATTCGCCGGTGTAACCAGCTTCACGCAGGATCCGGGCGGAAGAGTAGCCGCGACCATCGCCAAAGGCCGGGAAATTCACTTCGATCAGCGCCAGCCGGTCGAGAAAAGGGATCAGTTCGCGGGCATCGTCACCCGGTTCGATCCGGACGGCGGTGGCGTTGGTCTGATCGCAGCAGGCATCGACGGTGACCGCCGGCTGATCGACCGGTTCGTCATCGCGAAAACGAATCTGCACGGCGTCGGGACTGGTTCCGAGGGCATCAGCCATAAAGGGCCTCCTTGAACGGATCCATGCCGATCCGGCGATATGTATCGAGGAAACGTTCGCCATCCTGGCGCTCGCGTTCGTAAACGGTGGTCACGGTTTCGACCGCATCGACGATACCGTCTTCATCGAAACCGGGGCCGGTGATCTTGGCCAGGCTAGTATCCTCCGCCTCGCTGCCGCCGAGCAGGAGCTGGTAGTTTTCAACCCCCTTACGGTCGACGCCGAGGATGCCGATGTGACCGGCGTGGTGGTGCCCGCAGGCATTGATGCAGCCCGAAATCTTGAGCTTGAGCTCGCCCAGTCGAGCGGTCTTGCCGGTATCGGCAAAGCGCGTGGCGATCTTTTGCGCTACGGGAATCGAACGGGCATTGGCGAGGCTACAGTAGTCCAGGCCGGGGCAGGCGATGATATCCTCGATCGTATCGAGGTTCGGGCTGCCCAGCCCCGCCGCGTCGAGTGCGGTCCACAGCGCATGGAGATCGGCCTTGCGGACATGCGGCAGGACGATGTTCTGCGTATGCATCACGCGCAGTTCGTCCAAACTGTAGTCCTTCGCGAGATCGGCCATCAGGTGCATCTGTTCTGCACTCGCGTCGCCCGGGATGCCACCGGCCGGCTTGAGGCTGATGACCGCCGAGACATAGCCCGGTGCCTTGTGCGGATGCGTGTTGCGATCGACCCACAGCGCGAAATCGGGGTCCGTACGGTCGATTTCCTGTGAAAGGCCCTCTTCGAACAGCGGCTCTTCGAAATAGGTCTTGATCCGTTCAAGCTCGGCAGCAGGCGGTTCGATGCCCAGTGTCAGCAGGTGCGCGAATTCTTCTTCGACCTGGCGGGTGTATTCCTCAGCCCCCAGCTCGTGGACGAGTATCTTGATCCGCGCCTTGTACTTGTTGTCGCGGCGACCATAGCGGTTGTAGACCCTAAGGCATGCCTCGGCATAGGTAACCCACTGATCGAGCGGTACGAAATCGCGGATCAGCGGTGCAACCATCGGCGTGCGACCCATGCCGCCACCGACATAGAAGGCCGCGCCCAGCGCACCGTCCTTCTCGACGATCTGCACGCCAATGTCGTGCAGGCGCATCGCCGCACGATCGCGGTCGCTGGCGATCACCGCCATCTTGAACTTCCGCGGCAAATAGCTGAATTCGGGGTGGAAACTCGACCACTGACGGATCAGTTCGGCATAGGGCCGCGGATCGACCACTTCGTCGGCGGCGGCACCGGCGAAGTGGTCCGAAGTGGTGTTGCGAATGCAATTCCCGCTGGTCTGGATCGCGTGCATTTCGACACTGGCGAGATCGGCCAGGATATCGCCCGCCTCTTCCAGCTTGATCCAATTGTACTGGATGTTCTGGCGCGTGGTGAAATGGCCATAACCGCGATCGTATTTATCGGCGATCGTTGCCAGCATGTGCATCTGGCGGCTGTCGAGCGTGCCATAGGGCACCGCGACACGCAGCATATAGGCGTGCAGCTGGAGGTAGAGCCCGTTCATCAGCCGCAGCGGCTTGAACTGGTCTTCGGTTATCTTGCCTTCGAGGCGACGGCGGGCCTGGTCGCGGAATTCCTCGACCCGGGCGTCGACCATCGCCTGGTCATATTGGTCGTACTGGTACATTAGATCACCCAGTTGCCGATATCGGGATCGGCCGGCTTGAGGGTCAGGTCGGGGCGGACGGTCGGGCCGAGCGCGCGCACGCGGTCCTTGATATGCGATGGCCGCGGCGAGCCCTGGTGAAGCTCGGCATCGATGGCATAGGGCACGTTGACCCGTCGCGCCGCTTCTTCGCGGCGGGCGATCTCGTCTTCATGCCCGGTCACATCGACGGCATCTTCAACATGGAGCGACCAGTCATTGCCGTCCCACCAGGTGACGGCACCGGTGCGCAGGTCGTTTCCGGTCAGGATTCTCATTGCGCGGACTCCTTTGCGATGGCGGCAAGCGCGACATCGTCGCGCGCAGTGACTTCACCGATGACGATCAGTGCCGGGCTTACGACTGCTTCGCGTTCGACAAGATCCGGCAGGCCGGCGAGCAGGCCTCGGATCACGCGCATCGAAGGACGCGCACCGTTCTCAATCACCGCCACGGGCATGTCGGGGGCAAGGCCGTCTTCCATTAGCTTCTCGGCGATCTGCGGCGCGGTCTTCACACCCATGTAGATCACCAGCGTGCGACCTTTGCCGGCGAGGCCTGCCCAATCCTGTTCGGCCAGACCCTTGCATTGGCCAGCAACGAAGCTGACGATGCTCGAGGCTTCCCGATGCGTCAGCGCGATCTGTGCAGCAGCGGCTGCGCCATTGGCGGCGCTGATCCCCGGAACGATCTCGACAGGAACACCGGCAGCACGTGCCGCCTCTGCCTCTTCGCCGCCGCGTCCGAAAATGAACGGGTCGCCGCCCTTGAGGCGTACGACGTCTTCGCCCGAGCGCGCAATGCGCACCAGCAAGGCGTTGATATCGTCCTGTGGCATGGTGTGTCGGGCGCGGCGCTTGGCGACCGGGACGAGCTCCGCCTCGGGATGCGCAAGCGCGAGGATTGCTGGATCGACGAGGCCGTCGTGCACGATCACCCGGGCGCGCTCGATCAGTCGCGCGGCGCGGATTGTCAGGAGGTCGGGATCGCCCGGCCCCGCACCGACGAGGTATATAGTTCCGGTTTTTGCCATGTTGCGCAAATGGGCCGCATGGCCGCAGCACGCCAATCAGAATGCGTGTCCGCTTGACTAGCAGAAATTTTGAAATCCACCCTTCCGGGTCGGCAACCTATTCTTTCGTAACCCGGCTTTCCGCGAACAGTGCCAGCACCTGCTCCAGTTCGGGACTGGCGCGCAGGTGCACGTCCTGCTGCGGATAAGGAATTTCCACTTCATGCTCCTTGAACAACCACCAAAGCTTCTTGAGCACGGCGGAGCGGACATTGCCCACTCCCTCCTCGGGGTCGCGGATCCAGCACTGGATGACGAAGTCCACGGAACTCGCACCGAACTGGTCGAGCCAGACCGTTGGTGGGGGCACCGCCAGCACGCGTTCGACCGACCTCGCAGCTTCGAGCATCAGCTTCTCGGCCAGCTCCAGATCGGCCGAATAGGAAACGCCTACCGGAACTTGGATGCGCACATTCTTCGAGGAATAGGACCAGTTTTCGACCTGATTGATCATCAGGTTCTCGTTCGGGATCAAATATTCCTTCTGATCCCGCGTGGTGATCGAAACCGCCCTGATGCCGATCCTGCGGATCTGGCCGAAGCTCTGCTGGCCCGATGTATCGGTAACGGCAATCACATCGCCCGGCTTGATAGAACGGTCCATCAATAGGATGATCCCTGCGATCAGGTTACCGAAGGTCTTCTGCAGGCCGAAACCGATGGCGAGGCCAAAGGCACCGGAGAAGACGGCCAGCGCCGTCAGGTCGATACCCAGCAAGTCAATACCCAGGAAGAACGCCGCAGCCCAGACCACTATGCTGACAATTTTTTCCGCCAGCACGCGTTGAGTATCGTCAAATCGGGTCAGTCGGCGAACAAGCCTGCGCGCCATCCCGCTGATGAACCAGGCTGCGAACAGGACGCCGACGATAATCGTACCCACGACCAGCACGTCGAATAGCGACACCCTGAAGTCGCCCAAGCTCAAGGCCAGGGAGTCCAGCGTGTCGACAATCGAACCGATAGTTGAACTCTTCGCGCTTACCGCCTCCTTGATGCCTTCGGCAGCCGCCACCGAACTCTCGTCAGGCGCGGTTTGCGCGTAACTCCAAGCCTGCTCCACTGGTGTGGGGGTCGGGCTAGGGGTGGCTTCGGCGGTTGGTTGCACGTCTATCCTTTTTCCATCGCGGCAAATCCGCGCTCAAGATCGGCGATGAGGTCGTTCAAGTCCTCAAGGCCGATGGATAGCCGGATGGCATAGCGATCCTCAACCCCCCAGCCCGGTTTGGGCCAGGCCATGCGGCTACGCACGGGTTCGACATCGAATGGCAGGGCGAGGCTTTCGAAGCCGCCCCAGCTATAACCGATACCGAAGAGCTCCAGCGCATCGACCAGGCGGCAACGGGCAGCATCGTCACGCCCTTTGAGCACGAAGCTGAACAGGCCGCAGCCGCCGGTGAAATCGCGCTGCCACAACTCATGGCCGGGCGAGCCGGGAAGGATGGGGCACAGCACCTGTGCCACTTCCTCGCGCGCGGAAAGCCATTCGGCGATGGCCAATGCGCTGGCGGTTTCGCGTTCGAGCCGGACTGCCATTGTCCGCAGGCCCCGCAAGGCCAGCGCGGCATCGTCGGGCGAAACCACATGGCCGAGCTGCTGCGCGCCCATGCGCAAGGGCCGGTACCAGCGCTCGCCGGCGCTTGCCGCGCCCAGCATGAGGTCCGAATGACCGCCGACATGCTTGGTCAGCGCGGTGATGGCGATATCGCAGCCGCGCTCGAGAGCAGGGAAGCCCAGCGATGTCGCCCAGGTATTGTCGATCAGGCTCACCGCGCCCTTGTCGCGCGCGATTCGCGCAAGCGTCGGGATGTCGCATACCTCCATCGTCAAACTTCCGGGGACCTCGAGCATGACCGCACGGGTGCGATCGCAGAATGCCGCCTCGTAAGTGATGAGGTCGAGCGGATCGAAGAACCGATGCTCGACCCCGAACCGCTTGAGGATGCCCATCGCGGTATTGCGCGTGGGGTCATAGGTGTTGTCCGCCACCAGCAGCACATCGCCGCTGCGCAGCACCGCCATCAGCGAGCCTACGATCGCGGCGAGCCCGCTCGGATAGAGCACCGTACCGGCCGCGCCCGGTTCAATCTCGGTCAGTGCGTCACAAAGCGCCCACTGAGTCGGCGCACCGCGACGGCCATAGAAAAACCGACCATCCTCGTTGGTCTTCACTCCTTCGCGCAGCGCGGCAACGTCTGCATAGAGATGCGTGCTGGCGCGCCACACAGGTGGATTGACCACGCTTTCGGCGAAGTCGCCTGAGCGCCCCCCAGTGACGAGCCGGGTGGCAGGCGTCTGCTTGCTGTCGTCTCCCCCGGCCATGCTCAGCGTGCCGATCCCTGTTCCTTGGGCATGGTCGGGTCCGCACCCCATTCCAGCCAGCTGCCGTCGTAGAGTGCCGCATCATCCTTGCCTGCCAGGCCCAGGCCGAACAGCAGCACACAGGCGGTGACGCCACTATTGCAGCTGGTCGTTACCGGTCGCGCAAGATCAATTCCCTCGGTGGCGAATTCGGCCCGGATGGCTTCGGGCGATTTCCACGTCCCGTCCGCTTCGAACAGGCGCGGGAAATGCAGGTTGGCCGCACCGGGAATGTGCCCTTCAGAACCGCTGCCCTCCGCTCCGGCAAAGCGTGCCGCATCGCGGGCATCGACCACCTGATCGGCGCAGCTCGCGCAATTGGCCAGCATCTCATCGCGACTCCGGACGATGCGCTGCGGATCGGGCACGGGGAATGTGGTCGGCGCGACGTCCGGCATGCCCGTTTCCAGCGCCCTGCCCTCTGCGCGCCACTTGGCTAGCCCACCGTCCAGGATTGCCGCCTCGGTAAACCCAAAATGGGCGAACACGAACCAGGCCCGCGCGGAGCTTTTCACCTGGCTATCGTCGTACAGCACTACGCGCGTATCGGACGCAATGCCCAGCGCGCCCAGGCGCTCGGCGAACAGCTTCGCTGTGGGCAGCGCCTTGGGTACGGATGAACCCGTGTCGACGAAGCTTTCAAGGTCGAGAAAGCGCGCGCCGGGGATATGCCCGGCGAGGAACTCTGCCTTCGCGTCACGTCCCGCATCGGGCAAGTGCATGCCGGCATCCAGCACGACAAGGTCGGCTGCGCCCAGTTCGCTGGCAAGCCATTCGGTAGAAACGAGTCTGTCCATCCCCTTCCGGTTAGCGGGCGGTTGAGATCAAGTCGACTCAGGCAAGCTCACGATGCGCCAATGGGGCATAACTGCGCGGGGGTTCATCCAGCCGGAAAGGCTGTACGCGACCCCCGTCAGGGCTCCCTTGCCCCACGACGAAGGTCTTGACCAGGACCCCCTCTCCAAGGCCATCCACGCGCACCCGCAGCAGCGGGACCAGCAAGGGATGGCGGCCTTGCAGGATCACCTGCGCGGTGGCGAGCGGAAGCTGGACCTGCCCTTCGACCGTGACGGTCTGGTGCGGCGCGATCCGCGCCAGCCTGTGCCTCGTATCCAGCGTGGTACCGGCCGTCGCCACCTGCTCTTCCATCGGCGCACCCGCATGGGCGGAGGCGAGATCGAGGCCGATGGCGACATCGGTAAGCGGCAAGCCGGTGCGATTGACCAGGGTTAGGCGATACTTGAGCGTGGCATAGACTGCGCTGCGGGTAAGTTTCTCCGCCTCGCAATGGATCGACAGCGCCTGCGCCGCGGGAACGGTCGGCGGCCCCGCCGCCGTGCGCACGATGGGGCGCTCGATCACCGGCGGAGGGGCCTTTGCGCGGTGCCGACGCCAGATGAACAGGCCACCGAGCACCGCCAGCAGTGCCGAGCCGATGCCCACCAGCAATCGCCAGTCAAACGCCCCGACCTCACTTGCCTCGAGCGAGGACTCGATCGGAGGTGCGGCGACCGAAGCTTCGGGTTCCTGAATCGGAAGCTCGGCGACCTCCTCGATATCCGCATCTACAGTCGGCTCCGAAACGGGCGGCTGCGCAACAAGAGGTTGAGCGGCCGAAGGGCGAGATTGCGGAGGCACAGCCCCAGTCGCCTCGCGCCGAGGTTCTGTGAAAACCTCTTCATCGATCGGGATGGCGGTCGTCCGGGTCGATGATGAGGTGGGTGTCGCGGTTGGCGTGGCTGCCGGGGTCGGTATCGCGCGCGGGCGCACAGCTACCGGCCCGCTTTCCTCATCGATCGGTCCTTGCGCGCGCGGGCTCGCGCTGGGCGTTGGGGCCGGCGGGAGGGAGAAATCCTGCACGGCCTGCGCCATCAGCGATGCAGGCATGGCCGCCGCTAGTGCCAGAATCAGCCAGGATGAAGAACGGGTCATTGGTTCGGCTCGTTCAAAAAGCGCGCATATGCGCTGCATGGGTCTGAATAGGTACTGAAGGGTAGAGGTCAAACCCTTGCCTTGCGCGGGCGGGCCATTCGCGGCAGATGCGCGACATGACCGACACACCAAGCCCGAAGTTCCTGGGTGCGAACAGCCCGCATCCCACCTCACCCGACGAGGCCGAGCTCGATTACGTGCCCAATCCGCGCAAGGGGGAGCTCTATCTCGTCCGTTTCGCGGCTCCTGAGTTTACATCGCTGTGCCCGGTCACCGGCCAACCCGATTTCGCCCATCTGGTGATCGACTATGCCCCGGGCGAAACCATCGTGGAATCGAAGAGCCTCAAGCTGTTCCTCGGTTCCTTCCGCAATCACAACGGCTTCCACGAGGATGTGACGGTCGGTATCGGCAAGCGCCTGTTCGACGAGATGCAGCCACGCTGGCTGCGCATCGGCGGCTATTGGTACCCGCGCGGGGGCATCCCCATCGATGTCTTCTGGCAGAGCGGTGCGCCGCCTGAAGGACTTTGGCTTCCCGATCAGGGCGTTGCACCCTATCGTGGGCGCGGATAGGACGAGGAGACTCCAGCATGATCGCCAGACTACCCCGCATTTCGCTCTGGCTGGCGCTCGCGCTGCTGGGATATTTCCTGTTTGCTGTGTTTGGGCCGAAATTCGGCCTGATCGACTGGAAGGTCGGTTTCCTCACCATGGTCGTGACCGTGGGCCCGATCCTGATGGGCGTGGTCGCCTTGGTGGCCGTAATCGCGCTTATGATGGCCTTCGTGAAGGGGCCTCGCGACGAATGGTGGAAGGCCGCAGCTGCGCTGGCTATCCCGGTGGCCTTGTTTGCCGGACTCCTGTCGGTCCGCGCGCAGGGTGACGCCGTGCCGCCGATCCACGACGTCGCCACCGACACCACCAACCCACCCGAATTTTCCACCGAAACGCTGGCGATGCGCGAAAGCTTCGGAGCTAACCCGATCGACGATTATGCCACTCCTCTGGGTCAGATCGAGCTGTGGGCGGAACGCACCAAGGGACAGCCGATTGCGGCCAAGACCCATGCCGAGCTAATCTCTGAGAATTACGGCGACCTCAAGCCGATCCCCTATCCGGGCAGTGATGCTGATGCATTGGTCGCAGTGGCTGCGGCGATGGAAGATATCGGCCTTTCGGATGTGCGGAGCGATCCCGACGCTGGGCGGGTCGAAGGTACTGCCGAGACCTTTGCCTTTGGTTTCAAGGACGATGTCGTTGCCCGCGTCACTGAAGGACGGATCGATATGCGATCGGTCAGCCGCGTGGGCGTTTCGGATCTCGGCTACAATGCGGCTCGCCTGCGCGAACTGAGCAAGGCGATCAACGCGCGTCTGGGCGAGTAAATCGCTTGATCCAACGCCGGTCTAGCCAGTTCTTCAGCACCCGCCATCCGCGCCCTTGCGCGCCAAGCGATGCATAGCTGGCAATTGCCTCGCCGCGACAAGTGTTGAGCAGGTAGAAGTCCATGAAACTTGGGCTGTAGCTGCGCGCGGGCTCGTCGCCAGACAGGGTCCGCCGCAAGTTCCGCGCCAGAACTGGTCCGCTGTAGACTGCGTGGACGCCCGAATGGGCCACTTCGCGATCGGTGCGCCGCGCGACGTCGCCCACCGCAAATATATGCGGGTGACCGCTGGCGCGGTTAAACCGATCGACCACGATGAACCCATCTGCATCGACCGACAGCCCGCTTTCGCGTGGCCAGTCGGGTGCGCCGCTGCCGATAGCGGTAACGACAAGATCGAGCGGTTCGAGCGATTGCTCCCCGGCGACCAGTTCGCCATTCTCGAAGGCTGCATCCTCCTCAAGCAGCGCTATGTCCTGTCTTGCGAGCTCGCGCGCCACGCGTCGGCGGACCGATGGCGAATGCGACGGAAGCAGCCCAGATCTACCTGTCACCAGCATGACGGTCAGGTCGCGCCAATGCGCGGAATTACGCATGCCGAACGCCAGTTCAACCCCGCCTGCGCCGCCACCAACTACTGCGACACGACGGTGCTGAGGCTCGGCCTCGCGCAGCACCTGCCAACGGCTGACGAAGCGATCTAGCGGGCGAATATCCAGCAGGCGCGAGTCGTCGCCCATTGTGCGGGCCGCCTGCCCTGCCCCGCCTGTGGCGATCGAGCAGACGTCGAAAGCGATCTCGGTGCCGTCATCCAATTTCGCAACCCGCGCCTGCGGGTCGATGGCCACCAATCGGGCCTGATGCCAGATAATTCCCGCCTGCTCGACCAGCGGTGCCAGGGGGATGGATAGCTCGCTGACGCGGTACTCACCTGCAATCCAGCCGGGAACCATGCCCGAATACTGCATTGCCCCCAGCGGCTCGACCAGCAAGGTACGGCCTTTGGGCGCGCCCTTGCGGCGCCAGTCGTCAATCACGCCCAGGTGCGCATGTCCCGCACCGACCAGCAGCAAGGTGGGCTCCGCAGGCATGATTACGCCAAGGCCCTGCCATGGTTGCACGGCAGTCGCGAGGTACATTCATAATCAAATGGAGGAAACCTGGTGGAGCCGAGGGGGATCGAACCCCTGACCTCGTCATTGCGAACGACGCGCTCTCCCAGCTGAGCTACGGCCCCGTTCCAGGTTTGCAGGCAGCATCGGCCGGTTGAGCCGGGGCCGCGGCAGGCGCGCGCATTAGCGAATGGCAGCGCGCCTGCAAAGGGAAAATTCGGTCGAAAGGTTACCTCAGCGCCCGCCGTCGGGCGCGCTCGCAGGTCTGCTCTGAAGTGCTTCGCCCGATTGGAAAAGCGGTCCCGAGGTCGGCAGCAGCGGCGTGGCAACCGTGGTGCTCATCGAGCCTGCAGGGAGTGGCTGTATCGCTTGCGCAGTTACACCGTACTGCGCGTCCCAGGCGGTGAGGTTGACCCGGTATTGCTCGTAGGAGCGGAAAAATCCTTCATAGACGGCCTCTAGCCGCTGCATCGCGCCGAAAGCGTAGAGATCGAGATCCTCTTTCGAACTTACTGGCACAGCCGTCGCGATCGACAGCGCCGTATCGCAAAAATCGTTAAGCACCGGCGGCAGTGCAAAATAGTTGTAGACCTGCGTCATGTAGGAATCCTGCACGTCGCGATAGGTCGCACCATAGCGCTTCCGGAATTCGCCCTGCAGCGCCGTGTTGGTCGAGGACAGCTTGCGCGCATGCGTCTTCAGGAAGTCCTTGTAGGCCGGCAGGATCGCGGCATGCTGCGGCTTCAGGCAGTTGAGCGCAGCAACATTGAGCGCGGACCGCAGGTTCCAGGTGGTCTGGGCCGTACTCAAGTTCGCATTGACCGTCTGGCGGACGCCATCGGGACCGACCGTTGGAACGATCATGCTTGCGGTCGCACCACCGGGCGGTTGCGGCCGTGGCGGGATCACGGGTGCCGGCGGCGGCGCCGGTGGGGGTGGTGGCGGAGGCGGTGGAGGGGGCGCGGCGGTGCAAGCAGCCACCACTGCGAGACCCGCAGCAAGAATGGCATAGCGAATGACTGGCTTCGTATCGCGGCTCATGGCGCGCCGACCCTCCTCGATATCGTCCAATTCCAACATGCACCCGCGACCCTTGACCGGGGATGAAGCACCCCTGCTTAGCGCCTGCGGAAGGTAAAGAAAATGCCCGGGGCGTGTGTTACGCCCCGGGCACGATCAAGCGAGTCGCCTTTGCGACGGACCGAATGGTCAGTCGCGGTTACCCATGAAGTTCAGAAGGAAAAGGAACATATTGATGAAGTCGAGATACAGGCTCAACGCGCCCAGGATAATCGCCTTGCCGGCGAATTCGGTCCCGCGCAGGTACTGATATTCGGTCTTCAGGCGCTGCGTGTCATAGGCCGTGAGCCCTGCAAATATGAGGACGCCGATGAAGCTGATCGCCAGCGCAAACGTACTCGACTGCAAGAAAATGTTGATCACTATCGCAATGATCAGGCCGATCACCCCCATGGTCAGGAAGGTGCCGAAGCCCGACAGATCCTTCTTCGTGGTATAGCCGTAAAGGCTCAGTCCCGCGAAGGCGCCAGCCGTGGCAAAGAAGGTCGCCGCGATACTTTCACCCGTATAAACGAGGAAGATCGTCGACAGCGACATGCCCATCACCGTGGCGAATGACCAGAACAGCACCTGCAGCGTGCCGTAGCTCATGCGATTGAGTCCGAAGCTTATCGCAAGGATGAATCCCAGCGGAGCAAGCTTGACCAGCCACAGCAGCGGCGATCCGACAAGCGCCAGCGCCAGCCCGGACTGGGCCATCACCAACGCTACGATTCCAGTGAGCAGCACCCCCGATGCCATGTAATTGTAGATCGACAGCATGTGCTTGCGCAGCCCAAGGTCGAAGGTCTCCTGCCTTGCGAGCGCGTCTCCGGCGCGCGGCACGGAGCCGAAGCCCTGCCTCTGCTCGGTGTCGTTCCAGTTCGCCATCTCAAATCACTCCTCTAAGCGGCTTTGGTCGAGCCCCCGCTCCACAACAATGGAATATCGGGGCTAATGGCCACGATTTCAAGCGAAACTGGGCTCTCAAAGCCTAATCCGGGTTAACCGAAAAACTTAGGCAAATCAGGCCTCGCCAGCAGCATCGACCATGGCGGCATCAAGCGCTTCGGTGGGTGACTTGTCACCCCATAGGACGAACTGGAATGCGGGATAGAAACGGTCGCATTCGTCGACTGCGATTTCCACCAGCGCCTGCGCCTGGGAAAGGCTCAGCAGCCCCTCATCGCCTAGCATCGTGGCATTGCGATAGAGCACCACGCCACCGTTCGACCAAATGTCGAAATGCCCCAGCCAGAGCTGCTCGTTTACCCTGGCGACAAGCTCGTGTGCCTGCTTCTTCTTGCCGTCCGGTACGCGAATCTCTGGCAAGCAGAGAATCTGAAGCACCATATCTTCCGGGCGCCAGATGCCCTTCACCTGGTAGGTGGTCCAGCTACCCGGAATTTCGCCGGCCATCTCGCCTTGGCCGCTTTCGCATGGCCAACCCCGCGCTTCGAACAATGCCATGAGCATTTCGAGCGGCGCCGCATCATCCTCGGCCTCGTAGTCCTCGCCCGCCATTCTCATCGTGCCTGTCCCGTGCGCGTCATGCCGGCTGGATGCGCAAGCTGGGGTGCGCTTGGCAATCCGCCAAGTCGCCACTGCTGGGGAGAACCGATTTCGCTTGTGCATAGCCTGTGCACAAGCAGCCCGACCGCAACTATTTCAGCGGTTCGATCACTTCACCTTCAGCGCTGTGGAAAGTGAAACTGTCGATCTCCAATTTCTTGAGATCATTCATGAAATTGCGCGCAGCCGTGTCGCTTGGAAATGGCCCCGCAAGCAAGCGGTTGGCCTGCACCCAGCGGGTAACGAATGGACCCTTACCCTTGAGCTTGCCTTCCGACTTGCGTTCGATGCGTCGCCAATCGAACGCCAGCGCCGATCGATCCTTGCCCGTCGCCACTTGCACCCAATACCGCGCAGGGTGTGCTGGCGGCGGCGGGGGAGGAGGCGGTGGCGGTGGCTTCGGCACCTCGCGCGGAATTGCGATCCGGGTAATGTCCACAGCGCCCGCAGCCGGGCGCGCGCCCTTCGCAGGCTCCAGCGTGAAGCTGGCAAAAGCCTCCTCTAGCGAAGGTGGCTCCTCCGTCTTGGCCTCGGCGGCAGGAGCGGGCGGCGGCACCTGGAGGATGCGGACAGGCGGATCGGCTGGTTGGACTGCCTCCACCCTGCGTTCAACTTCAGCCGGCCGCGGCATCAACTCCTGGGGAGAAAATACCGCAGCAGGTGGAGATGGTGGAAGTGCGGGTGGTGGCGAAGGTACAGATGGTGGCGGCGGTGCCGATGCAGCCCCTGACCGCACTCCGCTGGCAACGGCGGAGGATTGCGGCTGTAGCTGTTCCTGACCGGCCACCGCCAGGGATCCGGTCCGATCCGGGCGGCGACGGCGCTGTTGAGTGCGCGGATCCACCCTGGTTGTTTCGCTCTGAGGAGGGGCAGATCGAGCAACCAGAGAGGGAGCAGAGGGTGTCTCTGCCACGTGGGTCCCTGCATAGCTGGCAATCTGCGGATCGTCGGTGCCGATACTTGCCGTTCGGGGGAAAACTCCCAGCGAGCCAGCCGCCGCCTGCTGCGCTTGCGTGAGCCGCGGCATGTATTCGAGATATGGGCGGACCCGCGCCGCCATTTGCGGCGGCAGCATTGCGTCGGCAATACCGATCGCTTCTTTGGTATTGCCAAGGATTGCGAGGCCGAAGGCCCGCGTGCGGAAGGCTGCCAGGTCCTGCTTTTCCAACAGGGGCAACAGTGTCGCTTCAAACCCCGCACGATCACCGGATATTGCCTGGCTCAATGCCAGGCGGCGGCGTGTTTCGTCGCCCGCCCCAGTAGCGATCGCCAGGCGGTAGAGCTCCTGGGCGCTCGCCGCATCGCCAACCAGATCGAACGCGAGCGCGCGATCCTCTGCCATGCGAGCGCGGTCTACACCCGACCGCTCTGCTTCGGCAAACAGTCGAAGCGCTTCGACGGGCCGACGCGATCGGACATAGGACGTTGCGAGCCCCAGCTTGACCCGACTGTCGTTCGGGGAAAGCTCATTTGCGCGGCCGAAGAACCCGATTGCCGCAGCAATATCACCCACGGCGAGTGCCGCTTCACCGGCATCCACCAAGGCAGCGACATCGGTGGGGTTTCGCGCAAGCCGGCCCAGCGCATCGTTGAGTTGCTCCGCCCCTTCGGGCGGCAATGGCTGCACGATTTCCGCCTGCGCCAGCACCACGGCCGGACTGAACGCCGCAGCCATCAACAAGGCAGCGCGCAGGCTTCGCAGGTCTCGTCCCATGATTTCGTTCCTGCCCGCGCAGGCCTGAACCGGCGCTTGCGCGGGCTAGCCGCGAAAATGCGGCTTACTGATTGTTCTGACGGCCCAGGAAGCGCGGAATATTGAGGGCACCACCGCCTTCGCCATCATCATCTCCATCACCGTCATCTTCCCCATCGTCGGGCTTGTTCGCGCCGCGCGACAAGTTCGCCATGCGTTCGAACAGTGTGCTGCCCTGCGAAGAGGGGGTCCCGGCCGCTGGGGCTCCGCCACCGGTCGACGCGCCGCTACCCATGCCGCCGCCATAGCCCTCATCATCGCCATAGTCGCCGCCTAGCAACGGGCGCTTGCGCATCGGCTTACTCGCCAGCGGGCTGCCGCCTTCGGCATATTGGTCCGCACCCAGTTCGAGTTCGTCCTGGCCGCCCTGTTCCATGGCGGATGAAAGGTCCAGCGGGGCTGCATCGTCGCCTTCTTCCTCCCAGTCGCCATCGAAGCGCTCGGTCTCCTCGTTACGAAGGCCCGCCAGCGGATCGACGATGCCATCGACATCGTCGTAATCCTCTTCTTCCTCATCATCGTCGTCCGACAGACCGTATCCCAGGTCCTCCGACAATACCGAAGTGCGCACTTCCACCGCGTCGGTGAGGTCGAGCGCCTCGGCTTCCTCGAAATCAGGCTCGGGCTGGGGATCGAACTCGGGTTCGGCCGAGAGACCTTCAGACAGCTCAAAGGGCTCGTCCTCCGCCATATCTTCGCTCGGGAGATCGAGGATCGGACGCTGCGGTGCACGTTGCTCGCTCATCGAGAAAGCGCGTGGTGCAACGGCCATCGGCGAACCACTGCCGTCAATACCGGTGGCAACCACCGAAACCCGGATCTTGCCCTCCAGGTCGGGGTTGAAAGCCGAACCCCAGATAATGTTCGCGTCTTCATCGACCAGTTCGCGAATATGGTTCGCGGCTTCATCGACTTCGAGCAGCTTCATGTCTTCGCCGCCGATAATCGAGATGATAACGCCCTTGGCCCCGGCCATACTGACGCCATCGAGCAGCGGGTTGGCGATGGCACGTTCGGCAGCTTCGAGTGCGCGATTGTCGCCCTCACCTTCGCCGGTACCCATCATTGCCTTGCCCATCTCGCTCATCACCGAACGCACGTCGGCAAAGTCGAGGTTGATGAGACCCGGCATGACCATCAGATCGGTGATGGAACGGACGCCCTGCTGCAGCACCTCGTCCGCCAACATGAAGGCTTCCTTGAAGGTCGTTTCAGCCTTGGCGACCAGGAACAGGTTTTGGTTCGGAATAACGATCAGCGTATCGACGTGCTTCTGCAGCTCTTCGATGCCGGCTTCCGCCGCACGCATGCGACGGGTCCCCTCGAACAGGAACGGCTTGGTCACCACACCGACCGTCAGCACGCCCTTGCGACGCGCCGCCTCAGCAATCACTGGCGCGGCACCTGTGCCAGTACCACCGCCCATACCCGCGGCGATGAAGACCATGTTCACGCCCTCGAGAGAGTCCTCGATATCCTCAACAGTCTCTTCCGCCGCGGCCTTGCCCACTTCGGGGCGGGCACCGGCACCCAGGCCGCCGGTGATGTCAGGACCGAGCTGGATGCGCTTTTCCGACGGCGAGGTCGACAGTGCCTGCGCGTCGGTATTCGCTACGATGAATTCGACGCCTTCGATCTGGGCCTGCATCATATTGGCGATGGCGTTGCCGCCCGCCCCGCCGACCCCGATCACCATGATCTTGGGGCGCAGCTCATCGCTGGAAGCCGGACCGATATTGATGCTCATTGGGTATCCCCCGGGAATTCGAAATCTAAGACCAACACTATGTCACACATCTCGCACAAAGCGAATCGCTGCGCGCGAGCCGAAACATCCTTATCCACAAGGGCTAATGACGGCTTAGCCCGAGGGTTCAATACTCAAAAATACTCACGCACCGCCTGTACGACACGGTTCACCAGACCAAGCCCGGAATAGCGCCGCGTCGGCTGATAACGAGGGCCCACCGACCTGATGTCGACAGGGTCGTCCGCCGCATAGAGGCACAGGCCCGCCAATGTGGCGAAACCGGGTGTGGCATGCGCTTCAGGCAAACCAGTCAGCGTCGGCGCCTTGCCGATGCGCACCGGTCGCCCAAGCGCACCCTGCATGAATTCAGCAATGCCATGCAATTCGGCGCCGCCTCCGGTTAGCACCACTTGCCCACCCTGCGATCCGCCAAAGCCGAGCGCCTTGAGTGCCTTGCCGACTTCGCTGCTCATCACGCCCAGCCGGTCGGTGACGATCGCCACCAGTTCGGCGCGCGGAATGCGATCATGCTCGTCCGCGCCGCGCGCCAAGCGGCCACCAGGTTCCTCACCCGGGGCATTCACTGGTACCATCTCGCGGTGATCGGTCGGCGTGGCAATCGCCGATCCCGAAACACATTTGAGCCGCTCTGCCTGGCTCCGGCGAATGCCCAAGGACGACGCGATGGCATCGGTGATGTCGTTCGAGCCGACCGGGATCGAGCGCAAGCCCAGCAGCATCCCCGCGGCATGGACCGAAACATTAGTGACCTGTGCGCCGATCTCCACCACCGCTACGCCAAGGTCGCGCTCTTCGGTCGAGAGGCAGGCGTAGGCAGCGGCCAACGGACTGGCGACCACGCCCTCTACATCGAGATGCGCACCCTGCACCGCTTCGATCAGATTGCGCACCGGCGCGCCTTCGGCGAGAGTCACGTGCACGTCGACCCCCAGCGCCTCGGCATGGAGGCCCTTCGGGTTGGCGACTCCATGCGCCCCGTCGAGTGTGTAGTGCGCCGGCTGCGCATGAAGCACCATGCGGCCATCGGGATGCAGGTGATCGCGCGCCGCATAGAGCAGGTGCTCGATATCGTCTTCCTCGATCCTTCGCCCGCCAATGGCAATTTCGACGCTGGCAATGCGGCTCGAAAGCCCCGCCCCGGCGCAGCCGATCCAGACGCTGGACACGGCGGTATTGGCATTGGCTTCCGCCTTCTCAACCGCGTTGCGGATCGCATGGCTGGCAGCGCGCATATCGGTGATATAGCCACGCTTGACGCCCTCGCTCGCGCGGTGGCTTGAGCCCAGGACGACCATGTCGCCATTTTCCGCTTGGCCCATGACCATAGCGGAAATCCGAAAGGATCCGATATTCACCGCACCGAATACCCGGGTGATGCGCGGGGCTGGAGCGGCCATTATTCGGGCCTCCCATTGAGCGCCATCTCCTTGGGACACGGCCCGTCCTTGCAACGCAGGTAGGCCCGATCGGGCACGCGCATGTCGATCGCGATCGGTTTGCCGCCGATCAGGCGATGCATCCCGTCGAGCTGGGCGAACTTGACGAGCGCAGGCGCGCCCAGATCGCCTTCGGGCAACGCCAGCAATTGCCCGGTCTTGAAGGTCAGGTTCCAGCGGCGATTCCCGACCCACTCGGCGGAGGCGATCTGCGGCTTCAGCGCAGGCGCCGCGTCGAGCAGCTTGCCGAGTTCCTCGACCTGCAATTGCGCACCTGGTCCTTCGATCAGCAGCTTGCCCTTGGCGTTCGCCGCACTGATCGGCTCAAGCTCGTGCCCATGCCCATCGACCAGTACCAGCCGGCCCGGCTTGGCCAGCACCGCATGCGGCACGCGTTCGACGATATCGACCTTGAGCGTATCAGGCAGCTGGCGCGAAACTCGCGCATCGGCCACCCAGGGCAGTTCGAGCAATCGTTCACGCACGACATTCAGGTCGACCAGCGGCATGGGGCGCGCCTGTTCGGCGAGCACGCGCTCGTAAACGAGCTGCTCGTTCATCCGCTCGACACCCGATACGCGCACCTTCTTCACCTCGAAGCCGACGCGCGAGGCCGATTTGGCCATTTCATCGCGGGCGATCTCGGGCAGGCCCGCGTAGTTTGCGATTGTGCCGGCGATCGCCAGCCCGATCAGCGCGATCGAGGCGAGGAAGAACCTGTGCCATTGTTCATCGGTAAACGGCAGGGCGGCCATGGCCTGATCGAGTATCCCGCTGGTGCGCTTGCGTGCGGCATGCGCAGTCTGGCTGCGGCTGCGCGCGGCGGCGGAACGGCGGACGCCCTGCTGCTTGCGGGTGACCTTAGCCATCGCCGCCCCTGACCTTGGACTTATGGTCGCGCAAGGCAGCCGCGACGATCATCTCGCACAGCTCGCCGTAATCGATCCCCAGATACCGGGCCTGCTCGGGCACCAGGCTGAGCGGGGTCATGCCCGGCTGGGTATTGGTCTCGAGCACGAACAGCCCGCCTTCGCCCTGCTCTTCGTCCCAGCGGAAGTCGGTGCGACTGGTACCCCGGCAGCCCAGCACCTTATGCGCCTTCAGGGCGTATTCGAGGCACAGGTCGCGGATGTGATCGGGGATCTCGGCCGGGCAGACGTGTTCGGTCATGCCTTCGGTGTACTTGGCATCGAAATCGTAGAATCCGCTCTTGGTCTTGAGCTCGGTCACCGCCAAAGCGCGCGGCCCCTCGGGGAAATCGATCACTGCCGCCGTCATCTCGCGCCCCTTGATATAAGGTTCGGCGAGCAGCTCGGCGAATTCCTGCCACGGCCCCTTGGCGTCGGGCGCGATGGGGTTGCCGTAATTCCCCTCCGCCGTGACGATCGCCACGCCGACCGAGCTGCCTTCATTGACCGGCTTGAGCACATAGGGCCGCGCCATCGGGTCGCCCTGATGGAGATCCGCGCTCTTCACGATCCGCCCGCCGGGCATCGGAATGCCATGCGGAACCAGCGCATTCTTCGTCAGCTGCTTGTCGATCGCGATGACCGAGGTCGCCAGGCCAGAATGGGTATAGGGCACACCCATCAGGTCGAGCATTCCCTGCACGGTGCCATCTTCGCCCGGCACGCCATGCAGCGCGTTGAAGACCACGTCAGGGGCCACTTCGGCGATCCGCGCAGCCACTTGCCGGTCCATGTCGATCCGCGTCACGCGATGCCCACGCGCCTCCAACGCCTTGGCGACGCCTTCGCCCGACATGAGACTGACGGGCCGTTCATTGGCCCATCCGCCCATGAGGACGGCAATATGGAGCTTGGGGAGATCGGTCATTGCATGTCTTTCCTAAGGTCGCCCCACGCGTTGAATTTCCCATTCGAGTTCGACGCCAGAATTAGCGTAGACCCGGCGCTTCACTTCCTCGCCCAGCCCCTCAATGTCGGCGCTCGTCGCATCGCCTGTGTTGATGAGGAAATTGGTGTGCTTCTCGCTGACCTGTGCACCGCCCATGCGGAAGCCGCGACAGCCGGCGGCATCAACCAGTTCCCACGCCTTCTGCCCCGGAGGGTTCTTGAAGGTCGACCCACCAGTCTTGGTGCGCAGCGGCTGCGATGCCTCGCGCGCAGCGGCGATCCGATCCATTTCGGCGCCGATTGCCGCCGGGTCCCCCGGCACGCCCTTGAAGCGCGCGCCGACCACCACCGCGCCATCGGGCAGGTCGGAATGGCGGTAGGTATAGTGCAGGTCGGCAGCGGGCAGCGTGAACATCCGCCCATCCGGCAGGACCACATCGCAATCGACCAACACGTCGCTGACCTCGCGCCCATAGGCGCCGCCATTCATGCGGACGAAGCCGCCGACGGTGCCAGGGATACCGCGCATGAATTCCAAGCCCGCAATCCCGGCGTCGCGCGCCGCCGAAGCGACGAGGATGCCATGCGCCCCACCGCCACAGGCGAGCACGCAGTCTTCGCGCACCTCGATCTCGGCAAAGGCCTTGCCCAGCCTGATGACTACGCCCGGCACGCCGCCATCGCGCACGATCAGGTTCGAACCGAGACCCAGCGCCATGACCGGCAGGTTTCCACCCAGCCGTTCGAGAAACAGGCGCAGGTCGTCGAGATCGGCGGGTTCGAACAGCCAGTCGGCATTGCCGCCACTCTTGAACCAGACGAGCTTCGCCAGCGGCGCGTTACGAGTCAGCTTGCCACGCAGTCCGACGGTCGAAACCGGCGTGGCCACGGCACCTTCGACTTCGCAGTCGGGCGCCATGCCATTGTCACGGTTCCACACATCACCGGCTTGCCTGATGGTCACGCGGCACGCTCCCGCTCGATCCGTCCGGCAAGCTCGCTCGCCCAGCGGGTAATGTCCCCCGCGCCCAGGCAAACCACAAGGTCACCGGCCACAAGTTCGGCGGCAAGCTTGCGCGCCAGATCGTCTTCATCGGCAACGGTCGCTGCGGAACGGTGGCCACGCGACTTGAGCCCGGCGACAAGGCTCTCGGAACTCACGCCCTCTATCGGGTCCTCGCCAGCGGCATAGACCGGTGTGGCAAAGACCATGTCGGCTTCGTTGAAGCAGGTCTGGAACTCCTCCATCAGGTCGCGCAACCGGGTGTAGCGATGCGGTTGGACCACCGCGATCACACGCCCGTCACCCACGCTTTCGCGCGCCGCGGCGAGCACCGCCTTGATCTCTACCGGATGGTGGCCGTAGTCGTCGATGATCGGCACAGAGCCGCTGCGCATGGGCACATCGCCAACCTTGGTGAAGCGACGGCGAACGCCACCAAAGCTCGAAAAGCCATTGCGGATGACGTCGTCGCTGCAGCCCATTTCGATCGCCACAGCGATCGCCGCCAGAGCATTCTGCACGTTATGTCGGCCCGGCATGGGCAGGCGCACGTTCTCGATCCGGCGATCTTCCTCGCCGCGCTGGCGGACGATCACATCGAAACAGTTGCCGCCCATGTCGGGGCGGACGTTTACGCCGCAGATATCGGCCTGGAGCGAAAACCCATAGGTCACCACGCGGCGATCGCGGACCTTGCCGATGACCGCCTGCACTTCGGGATGGTCGATGCACAGCACCGCCGCGCCATAGAAGGGCACATTGTGGATGAACTCGACGAAGGCATCCTTCACGCCTTCGAAATCGCCGTAGTGGTCGAGATGTTCGGGATCGATATTGGTGACGACCGCACTGGTCCCATCGAGCCGCAGAAAGCTGCCGTCGCTTTCGTCGGCTTCGACTACCATCCAGTCACTATCGCCCAGTCGGGCGTTCGAGCCGTATTGTTCGATGATCCCGCCGTTGATCACGGTGGGGTCGACGTTGCCCGCATCGAGCAGCGCCGCGATCATGCTGGTGGTGGTGGTCTTCCCGTGGGTGCCCGCAACCGCAATGGTCGATTTGAGCCGCATCAGTTCGGCCAGCATCTCCGCGCGCCGTACTACCGGAATACGGTTTTCGAGCGCATGAGCGACTTCGGGATTGGTCCGCCGGACCGCGGTAGAGGTTACGACGACGGCGGCACCCTCGACGTTCTCCTTGGCATGGCCAATGCTCACGGCGATGCCCTGCTTGCGCAGCCGCTCGACCGTCGCGCTCTCCTTCATGTCGGAGCCCTGCACGGCATAGCCCAGGTTCTTCATGACCTCGGCGATGCCGGACATGCCGATGCCGCCGATACCGACGAAATGGACGGTGCCGATGTCGGTCGGAACGCCCCTCATTCCGCAATCTCCTTCGCCGCGCCCTGCCCGGCCGCAACGCCCTGCGAGGCGCCGCGCGCATTGTTCCCGCCCACGCGAATGACGTCCATCATCTCCGCCCCGCCGAAACTCTCGACAAGGTCGGCAAGGTCTTCGACCGCCTTGGGCCTGCCGCAGTTCCACGCCGCATGCGCCGCCTTGGCCAGGCCCTGCGGATTGTCGGCCAGAGCCATGATCTGCTTGGCCAATTCCTTGCCGGTGAAGCGATCCTGCCGGATCATGCGCGCACCGCCCGATTTGGCGAGTTCGCGAGCATTGGCGGCCTGGTGATCATCGGTCGCGATCGGCAGCGGGATGAGGATGGCCGGGCGCCCTACTGCCGTTAGCTCGGCAATAGTCGAAGCACCTGCGCGGCCGATGAACAGGTGCGCATCGGCGAGCCGTGCGGCCATGTCCTCGAAATAGGTTGCAAGTTCAGCCGGGATGCCGTGGGCGCGATAGCGCTCGCGCACGGCGTCGAGGTCTTCGACACGGCATTGCTGGGTAACCTGCAGCCGCTGGCGCAGCGCGGGTGGGAGCATGGAAAGACCGTCGGGCACGACTTCCGAAAGCACCCGCGCGCCCTGGCTGCCACCGGTCACGAGCACGCGCAGCAGGCCGTCTTCGGAAAATGCCGGGAACGGCTCGTCACGCAGGCTCAGCACGCCGGCGCGAACCGGATTGCCCACGAGATGGACCTTGCCCCGGTGCTTGGCGGCGAGCCGTTCGACTTCGGGATAGGCGGTGGCGATTGCATCGACCCGCCCCGATAGCAGGCGATTGACCCGGCCCAGCACGGCATTCTGTTCGTGCACCACCGTCGGGATCCCGGCCGAGGTCGAGGCGAGGATTGCGGGCAGGGAAGGGTAGCCGCCGAAGCCGACCACGGCGCTCGGTTCGAAACTCTCGAATAGTCGCAGCGCCATGCGCCGCCCTTCGAGAACTGCCGAGACTCCCTTGGCCCAGTGCAGCGGGTTCTTGCCGAAACGCCCGGCGGGCAGCACATGCGCTGGCATGAAATCGGGCTTGCCCGGAATTTCCGCACCGCGCGCATCGGTGATCAGCGCGACATGGTGTCCGCGCCGGTCAAGCTCGGTCGCGAGCGCAAAGGCGGGCAGCAAATGGCCGCCGGTACCCCCGGCGGCTAGGACGTAATGGCGGTTTGCGCCAGTCATGGAAAAATCTCGCGCGGCTTGCGACCCGAATGCTCGGTCGTCGATTCCGCCTGCCCGAATCCGATCAGGTCGCCAAGTCCCTTGGTCCGGCTTTTGAGGAACGGATTGCGCCGCGTCACCGCGATCAGCAGGCCCACGCCCATGCACACCGCGATGGTCGAGGAGCCGCCATAGCTGACCAAGGGCAGAGTCATGCCCTTCGAAGGGAACAGCTGCAGGTTGACCAGCATGTTGATGAAAGCCTGCCCGCCGAGCAATGCGATGAGGCCGGTGCCCGCGAGCAGCGCGAACAGGTCTTCCTCATCAACCAGCCGCATCAGCACCCGGCCGACGATGGCGAGATAGAGCAGCAGGATCACCGCGCAGGCGATCAGCCCGAATTCTTCGCCGATGACGCTGAAGATATAGTCCGTATGGGCTTCGGGCAGGCTCATCTTGCGGATGCCCAGCCCATAGCCTGCGCCGGTCCATCCGCCTGCCAGCAAGGTGCGGCTGGCAAGGTCGACCTGGTCGAAGGCGGTGCCGCCACCCATGAAGGCATCGATGCGGTGGCGCGCGTTGTCATAGAGGAAATAGGTTGCCGTGAGGCCGACCAGCGCCCCGCCGACCACCCCGCCCAGGCGCTTCACGTCCACGCCGGACAGGACCACCATCACGAACCACACGCCCGCGAACAGGATCGTGCCGCCGAAATCGGGCTGAAGCATCATCAGCGCGGCGATGGTGCCGAACAGCGCGGTGGCGATCCACAGCACGGGCAGGTTGGGATCGCGGACCTTCCACGAAAGGATCCAGGCCATTGCGATTGCATAACCCGCCTTGAGGAATTCGGAGGGTTGGAACTGCATGCCCAGGTTGATCCAGCGCCGCGCACCGTTGATTTCCGGCCCGACGATCGGGACCAGGAACAGCAGCCCCAACATCCCGCCCGCAAGCAGCACGCCGAAGCGCCGCGCATTGTCGCGGTTGAGCAGCGACACGCCGAACATCACCCCGAGGCCCAGCACCTGCCAGGCAACATGGCGATAGAAGAAGTATAGCGGGTCGAGCGTCTCGCTTGCAGTCGAGAGGCGGTCCGCACTGGCGGGCGATGCGGCGGCGACGGCGATCGTGCCGAAGCTCATCAGCAGCAGCACCAGCAGCAGCAGCACGCGGTCGATCTCGCGCCACCAGATCTTGAGCTCGGCCCAGCGCGACAGCTTGTGCCTTGGCAGGTGCATCGGCTGGCGCTTGCCGGGGACATAGGGCTGCATGGTGGGGGTCATTTCTGTGCCTCCACAAGCTCGCGGAAATGATCGCCGCGCTGCTCGAAATCGCGATACTGGTCGAAACTGGCGCAGGCAGGCGAAAGCAGGACGGTATCGCCGGGCTGGGCCTTGGAGGCAGCGGATGAGACCGCACGGTCGAGTGTCTCGCACTGCTCAACTGGAACGCGGCCTTCCAGCAGCGCGGCGAAATCCGGCCCTGCCTTGCCGATGGTATAGGCGGCCTTCACATGGCCAAGCTCGGCCTCGCACTCGCCAAGCCCCGGCTCCTTGGCAAGCCCACCCAGGATCCAATGGATGTTGTCAAACGCCGCCAGCGCGGGGGCCGATGCGGCGGTGTTGGTGCCCTTGCTGTCATTGACGTAGGAGACGCCACGCAGCTCGCGGACACGTTCCATACGGTGCGGAAGGCCACGATAGCTTGCGAGCGCGGAATTGACGGTTGGCCGGTCGATTCCAAGGTCGAAGGCCACGGCCCAGGCTGCGTAGGCATTCTGGGCATTATGCGGGCCTTGTAGCGATTGCGCATTGCCAAGATCGAGGAAATCGCTGTCCTTCGCCGCCGGGTTCAGCGTGGTAATTTCACCCGGACCTTCGATAGCCAGGATTGCTTCGTGCACCGCCGGATCGGAGCTGGCGTCGACAGCCGTGCCCTCGCTCGATTGCATGGTGAAGAGCCGCAACTTGGAAGCCCGATAGGCTTCAAAGCCCTCGTACCGATCGAGATGATCCGGCGTCACATTGAGCAACACCGCGACATCGCAATCGAGCGAATAGGTCAAATCGATCTGGTAGCTCGACAGCTCGAGCACATAGACCCCACCCTTGGGCAATGGCTCCTGCTCGAGGATCGGCAGGCCGATATTGCCACCCATGGTGGTCGGCACGCCTGCGGTCTTGAGGATGTGGTGCACCAGCGCGGTGGTGGTCGACTTGCCGTTGGTGCCGGTAATGCCGACGACCCTATGCTGGGGCAGTTCGGCCCGCGCCTGCGCGAAGAGCTCGATATCGCCTATGACCGGCACGCCGAAGCTGTCGGCATGGGGCTTAATCGGGTGGGTGTTGAGCGGGACGCCGGGACTCACGACCACGCCCGCGAAACCAGTCAGATCAGCGTCGACAGGATCAGTCAGTTCGACACGGCCCGCAAACTCCGCGCGCGCTTCCTCGCGGCTGTCCCACGCCAGCACCTCCGCCCCGCTCGCCAACAGCGCTTCGACCGTCGCCCGGCCGGAGCGCGCCAGCCCGAGGACGGCGTATTTCTTTCCAGACCAGGCGGACGAGGTGATCATCGTAGCTTGAGCGTCGCGAGCCCCATGAGTGCGAGCACGATGGCGACGATCCAGAAGCGGATGACGACCTTGCTCTCCGACCAGCCTAGCTGTTCGAAATGATGGTGGATCGGGGCCATGCGGAACACGCGGCGCCCGGTGCGCTTGAACCAGAAGACCTGGATGATAACGCTGAGCGCCTCGAACACGAACAGCCCGCCGACGATGGCAAGCACGACCTCATGATGCGTCGCCACGGCGATGGCGCCGAGCGCACCGCCGAGTGCCAGCGATCCGGTATCACCCATGAAGACGGCGGCGGGCGGCGCGTTGAACCACAGGAAGGCCAGCCCGGCCCCCATGATCGCGGCGCAGAAGATCGCCAGCTCGCCCGCACCCTCGACATAGGGAATGCCCAGATAGGTCGAATAGTCGACGCGCCCAACCAGGTAAGCGATAATGGCGAAGGTGCCCGCAGCGATGATCACCGGCATGGTTGCCAGCCCGTCGAGCCCGTCGGTCAAATTCACCGCATTGCCTGCACCGACGATCACGATCGCCGCAAAAGCGAAGTACAGGATCCCCAGCTCGATCCCGAAATTGTTGATGAACGGGACGTAGAGGAAAGTGTTGATCTGGCTGACCGTCAGATAGGCTGCGATCCCCGCCACGGTAAACTCGAGCAACAGGCGTATCCGCGCGGACACGCCCTTGTGGCTGGCCTTCGATACCTTGTCATAATCATCGAGGAAGCCAATCACACCGAAGCCCAGCGTCACAGCCAGGCAAGACCAGATGAATGGGTTGCGCAAGTCCATCCAGATCAGCACCGACAGCGTCAGGCTGATGAGGATCATCAAGCCACCCATCGTCGGCGTGCCACGCTTTGCAAGATGCGACTGCGGCCCGTCTTCGCGGATTGGCTGCCCCTTGCCCTGGCGCACGCGCAGCATGGCGATGAAGCGCGGGCCGATCAGCAGGCCGATAACCAGCGCAGTCATCAGCGTCGCCCCGGCACGGAATGTCTGGTAGCGCACGAGGTTGAAGACGCCTTCGAAGTTCAACCATTCGGCGAGCAGGTACAGCAATTGGGCCTCTCTCGCGCCTAGCGGGCGCGGATGAAATGATCCACGAGCCGGCCAAGACCGACCGAGTTGGAGCCCTTGACCAACACGGCATCGCCCGCGACGACGCCGAAGTCTTCGAGCAGTTCGATCGCCTCGTCGGCGGTCTGGCAATGCGCCCAGGCAATAGGCTTGCCAAGGACGGAACTCTGCGGTTTCCCCAGTTCGCGCGCGAGTGCGGTCATCTCGTCGCCAACCAGCACCGCAAAGTCGACATCGGCCGCCAGCAAGGGTTCCGCGAGGGCGCTGTGAAACTGCGGACCGAAGTCACCCAATTCCTTCATCGCACCAAGCACCGCGATGCGACGGGTCGAGGGCGTTTGCCCGAGCTGCGCAAGCGTTGCGCGCATGCTGGCAGGGTTGGCGTTGTAGCTTTCGTCGATCAGCAGCGCCTTGCCGCCGGGTGCATCAATGCCGTGGCGGGCGCCGCGACCCTTGAGCCCGCCCATCTCTGCAAGCGCCAGCCCGGCTGCGGCCATGTCGCCACCCGCCGCGCGAACCGCCGCCATGACCGCCAGCGAATTGGCGACCCAATGCTCGCCCGGTTCAGCCACGGTATAACACAGCCGCCCTTCGGGAAATTCGCAGGTAACCAGGCTGCCGCCATTGGCGCTTGGGATCGCATCGAGCAGGCGCATGTCGGCGTGGCGTGCCTTGCCGAAGCTGACGACCCTGGCACCGAGCTTCTCGGCGGCATCGCGCAATTGTTCGTAATGCGGCGTGTCGGTGGGGATCACCGCCGTGCCGCCGGGTTCGAGCCCCTGGAGGATTTCGGCCTTGGCATCGGCAATCGCCTCCATGCTCCCCAGCATCTCGATATGCGCGGGGGCGATGGTGGTGATGACGGCCACATGCGGGCGGACCTGTGCGGTCAATCCTGCAATTTCACCGGCATTGTTCATCCCCATCTCGAAGATGCCGAAGCGACTGCGCGCCGGTATGCGGGCGAGGCTGAGCGGGACGCCAACATGGTTATTATAGCTGCGGATCGAGCGATGCGCCGCCCCACGACTGGCACGTTCCAGCGCGGCGAAGATGGCTTCCTTGACCCCGGTCTTGCCGACCGAGCCGGTGACGCCGATGATCTTTGCCGAAGTACGCTCGCGCGCGGCGCGGGCCAGCGCCTTGAGTGCGGCGGTCGTGTCCTTCACCAGGATATGCGGGTAATCAACCGGGCGATCGACGATGGCCCCCGCAGCGCCATTCGCAAAGGCCTTGTCGAGGAAGCGGTGGCCGTCCATCGCTTCGCCCTTGAGCGCGATGAACAGATCGCCGTTGACCACGTCACGGCTGTCCATTTCGATCCCGGCGACCTGGAAATCCTGGCTCGCAATACCGTCGACGGCTGCGGCGATGTCCTTTGCCGACCACAGCGTCAGCGGCAGGCGATCGCGCGGATCGGCCGGCCAATCGACATACGCGGGGTGGCGCAAGATGGCAGCGCTCATGCCGCACCCCCTACAGATTTCGCCGCGCATTCGCGCGCAACCTCGACGTCGTCGAAGGGCAGCACTCGCATGTTGTCTCCCGATCCGATGATCTGACCTGTTTCGTGACCCTTGCCAGCAATCAGGACAATGTCGTCCGTACCGGCTTCGGCGATCGCTGCGCAGATGGCTTCGCGGCGATCGCCCACTTCGCGTGCTCCCGGCGCACCGGCAAGCACCTGACGGCGGATTTCCGCAGGATCTTCGCCCCGCGGATTGTCATCGGTGACAAAGACCACATCGCTAGCCACTGCCGCAGCTGCACCCATCGGAGCACGCTTGCCATGGTCGCGATCGCCGCCAGCGCCAATGACTGTGATGAGCCGCCCAGTGAGGTGAGGGCGCAGCGCCGCTATCGCCGCCTCAATCGCATCCGGCGTATGTGCATAGTCAACATAGACCGGCGCCCCCGATGGTGCGATGACCGCCCGCTCGAGCCGACCGCGCACCGGCTGGAGCCGAGCGACCCCATCCCATACGAGGTTGGTCGGAGTGCCGCTGGCAAGCGCAAGGCCCGCGGCGCACAGCGCATTGGCAACCTGGTAGGCACCGATTAGCGGCAGGGTGATCTTCCTGGTTTGCCCATCATGCTCAACCGTGAGCACCTGACCCAGCTGGGTCGGCTCACGTCCAACAAGGCGGATATCCTGGCCCGCCTCGCCAACGGTGAATACACGTAGCCCGCGTGCCCTTGCATGGTCGACGACGCGAGCGTTCCACTCACTCTCGTCCGCACCCATCCAGATCACTGCCGTCGCGCCGTCGGAAACAACCTCTTCAAACAGGCGCATTTTCGCCGTGAAGTAGTCTTCCATATCGGCATGGTAGTCGAGGTGGTCGCGACTGAGATTGGTGAAAGCCGCTGCTTCGACCGCCACACCCTCATTCCGATACTGCGCCAGGCCATGGCTCGACGCCTCATAGGCGACATGCGTCACGCCTTCGCGCGCCAGACCAGACAGGTTAGCCAGAAAGGTCACGATGTCCGGCGTAGTCAGGCCGGTCGATACGCTTTCATCGGGCGTAGTCACCCCAAGCGTACCGATGCTTGCCGCCCGTTCCCCGGCCATGCGCCATATCTGACGGGTCATCTCGACGGTCGAGGTTTTACCGTTGGTACCCGTCACCGCAACAATGTGTGGCGGTACCGGGGTGAAGAAATGCGATGCCAGTCGGGCGAACGCTTTGCGCGGATTGGCGGCGGCAATGTGTATAGCCCCTTCGACCCGCGCTTCGGCGCGCGCGACAACAGCAACGGCGCCCGCTTCAATGGCCGCAGGAATGAAGTTCTCACCATTGACCTGAGCACCCTGGAAAGCGCCGAATACGGTTCCCGGGGCAACCTTGCGATTGTCGATAGCGAAACCGGTCACGTCCGCATCGCCCTCACCACAGGCCACGCCCGCCGCTTCGCATAGCTTTCGCAGGTTCATTCGCTCGCCGCCTCCGGGATCAGGGGGCGGATATCGGAGATATCGACATCGCGTGTATCGTCGGGGCGCACGCCCATCAGCGGGCCAATGCGTGGAACCAGCCGGCCGACGATAGGGGCCGCGTTCCATGCGGCAGTTCGCTGAAAGCTAGACGCAATCGTGCCGCGCGGCTCGTCGAGCATGGCGATAACTACATAGCGCGGGCGATCCATCGGGAAGGCAGCAGCGAAGGTCGAGACGAGCGCGCTCTTCTGGTAACCGTGCGCGCCCGGCTTTTCCGCGGAACCGGTCTTACCACCAACACGGTAACCGGGAGCATTGGCATTGCGACCCGTGCCGTAGACAGCGATCGTGCGCAGCAGCTGGCGCATCCGGCTGGAAGTTGAAGCCTTGAACACCCGGCGCCCCTTCGGCGCATCGCCCGGGGCAAGTTTTTGCAAGGTCGCAGGGCGCCAGATTCCTCCATTCACCAAGGCGGCATAGGCCGAGGCAAGATGCAGCGGCGTCACCGCAATGCTGTGGCCAAACCCGACGGTCATGTTGGTCAGGCGCGGCCATTTCTTGCCAGGCCACAGGGGAAAACCCCTTGCCGGAATCTCGATATAGGGCCGCTCATTCATGCCCAAATCAATCATCGTGCGGCGCAGGCGTTCCGGGCCCAGTTCGTCGGCAATCCTGGCGCTTACAGTGTTGGACGAATGGATCAGCGTCTCGATGGGGTTGAGCGATGATCCCAGGTCGTGACTGTCCTTGATGGTGAAGCGCCCAACCTGCACCGGCGAGGCATCGTAACGCTTACCGAGGTCACGGATCACGCCCGCATCGAGCGCCGCAGCGACAGTGATAGGTTTGAAGGTAGAACCAAGCTCATAAACCTGGTTGGTGACGCGATTGAACATCAGGCTCTGCCCGCGCGCGTCGATCTTGTTGGGGTCGAATTCGGGGAGTGACGCCAGCGCGAGCACTTCACCGGTGTCGACGTCAAGCACGATGCCCGCCGCGCCCTGCGCATCATTCAGCTTCATGCCGCGACGCAGCTCATCCTCAAGCGCGCCCTGCACCCGCACATCGATCGACAGCGCTACCGGCGTTCCGCGCGTGGAAGGGTCACGCAAATGCTCGTCGAGCACCTGCTCCATGCCAACTCGCCCGCGCCCATCTGCGGCGACGTAGCCGAGGATATGGGCGCCCATCGATCCCTGGGGATAGTGGCGATCATTCTCCATCGGCATCTCAAGCGCGAGTTCGCCGATGTCTTGCACGAGATTGGCTTCTTCGGGCAGCACGCGACGGCGAATATAGCCCTGGCGCCCGGCAGCGAATTGGGCGGCCACGCGTTTCTCGTCGAGATCGGGGAAAATCGCTTTCAGCTTGGCCGCAACTTCCTGTGGCGCATGGACCAATGGAGCACCACCCTCGCCCATCGCCTCAGGGTTGAACCACAGGGCGTAGGCCGGGAATGCGCGCGCCAAGGGTATGCCGTTACGATCGGTGATTTCGCCCCGTGGCGGCAGCAGCGCCTCTTCAAGCGAAGTCGCGCGCAAACCGTGATCGGACATACCTAGATAGGCGATGCGCAGAAGTGCGATCAACGCGATGAAAGCAAAACCAAAAGCGATCCACAGCACCCGCCAGCGGGCCACGGTCAACGACCGCTGCCGCACGGTGACGAGCTGAACCCGGCCCGACGCGACCGCCATGCTCACTGCGCCGTGCCCGCTACGCCCCGCGGCTATCGCGGGACCGTAGCCAGAAAAAGCATTCACCGGGTCACCTCGGCAACCCCGACAATCGCGCCGGTGGGATGCGCCAGTCGCTGGGCAAGGTCGGTCGCGGCAAGATCACGCCGTACGGGGCGATCGGTTGCGCCTGCTACAGTCTCGTCATCAGCGATCCAGCCCGACAATAAGCCCGGATCCTCGCGTGGCGGGGTGTTGAGAGCGACGCGCACCGGTGAAGGCGCATCGATCCCGCGCGGCGTACCAAGCACGGCGAGTTGAGTCTCGCTTTCGAGATATTGGTCCGCACGGGGGGCGCCATAACCGAATTCGACCGCGTTCCAGTCCGCCAGCTGCTGCTGGCTGGCACGGGTCTGGAATTCAGTCTCCAGCATCAACTTCGCCCGCTGCGCGGCAATGATCTTGCGCTCGGTCAAACGCACGTCGCTCTTTACCGCGTTGACGCGAAAGGTCAGCGCAAGGAGCAGGCCGAAGCAGACGGACAGCACGATGGCCCAACCGATCTGGCGAACGCGTGAACCTCCGACCATCATGCGGCCTCCCTTGCCGGCGTTGCTGTGCGAGTGGCGTGACGCAGGACCGACGACCGTGCGCGCGGGTTGCGGGCGATCTCTGCCTCGCTCGGCTTGATTGCCTTGCTGACTCGAAAAAAGACCGGATCGTCCTGCGCCGCCAGTGGGACGTAACGCGAAGCGCTCGGGGTCGAGGATGCCTCGCGCAGGAAGCGCTTGACGATCCGGTCTTCGAGGCTGTGGAAGCTGACCACCGCGAGGCGGCCCCCTTCCTTCAGCAAGTGTTCGGCAGCTGACAGGCCTTGGGACAGTTCGTCGAGCTCGCCGTTCACGTGAATGCGGATGGCCTGGAAGGTGCGGGTGGCCGGGTCTTTCTTGTCATGCGACTTGAAGCCGAGCGCCTTGCGCACCACGCGCGCCAGGTCTCCCGTCGTCGACAGCGGCCGCGCAGCAACGATCGCGCGCGCCACGCGGCGCGACTGGCGCTCTTCGCCATAGGTATAGAGAACGTCGGCGATCGCCTTCTCATCGGCACTGTTGAGAAAGTCCGCGGCGCTCGCCCCTTCCTGGCTCATGCGCATGTCCAGCGGACCATCCGACGAGAAGGCGAACCCGCGATGCGCCTGATCGAGCTGCATCGATGACACGCCGATGTCCATGACCACACCGTCAACCCGCGCAACGCCCGCAGACGTCATTACGTCGAGCATCTCGGAAAAGCGGTGCGGATAGAGAAAAAGGCGCGGCGGATTTTCCTCCGTCTCGCGCCATGTGCGACCCGATGCGATTGCGTCGGGATCCCGGTCGAATGCATGTACCGTCGCGCCGCGCGCAAGCAGCGCGCGGGTATAGCCACCCGCGCCAAATGTAGCGTCGATGATGACGTCACCCGGCTGCGGATCAAGTGCTTCAATAACTTCGTCGAGGAGGACGGGGATGTGCGGGGCGTCGGTCATTTTGCCTTCGCCTTCGCTTCATCGAGAAAGCTGTCGCAGGCAGCCTTGGCGCTGGCCCAGTCGTCGCCCATCTTGGCGAGCTCGTCCGGGTTCCACAGAGTAAAAAAGCGGCCGCCGCCCTGGAAATAGAGTCCGCCCTCGATCCCGCCTAGGGTGCGCAGGTGCTCAGGCATGACGAAACGGCCGCTGTCGTCGAAGGGAAGTTCGACGAAACCGAAAAGCTGGCTGGAACGGGTATCGCGATCGAACTCCTTGCCGAGACGGATAGCCATCTCTTCTTCGCGATCGATCTGCGCGTGGAGTTCTTCCTTGCGGGAGAGACCGAAGCCGACGAGGCAGTTCCAGGCGGGATGCTTCATCAGGCACAGGACGCGGCCGTCGCTGCTGTCCTTCACCGCCTTGCGGAAGAGCGGGGGCAGCACGAAGCGACCCTTGTCGCCTGCAGGCGAATATGCCTGTCCGCTGTACCCTCCGAAAGCCACTGCCCCAAATCCCGACTAAGCGTTCAACACCTCCCCCGGGCAAGACTTCCCCCCACTCACCCGTAAGCACGGGCGAGCTGCAGTGCCTGCGGGCCCTGCACGCTTAGACAGCCTTGTCCGATGTCCTGATGATTTATCCCGGGTAGAGCGGGGATGAAAGGGAAAATTGCGGGATTTTACGGGATAATCCTGTAACATACTGTTATTAAATAATTATTTTTCTAAAGCACGCCTCGAAATCCTTAGCAATTGCCTAACGAGGCTACTGGAAAGTCACGCAATTCCGCGGAGTCGCGATGCCGTTTCGACCGTCTTTGCGACTCTATCCCGCAAAATCCCCGGAATCAGCGGGAAAAGGATTCGTCGATCAGCTTTGTCAGTGATTCACGCTGATCAGCAGAGACTGAACCTGCATCGTCGCTATCAAGCACAGCGGCATCGGCGACCAGCGTCGCTCGACCCTTGCCGATCCGACATCGCGCCATGATCCCGGCCCCAGAGAGGTCACAACGCCCAGCGCCCCCATCCGGCAGCAATCCGAATTGTCCGGCCAACCGAACTGGCATCCTGCCATCGGAGACATCCACCCATTTCTCGACGTCGGGCTGGCGATCATCGAAGCGAAGTTCGAGACCCCACCGGGTCAAGATGGGCGAAAGCAGGATAACATCCTGCGGTCGACGAGGGTCGCCAATCGAATAGCTGCTGTGCCTGGTAAGCATCGGGTCGGCAAATAACAGCACCTGTCCGCCTGCCCTGACCCACCTATCGAGCGAGACGTTTTCCGATGGCGCCAGCGGGCGCGGCTGGACAAGGATGAGAAAGCGTTTCTCGGCAAGCGTATCGTCTTCAAGCGCATCGAGCGGCATGAGTTCGAAGTCTTGCTCGAGAAAGGAGCGAACCCAATCCTGCTCACCATTCGGATCGAGGAAGTCAGTGACGTCACCGCCCTCACCCCAATAGATCGGGAGAGTCCCGAACATGGCAAGTTCGGGGAGAGGTCTGGTGTCCCCAGCAACCGGACCAGGCTGGCATCCCGTCATTGCCAGTGCCGCTGCTATGACGAACCTATTGCCCAGGCGTCACCGCATCGCTCTGCGCCGGTGTGGGAGCAGCGGCTGCAGCCGGCGCCGGTTGAGACGGCATATCGGGTACCACGCCGGCTTCGACCAAAGGGTCGTTTTGCGTGGCGATTGCAGTGGGTTCAGTCGTCGCGGCCGCTTCGGGAACGGCGGTTGCATCGGTTTCAGCCGCGCGGTTCTGGATCACACTGGCAAGGCCGACGAGCAAGATCATGAGCACCACGCCTGTGACGCCGATTTGCAGGCGCTGAATCGTCCGCTCACGCCGCGCATTTCCGCCCGACACATCTGCCAGTTCCGGTTCCGCAGGCTTGCGGCTCATGTCGAAGAAATGCGCCATGCCTTAAACCTAGGCTGCCCGCCGGGTCTCGGTCAATCGGCAGGCTTAAGCCATTCGAACACCGGAAGACCCTTCTGCGCCAGCCAATCACCATTGTAGAGCGTCGAAAGGTAGCGAAAGCCAGTATCACAAAGGATCGTCGCCACGCGGGGATTTTCACGCCCTTCGGCAACCAGTTGTTTGCCCAGTTCAATGGCACCCGCGACATTGATGCCGCTCGAAAGGCCGAGACACAGGCCCTCCTCGCGCAGCAAGCGCGCAACCCACACAAGGCCTTCCTCGTCCGAGATGCGAAACTGGGTGTCGATCGGAGCGCCTTCGAGATTAGCGGTGATCCGGCCTTGCCCGATGCCTTCTGCAACCGAAGACCCTTCGGCTTTTAGCTCACCGTGCGCGTAATAGTTGTAGAGCGCCGCGCCGTGCGGATCGGTCAGCGCGATGACGATATTCTCGTCGAGTTCCTTGAGGCCCATGCCGACCCCGGCGATGGTGCCGCCGGTCCCGGCCACGCAGGTGAACCCGTCGATGCGGCCTTCAAGCTGCGCCCACAGCTCTTTCGCTGTGGTTTCGATATGGGCCTTGCGATTGGCGGTGTTATCGAACTGTCCGGCCCAAATCGCACCCTCGATCTCGCCCGCCATCCGGCGCGAGACGTGCTGGAAGTGATTGCAATCGGCGTATTTGGTCGGTGGAACGGTTACGAGTTCCGCACCAAGTGCACGCAGCGTCGCCATCTTTTCCTGCGATTGGTTGTCCGGCATCACAATGATGGTGCGATAGCCTAGCGCATTGGCCACCAGTGCGATGCCGATCCCGGTATTGCCAGCGGTGCCTTCGACAACCGTGCCGCCGGGTTTCAACTCGCCCCGCGCTTCTGCATCACGAATGATGTAGAGCGCGGCGCGGTCTTTCACCGAAGCGCCGGGGTTGAGGAATTCGCATTTGCCAAAGATGTCGCAGCCGGCTTCCGCGCTCGGCCCTTCAAGACGGACCAGCGGCGTATTGCCGATGAGATCGAGCGCGCGCTCGCGTACGGGAATGTCAATCATACCGTGCGAGGTAGGCGCGCGCGCCAGAACCCGCAAACAACATCAATCTTCAGGCGCGATAGTAACCTTCAGCCCGTCGAGATCGCCGGTGAAGGGAATCTGGCAGGCCAGGCGTGACGTCGCGATGCGATGATCAGTTGATTCGAGCAGGTCGTCCTCGTCCTCGCTCATGGTCGGCAGCTTGTCGGCAAAAGCCGGATCGACGTGAACATGGCAGGTGGCGCATGAGCAGCAGCCGCCGCACAGTGCCAGCAGCTCGTCGAAGCCGTTGTCGCGGATCGCTTCCATCACGGTCAGGCCGTCCGCGACGTCGATCTCGCTGGTTTCGCCTTCACGGGTGGTGACAATCAGCTTGGGCATTGCGCATATCCTCGGTTGCAAAGGGCCACTGACCGACCCTATGCGAGCGGCTGCTATTCAATCGCGAACGGGAAGGCAAGTGAGAGCGCCATGGGGCTGACAAACGCACAGTTGCGCGAACACCTCGACACCGTCGCCGCGCAGGACGATGTGGTGGCCTCTGCCATCGCGCGCTGCGGCTATCCCGAAGAGCGGATTCGCCCGACAGGCTACAAGACCTTGCTGCGCACCATTGTCGGCCAGCAGGTCAGCGTCGCTGCTGCCACCTCGATGTGGAACAAGCTGGAAGCGGAATTGGGGCCCGACTTTACCCCGTCCTGTCTGCTAGAGCGCGATTTCGATACACTGCGTGCCTGTGGCCTCTCGCGGCAGAAGCAGGGCTATGCGCGCAGTCTGTGCGAACTGGTTGCCAGCGGCGAGCTGTGCTTCGAAAGCCTGCCCAAGGATGACGAGGAAGCCATCGCCGAACTGACCCGGATCAAGGGTATCGGGCGCTGGTCGGCGGAAATCTACCTGCTGTTCGCTGAGGGTCGACAGGACATCTGGCCCGCGGGCGATCTGGCGGTACAGGAAGCGGTCGGGCGACTGCTGACACTGCCAGCACGACCAAGCGAGAAGGATACCCGCAACCTCGGTGAGAAATGGCGCCCCTATCGCGGGGCGATGGCCATCTTCACCTGGCACACATACAACAACGCGGCCTTGTAGGGCCGCGTATCAGGAGAGAGACATGAGCACGCGCAAATCCATCTTCATCACCGGCGGCGGTTCGGGCATTGGCCGCGCCATCGCGAAATATTTCGGCGATCGCGGCTATTTCGTCGGCCTAGGTGATATCGACCAGAAGGGGATGGATGAAACCCTCGCGCTGATCGGCAATGGCTTCACCTTCTCCGTCAAGTTCGACGTCCGCGACCACGCCGCATGGGACGAAGCGCTCGATGCCTTTGCAACCGCAGCCGGTGGGCAGATCAACGTCCTCGCCAACAACGCTGGTATCCCGATCGGCGGTTCGCTGGTGGAAAATTCGATCGACGAGATCGAGCGCTGCCTCGATATCAACCTTAAGGGCGTGCTGTTCGGGGCACAGGCTGTCTATCCCTATCTGAAGGCCGCCGCGCCCGATTCCTGCCTGCTCAATAC
>NZ_JAYPTL010000011.1:0-60917 GCF_038133525.1 Erythrobacter sp. | reverse complement strand
ACTTGCCGACCTCTCTGCTGAACCATGAGACATCGGATCACCTCCTTTCGCGCTTGTGAGCCAGAAATCCGTTTCACCGGATCCCAAGATCGCGTTTCGCCGCTGATCTTGAGTGTCAATTTGTTGCGCGAAAGAGCCTAATTCAAGGCTTGAAAAAAAGTTTTCCCACGTCAGAATTGTTAGATGTGGCCCGGCAGATTTGCGCGGGCCTTTTTCGTTTCACCTGCAGTCTTCGATAACCCGCGTAACCTCCGCCCAGTTGGGCAAATACAGGGCGGGGGTACCGGCAACCTCGACTGCGAATCGCCCGCGCGTGAGAGCGATCGCATCAAGCAGCGGATCGCGCGCGGCGAGGGGGGCAGTGGTAGAATTCTGCCCATTCGCGGCTTCGGTGGCCAGGGCACGATTCGCCTTTTCGGTCCGAATCATCATTGCGCCCCCTGCCGCTATTCCGGGAGAATAGCGGATCAGGGCGACACGCCTGTCGCTTGCCACGCATTGGATCGCAAACAGGGGACCGCCGTTCGCCGCTGCGAAGCGCGCCATGGTGCCACCGGCAATTGCAGCATAGGTCCAGCTTCCCTTCGTTTGCGGGAAATCGATCCAGTTCGTCTCTGTCGGCATTGGTGCCGGCATCGGGGCGGGCTTGGGTATCTCCACCACGGGTGAAGGTTTGGGAGCAGGCGGCGGTGCGGGTGGCGGCGTCGGTACGCAGGCCGCGATGGCAAAGCTCAGCGCAATCGCGCCTGTCAAATGGGCGAAGATCGGTTTCATAGTGCTTCAATGCCCGCTAGGCGCAATCTTTCCAATGGCTAAGAAGATGCGCCTCGATCAGATGCTGGTGGACCGTGGGCTGGTGGAAAGCCGCACGCGGGCGCAGGCTCTCGTGATGGCCGGGTTGGTCTTTTCGGGCGAGACCAAGCTGGCGAAGCCGGGGCAGCAACTGGCGGAAGATACGCCCTTGGAGGTGCGCGGGCGCGACCACCCCTGGGTCAGCCGGGGCGGGATCAAGCTTGCCCATGCGATCGAGCATTTCGGGCTTGATCCGACGGGCGTCACCGCAATGGATATCGGCAGTTCGACCGGGGGCTTCACCGATGTCCTGCTGCAAGGCGGGGCAGCGCATGTCTTCGCAGTGGATTCGGGGACCAACCAGCTTGCCTGGAAGCTGCGGCAGGACCCGCGCGTCACCGTGCTCGAACAGACCAGTGCGCGAATCCTCACGCCGCAAATGATCGACCGGCCGTGCAATTGGGTGGTGTGCGACGCGAGCTTCATCGGGCTCGCCAAGGTGCTCGAGCGCCCGCTTGAACTCGCAGCCCCGGAATGTCGCCTCGTTGCGCTGATCAAGCCGCAGTTCGAGGTCGGGCGTGAAGAAGTCGGCAAGAAGGGCGTTGTCAGCGACCCTGCGCTCCACGCGCGTGTCTGCGATGAAGTGCGCAGTTGGGTCGAAGAGCTCGGCTTCGAAGTGCAGGGTATCGTCGAAAGTCCGATTACGGGCCCCGAGGGTAACGTAGAGTTCCTGATCAGCGCGCTGCGGAGCGCTTAGCCGAAGCGATAGGGGACCACGCCGCGCTGGTCCGGGTCGACCGCGATGGGGCGGTCGCTGGGCGGAAAGGCGCGCTGGTCGCAATCTGCGCGAGGACAGATGCGGCACGAGAGGCCGATCGGCGTAACGTTGCGGCCCGAAGCGATATCGAGCCCATCAGCATAGATGAATTCGGCCGCGTGACGCACTTCGCAGCCGAGCGCCACGGCATAGCGTCGAGGGGGGCGTTCGAAGGTGCCCGAAGGCTTCACCAGCCCCTTGGCCATCGAGACGTAGCGTAGCCCGTCAGGCGTTTCGGCGAGCTGGACGAGGATGCGGTCGGGAACCGCCACTGCCTCATGCACGATCCATAGCGGGCAGGCGCCGCCAAAGCGGGCGAATTGCAGCCGGGTCGCCGAATGGCGCTTGGTGATATTGCCCGCCATGTCGACCCGACAGAAAAAGAACGGCACGCCGCGCGCACCGTCGCGCTGCAGGGTCGAGAGGCGGTGGCAGGTCTGTTCGAAACTGGTGCCGAAGACCTGCGCGATCCGGTCGATATCGTGCCGCAACTCGCGTGCGGTGCGACGGAAGTTCTCATAGGGCATCAGCAGCGCCCCGGCGGCGTAGTTGCTGAGCCCCACGAACAGCAGCTGGCGCGAAGCGGCATTGGGAAGCCTTGCTTCCTCGACGACCCCCAGGATCTCGTCGCGCAATGCAAGCGAAACGAGCTGGTGCGCCAGCTGGAAGCGGCGACTTTCCGCAGGCTGGCCCGGGTCGATGACGAGGTGCGCCATTTCCGCGTCATAGCTGCGCAAGCCCGACTGCCCCGAGTAGATCAGCGAGATCGACAGAGCGCTGCGCAAGTGATGTTCGATCGCTTCGACGCTGGGGGAGGGCGCCCGCCCTCGCAATTGCTGCGCCAGCTGTTCGGCGGCGCGGTCGAGCGTGTCGACGTAATTGTTCGCCACATGGAACCAGTCGCGCACTTCTTCCCATGGCAGCCGCGCCCCGCCGGCATTGTCGGCAGAAAGCGCTTCGTCGACCATTTCCAGCCGCTGTCCGGTGCGACGATAGGCCTCATGCAAGGCAACGAAGCGTTCGGCCAGGGCCGGTTGCTGCTCGACGATGCGGGCGATCTGATCGGGCGCGATCGGTTCGGCGAACAGCGGGTCCGCCGCCGCTTCGCGCAGCGCCACGGTCAGGCGCTCCGCACGGTCGGTACCGAGATCTTCCCAATCGAGCGGAAACAGTTCCGCCAAGCGCTCGATCAGAGCGGTCGTCAATGGGCGCTGGTCGTTTTCGAGCTGCGAAAGATATGACGCGCTGACCCCCAATGCTTGCGCAAAATCCGCCTGGCGCATGGCGCGGGTTTCGCGCAGGCGGCGCAGGCGTTCTCCGGCGAAGAGGCGGCGACGGGTCGACATGGGCCGGTAGGCTAGTTTGCAAATACTGACTTTGCAACTTTGCAACTTTGCATTGGACTCGGCGTGCAGCGGTGGCCAAGTGCATGCTTTCCGAAATTGCCGATGGAGCGAGGATGTCCGCCAATATCGCCGAAATGGAACGCCGCCGCGCCGCTGCACGCATGGGCGGGGGTGAAAAGCGCATTGCCGCGCAGCACGCCAAGGGCAAGCTGACCGCACGCGAACGGCTCGATATCCTCTTGGACGAGGACAGTTTCGAAGAGCTCGACACCTATGTCGAGCACGATTGCATGGATTTCGGGATGGAGGACCAGAAGGTCCCCGGCGATGGCGTGGTCACCGGATCGGGCACGATCAACGGCCGGCTCGTCTTCGTGTTCTCGCAGGATTTCACCGTTTTCGGCGGCTCGCTTTCGAAGCGCCATGCGGAGAAGATCTGCAAGGTCATGGACATGGCGATGAAGGTCGGCGCGCCGGTCATCGGCCTCAATGACAGCGGCGGTGCGCGCATCCAGGAAGGCGTGGCATCGCTGGGCGGCTATGCCGAGGTGTTTCAGCGCAACGTGCTGGCCAGTGGTGTGGTGCCGCAGATCAGCCTGATCATGGGCCCTTGCGCGGGTGGCGCGGTCTATTCGCCGGCGATGACCGACTTCATCTTCATGGTGAAGGATTCGAGCTACATGTTCGTCACCGGTCCTGACGTTGTGAAGACGGTCACCAACGAAGTCGTGACGCAAGAGGAACTGGGCGGGGCGGTGACGCATACCACGAAGACCTCGGTCGCCGACGTTGCCTTCGAGAACGACATTGAGACGCTGCTCGCGACCCGCGATTTCTTCGACTACCTGCCGCTGTCGAACCGCGAGGAAGTGCCCGAGCGTCCCACGGCCGACGCCTGGGACCGTGAGGAACCAAGCCTCGACACGCTGATCCCCGACAACGCCAACCAGCCCTATGACATGCACGAAGTCATCCGCAAGGTGCTGGATGAAGGCGATTTCTTCGAGATCCAGCCTGCGCATGCGGGCAACATCATCTGCGGTTTCGGTCGGGTCGAAGGGCGCACGGTGGGCGTGGTCGCCAACCAGCCGATGGTGCTGGCGGGCGTGCTCGACATCAACAGTTCGAAGAAGGCCGCGCGCTTCGTGCGCTTCTGCGATGCGTTCGAAACCCCGATCCTGACCTTTGTCGATGTGCCCGGCTTCCTGCCCGGCACGGCGCAGGAGCACAACGGCATCATCAAGCACGGCGCCAAGCTGCTGTTCGCCTATGCCGAGGCGACCGTGCCCAAGATCACCGTGATCACCCGCAAGGCCTATGGCGGCGCCTATGACGTGATGGCCTCAAAACACCTGCGTGGCGATCTCAACTACGCCTGGCCCACCGCGGAAATCGCGGTGATGGGTGCCAAGGGTGCGGTGGAGATCATCTTCCGCCAGGACCGCGACGATCCCGACAAGATTGCCGAGAAGACGAAGGAATACGAAGACCGCTTTGCCAACCCCTTCGTCGCCGCGCAGCGCGGCTATATCGACGAGGTGATCTACCCACATTCGACCCGGAAACGCATCGTGCTGGGCCTACGCAAGCTGCGTGGCAAGCAGCTTGATAACCCGTGGAAAAAGCACGACAATATTCCGCTATGATTATCGCCAAAGCCTTCTTTGCCGCCCTACTTGCGGTATTTGGTCTCTGGTTGTGGAGATTGGCGGAGCGCTGGTCATCTGCCGGTGAGATTCCGAAGGATTGGGTAGATTCGGTTGAACCCAGGCCAATCAGCTCGAGAGATTCCAACTTTGGCATGGCGGTCGTTTGGCAAAAGGCAATGGCTGCTCTTTTCTGGGTTTTTGCCAGCCTGTGTGTGATTTCAATCGGCTTGGAACTGACAGGAATTATTAAATGAAACTCGGCCGTCTCAACCATGTCGGCGTCGCGACGCCTTCGATCGAGGAATCGATCCGTTATTACCGTGATGTCATGGGCGCGACCTCATTCCACAAGCCCTTCGACCTGGAGGCGCAGGGAGTGAAGGTCTGTTTCGTCGATACGCCCGGCGAGAACGACACGCATGGCACGCAGATCGAACTGATTGAACCGCTCGGCCCGGACAGCCCGATTGCCAAGTTCCTCGAGAACAACCCGTCGGGCGGGCAGCATCACCTGTGCTACGAAGTCGAGGATATCGAGGAAGCGCGCAGCTGGTTCGAAGGGATGGGCAAGCGCATCCTTGGCCCCACCCGCATCGGCGCACACGGCACGCCGATCTTCTTCCTTCACCCGAAGGATATGATGGGCCAGCTTACCGAAATCATGGAGACGCCCAAGGGCGACTCGCACTGGTCGAATTAAGGCAAACCCCTCCCGCTGCGGAGGGTTCGAGGGAGAAACACGTGTCCTACGAAACCATTATCGTCGAGCGCGAAGGACCGCTGCTCACCATTACGCTCAACCGGCCCGAACGGCTCAACGCGATGCCGCCGCAGATGGCGGACGAGATCGGCGCGGCTTTCTATGATCTGGGCGATGCGCGTGCGGTGCTGATCACCGGTGCGGGCAAGGGTTTCTGTTCGGGTGCCGACCTTGCTGCCCGGGGTGAGGGCAGCGCGCTGCAGAACAAGGGCGGCAGCCACCGTGCGCTTCAGAACCACTACAACCCCGCGGTCAACCTGGTGCTGCGCGCGCCGGTGCCGGTGGTCTGCGCGGTCAACGGCCCTGCGGCCGGCGTGGGCTGTTCGCTTGCCCTGGCGGGCGATTTCGTGCTCGCCGGCAAGAGCGCCTATTTCCTCCAGGCATTCGTCAACATCGGCCTGGTGCCTGATGGCGGTTCGACCTGGCTGCTAAGCCGCGCCATCGGCCGCGCTCGCGCCACCCGCATGATGATGCTGGGCGAAAAGATCGGCGCCGAGCAGGCGGAGGAATGGGGCCTGATCTACAAGGCATGCGATGACGATACGCTGCTGGCCGAAGCCAAGGCGCTGGCCGAGAAGCTCGCGAACGGCCCGACGCTCGCCTACGCAACGATGAAGCGCAATATCGCCACCGCGATGGACGGCAATATCACCGAGGTGTTCCTTGCCGAGGCGGAAGGTCAGCGGATCGCTGGAGCCAGCCAGGACGCGATGGAGGGCGGCATGGCCTTCCTCCAGAAGCGCAAGGCCGAGTTCAAGGGCTGCTGATGCTGTTCTACGACTCACCGAACCCTGCGCCCAACCCGCGCCGGGTGCGTATCTTCGCCGCGGAGAAGGGGATCGAGCTGCCGTCAAAGGAGCTTTCGATCCCCGCGCGTGAGCACAAGTCACCCGAATATCTCGCGCTCAACCCGCGTGGGCAGACCCCTGCACTCGAACTCGATGACGGCACCGTGATTGCCGAAAGCGTCGCGATTTGCCGGTACCTTGAGGCGCTCCATCCGGAACCTGCGCTGTTCGGCACCACGCCGACGGAAATCGGGCTGATCGAGATGTGGTGCCGCCGGGTCGAGATGATCGCGATGATCCCGGTTGGGCAGGTTTGGATCCACACCCATGCGTTCACCGCCGCCCTGCCTGGCCGCAATGCCGAGTGGGGTGAGGCCAATGTGCCGCGCGTCGCCGATGCTTTCGCCTTCTTCGATCGCAGTCTCGAGAACCGCGAATTCCTGGCGGGTGACAGCTATACCATGGCCGACATCCTGCTGCTCACCACGGTCGATTTCGCGACCTTCGTGGGCTGTGGGCCATCCCCCGAAAACGGCGCGCTTTACCGCTGGCACGAACAGGTAAGCGCCCGCCCGAGCGCCGCCGCCTGAGGACGACATGACCGACAGACCGACCCCCGCCGATTGGAAAGCGCTCGCCGAGAAGGAGGTTCGCGGCAAGGACCTCTACTGGCATGCGCCCGAAGGCTTCACGATCAAGCCGCTCTACACCGGCGAGGACGTGGCCGAGGATCCCGGCCTGCCGGGCTTCGCGCCCTTTACGCGCGGGGTGCGGGCCAGCATGTATGCGGGCCGTCCATGGACGATCCGCCAATATGCCGGCTTCTCGACCGCCGAGGAATCGAACGCCTTCTATCGCCGCAACCTCGCCATGGGGCAGAAGGGCCTGTCGGTCGCCTTCGACCTCGCAACGCACCGTGGCTATGATAGCGACCACCCACGCGTGGTGGGCGATGTCGGCAAGGCGGGCGTGGCGATCGACACGGTCGCCGACATGCAGATCCTGTTCGACCAGATCCCGCTCGACCAGATGTCGGTCAGCATGACCATGAATGGCGCGGTGATCCCGGTGCTGGCCTTCTTCATCGTCGCTGCGGAGCGGCAGGGTGTGTCGCAGGACAAGCTGGACGGGACCATCCAGAACGACATCCTCAAGGAGTTCATGGTCCGCAACACCTACATCTATCCGCCCGAACCAAGCATGCGGATCGTTTCGGACATCATCGCATATACATCGGCCAACATGCCGAAATTCAACAGTATTTCGATCTCGGGCTATCACATGCACGAGGCTGGGGCGACGGCGGTGCAGGAGCTGGCCTTCACCATCGCCGACGGCAAGGAATACGCCCAGCGCGCCATGGCCGCGGGGCTGGATATCGATGCGTTCGCCGGTCGCCTGTCGTTCTTCTTTGGCATCGGGATGAACTTCTTCATGGAAGTCGCCAAGCTGCGCGCCGCGCGCACGCTGTGGTGGCGGGTGATGGACGGGCTGGGCGCCAAGAGCGAACGCAGCAAGATGCTGCGCACGCACTGCCAGACCAGTGGCGTGTCGCTGCAGGAGCAAGACCCCTACAACAACGTTATCCGCACCACGATCGAAGCGCTGGCTAGCGTGCTGGGCGGGACCCAGTCGCTCCACACCAATGCGCTGGACGAAGCCATCGCGCTGCCGACCGATTTTTCCGCCCGCATCGCGCGCAACACCCAGTTGGTGATCCAGGAGGAAAGCGGCATCTGTAACGTCGTCGACCCACTCGGCGGCAGCTACTACGTCGAGGCGCTGACAAAGCAGCTGGTGGATGATGCCTGGGCGCTGATCGAGGAGGTCGACGCTGCGGGTGGGATGACCGCCTATGTCGGCACCGGCAAGCCCAAGGCTGCGATCGAAACCGCCGCCGCGCAGAAGCAAACCGGCATCGACCGGGGTGAGACGGTGATCGTCGGCGTCAACAAGTACCGCAAGGCGGAAGAGGACCCGATCGAAACGCTCGAGGTTGATAACCACGCGGTGCGTGAGGCGCAGATCGCGCGGCTCAAACGGGTGCGGGGCGGGCGCGATGAGGCCGCATGCCAGGCGGCGCTCAAGGCGCTGACCGAAGCGGCCGCCGCCGATCCGCGCGCGGCTCGCGCCGCGCTGGCCGATGGGCGTGATGAGAAGGGCGGTCCCTTGCCGCCTTCGGTGGTCGCGGAAATGCAGGCCAAGGGTGATATCAACCTGCTTGCCCGCGCGGTCGAATGCGCTCGCCAAGACGCGACGCTGGGCGAGATTTCCGCCGCGATGGAGGCCGCCTTCGGTCGCTACGATACAATGCCGCGCCCGGTGAAGGGCATCTATGCCTCCGCCTATGCCGGTGACAGCCGCTATGCCCAGGTGGTCGAGGGGGTAGAGGCGGTCGCGCGGCGGCTCGGGCGCAAGCCCAGGATCATGGTCGCCAAGATGGGCCAGGACGGCCACGACCGGGGCGCCAATGTGATCGCCAGCGCCTTCGCCGACATGGGCTTCGACGTGCTTTCAGGTCCACTGTTCCAGACCCCGCAGGAAACCTGCGCCATGGCGCTGGAAAATGGCGTCGATGCGGTTGGATGTTCGAGCCTCGCGGCAGGGCACAAGACGCTGATTCCCGAACTGATCGAGCTGCTGCGCGAGGCGGGGCGGGCCGATATCAAGGTCACTGCCGGCGGGGTGATCCCGGCGCAGGACTACGAATTCCTCAAGCGCGCCGGGGTGCAGGGCATTTATGGCCCGGGCTCAAACGTGGTTGAATGCGCCGCCGACATGCTGCGCCTGCTGGGCCACAACATGCCGCCCGCAGGCGAGGAAATGGAGGCAGCCGAGTGAGCGGACCCACTTCGGGCGCTTTCTTGCCCGTCGCAGCCATGATGTTTGCAGCCGGGATCGGGATTCCGGCGTTTGCTGCATTCAACTCCGGCCTCAGCAAGCAGCTTGGAGGACCGATGGCAGCGACGGCAGTTACCTTTGCGGTCGGGCTCGTCATCGCGCTGGTGCTGGTCGGTCTGACCGGTGTCCCGTCGCGCGCGGCCTTCACCTTCGAAACGCCATATATCTGGTTTGGCGCGATTTTCATGCTGTTCTATGCCACCTCGGTTGCCTATGCCGCCCCCCGCATAGGGCTGGGCAATGCGATCTTTTTCGTGCTGCTTGGCCAGATCGTCGCAGCCGCGGCCATCGACCATTTCGGCTGGCTCGGAGCAATCCAGAGCGCCCTGACGCCAAAACGGCTGTTGGGCATCGCCGTGATGGCGGTTGGCCTTTATCTCGCCAGGAAACCCGTATGACCCAAGTTCGCACCGACTGGACACGCAATGAAATCGCGGGCCTGTTCGATCTCCCCTTTACCGAACTTCTGTTCCGTGCAGCGAGCGTGCACCGGGAGTTCCATCCGCCCGAGCAGGTGCAGCTCTGCACACTGCTCAGCATCAAGACCGGCGGCTGCCCGGAGGATTGCGGCTATTGCTCGCAGTCGGTGAAGGCCGATAGCGGGGTCGAGGCGACCAAGCTGATGGAGGTCCAGTCGATCCTCCAGAAGGCAGCGCAGGCCAAGGATGCAGGCAGCCAGCGCTTCTGCATGGGTGCCGCCTGGCGCAATCCCAAGGACCGCGACATGCCCGCGATCGTCGAGATCGTGAAGGGCGTGCGCGCGATGGGGCTGGAAACCTGCATGACGCTGGGCATGCTCACGCCGAAACAGGCCGACATGCTCGCCGAGGCGGGGCTCGACTATTACAACCACAATATCGACAGCAGCCCGGAATATTACGAGCGCGTCATCTCCACCCGCAAGATGGAGGACCGGCTCGACACGCTGGCCAATGTCCGTGCGGCGGGGATCAATGTCTGTTCGGGCGGGATCGTCGGCATGGGCGAGACGCGCGAGGATCGCGTCGGCTTCGTCCACACGCTCGCTACGCTGCCGCAGCATCCCGAAAGCGTGCCGGTCAACGCGCTGGTGCCGGTCAAGGGCACGGTGCTGGGCGACATGCTGGCCGATACGCCGCTCGCCAAGATCGACGACATCGAGTTCGTCCGCACTGTGGCTGTGGCGCGGATCACGATGCCGATGAGCATGGTGCGCCTGTCCGCCGGGCGCGAAAGCATGAGCGAAGCAACGCAGGCGCTGTGCTTCCTCGCCGGCGCGAACTCGATCTTCACCGGCGACAAACTGCTCACCGCACCCAACGCGGGTGACGACAGCGACGCCGCGCTGTTCGCCAAGCTGGGGCTGACCGCGCTCCAGCAGGAAGAACCGATGCGGGCGTGCAAGGTGGCGGAGGCGGAGCGACCCATGGGAGCCGCAGCCTAATGGTCAGTGTGTCGTACGAAACAGCAGTGGAGACCGACCTTCGTCTACGCCGTGTAATTGCAGATGCACGATTGACGCTGTTCGATCGTCCGTACGAGTTCATCGAGACCTCAATCAGCGCGCCATTTACGATGCCAAGCGACTGCTTGGCGTCCGTGCGCGATAACGACGTATGGTCTTTTCTGGTGCCCGCGGGTCCTAATTCGCGTGAACCGTTTACTATCTGGTGCTTCCATTTCGAAGAGGGGCAAGACAATTCCGGCTTCGTTGGCTGGCTGGCCAGCACCATAAAATCTGCGCTAGGCACGGGCGTCTTCGTTACTTGCGGACAGAACAGCAGCGTTGGCGGCATCTTCGATTATTGGGGTTGTCCGGAATCGATGGGGCCTGCGGTACTCGCGTTAATTCGAGACTTGCGGAAGAAATAACATGTTCAAAAAAATCCTCATCGCCAATCGCGGCGAAATCGCATGCCGGGTCATCAAGACCGCGCGCCGCATGGGTATCCAGACCGTGGCGGTCTATTCCGATGCCGATGCCCGCGCGCCGTTCGTGCGGATGGCGGATGAAGCAGTGCATATCGGCCCAGCGCCTGCGGCCGAAAGCTACTTGATCGCGGACAAGATCATCGCTGCCTGCAAGCAGACCGGGGCCGAGGCCGTGCATCCGGGCTACGGCTTCCTCTCCGAACGCACCAGCTTTGCAGAGGCGCTGGCGAAGGAAAACATCGCCTTCATCGGCCCGCCGGTGGGCGCGATCGCCGCGATGGGGGACAAGATCGAGTCCAAGAAGCTGGCCAAGGAAGCGGGGGTCAATGTTGTCCCCGGATTCGTGGGCGAGATCGAGGATACCGAGCACGCGGTGCGTATCTCCAACGAGATCGGCTATCCGGTGATGATGAAGGCCAGTGCGGGCGGCGGCGGCAAGGGCATGCGCCTGGCCTATAATGAAACCGATGTGCGCGAGGGCTTCGAAAGCGTGAAGCGCGAAGGGCTGAACAGTTTCGGCGACGACCGCGTGTTCATCGAGAAGTTCATCCTCAATCCGCGCCACATCGAGATCCAGATCCTCGGCGACCAGCACGGCAACATTCTCTACCTCAACGAGCGCGAATGCAGCATCCAGCGCCGCCACCAGAAGGTGGTGGAGGAAGCGCCGTCGCCTTTCGTCACGCCCAAGATGCGCAAAGCCATGGGGGAGCAGTGCGTCGCGCTGGCGCGCGCGGTGGGTTATTACAGTGCAGGCACGGTCGAGTTGATCGTCAGCGGCGCGGATCCGAGCGGGGAGAGCTTCTATTTCCTCGAAATGAACACCCGGCTGCAGGTCGAACACCCGGTAACCGAAGCGATCACCGGCATCGACCTCGTCGAGCAGATGATCCGCGTCGCGTCGGGCGAAAAGCTCTCGATCACGCAGGACGAGGTCAAGATCGACGGCTGGGCGATCGAAAACCGAGTCTACGCCGAAGACCCGTATCGCGGCTTCCTGCCTTCCACGGGCCGGCTGGTGCGTTACCAGCCTCCGGTCGAACCGTGGGCCGATGACGGGGCGGAGAACGGCCGTCGCGGCGTTGGCGGCATCCGCGTCGACGATGGCGTGTTCGAGGGAGGCGAGGTGTCGATGTTCTACGACCCGATGATCGCCAAGCTGGTCACCTGGGGTGAAACCCGCGATGAAGCGGCCGACCTGCAGGTGCAGGCGCTCGACGCTTTCCGCATCGAAGGGCTGGGCCATAACGTCGATTTTCTCAGCGCGATCATGCAGCACCCGCGCTTCCGCTCGGGTGAACTGACCACCGGCTTTATCGCCGAAGAATACCCAGAGGGTTTTTATGGCGCTGCAGCATCGACAGAACTGCGGCGGGGCCTTGCTGCAATCGGTGGCGTGATCGCTACCGCCGATGCAGATCGTGCGCGGCGGATCGACCAGCAGCTCGATGGCACCATGCTGCCGCCCGGCGACTGGGCCGTGCGCATTGGCGACACGGACTATGCCGTCAGCCTGGAGGAAGAGGCCATCACCGTCGATGGCGAACCCGTGGCGCTGTCGATGGAATACACGCCTGGCGATGCGATGGTAGATGTCGAGCTGGGCGGGGACGAGGAGGTTGCGGGCGAAGGGCTGACATTGCAGCTGGCGCGCACCCGCGCCGGCTATGCCATCACCACCCGTGGCGCGACCCACCAGTTGCGCGTCCTTCCGGCCCGGATCGCGCACCTTGCCGAACATATGATCGAGAAGATCCCGCCTGACCTTTCGAAGCTGCTCATCTGCCCGATGCCGGGCCTGCTGGTGAAGCTGCACGTGGGCGAGGGTGAAGAGGTCCAGCCGGGCCAACCGCTCGCCACGGTGGAGGCGATGAAGATGGAAAACATCCTGCGTGCCGAAAAGCAGGCGACGGTGGCAAAGATCAACGCTGCTGAGGGCGATAGCCTGGCGGTCGACGCGGTGATCCTGGAGCTCGAGTAATGCACCTCCTCCATGACCCTTCGGCGCCCGCCGCGGACGAAATCGGGTTCGAGGATTTCCTCAAGGTCGATATTCGCATCGGCACGATCCTGTTCGCGGAGGAGTTTCCCGAGGCGCGCAAGCCGTCCTATCGTCTGCAGATCGACTTCGGGCCGACTATCGGGGTCAAGAAGAGCTGCGCGCAGATCGTGGCGAATTATCCGATCGACGAGTTGCCCGGCCGCCAGGTGGCCGCTGTGGTCAACTTCCCGCCGCGCCAGATCGGCCCGGCCATGTCCGAAGTGCTGACGCTGGGGTTCGCCGACCAGGCTGGCGAAGTCGTGCTGTTCGCGCCCGACGTGAAGGTGCCCGAAGGATCGCGCCTGTTCTAACGACCAGTCAAGGGCCGCCTTGGCCAATTCTGCGTGGGTTCAATCGCCGGTGAAGTTCCCGGGCCGTTTCTCGCGGAAAGCAACAATAGCCTCGCGAAAGTCCTCTGTGCGGGTCGCGAGCAACCACTGATCGGCATCCGCGTGCATCACAGCCTGATCCAGGGCACCTGCCCAGGCATTGGCGCTTCGCTTGATCATCTGGACCGCGACAGGCGGCAAGGCCGCGTAATACTGTGCCATTTGCATGGCGCGTTCCTCGGCCTCGCCGTCAGGTGCAATCTCATCGAGAAATCCCCAATCCAGCATCGTGTCCGAAGCAAACAGTTCGCCTGTCATCACCATTCGCTTGGCTCGTGAGAGCCCCACCGTTTGAATCGCGAGCGGCAAGGCGTGCCACATCAGATTGATGCCCAGCTTCGCTTCGCCATAGCCTATCCGCGCATCAGGCGTTCCGATCCGAAAATCGCATGCCGATGCGATGCAGGCCCCGCCACCCGTCGCGACACCCCGAACCAGGCAAATGGTAGGCTGGTGGATTTCGCGAATTGCGCGGATCATTAGTGCACCATTCTGCGCAACACGGCGCATCACGGCCACAGGTGGCGCTTCGCCACCCATTCTTTCAATATCGGCACCCACGCTGAAATCGGTGCCCTCGCCACGGATGATGACAGCCCGTGTAACGCCATCACCTCTCATGGATTCTGCGATCTCGCGCAGGCAAACGAGCATCTCCGGGGTCAACGCATTGCGCCGATCAGCCCTGTCGATTGTGATCGTGGCGACATGATCCTGCCGTTCGACGCGGAAGAGTTTGAAGTCCTCAGACATTAATCGTCCATCATCGCCACTGCCCGAATCCAGCCGGCACTAGCGCGCTCGATCTTCACCGGGAAGCAGCTGAACATAAAGCCGTGGCTGGGTAGCGAGGCGAGATTGGTCAGCTTTTCTATCTGGTAATAGGGACGAATGCGTCCCGCCTTGTGGCCTTCCCAGATAATTGCCGGATCGCGTTTTTCGGCCCAGCGGCGGGCAGTGTGGCTGAAGGGCGCGTCCCAGCTCCACGCATCGGTCCCAACCACTTCGACCCCGCGCTCGGTCAGCCATAGGGTCGCTTCGGCGCCAAGGCCCACGCCCTGGTCGGTGAAATTCTCGGTGCCATACACGGCGCCCGACTGCACCAGCACGATGTCGAGCGGCTGCAGAGTGTATCCGATCCGGTCGAAAGCTTCCTCGACTTCCGCAGCGGTCACGACATGTCCGTGGGGCAGGTGCGAAAAATCGAGCTTCACACCCGGACGAAAGAAGCGATCGAGCGGCGCCTCGTCGATGCTCGGCGCAGGGCTTGCCCCATTGTCGGTGGTCGAATGGAAATGCCACGGTGCGTCCATATGCGTGCCGTTGTGGGTCGACAGTTCGAGCACCTCCACCGCCCAGCCTTCGCCGTCGGGCAGATCGTCTTTCTCCAGCCCCGGAAAGAACATGGCAATCTGCTGCCAGGTGTTCTCGTGGGTCATGTAGGTGATCTTCGGTCGCATCACCTCCGGGTCGGAGATCACGTCATTGGTGATGGGGATCGAGAGATCGACGAAACGGGTCATGCGAGTGCGGCGTCCTCCGGCGCGGCATCATGCATCAGTCGCGGCGCCAGGAGAAGCTTGAACAGTGCGAAGACGAAGCCGGAAGCGGCGGCAAAGCCCATGTGGATCAGCCAGAACCGCGTGACCGGCATGGTCTCGAACCAGCCGCCGACCCAACCGACCATCGAATTCGCACCGAACAGCGAGAGGTAGTAGAGGCCGATTACCGTGGCGTTGATCTGTTTGGGCGCGAGCCGCGCGAAGAGCGCAAGGCTGACGGGCAGCATGTGTGCGAAGCCGATGGAGTTCACGACATGGAACATAACCGGCCAGAACAACCCGATTTTTTCGCCGACCGGAGTGGTTGAGGCAGCGAGGTAGAGGCAGGCCATCCCCCCGATCGAAAACAGCGAGCCGATGATGATCTTGGTGAGCTCGTCGGGCTCGGGCCATTTGGTCTTCCACCAGCGATAGAAGGCTGCGACGATGGCGAGAAAGCTCACCGACACCACCGCGTCGAGCGTGATCAGCCATGTGGTCGGCAGCTTTTCGCCGCCCCAGTAGAGCGCAAAATCGCGGTCGCCCCACACGAGATAGGCATTGAATATCTGGTTGTTGGGTACGATCCCGACCGCAAGGACGGGAATCAACAAGATGAGCGCGATGGTCGCCAGCCAATCATTGCGCGACATCGGCTCGGATGGCTTGGCGGTCCTTGCTGGAACGTCGAAATGTTCCGCCGGCAGGTACTTCTGCCCAGCCAGGTAGATGCCCAGTCCCACCAGCATGCCGACACCTGCGGCTCCGAAGCCGTAGTGCCAGCCCAGCGTTTCACCCAATCTGCCGACGATCAGCGGGCTGGCGATGACGCCGGCATTGATGGCGAGGTAGAAGATCTGGAAGGCGTCCGCGCGGCGCAGGTCCTCGGGCTTGTAGAGGCTGCCGACCTGGCTAGCGATATTTCCCTTGAACATGCCCGAACCAAGGATGAGGCAGAGCAAGGCGAGCAGGAAGGTCACATTGAACGCCATCAGGAAGTGGCCGATGGCCATGGTGACCGCGCCAATCAGCACCGTCCGCCGCTTGCCAAGCACGCGGTCCGCCAGCCAGCCGCCGAGGATGGGGGTGAGATAGACGCTCGCTGCATAGGTTCCGAAGATCGCGCTGGCGAAGGGTTGCCCGTCGATGCCGCCGAAGATCGATCGGAGCTGTTCTATTCCGGCGACTTGTTCGACATTGCCGGGAAGGAGCAGCGACTTGGTCATGTAGAGGACCAGCAGCGCCTGCATGCCGTAGAAGGAGAACCGCTCCCACGCCTCGGTAAATGCGAGATAACCGAGGCCCTTGGGATGACCGAGGAAGGCCCTGTCGGTTTGGCTCACGTTTTCCAGCTCAGGCGTCGCTTCGGCCAGTGTCATCGCCATCCCCCCAATTTGTCCGTTTGGGCAGGGGGATAACGGCTGACAACCGGCCTGTCTCGCAATCTTCGGTCAGCGACGTTGATAAATGCTGCGCAGCAATGATGCGGAATCAGGTGGTGGAAAGCTGACCGTCGAGGAAACCGGCGACATCATCCAGCGCAACATCCTTGGCGACGAATGCTTCGCCAATGCTGCGCAGCAGGATGAAGGGCAGGGTGCCCGCATCCATCTTCTTGTCGTGCAGCATATGCGCGACCAGGGCTTTGCCGTCGCAGGCCAAGCCGAGGTCCGAAACTTCTGCCGGGAGGCCTGCGCTGGTGACGGCTTGAGCGACGCGTTCCGCTTCGGCATCGGAAATCAGGTCGCGGCGCGCAGAATAGCGTGCCGCCAGGACCATGCCGAGCGCAACGCCTTCGCCGTGGAGCAAGCGGTCGGAAAAGCCGGTCTCCGCCTCCAAGGCGTGGCCGAAGGTGTGGCCGAGATTGAGCAGCGCACGCGTTCCCGTGGTTTCGCGCTCGTCCTCCGCCACGATGCGGGCCTTGGCGGCGACGCTGTCGGCGACAGCGCGTTCAAGAGCCTTGCTCTCAAGCCCGACCACCGCCGCGCCCTGGCCTTCGAGCCATTCGAAGAAGTCCACGTCACCCAGCACGCCGTATTTCAACACCTCGGCATAACCGGCGCGCAGCTCGCGCGGAGGCAGGGTGGCGAGGGTGTCGAGATCGGCGAGTACCAGCGAAGGCTGGTGAAAGGCCCCGACAAGGTTCTTGCCTGCGCTGGTGTTGATGGCGGTCTTGCCGCCGACCGAACTGTCGACCTGCGCAAGCAGGGTGGTGGGCAGCTGCACAAAGCCGCAACCACGCTTGAGGATCGAACAGGCGAAACCGGTGAGGTCGCCAACCACGCCCCCGCCCAGAGCTAGGACATGGTCGCCACGCTCGACGCCTTCCGCCAGCAGCCAGTCGACCAATCGTGCAAGGCTGTCCCAACTCTTCGAACCTTCACCGGGCTCGACCACATAGAGGGCGATTTCGAAACCCTCGGAGGCAAACGCTCCGATCAGCCGCTCACCATGCGCGGCCCAGGCATTGGCATCGGCCACCACGGGAACGCGTGCCTTGCGCAGGAACTTCCGCGCATGAGTACCGGCATCGTCGAGCAGGCCATGCCCGACGAGTACCTGATAGCTGCGGCCGGCCAGTTCAACCGGGATCATAGCCATGCGTCGATCGCCTCCAGGATGCGATATGCGGTTTCGTTGTGCGGACCGTCATCGGTAAGCACATGGATCTGCGCCTCCGCATAGGCATCCCCGCGTTGTTCGCGCAACCGTGACAGGATCTCGTGTGGATCGCCGTCCTTGAGCAAGGGCCGATTATCGCGACGTGCAGTCCGTGCAACCAGCGTGTCGATTGCACAGTCCAGCCAGACGGCAAGCCCACGTTCGAGGATCAATGCGCGGGTTTCGGGGTCGACAAAGGCGCCGCCACCCGTGGCGATCACCCCGTGATGCTCCTCCATCAATCGTGCGATCACGCGGCGTTCGCCGTCACGGAAATAGGCTTCACCAAAGTCGGCGAAGATTTCGGGGATTGATCGATCCGCCGCGCGCTCGATTTCCTCGTCGGCATCGACGAAATCGGTGCCCAATAGCGCGGAGATACGCTTGCCGATGGTAGATTTGCCCACACCCATCAGCCCGACCAGAACCACCGGCCGGTCGAGCCGGCGCGCGATCCCGGCGATCTCCGCATCGGTCAAGGTGAGCGCGTGGGTCATTGCCGCCGTGCCTAGAGATGGGCTAGGGCGCGGGCAAGGTATCAGCACTTGGAACGGGACGCGAAAAACTTGGTCATGAGCAGGAAGCGGATCGGAGGCGTGCTGGCGTTGCTGTTCTTGCTATTGTGTGCGCTGGCGTTGATCGATGGGGGTGAAGAGCCGCTGCATCCGATCGAGCAGGCGGTGGAACTGCCGGAGAGTGCGCGATGAAATCTGGTTGGTTGATCGGTGGTGCGGTACTGGCGCTGACCTCGTCGCTGGTCCTCGCGCAGTCTGCGCCGGAGGATCTGTTACCCCCTGGCTTTGATACGCCCGCGCCAGCCCCCGCTCCCGTGCCGGCCCCTCGGGCCACCCAGGCCCCGGTCGCATCTCCGACCGCGTCGGCTCCCGTTCGTCCAGGCGAAGTGGTGCAGGCTCTTCCGACAGGTGAGGACGCAGCGCCCGCAGTTGCCGGCTTCGATCTGACCAAGCTCCCGACGCTCGAGGAGCTCGAGGAGATGTCGACCGACGAGCTCGACGATTTCCTTGGGCTCAAGCCGAGTGCGGATATCCCTGCGGCGGCTCGGCGCTCGATGGAGCGAGCGGGTGTTCTCGCCACCAGCGAAGGCGGGTTGCCCGGCGGTTCGCTGGCCAAGCAGCCCGCCGCACTGGTCCGGGCAGCGCTCAAGGGCACCAACAAGCCGATGGTTTCGCGCTGGGGGCACATATTGCTGCGTCGGGCGCTCGCGAGCCGATTGGCTGCGCCCGAAGGCATGGACCCTGTCGAGTTTGCGACCCTGCGGGTGCGCACGCTCAATATGATGGGCGAATATTCGGTGGCTCGTGCGCTGGTGCAGGATATCGACACCGCCAACTACTCGCCCGCGCTCGCCGCCGCGGCGATCGATGCCTATATTGGCACAGCGGACATTGTCGGTGCGTGCCCTGCAGTCAGATTGGTGCGCACTGACCGCGAGGATGCGCAATGGAAGATGCTTTCGGGCATTTGCGCTGCCTTCGCGGGCGAAGAGACACGCGCCCAGAACGATCTGAGAAGGCTGCAGAACAGCGGCCAGATGGCCGCAATCGATGTTCTCCTGGCACAACGATTTGCCGGCGCTGCGGGGACAGGCGGCAAGGCTGTGACCATCGAGTGGGACGACGTCTCGGATATCACCCCTTGGCGTTTTGCACTGGCCAATGCACTGAGCGAACCGGTCCCCGAAGGGCTGATCGACGATCTGACACCCGCTCTGCTCAAGAGCGCTGCGGTAACGCCGGCCCTGCCGTTCCTTCAACGTGTGGCTGGTTCAGACGTTGCTGGACAGAGCGGCATTCTTTCCGCTTCGGCCATGGTTGACCTATATGGCCAAATCCATGCCGAGGGCGGCGGGGATAGCGATGCGGCAACCCGTGCTGCGCGCCTGCGCGAAGCCTATGTCGGTACCGATCCGGCAGCGCGGCTGGCCGCGATCCGCGATGTGTGGAGCGATGCCGGTGGCTTCGCCTACGGGCGCATGGTTCTGACCGCCTATGCTGCAGCCCGCCTGCCCGCGCAGGAGGATTTTTCGGATGATGCGGGCGAATTGATAGCATCGATGCTTAGCGCCGGACTCGATCGCGATGCGATGCTGTGGGCCAATGTGGTCGAGCAGGGTTCGGTCGGCTGGGCGCTATTGGCTATTGCCGCGCCTAACCGGCGCCAGGCAGTGACCGATGGGGAGATGGACAACTTCCTCGACGATGATGGTTCATCGGGGCAGCGCAAGTCGCGAATGCTGCTCGCTGGTCTTGCCGGCCTTGGTCGTCTCGATCAGGCGACGATCAATGAATACAGCGGCAAGCTGTCGATTAGCCTGGGTGGTGAAACTCGTTGGACGCGAGCCATTGATGGCGCTGCGCGGGTCGGCAATCCAACACTGGTTGCCCTGTTGGCCGGACTTGGCATGCAGGGCGATAGCTGGGACCGGATGACCGCTCGGCACCTGTTCCACATCGTTTCCTCACTCCGCCGCGTTGGACTGGAGGCGGAAGCCCGCATGATCGCCGCGGAGGCGGTCGCGCGCGCCTGACGTGAGCGCCGTCCCCGATTTCCTCGCCATGCTCGCTGCCGAGCGTGGAGCGGCGCGCAACACGATCCTCGCCTATGGCCGCGATCTTGAGCAGGCTGAAGAGATGTTGGGTCGCTCGTTGGATGATGCCAAACCGTCGCATCTAGCACGGCTTGCGCAGGGTTGGTCGGCCTTGGCGCCTGCAACCGTGGCGCGGAAGATCTCGGCCTTGCGCCAGTTCTATGGCTTCATGGTCGATGAAGGATTGCGCACAGACGATCCTACCCATGCACTGCCGCGACCAGCGATGCGCCGTCCACTTCCCAAGATCCTCTCACATGAGCAGGTCGATGCACTTTTCGGCCAGGCTGAGCGTGAAGCGGAAGGCGATCAACCGTCGCCGGTGCGTCTCTTGGCGTTGCTTGAGCTGCTCTATGGCTCAGGCTTGCGTGCCACTGAACTGGTCTCACTGCCACTTTCTGCCGTTCCGCGCGATGCGCCCTTCCTGACGGTTACGGGCAAGGGGGGGCAGGCCCGGATGGTACCGGTGAGTCAACGCGCTAAGGCGGCAATGTCGCGCTGGCTTGCGCTCCGTGAGACGGGGTCCCCGTGGCTGTTTCCGTCGCGCAACAGCCATATCTCGCGCGTCCGCCTGTTCCAGATGCTCAAAGAGCTTGCCGTCCGCGCGGACCTGCCGCCGGAGAAACTCAGTCCCCACGTGCTGCGCCATGCCTTTGCCACGCATTTGCTCGAGGGTGGGGCGGACCTTAGGGCCCTACAGACCCTGCTGGGCCATGCGGACATTTCCACCACCCAGATATACACCCATGTCGACGCCGAGCGGCTGGTGAAGCTGGTAAATGAGCGGCATCCGCTTGCACGCCGCGCCGCATCAGACTAGCGCGTGCCGATGATTTCCTATCTCGAATTCGAGAAGCCCGTCGCCGAGCTCGAGCAGCGCATCGCCGAATTGCGCAATGCGGCCGAGGGTGACGATGTCGATATCTCCAAGGAACTCGCACGTCTCGAGAAGAAGAGCGCGGACCTCCTGGCGAGCACATACCAGTCGCTGACGCCCTGGCAGAAGACCCAGGTGGCCCGCCACCCGGCACGCCCGCATTTTCGTGACTACGTCGAGTATGCGTTCGAGGAGTTCGTCCCGCTTGGCGGCGACCGTTGCTACGGCGATGACGAGGCGATCTTGGGCGGTTTCGCCAAGCTCAATGGGCGCAAGGTCGTGTTGATCGGGCACGAAAAGGGCAATGATACGGCCAGCCGCATCCGCCACAATTTCGGAATGGGCAAACCTGAAGGCTATCGCAAAGCGATACGCCTGATGGAACTGGCCGGCCGCTTTGGCCTGCCGGTGGTCACACTGGTCGACACGTCTGGTGCATTTCCCGGTGTCGAAGCAGAAGAACGCGGTCAGGCCGAAGCCATCGCGCGTTCGACCGAGGCCTGCCTGGCGCTTTGTGTGCCGATGGTTGCGGCGATCGTTGGAGAAGGTGGTTCGGGTGGTGCGGTCGCGCTGGCAAGCGCGGAACGTGTGCTCATGCTCGAACACGCAATCTATTCAGTGATCTCACCCGAAGGCTGCGCTTCGATTCTGTGGCGCACCGCCGAGAAGGCGCCCGATGCGGCGGAAGCGATGAAAGTCACCGCGCAAAACCTCGCCGAACTCGGCGTGATCGACCGCATTGTGGCTGAGCCAATAGGCGGTGCGCATCGCGATCCGCAGGGTGCGGCAAATGCCTTGGGCACCGCGATTGGGGAGGAGCTGGACAAGCTGTCCCGCTTCGGAGGTGACGAACTTCGGCGCATGCGTGAAGAGCGCTTCCTTCAGATCGCCGGTTGACGGGAGCGGGAACCAATCGGTCCCGCCACCTGTTCTGCAATTCATACACGAACTTACGGACGGCGCTGTGGCGCCGCGCCGACTCATGGGGAGTCCGGAATGTCGCGCACCAAGCTGAAGCTGATCATAACTACTGCCGCCTTGTCCCTTTCTCTTTCAGGCTGCGTGGGCGGGCCAATCCCCGATTCCAGCGCGCCCATCACGCAATCCGAAGCGCAAGCGGGTGCCGAAGCGCATCCCGAATTGCTCGCTGAGTTCGGCGGCGCGATGACCGGTTCGCAGGCGGTCTACGTGGAGCAGGTGGGCAAGAACATTGCCGTGCAGTCCGGTTTGGGTAACGCGCGCGATTCGTTTACCGTTTCACTGCTGAACAGTCCGGTGAACAACGCCTTCGCGATCCCCGGTGGCTATATCTACACCACGCGCCAATTGGTCGCGCTGATGAACAACGAGGCCGAGCTTGCCGGCGTCCTGGGACATGAGGTCGGCCACGTGGCTGCCCGCCATTCGCAAAGGCGGCAGGCCGCGGCACAGCGCAACAATCTCTTGGGTGCTGCCGGGGCGATCCTTTCGGGCATCCTGCTCGGCAATTCCGGTCTGGGCCAGCAGCTTGGCCAGACGCTGATGCAGGGCTCGCAACTGCTGACCCTCAAGTTCTCGCGGACGCAGGAGCTTGAAGCCGATACGCTTGGCGTCCGCTATCTGAATCAGGCAGGCTATGACCCACATGCCATGGCCACGGTGCTGCAGAGTCTCGCGGCGCAGAATGCGCTCGATGCCCGCCTGCAAGGGCGTGACAATGCAACGATTCCCGAGTGGGCATCTACCCACCCAGATCCGGCCAGCCGGGTCGCAACCGCCAATGCGTCGGCACAGGGGATGTCTGGCGTTACCAATCGCGACACCTTCCTGACGCGTATCGACGGCCTGCTCTATGGCGACGATCCCAAGCAGGGGGTGATCGAGGGTAGGGAGTTCATCCACCCCGAACTTCGTTTTGCGTTCACCGCGCCGCAGGGCTTCTTCATGGTCAATGGCACCCGCGCGGTGACGGTGAATGGGCAGAGCGGCAAGGCGCAGCTCTCGATGGGTCAGTATAACGGCAATCTGAACACATATGTGCAGGCTGTGTTCGCAGGATTGAGCGACCAGCAACAGGTAACCCCGTCGTCAATCCAGCGGACCTCGGTGAATGGATTGCCGGCGGCCTACGGCACCGCGCGGGTAGCTTCGGGTGGCAACCAGGTCGACGTGACAGTGTTCGCTTATGAATTCGCCAGCGATCGTGCCTACCATTTCCTAGCCATCACGCCGGCTGGCCAGGCTTCGACTTTCAATGGGATGTTTTCATCGATGCGCCGGATCACTGCGCAGCAGGCTGGGAACATAATTCCGCGGGTGATCGATGTGATCACGGTTCGCAGTGGTGATACGGTGGCCAGCCTGGCGTCACGTATGGCCTATTCCGACAATCAGGTGGAGCGCTTCCGGGTCTTGAATGGCCTAGGCGCCAATGACGGCGTGATTGCGGGCCAGAAGGTCAAGATCGTCGTGCGCGGGAGCCGATGCTCGACCTTTCGCTCAGGCAAAGGAAAAGGCGGCAGGATCGCTCCTGCCGCCTTTTCTATAATGCGAAGGCTACTTAGGCGGTGTTCGCGTTGGTCAATTCGGTGCTTACCTTGTTGAACGTGGTCGAAAGCTGGGTGCCGAGGCTCTGCATGGCGGTGATCGCAGCAACAGCGATCAGGGCAGCGATCAGACCGTATTCGATAGCGGTGGCGCCTTCTTCGTTGCGGCGCAGCTTCTTGATGAACTTCATGTTACGTCTCCTGGTTCAGTCTTCGTTCCCGGCTCTCCCCGAAACCCCGGCTCGAGCGATCATCGTTTTGTGCTTGAGGTGTTGAAAATTCCCTAACACCCGCTGCACCGTCTTCTTCAGGCTCCGACTGCGGTCTCGATGGTGGTCCTGATATCGGTCCACATCTTGATCGTTTGCGCACTAAAAGCCTGGACGCCCCCGATCATCGCTAGGAAGATGAGAGCAAGTATCAGTCCGTACTCGACGGCCGTGGCGCCGCTGGTGTCGTGTCCCAATTTCTTGAGGAATTTGACCATTGCAACGTTGCCCCACTCGTCACTGTGTCGAAGCTGACGTCGACTAGATACTGGCCTGAGAGTTAAGAAAGTCTTGAAAGAGCGGTGCAGTTTGGAAAAAATCCCGACATGGACATGTGTGGTGGCGCTGGCGCTATTCGATGATGCTGGCCGCTGGCTGATGCATCGCAGGCCGCTAGAAAAGCATCACGGAGGCTTGTGGGAGTTTCCCGGCGGAAAGGTGGAAATCGGGGAAAGTCCGTCGTTTGCCTTGGTCAGGGAGATCAAGGAGGAGCTTGGATTGGAGTTGGTTCTAGAAGAGCTTGAACCGGCAGGATTTGCACAGGACCTACCGAATGGCGCGGCCAAACAGCTTGTCATACTCCTTTACAAATCGAAATGGTCAGGGGCCCCGGTGGCGGCACTTGAGGGTGGTATAGTGGGGTGGTTTTCGCCAAGCGAACTCGGCTCGCTCGAGAAGCCTCCGCTCGATATTGCACTGGCCCGCGGGCTGTTCGAAAAAGCTTCGGATTAGGGATTGCCAAGCCTGAAAGGCGCCCCTATGTGGCGCCCTCCAGCGCACCCGTAGCTCAGCTGGATAGAGCACCAGACTACGAATCTGGGGGTCAGAGGTTCGAATCCTTTCGGGTGCGCCATACAAGCCCATTCCTCGCAAGAGGGATGGGCTTTTGTGGTTCCGGGATCAGTCCACTTCGCCTTCGAGCTGGTGCATGTCCTCATCGCTGAAACCGAAATGATGCCCGGCCTCATGCACGACCACGTGCCTCACGAGATCGACCATGGAGACGCCGGTGGTCCACCATTCGGCGATCAGCGGTTTTCGAAAGAGCCAGATTCGCGCCGGCGTGCGACCGCTTTCCCAGATTGAACGGTCAGGCAGAGCTTCTCCCTCATACAGGCCCGTGAGCTGCCAGCGGTCTATGATGCCAACCGATTCGAGCTGTTCTGGGGTCGCGAAATCCTCGACCCGCATGACGACCTCGCCCAGTGCAACGCGGAACTCCTCGGGCAATGCGAAGACAACTTCTTCCGCCATCAGCTGCATTTCCTGCTGGGTCGGACCAGAGAAGGGGTGTCTCATCGCTTTAACATGGGCGCGAGTCTGCACGGGGGCAACTGAACGCGACCCACTCGGCGTTGGGACCGGGAGTGCGTCGCCGGAGTTCTATGTGGTTTGCAAAAACCGGCCTGATCCGCAAAGGAGGCCCTCGTGGCCGCATCTGGGATCGAATAGAGAGGATTACAGGCAAGTGAGCAGTCTGGTTGGACCCGACGAGGATGATCCGCGCGGCAAGCCGCCGGTGCCGGAACACGTCCAGGATGCAGTCCGCACGCTGATCGAGTGGGCGGGTGATGATCCGAAGCGAGAAGGGTTGCTCGACACGCCTGCGCGGGTTGCGCGCGCGTGGAAGGAATATTGTCTCGGTTACGAGGAAGACCCTTCGTACCATCTCAGCCGCGTCTTCGAGGAAGTGGGTGGCTACAATGAAATCGTCCTGCTCAAGGACATCCCATTCCAGTCGCACTGCGAACATCACATGGCACCGATCATCGGCAAGGCCGCGATCGCCTATTTGCCTAATGACCGTGTCGTGGGAATTTCCAAACTGGCCCGCGTGCTGCACGGCTTCGCGCGGCGCCTGCAGGTTCAGGAACGCCTGACCGCGGAAGTTGCGGATTGCATCTGGGAGAACCTCCAGCCGCAAGGCGTCGCGGTTGTTATCGAAGCATCACACAGCTGCATGACCGCTCGCGGCGTTCGTACCCCGGGTGTAGGCATGATCACCAGCCGGATGATGGGGACCTTCCTGGAGGATCAGCGCAGCCGCAAGGAAGTGCTGAGCCTGATGGGCTACGGCTGATCGATCAGCGTCCGAACAATCTTTCGATCAGCCCTGGTCGCGCGGTGCGCGGTGCGGTCGCGCCAGCCATGCGGAATAGGTAATTACCGAGCAGGATCGCTTGTTCCTTGGTCAAAAAGTAGCGAAAGTCGCGCACGTCGTTGTCTGTTTTCGGTGTCTTGCGCGAGCTCTGCATGACCAGCATCAGGCGCTCGCCGGCAGGGTGTGATTCCCAGCCAAGGAGGGCGCCGAAATCGCGCTCTGGGTCCGTTTCGGCCGGTCCCTCGGTTTCAATGCTGGCCATGGTCTGAATGACTGCGCCCCGCCTTGCGAGTCGCGCAAGACGGGGCGTCAGTTTGTCCGCAAATGGAACGATATGGGCCTATAGCTGGCCGAGCAGGTACTCCGCGCTCGAGACGGAGAAATCGCCTGGAGCCTCTACATTGAGTTCCTTGACCACGCCGTCCTCGACGATCGCCGACCAGCGCTGGCCGCGCTTGCCCAGGCCGAAGCCCGAACCGTCCATCGTCAGGCCGACAGCCTCAGCAAAATCGCCATTCCCGTCCGCCAGCATGGTAACCGCATCGGCGCCATTGGCGGCTTTCCATGCTCCCATGACGAAGGCATCGTTGACCGCGGTCGCGACGATTTCGTCCACGCCCTTGGCCTTCAGCTCCTCGGCCTTGTCGACATAGCCGGGAAGGTGGCGTGCCGAGCAGGTAGGGGTGAAAGCGCCGGGTACCGAGAAAAGGGCTACGGTCTTGCCCTTGAAATAATCGCTCGATTGGACCTTTTCCGGTCCGGCATCGGTCGCCTTGACCAAGGTTACGTCAGGCAGCTTGTCGCCTACCGAAATCGTCATTGGATGAATCCTTCTCTGTACCGTCCGCCCGTGGAGGTAGGGCGGGGTGCCTGGACTTGCAACACGCCCGCTTGGTTAATTTCGCTTTACCGCAGCCCTTTAAAATCCGGTAAATCACTGCGCCTAGCCTGATCCTGTGCGGCAATGGGGATTGATCCGCGGGGAGGCAGGCGATGAACGGATTCAGAAAATTCGCAGCAGTGGTGGCAGCGGCTGCGATGATCGTAATGCCGGTCGCGGCACAGGCGTTCAGCAAGGATGAGGCGGAACAGATACGTCGCCTCGATATCATGCTGATGGTCACGTCCTTGCGATGTCGGACGGGCAGCGACAACTTCCAGCAGCAATATGGCCGTTTCTCCGCCACTCATCTCGCTCTGCTTAACGATGCCGCCCGCACGCTCGAAGCGGGGCTGGTCAGGCAGCACGGCACTTCGGGCGCCAAGCGAGCGCTCGACAAGATGAGCGTGGGGATCGCCAACGAATACGGCCGCGGTCATCCCTGGCTGGGATGCGGCGAGCTGAAACGGATCGCTACCGATCTCTCGCAAACGAAGAACGCTGGTGACGTGGTGCTTGCAGCAAACGAGTTGCTGGGACCGGGCCCCCAGATCGGCGGGCGCTTTGCCGCGCGATAGGCCGCACCCCGGCGCGGGTCGCTGAGGGGGCTGTTGCCCTCGAACCGGGGAGGGGCTAGGGGCGGCGCAATCAGCGCCGCCCCTTTCCTTTGCGGCGTATCGTTTCCCGCAGTTCGAGGACCCCCAGCGTGACCGCATTCTCCGATTACGTCATCAAGGACATTGCTCTGGCCGATTACGGCCGCGCCGAAATCGCCATCGCCGAAACCGAAATGCCGGGCCTGATGGCACTGCGCGAGGAATATGGGAGCGCACAGCCGCTCAAGGGTGCGCGGATCACCGGTTCGCTGCACATGACCATCCAGACTGCGGTACTGATCGAGACGTTGGTGGCGTTGGGTGCCGATGTGCGCTGGGCGACCTGCAATATCTTCTCGACCCAGGACCATGCTGCCGCCGCGATCGCTGCGCGCAATATCCCGGTCTTCGCTGTGAAGGGCGAAAGCCTGGCGGACTATTGGGATTATGTCGGCTCTATCTTCGACTGGTCGACCGACGAGGATCCCGATCTCACCGCGAACTTGATTCTCGACGATGGTGGTGACGCAACCATGTTCGCGCTCTGGGGTGCTCGCATTGAAGCTGGTGACGAGCTGCCCGAACCGCAGAATGCCGAGGAGATCGAGTTCCAGCGTGCGCTCCAAGCCTTTGTCGCGAAGAAGCCGGGCTACCTCACCGCATCGGTGAAGGCGATCAAGGGCGTGTCTGAAGAAACGACCACCGGCGTCCATCGCCTCTATCACATCGCCAAGGGCGGCAAACTGCCGTTCCCGGCAATCAATGTGAACGACAGCGTGACCAAGTCGAAGTTCGACAACCTCTATGGCTGTCGCGAATCGCTGGTCGACGCAATTCGCCGGGCCACCGACGTCATGCTTTCTGGCAAGATTGCCTGCGTCGCCGGGTTTGGCGATGTCGGCAAGGGTTCGGCTCAGTCGCTCCGTAACGGCGGTGCTCGTGTCCTCGTAACAGAGATCGATCCGATCTGCGCGTTGCAGGCGGCAATGGACGGCTTCGAAGTCGTGACGATGGAAGAGGCCGTGACCAAGGCTGACATCTTCGTCACCGCGACCGGCAACGAACACGTCATCACCGCTGCGCACATGGAAGCGATGAAGGACAAGGCGATCGTCTGCAATATCGGTCACTTCGACAGCGAGATTCAAATCTCCGCTATCGACAACTATGAATGGAACGAGCTCAAGCCCGGTACCGATGTAGTGAAGTTCCCCGATGGCAAGGAAATTATCGTGCTGGGCAAGGGACGCCTGGTGAACCTTGCCTGCGCTACGGGTCATCCCAGCTTCGTGATGAGCTTCAGCTTCACCAACCAGACGCTGGCTCAAATCGAGCTGTGGACCAAGGGTGGCGAGTATGAGAACCAGGTCTACGTTCTGCCCAAGCACCTCGATGAGAAGGTCGCTGCACTGCATCTCGACAAGCTGGGCGTAAAGCTGACCAAGCTCAGTCAGAAGCAGGCCGACTATATCGGGGTTCCGGTCCAAGGACCGTTCAAGCCGGATCACTATCGCTACTAAGCGATGATCCTTTGCGGGGAACGGCAATGGCTTGCCATTGCATCCCCGCGCCCGTGGGCATAGCTGGCGAGTGATGGAGTCCATGCCCGCAATGGTGGCCGTAGCAGGCCTGCTGCTTGCTCTGTGGACCGCTGGAGCGGTCTGGGTGATGCTGCGTGCCAGCGGGCGGGAGCAAAAATCGGTCGCCAGCCGTCGTTCTGCCTTGCGCATGGCGCGGATGATCGAGGAATCTCCCGCAGTCCCGCTACTGGTAAGGACCGACGGCAGAATCGAAGCGCCAGATCGGTTGGCGCGGTGGCTGGGACTGGCGAGAGTTCCGGAGTTCCTCAGTGAATTGGGGGACCTCGATGGAAACGGCTTCAGCGAAGAACAGGTTGAGGAGCTGACGCGCCACGTGCGGCGCACTCAGAAGACGGCGAAGCCGTTCAAGATTTCGCTTACCGTTCCCGGCTCACGCCGCGCGCTGGCATTGCAGGGATCGCTGGCCGACCCTGCGGTTTCGCCGAGTGGTGCCGCGCTGATCTGGGTCTTTGACTACAGCGAAAGCCAGTCGGAACTGAGCAATTTGCGCGAGGAGGCCGCGCGGGCCCGTGACGATTTCGGCGCACTTGTCGGCCTTATCGAGGCCGCGCCTATGCCGATGTGGTTCCGCGGTGCCGACATGAAACTGCGGCTCGTCAACCGGGCCTACGTCGATGCGGTTGGCGCAGACAGCGCGGATCAGGTTGTGGCACGCCAGATCGAATTGGTCGAAACCGTCGGCGGGCGTACGGCGGCGCAGGTGGCACAGCAGGCCGCCGATCGCCGTCAGCCGATAGAGCGCATCCTGTCGGCGACGATCCATAATGCGCGCCGCACCGTACGCGTGACCGACCTGCCACTCGTCGGAGAAGGGATTGCCGGCTACGCGGTAGATATCGAAGAGATGGAAGAGCAGGCGCGCGAGTTCCGCGCGTTCCGTGAGGCGCAGCGTTCGATGCTCGACCAGCTATCGATCGGCGTTGCACAGTTCGATGCGCAGCACCGGATGACCTTCGCCAACCAGCCGTTCCATCGCGTGTTCTCGCTGCCACCGGGAGTGGTCAACGATCGTACGACGTTTGAGCAAATGCTGCTGATTGCGCGTGAGGCGGGGCGGATACCCGAAGTGCGCGACTTCCCGGCCTGGCGCAACGAACTGGCCCAGTGGTTCCTGCGCGACGAGCCGCACGAAGAGGCTTGGCCGCTTTCAGACAGCACGCATCTGCGCATTGTCGCTCAACCGCTACCCGACGGTGGCTTGGTCATGATTGCCGAAGACCGTACAGAACAACTGGCCTTGTCGGCGACGCGCGACACCTTGTTGAGGACGCGCACAGCGACGTTCGATAGCCTGTTCGAAGCGCTGGCGGTGTTTGCGCCCGATGGCCATCTCGAGCTGTGGAATCGAGGCTTTGCCGGCGCCTGGGGCGTCGATCCCGAGGTGCTCGATGGTCATCCACAGGCGGAGGACCTGCTCGAGGCGATCGCGCAGAACCTGGCGGATCCCAAGGCAATTGCGCAGGTCGGCAATATCATCCGTTCGGCCACACTCGACCGCAAGAAGCGCGAAGGCATCATCGAGATGGCCGATGGGCGCACGCTCGATTTCGCTGGCGTACCCCTGCCGGACGGCAATGGCTTGCTAACCGTGCTCGACGTCACGGCCTCGCGCCAGGCAGAAGAGGCGCTGCGCGAGCGCAACCGTGCCTTGGAGGAGGCCGATGCGGTGATGACCCGCTTCCTCGCCAATATGAGCTATGAATTCCGTACCCCGCTTACCTCGATCGGCGGTTTCGCCGAGCTACTTTCGAGCGGAGTCGCTGGCGAATTGAGCCCGCAGGCAATGGAGTATGTGCAGGCGACCTCGCTTTCGGTCGGCAAACTGACCGAGCAGGTCGAAAACGTGCTCGACCTTTCGCAGAGCGAGGCTGGGCTCATGCCGCTCCGCAAGGAAGACATCAGCCTGTTGCCCTTCGTCACGCAGATCGTTCGTGCGGAGGAACAGCGGATCGTGGACGCTGGTCTCACGCTCGATCTCAAGGGCGATTCGGGCAAGTCGATCTCCGCCGATCCCCAGCAACTGCGCCGCGCGATCTCGCAACTGCTCGACAATGCGATCAAGGGCACGCCGCGCGGTGGACGTATCGTGGTCGATATCGGCAAGGCCCGCGGAGTGACGAAGATTGTTATCGCCGACAACGGCAGTGGCATGAACCAGCACGAACTTGCCCGTGCCTTGGAAGGCATTCGCATGGCTCCGGATGGCAAGGGCATCGAACGACGTCAGGGGCTGGGCATTCCGTTGGCTCGGCAGCTGGTCGAGGCGCATGGCGGCACGCTTGAAATCCATAGCCGTAAGAACGCCGGAACCACGGCGACCATCCACTTGCCGTGAGCGTCCCGCTGCCGCATCTTGCCGCGATGGAGGCCTTCGGATCGCGGATAGCCGCCAAATTGGTGCCTGGGGACGTCGTGGCCCTCACTGGCGACCTGGGCACCGGCAAGACTACGCTCGCCCGGGCGATCATCGCTGCACTGGGTCACACCGGTGAAGTTCCCTCGCCGACCTACACCATCGTCGAAACCTACGATGGCCTGCGCCTGCCCTTGGTGCACGCTGATTTCTACCGGCTGGAGGATCCTTCCGAGGTCGAGGAGCTGGGTCTCGACGACTATCGCGAAGGTGCGGTGCTGTTGGCGGAGTGGCCCGACCATGCGGGCGGTTTCGCGCATGAGGCAGGTTGCCTTTCGATCACGCTCGAAAAAGTGGGCGAGGGTCGACAGGCCGTTGTAACCCCGGGCGACAATTGGCAAAGCCGCTGGCCATGAGCGACGCGCTGCCCGAAGGCATCCACCAGTTTCTTGGCGACACCGAATGGGAAGGGGCGGAGATCGCTCCGCTGGTCGGCGACGCCTCTTTCCGCCGCTATTTCCGTCTGCGTATGGGTGGACACAGCGCCATGCTGATGCACGCCCCGCCGCCGCATGAAGACCCGCGCCCGTTCCTACACGTGGCGCACTGGCTGGAGAACAATGGCCTTTGCGCGCCGCATATCCTTGCCGAAGACGCAGTGAGGGGCTGGGTGCTGACCGAGGATTTCGGCGACCATCGCATGCGCGAATGGATCGACGAGTATCCCGAAGACGAGCGCCACGTCTATGCCCAGGCCATCGACGCGTTGGTGCAGCTCCATCGCCTGCCGCCGGGACCGTTTCTGCCCTATGACATGGCGATCTATCGCCGTGAGGTCGACCTTTTCACTGAGTGGTACTGCCCCGCTGTCGGGCTGGACGTCGACGTCAGAAGCTGGACGGAGGCATGGGAAGAGGCGCTGGAACCGCTGCTGTGGCGGCAAGATCCCGGGGTCACCGTGCTGCGCGACTACCATGCAGAGAACATCATGCTGCTCGAACCCGGCAAGCTGGCGGGGGCGCAGGGCCTGATCGATTTCCAGGACGCGCTGGTGGGGCATCCCGCATACGACCTCGTCAGCCTGTTGCAGGATGCGCGTCGCGATGTTTCGGAAGAGCTCGAGCATGAGATGCTCGGTCGTTATCGTGCCGCCGCGCAGCCGGGCGAGCATTTCGAGGCCGACTATGCCCGGCTCGGCGCGCAGCGGAATACCAAGATCGTCGGCATCTTCACGCGCCTGTGGAAGCGTGACGGCAAACCGCGCTATCTCGATATGATCCCACGCGTGTGGGCGGCGATGGAGCGTGATCTCGCGCATGAGGCGATGGCACCGGTTGCACGTTGGTTCGATGCGAACATCCCTCAGAGCCTGCGTGACGAATTGGGTGGGACGATCGCGTGAGCACTCTTGTCAGTGACACCGCCATGTTGATGGCTGCGGGACTGGGCAAGCGCATGCGCCCGCTGACCGCCGCGACGCCCAAGCCACTGGTGCGCGTTGCGGGCAAGCCATTGATCGATCGTGCGCTCGACCGGCTCGAAGATGCGGGGGTCGAGAAGGCGGTGGTCAATGTCCACTACCTGGCGGATTCGATCGAGGCCCACACCAAGCCGCGCAAGCAGCCTGCGGTGACGATATCCGACGAGCGCGATCACCTGCTCGAAACCGGTGGTGGCATGGCCAAGGCGCTTGGCGCAGGGCTGCTGCCCGACCCCTTTTTCGTCTGCAATGCCGACAGCATCTGGCTCGACGGTCCACGCAATGCCTTTGTCGATTTGTCCGCGCGCTGGGACCCCGATGCCATGGACGCTCTGTTGCTGGTGGTCAGTCACGCGCGCGCCTTCAACTTCGACGGAACCGGCGATTTCTACATGGACCCGGCGGGCCGCCTGACCCGCAAACTGCCGGGCCGTATCGCGCCCTTCATTTACACCGGCATCCAGATCGTTTCGCATCGCCTGCTGCGCGATGCGCCGGAGGGCGCGTTCTCGACCAATCTGCTGTGGGATCGCGCGATCGCGGAAGGGCGGCTGTTTGGGCTCGCCTTCACCGGGCTGTGGTACGAGGTCGGCACGCCAGCGCATATCGCCCCGACCGAGGAGGCGCTGAGGGGTGGCTGACCGCCCGGGACCGACGATTTATTCGATCGCCGCGCACAGGGGTTTTGCCGATGCGCTGGTCGCTGGTCTGGTACCCCGCTACGCCGAGCACGAGTTCGGGCTCGCACGTCTAACACTGCTATTGCCAAGCAGCCGGGCACGGCGAACCATTTCCGAAGCCTTCATCCGGCATGCGGGTGAAAGCGGTTCACAAGGCATGCTGATGCCGCGTATGGCGGTGATCGGCGATCTCGACCTCGACGAGACATTGGGGCCCTTGCTCGATCCGCTGGGCGCGGCGGACATACCACCGGCGATCGACCTACAGCGTCGGCTTTTCGCACTGGCGCAGCTGATCGGCGAGAGCATGGACGATCCCCCAGGTGGAGCGACCTTGCTGCGCCTGGCACGCGAGACCGCAGCCACGATGGATCGCTTGCTGGTCGAAGGGATCGGCCCGGAGGAATTGCGCTCCGACCGGGTGCTCGACTTGTTCGACGACAAGCTTTCAGGGCATTGGCAAAAGAGTTTGCATCTCTTTGCAACGGTCCAGGCCAAATGGCTGGCAAGACTCGATGAATGGGGTGCCCTCGATGCCGCAGCTCGGCGCAATCGCCTCTTCGAGCATACTGCGGCGCGATGGAAGGCCAACCCGCCTCCAACACCGATCATCGCGGCGGGCGTGACCAGCGCCGCGCCTTCGCTGGCCCAGCTTTTGCGCGTGGTCGCGCACTTGCCGCAGGGCGCAGTGATCCTGCCCGATTTCGACCTGACCATGCCTGATGCCGTTTGGGAGGAACTTGGCCGCGCGGGTGCCGCGCCCGAGCCGGGCGACACTCCGTTTGCCAGGGATGATGCGGTTACCCACCCGCAATACCATCTCAAGCTGTTGCTCAACCGCATGTCCGTCCGCCGCGAGGAGGTGCAGCCGTGGCATCGTCGCGGCATGAGTGCATCCGAGCCGGAACGCAGCCACGCAATCGGGTCGCTGTTCCTGCCGCCGGAGGCGAGCAAGAGCTGGGTCGACCTGTCGGCAGAGAAGCGCCGCCTGTCTGGGGTGCGCGTGATGACAACCGCCAACCCCGAGGAAGAAGCGCAGGCGATCGCGCTGCTGGTGCGCGAAGCCGTCGAGAACCCAGAGAAACGGGTTGCGGTCATCACTCCCGACCGGGGCCTGGCGCGACGCGTGGTCCATCACCTCGCGCGCTGGAATATCGTCGCGGACGATTCGGCCGGACGCCCCTTGTCGCAGACCGCCGCAGGGCGGCTGCTCTTGCTGCTGGCCGAGGTGATCGCGGACGATGCCGCGCCAGTGCCACTGATGGCACTGCTTGGCCATCCGCTGGTCGATGCCGGGATGGAGCGCGGAACATGGCTTCGCCAATTGCGCCGCGTCGAGCGGGAGTTGCGTGGGCCGCGCAAGGCCGGCGGGCTCAAGCCGCTTGCAGAAATCGCCGAGAAGCTATCGCAGCGACACCCGCGCCTTGGCGAGTGGTTCGCAGTGGTCGAGGGCGTGCTCGCACCCTTGTTGGCGATGGAAGAGGAGGTCGCGCTCGCCGATCTGTTCGATACGCTGGCTGCGGCGGGCGAGGCGCTGTGCGGCGAAAAGCTGTGGGCGCGCGAAGATGGCCGTGCGCTGGCCGGGTTCGTCGAGGAGCTACGCCTGCAGGCTCGCGCCGCAGACTTTCGGATCAAGCGAGGCGAAGCGGCGGTCGCGCTGCGCGATGCGATGGAACAGCTTGCTGTGCGCCCACCCTATGGCGGACATGCCCGGGTGCAGGTGCTCGGCCTGCTCGAAAGCCGCATGAATCGCGCCGACCTGGTGATCTGCGCGAACCTGAATGAAGGGAGCTGGCCCGCTCGCGGAAGCGTCGATGCACTGCTGGCGCCAGCAGTGTTGCGCGCGCTCGGCGTGCCGGGCGCGGACTTCCGGATCGGGTTGTCGGCGCATGATTTGGCCGGTGCACTCGGCGCGCCGGAAGTGGTGCTGAGCCGTGCCGATCGCGACGAGGGCGGTCCGGCGATCCCTTCGCGCTTCCTGCTGCGGGTCGAGGCACTGCTGGGGGAACTGCTCGACCGCCACCGTGAAACGCGTGCAGTAGAGCTGGCCCGGGCCATGGTTCGCGCCGAGCGGGTAGCTCCGTATCCGCGCCCGAAACCGGTTCCTTCGCCGGAACAGCGCGATGTCGACATCTCGGCCACCGCGCTCGACCGTCTTCTGGGCGATCCGTACCAGTTCTATGCCAACAAGATCATGCAATTGCGCGATCTCGAGCCGCTCGACGCCGATCCGTCACCGCAGTGGCAGGGCAACATTGCGCATGAAATTCTCCAGCGCTGGCATCTTGCCCGAAGGATCGATCCTGAAGCCCCACTGGCGCCAATCATGGAAGTGGTGCTGGACGAGGCCAACGCCGATGCCCTGACGCGAGGGCTGTGGCAGCCGCGCCTGGAGGCGGCGTTGCGGTGGATCCAGGACCAGGTCGAAAGCTACGATGATCGTGAAGTCGTGGCGGTCGAAAAGGAAGGCGCGATGACCTTCGAGGGCGTCCACGTCCACGGCCGCGCGGACCGGATCGATCGCATGGCCGACGGGACGCTGGCCATCATCGATTACAAGACCGGCAAGCCTCCGAGCGCTGCGATGGTGGAGCAGGGCTATGCGCTGCAGCTCGGGATTCTGGGCCTGATTGCCGAACGAAACGGGTTCGACGGACTCACCGGCGCACCGGGGGGCTATGAATATTGGTCGCTTGGTCGTGCGGATAACGACTATGGCTTCGGCTATGTCGACGTTCCGCTCAAGGTCGGGCGCAAGACCAGCGGCGTCCTGCCTGAGGACTTCCTCCCACATACTGCCGACAAGCTTGCCGTAGCCATCGCACGTTTCATCAAGGGCGGTGATCCGTTCACCGCGCGGGAGAATCCGGATTATCCGGCCTACGATACGTTCGACCAGCTCATGCGGCTCGACGAATGGATCGCCTCGCAAGATGGAGAGGATGCGGCGTGAGCGGCACGATCTACCCGCTCAAGGACAAACAGGCGCTGGCGGTCGATCCGCTCGACAGCGTATGGTTGTCGGCCAGTGCTGGGACGGGCAAGACGCAGGTGCTGTCGGCCCGGGTGCTGCGGCTCCTGCTCGAACCGGGGACCGATCCTTCGCAGATACTCTGCCTGACCTTTACCAAGGCGGGCGCTGCGGAAATGGCCGTGCGCGTCAACACGGTGCTCGCGCGCTGGGTGCGAATGGAAAAGACCCAGCTGGCGCAGGAACTGGGTTACTTAGGGGCGCCGATCGATCCTGAAACCCAGTCGCGTGCGAGGTCGCTTTTCGCGCGTGTGCTGGATTGCCCGGGCGGCGGCCTGCGTATCGATACGATCCATGCCTTCGCGCAATATTTGCTCGCTGCGTTCCCGACCGAAGCGGGCCTGCTTCCCGGCAGCCGTCCGATGGAGGACCGCGAGCGTGAATTGCTGAGCCGCCAGGTGCTCGCCGAATTGCTCGAAACCGGTCACCCCAATGTGCTCGGTGCGGTGGCCGAGATGAGCCGCCGCAAGGGCCCCGACGCAGTGCGCGGCTGGCTGATGCGCTGCGCGAAGCAAATGGACCTGTGGGAAGGCGCGGGAAGCTGGCAACCGCCGATGGTGGCGAGGGTGCATCAACTCCTCGGTATTCCTGCCCATGCGAACGAAGCCTGGGTAGCAGATGCATGCTCGGATGCGAACTTTCCGGTTCGTATTCTCCAGGCCTGCCAGTCGGCTTGCCGCGATTGGTCGGCGGCAACGGGGCAGAAGGCGGCGGATTTCATCGCGAGCTGGTTGGCTGGTGATAGCACCCAGCGCTTGGCTACGCTCGACGGCTTTCTCGAAACGCTGCTCAAGAAGGATGGGGCCCCGCGCAAGATGGCGGGCGCGGAGAAAGCCGATCCGGGTTTCGCAGCCAATCAGGAGGCGATCGCCGAAGCGGTCGCTGCGGTCGGCGAACGCAGGGCCTTGCTTGACCTGGCGGGTTTTCTCGCACCGCAGCTCGAAGCCGGGCGGGCCTTTGCGCTAAAGTGGCAAGAGGCCAAAGAGCGTGAGGGACTGGTCGACTTCGACGATCTGATTGCCCGCGCTGCGGACCTGCTGTCCGACAACGCGATGTCCGATTGGATCCGCTACAAGCTCGATCGCAGCTTCGATCATATCCTGGTCGATGAGGCGCAGGACACCAACGCCTCGCAATGGGCGATCGTCAAGGCGCTGACCGACGAATTCTTTGCGGGTGAGGGCGCACAGGGCGATCGGATCCGCACGATCTTCGCGGTTGGGGATTACAAGCAGGCGATCTTCGGCTTCCAGGGTACCAGCCCGGAGAACTTCCGTGAGGCGCGCGATTATTTCCGCGAGCGGATGGCGGCCAATGCCGAGGCTATGGCCGAACTGCGCGGCGCACCCAAGATCCGTCGGCTCGAGGAATACGGCCTCCGGCGCAGCTATCGCACGAACCAGACCGTGCTCTCGTTCGTCGATCGTGCGATCGATGCGATCGGCTTCGATGGCCTTGGCCTCGACCAGCGTGACGATGAGCACAAGGGCAGCGACGAGCCTGGACAGGTGGTGCTGTGGAACACGATACATGCAGACAGCGGGCTGGAGGATGGCGAGGCGGACGAAAGCTGGCTCGGCCAACACGACCGTAAGCTGGCCGACAAGCTGGCACTGCAGATCAAGCAATGGCTCGATCCAGAGGGGCCTGGATTCACGCTGGTACGAGGCAAGGCGCGTCGGGCAACTGCGGGCGACATCATGGTGCTGGTACAGAAGCGTCGCGACCTCGCTTCGTTGATTGTTGCGCGGCTTTATCGGCACGGCGTCCCGGTGGCGGGAGTCGATCGGCTGCGGCTCGGCAACCCGTTGGCGGTCAAGGACCTGATGGCTGTGCTTCGCTTCGCCGCGCAACCGCTCGATGATTTGACGCTCGCCAGCCTGCTGGTTTCGCCGCTGATTGGGTGGAGCCAGGAGGAATTGCTCAAATTTGGGTATCGCCCTCGCAAGGAAGCCCTGTGGGAACATTTGCGGCGCGCCGAGGACGACGTTGCGCACCGCACGGTCGACCTCCTACGCGAAATACTGCGCCGCGCGGACTTCGACAGCCCGCAGCAATTGCTTCACTGGATCCTCGTCGGACCGATGGATGGGCGACGCAAGCTCGTCGCGCGCTTGGGGCGCGAAGCGAACGATCCGATCGACGAATTGCTCAACGCCGCCAATGCTTTCGCCAGCGCGCATACGGCCAGCCTGCAAGGCTTCATTCGTTGGTTCGATGCAGGCGATGGCGAATTGAAGCGTGAGGCGGGCGAGAGCGACAATCAGGTGCGGGTGATGACCGTCCACGGTTCCAAGGGGTTGGAAGCGCCGATAGTAATCCTTGCTGATGCGGCGATCAGGCCCGACCCGTCTGGCGATCTCGCGCTCGAAGACCGGCAGCTCGGCATGGGCGAACCGCGTGAGGTGCCGCTTCCCCCGCTATCCAAGGGCGAAAAGGTCGGGCCCATCCGCCTTGTGGAGGAACAACGGACTGTTCGTGCCATGCAAGAACACTGGCGCCTGCTCTACGTCGCCATGACCCGCGCGCAGGAGGCTTTGTTCATTGGCGGCTCGCTCGGCCCGCGTGACGTCCGGAACGGACCGCATGAGGATAGCTGGTACGCCCGACTGCGAGCCTTGTTCGATCCCGGCGAAGGACTGGCAGACCCGCTGTGGGGGGCACGTTGGGAGATCGGAGAGGTGGCACCCTCGATTCCCGCTAGTCAGCCTTCGACCGTTGAGGAATTTCCTGCATTGCCCGACTGGGCGCAGCGATCAGTCGGGCCGGAGCCACGCCCGCCGCGACCCCTTTCTCCTTCGGGTCTCGGGGATGCTGAGGGTAGCGATCCCCCGTTGCCACCGGGTCAGGCGGCACGTCGGGGCACTCTGATTCACGCTCTCCTGGAACGATTACCGCAGGTTCCGGATGGCCAGCGCGAAGAGCTTGGGCGGAAGTGGCTGGCGCGTCAGGCCCCGGATATCGAAGCGACGGAGCATGCGGATATGCTGTCCCGTTCGCTGGCGGTGCTCGCCGATCCCGGCTTTGGTTCGATTTTCGGGCCGGATGCGCTGGCGGAGGTGCCACTGGCTGCCACGGTTGACGGACAGGTCGTATTGGGAACAGCCGATCGCCTTCTGGTGACATCCGAGAAGGTCACCGTGGTCGATTTCAAGACCGCGCGACGCCCGCCCAGTGATGTTGCGGGAGTCCCGGAAAGCACGCTGCGCCAGATGGCCGCTTATGTCGCTGCTCTCGAGAAGATCTATCCTGGACGTACGGTAGAGGCGGCGGTGCTCTATACCCAGACCCCGCAGCTCATCGCCTTGCCGCCGGTTACACTCGATGTTTACAAGAGTGCGTTTGCGGTCTCGCAGGAAAGCTTTGTCTTACCACCGCTTGAGTAATTGTCGGTTTGACCCACATCGGGTTCAATAGGATTTCAGGAGATTCCCCCATGGCAACCACCGCCGTTACCGATGCCAGCTTCAAGGCTGACGTTCTCGATTCAGACAAGCCCGTACTCGTCGATTTCTGGGCCGATTGGTGTGGCCCGTGCAAGATGATCGCACCGGCTCTCGAAGAACTGTCTGACGAACTGGGTGACAAGGTGACCATCGCGAAGATGGACATCATGGAAAATCCCAGCGTTCCCGGCGGAATGGGCGTCCAGTCGATTCCGTACCTGGTGCTGTTCAAGAATGGCCAGCCCGCCGCGCACATGCGTGGTGCGGCACCGAAGGGCCAGCTCAAGCAGTGGCTTGAGAGCGTTCTTTAATCCAGTTTCGAATATAGCGCGGCGAGCTGTTCCCACAGGGCAGGGCTCGCCGCGCCGATAAGTCCGCGCCGCGCCCATTCGTCGACGCGGTAGGGTGAGCCATCAGGTCTCGCCACTCGGCCTCCGGCTTCTTCCAGCCAAAGCGTACCGGCCGCATGGTCCCAAGCGAGCGTTCGCTCGAAGAAGGATACATCGTTCTCGCCAAGCCCCAGCCGCGGATACTGCTCCGCAGCGCAGCGTGGCGCATCAACCGTCCGGTAATGCGGCGATACGTGCTCATGGACCAACTCGCGTCGTCCGGGTTCCAGGAAGATGACCGAGATTGCCGCCACCGGTGGCGTCTCGCCGGTCGAGCGGGCAGTCACGCGTTCGCCATCGACGAAGGCTCCGCCGCCGCGATGTGCGCTGCAGAACCGCCCGGAAACGCAGTCGTAGATCCAACCTGACTGTACCAGGCCGCCGCTGGCGCGAGCGAGCAGGATGCCGAATGGTGCGTGGCCGTGTGCGAAATTATGGGTCCCATCGATAGGGTCTATGATCCAGCAATCGCTTCCGAGATGGTCCAGCACCCCTTTGTCAGCATGGGCCGCCTCCTCGCCGACGATGGCCAGTGAGGGGTCGATCAGGCTTAGCCCTTCGGCCAGTATCTGTTCGGCTTCGCGATCGGCGATGGTGACAAGATCGTCTTCTGCCTTTTCGATGATCTCGCGGCCCGAGAGGTTGCGAAACCGCGGCAGGATGGCCTGCTCGGTCACGCGCTTCATCAGCGCGTGGATCGAATGATCGAGTGTGTTCATGAGCGATAATCGGCGTTGATCGCGATGTAGCCGTGCGTCAGGTCGCAGGTCCAAACCGTTGCCCGACCATCTCCGACGCCTAAATCGACATCGATGCGAATGTCCTGACCAGACAGGTGCCTTGCGACCGGTGTTTCGTCGTAATCGGGCAGTGGTTGCCCGTCCCTGGCTGCCCAGGTTCCGCCGAAGCCGATCGAGAGCCTGTCGCGGTCAGCCGGTTCGCCTGCCTTGCCCACCGCCATGACGACGCGTCCCCAATTGGCATCGCCCCCGGCGATCGCAGTCTTCACGAGCGGTGAGTTGGCGATGGATAATCCCACACGGCGCGCACTTTCGTCACTGGCAGCACCCGCGACCGCAATTTCGATGAACTTTTGCGCACCTTCGCCATCTCGCACCACTAGATGCGCGAGTTCACGGCAGACCTGCAGCAGGGCGCTGTAGAATGCATCGGCACCAGGGTCGGTCCAACCGGTGATTGGCGCATTGCCCGCTTTTCCGGTGGCGAAAAGCAGCACCGTATCGCTGGTCGACGTGTCGCCGTCGACGGTGATGCAGGAGAAGCTCGCCGCATTGGCTTGCGACATCATCTCTTGCAGGAATCCGGGCTCGATCGCTGCGTCGGTGAAGATGTAGCCGAGCATCGTCGCCATATCGGGCGCGATCATGCCGCTACCCTTGATGAAGCCAGCTAGCTCGACCCTGGTCTGACCGACCATCGCAGAGGCGCCGGCGCCCTTGGTGAAAGTATCCGTCGTCCCGATGGCGCTCGCCGCCTCTTCCCAACCGCAAGGGTTGGAACTCAAGGCTGCCGCAACGCCTTCGCGCGCCTTGTCCTTTGGCAGGGGGACGCCGATCACCCCGGTTGAGGACACGAAGACCTCGGCCGGCGAGCAATCCAATGCTTCGGCGACCTGCGCCATGATTTGTTCGACTGCTTCACGTCCGCGATAGCCGGTGAAGGCGTTTGAATTGCCCGCATTGACGACCAACGCCCGCGCACGGCCCGCCTTGGAGTGTTCGCGACCCAGCTCAACCTCGCTCGATGCGCAAGCACTCTTGGTGAAGACGCCGGCGATTGCCGTGCCGGGCGCGACCTCAACCAGTGTCAGATCGCAGCGATCCCATGTCTTGTAGTGCGCCCGTGCCACGCGCAGCGTGACCCCCTCTATTGGGGGCAATTGGGGGAAGGGCCGGGCGAGTGGCGATGTTTCAAGATCCATTCCGCGCCGATAGGAACTCTTGGGCGTCTGGTAAACGGCCATGCAGGGGTGGACGCGATGGGAGTGAGGGCTTATCTGGTCTCCACCATGTTGCGTCGCCTGCTAACCTGCCTCGCATTGATCACCGGCCTTGCTGCCGTGAATGCGCCTGCGCATGCGAGTGTTCTCGACGCCATGGGGGCCACGCTCGAGCTTACGCAGAAGGCGGATGACTCGGGCAAGGCAGAAAAGGTCACCTGTGCCGAACGCCAGCGTCAGCAACGCTCGCGGGGTGAAAAGGTTACGCCATGCCGCCCTTGCGAGAGCGTGCGTGTGGTTATTCCCACGGTGATGTTCGGCGTCGATCGCGCCTTCGAATAGAGCCCGGCAGAATTACGATTTTCCCGCTTGCTCGGCACCGATCTGGTGCGCGGGCATTTGCCAGATAGCATTCACCCCAAGGTATCCCATCCATGCTCAACACCGTGATGAAGGCCGTGTTCGGCTCTTCCAACGATCGCTACGTCAAATCGCTCAGCAAGATCGTTAATCAGATCAACGCCCTGGAACCCCAGCTTCAGGCGCTCAGTGATGCCGAGCTTGCTGCCCAGACCGACAAGTTTCGCACGCAATTGGCCGAAGGCAAGACGCTTGACGACATCCTGCCCGAAGCCTTTGCCACCGTGCGCGAGGCATCGGTTCGCGTGCTTGGCATGCGCCACTTCGACGTGCAGATGATCGGCGGTATCGTGCTTCACCGTGGCGAAATCGCCGAAATGCGCACCGGTGAGGGCAAGACGCTAGTGGCCACGCTGGCGACCTATCTCAACGCAATCGAGGGCAAGGGCGTCCACGTCGTTACCGTCAACGACTATCTCGCCCGCCGTGACGCCGAGTGGATGGGGCGCCTGCACAAGTTCCTTGGCCTGACGATCGGTGTGATCGTGCCCAACCTCAACGAGTTTGAACGGCGTGACGCGTACAACGCCGACATCACCTATTCGACCAACAACGAACTCGGTTTCGACTACCTGCGCGACAATATGAAGCATGAGCGCAGCCAGATGGTGCAGCGCCCCTTCAATTTCGCCGTGGTCGATGAGGTCGATTCGATCCTGATCGACGAAGCACGTACCCCGCTGATCATTTCGGGGCCGACCGAGGACAAGTCCGAACTCTACATCGCGATCGATGAAGTGGTGAAGCAGTTCCCCGAGGATTGGTACGAAAAGGACGAAAAGCAGCGGAACATCCAGCTGACCGAGGAAGGGACTGAAGAGGTCGAGAAAATCCTCATCGAGAAGGGCCTGCTGCAGTCCGACAACCTGTACGATGTCGTAAACACCCAGGTGGTCCACCACCTCGACCAGGCACTTCGCGCGGTACACATGTTCAAGCGCGACACCGATTACATCGTGAAGGACGACAAGGTCGTCATCATCGATGAGTTCACTGGTCGCATGATGGACGGTCGCCGCTGGTCGAATGGTCTGCATCAGGCAGTCGAAGCGAAGGAAGGGGTGAAGATCGAGCCCGAGAACCAGACACTCGCTTCGATCACCTTCCAGAACTACTTCCGTATGTACCCCAAGCTTTCGGGCATGACCGGCACCGCCGCGACCGAAGCTGCGGAATTCTGGGACATCTACAAGATGAACGTGGTCGAGATTCCGACCAACGTACCCGTGCAACGCATTGATGAAGAAGACGAGTTCTACAAGAACACGCAAGACAAGTTCAAAGCCATCGCCAAGGCGATCCGTGAGAAGAACCAGCTTGGCCAGCCGGTGCTGGTGGGTACCGTTTCGATCGAGAAAAGCGAACTACTGAGCGAATTCCTGAAGCAGGAAGGCGTGCCGCACGCGGTGTTGAACGCGCGCTTCCACGAACAAGAAGCACATATTGTTGCGCAGGCCGGCCGGATCGGCGCGGTCACCATCGCCACCAACATGGCTGGCCGCGGCACCGACATCCAGCTGGGCGGCAATCTCGAATTCCGTATCGAGGATGAACTCAGCGATATGCCCGAAGGGGCAGGGCGCGATGCCGCTATCGATCGGATCAAGGCCGAGATCGCGGCGGAGAAACAGCGGGTGCTGGATGCTGGTGGCCTGTTCGTGCTTGGTACCGAGCGGCATGAAAGCCGCCGTATCGACAACCAGCTCCGCGGTCGTTCGGGCCGCCAGGGTGACCCGGGACTCAGCCGTTTCTACCTCTGCCTCGAAGATGACCTGTTGCGCATCTTCGGCCCGGACACGCTCTTCGCCCGCATGATGAATTCGAACCTGGAAGATGGTGAGGCCATCGGCTCAAAGTGGCTTTCGAAGGCCATCGAGACCGCGCAAAAGAAGGTCGAGGCTCGCAACTACGAAATCCGCAAGCAGGTCGTACAATACGACGACGTGATGAACGACCAGCGCAAAGTAATCTACGAGCAACGCGCAGAGATCATGGATAGCGAGGCGGTGGATGATGTTGTGGTCGACATGCGCCACGATGCAATCAACGCCATGGTCGGCGCTGCGTGCCCTCCTGGATCCTATCCGGAACAGTGGGACGTCGAAGGTCTCAAGACAAAGCTCGGCGAAGTGCTGGGCTTGCACTTCCCAATCGAAGAGTGGGTGCAGGAAGACCACGTCGAGCCTGAACTGATCGAAGAGCGCGTCCGCGAAAGCGCTGATCGCGTGATGGAAGAAAAGCTGGCCAAGGACGATGCCGGCCTGTGGCGGCGGATCGAGAAGAGCGTTCTGCTGCAGGAGCTCGACGGCGAGTGGAAGGATCACCTCTCGACGCTCGATGCGTTGCGCCAGGTGGTGGGCCTGCGCGCCCACGCGCAAAAGCAGCCTTTGAACGAATATAAGCAGGAAGCCTTCAGCCTGTTCGAGAACATGCTCGACAAGCTGCGTGAAACGGTCACCGGCAAGCTCATGCGGATCGAGATTCAGGAACCTGAGCCGCTCCCCCAGATGTCGCTGCCCGATCTACCGGATTTTCTTACGGGGCATATCGATCCGCTTTCGGGTCTTGAGGACTCGAATGATGGCGATGGATCTGCGGGGCGTGCAGAGCTGTTCGGGTCGCTTGCCGGTAGCCCCCGTGCCGCAGTAGGGCCTGGTGGCTCTGTCTCCGACAACCCGTTTGCTGGGTTGGAGATCAGCCGCAATGCGCCTTGCCCTTGCGGGTCAGGCAACAAGTACAAGCATTGTCACGGCGCGATCAGCGCCTGAGGCAGACCGGCCCCGCTGCTAAATGTGGCGGGGCTGGCGCACCATCGGCACGAGCGGCGGGCTGTCCGGTTCCGGCAAGATTGGATCGCCCATCTCTTCGAAGCTGCAGCTGCGGTAGAACCCTGTGTTCTGCGGGTTCGAGTTCTCGAGATAGGCAGGCAGGCCTGCACGGTCGCAGGCGTCGAGTACTGGCTGGATCAGCTTGCGGCCCAATCCCTTGCCCTGCGAAGCTGGCCTGACTCCGATACTGAACAGATAGGCGTGCTCAAAACCCGGATGGCGCGCGTCCATCGCTTCGCCTGTGCGCACGCCACGCTTCACTGCACCGGGGCCGCAGAGGACGGCGGTCGGGATGGCGAACCGGGCATAGTCCCAAAAGCTAAAGTTCGCATCGCCGCCAGGCAACATCCACATGCAGGCGCCCTCGTTGCCGAGCGAATAACAATAACCGCGCGGCACGTAGATCCGCCGCGCCTGCAGGTTGAACAGGTTCCTGATCCCCGCAAAGTTCCCGAACAGCCACAGGTTGAAGGGGTCGTTGCGAAAAGCATCGGCAGTGATGTTGCCGATAATGGCGGCATCGCCGCGATCCGCCCGTTTCAACTCGGGACCCAGATCGATGTCACTGGCCTGCATCTGTTTTCTCCCTCGAAAGCAGGCTAGCTGTGGGGCAGGGGAGCGTCTAGGTCACGCGCATGTTCATCCTGGCAATCGGCTTTTTCCTCACCGCGATTCTTTACGCCAGTGTCGGTTTCGGGGGTGGATCGACCTACAGCGCCCTTTTGGCGCTTTCGGGCATCGATTACCGCATATTCCCGCTGCTCTCACTGGCCTGCAATATTGTGGTGGTCACTGGCGGATCGATCCGCTTCGCGAGAGCGGGAGTTACGCCGTGGCGTGGTGCCCTACTACTGACGGCAATTGCTGCACCTGCCGCCTTCCTCGGTGGGTTGACCCCGATCGACGAAGCGGCCTTTCTTGCGATCCTCGGTGCTAGCCTCGTGCTGACCGGCTTGACCTTGCTGTTGCCGGTCAAGGCACGGGAGGGAGATCCGACATGGGCCGCGCGCTACATGCCAGTCGTGTCTGCGCCCCTGGGCTACCTCGCGGGATTGGTGGGGATCGGTGGTGGGATATTCCTCGCCCCCTTGCTGCACCTGGCGCGCTGGAACGCACCCCGCGCGATTGCGGCTACGGCAAGCCTGTTCATCCTGATTAATTCGATTTTCGGTTTGGGAGGACAGATTCTCAAGGGCGGAGCGGGGCGTCTCGCGCTGGCCGTCGACACCGGATTGCCGTTGCTGCTGGCTGTGGCGATTGGTGGCCAGATCGGCAGCCTTCTGGCCCTGAAATACCTGCCGCAAACATGGATACGCTGGGCTACCGCCGCACTCACCATCTGGGTAGGCGGACGGCTTCTGCTCGGATTGTAAGAAGAATAATGGCTCCCCGAGTTGGATTCGAACCAACGACCAAGTGATTAACAGTCACCTACTCTACCGCTGAGCTATCGGGGAGCAGCCCGTCAGGCAGGGGTGCGCCTATATGGGGGCGATTCCGGTTTGGCAAGCGGGCATTTGGCAATTCTTGTGCGATGCACAGCGGCGTTGCCGATCACACCACGAATTGCTCGGCAACGATGCGTTCGTCGAGTGAATGACCCGGGTCGAACAGCAGCGTGAGCTCCCTCTCGCGGGCGATGGCGAGGCGCACTTCGGCAACATCGCGGACTTCGCGCTGGTCGGCCACCACGCTGACTGGGCGCTTCTCCTCTTCGAGCACGCGGAGCCGCACTTCGCTGCGATCTGGCAGGATGGCACCGTGCCAACGCCGCGGACGGAATGGGCTGATCGGGGTCAGGGCCAGGAGTTGCGAATCGAGCGGCAGGATCGGGCCGTCTGCGGACAGATTATAAGCCGTCGATCCGGCAGGTGTCGCCAACAGCACGCCGTCGCAGACCAGTTCGGGGATGCGGACCTTGTCGTCCACCGATACCTCGATCTTGGCGGTTTGGCGCGTTTCGCGAAGCAGTGAAACCTCATTGATCGCGAAGCAGCTGTGCCGCTCACCATCCTGCGTGACCGCCTGCATCAGCAAAGGGGCGATCGTGTGCGGCTTGGCCCGCGTGATCCGGCCGAGCAGCGTGTCGGTCTTGCGATTGCGGTTCATCAAGAACCCGACCGTACCGAGGTTCACGCCATAGGCGGGCAGGATGTGTCCGCTGTCCAGCATAGCGTGCAGACTTTGCAGCATGAAGCCGTCGCCACCGAGGACGACCACTGCGTCCGCCTCGTCGAGCGGCACCCAGTCGAAAGTTTCGCGGTAGAGCGTTGCTGCTTCCTGCGCCCGCTCAGCATCGGATGCCAGCAAGGCAAGGCGGCTGTATTCGGCCATAATCCCGTGCTTCCTCCCGACCAGGCGTTGGGTGCGCCGGGTTGCCGGGCGTTCCTATGGGGGTGCGTCCCATTTGGCAACAGAGCGGAATTGCTGGCATAACTCCCGCGCGACCGCGATAAGAGCGTTCTCATGGCGAGTGTCCCCACCGAAATGGCCCATGGGTCGAGAGACGGCCTTACAGGCTTGGCCGATCTGGCGCATGCCCGTGCCATGATTGTCCGTTGGCAAAATGATCGGCCAACCAAGGCGGCGCCTAGCCCAATCCACGCCATGATGATTTCGCTCGGGCGGATCGACACCGTCAATGTCGCCTTTGGCGAGAGCGCCGGGGACGGGGCGCTGGTAGAAGTCGCGCAGCGAATCAAGCATTTTGCCGCTGACGAGCTCGAATCGAGTGATTGGCTGGCGGCCAGGGTCAGTGGCGGGGCCTTCCTTCTCCTGGCGCGTCAGGAATGCAGCCGCGAACGATGGCAATGGCTGGCTGAAGCGTTGGCGGACGCGATCGCCATGCCGATTGCAAATCCCGAAGAGGGCGGGGCAAGCCTGCGGCTGTGGCCGCGCATCGCGCTGATGCGGGTGACTGAAGGCGACCCTCCCGATCGTATCCTCGACCGACTCTCGGAAGTTCAGGCTCGCATGCGTGAAGGGCACGGCCGCCGTATCGACTGGTCGACGGGCGAAGTGGCGCGACTTGGCCGCTCTTATCGCGAGCTCGAGGCAGACCTGCTGGCGGCGATTGACAAGGACGAGATCGAGATCCTGTTCCAGCCCCAATATGCCCTGGCAGACGACAGGGTGATCGGGGCGGAGGCCCTGGCGCGCTGGCACCATCCGACCGTCGGACGGATTGGAGCCAGTTCGCTGTTCCACATTGCCGAACGCGCAGACCATGTTGCGCAGCTTTCACGTCATATCGCCCAGCGCGCACTTGAGCATGCGGTGCATTGGCCGCGGCATTTGCGACTTTCGCTCAACATCACGCCCGCAGACCTTGCCGCAGAAAGTTTCGCGACTGAGTTCGCGCGCCTTGCCGAGCGGACGGGCTTTCCACTCGATCGGATCACGCTCGAAATCATCGAGCAGGTATTGCTCGCCGATCTCGATCGCGTGGGGCACGTGCTCGACCAGCTAAAAGTCTTCGACATTCGCCTGGCGCTGGACGATTTCGGCGCGGGATTCTGCAACTTCCGCTACCTCAAAGTTCTGCCGATTGACTGCATCAAACTCGATCGATCGATGATCGACGGTGTGCTGGAAGACGAACGCGATCTGGCGGTATTCCGCGCGATCCTTGCTATGGCACGGGCGCTGGACCTCGCGGTCGTCGTCGAAGGCGTCGAGAATGATGCCCAGCGGGAATTGGTCGCTGCCGAGGGCTGCGAGTATTATCAGGGGTTCTTGCGTTCCGAGCCTGTTGTGCCGCAGGAATTTCTTTCCCTTGTAGTGAGTTAAGCAGCCTTCTTTTCGCTCTTTTGTGCCTTGCGTACGATGCCCGACAATCCCTTGGTGAGCTGGAACAGCCCGTTGAGGCGGCTTTCTGGAGAGCCCCATGCACGGCTGATTACCAGTTTCATGTCAGGCCGCAGTTTGGCGGTTCCCTGCAGGCGCTCGACATAGGCGAGCAGGCCCGCCGGGTCGGGGAAGCTATCCTGATGGAAGGTCACCAGCGTTCCCGCCGCACCGACATCGATCTTGGAAATATTGGCTTCGATCGCCTGGTGCTTGATCTCGATCAGGCGGACAAGATTGGCGGTCGCAGCAGGAAGATCGCCGAAGCGGTCGATCATCTCGGCTGCGAGGGCTTCGATCTCCGGTTTGTCCTGCGCGTCGTTCAGGCGACGATACAGCGCCATGCGGACGGCCAGATCGGGCACATAGTCCTCCGGGATCATGATCGGGGCATCGACGGTGATCTGCGGGCTCACCGTTTCGCGCTTCGCCTCCAGTCCCATCTCGCCTGCCTTGGCAGCGAGAATCGCATCCTCCAGCATCGACTGGTAGAGTTCAAAACCGACCTCACGGATATGCCCTGACTGTTCGTCGCCCAGCAAGTTGCCGGCACCACGAATATCGAGGTCATGGCTGGCCAGCTGGAAGCCCGCGCCAAGGCTGTCGAGGTCACCCAGTACCTTGAGTCGCTTTTCGGCTACTTCGCTCAACTGCGTATCGGCGGCGTAGGTGAGATAGGCGTAGGCACGGAGCTTGGAGCGACCGACGCGGCCGCGCAACTGGTAGAGCTGCGCCAGGCCGAAGATGTCGGCACGGTGGATGATGATGGTGTTTGCGCTTGGCAGGTCAAGCCCGCTTTCCACGATCGTGGTGGCGAGCAGCACATCGTATTTGCCCTCGTAAAAGGCGCTCATCCGCTCTTCGATCTCGCCTGCGCCCATCTGGCCGTGCGCGGCGATGAATTTCACTTCCGGCACGTGCTCGCGCAGCCATTCCTCGACGCCTTCCATGTCGGAAATGCGCGGAACGACGATGAAACTCTGGCCCCCACGATGATGCTCGCGCAGCAGAGCCTCGCGCATGACCATATCGTCCCATTCCATCACGTAGGTTCGCACAGCAAGACGATCGACCGGAGGGGTCTGGATCGTCGAAAGCTCGCGTAGCCCGGTCATTGCCATCTGCAGCGTTCGAGGGATCGGAGTCGCTGTCAGGGTCAGCATGTGCACATCGGCGCGTAACTGCTTGAGCTTTTCCTTGTGATTGACCCCGAAGCGCTGCTCCTCGTCGACGATCACCAGGCCGAGGTTCTTGAATTCGGTCTGCTTCGACAGGATCGCATGAGTCCCGACGACGATATCGATATCGCCGCTTGCCAGCCCGTCGCGGGTATCTTTCATCTCCTTGGCGGGGACCAGGCGCGAGAGCCTGCCGACCTTGAGCGGGAAACCGTTGAAGCGTGTCGAGAAATTCTCGAAATGCTGGCGCGCGAGGAGCGTGGTGGGGGCGACCACCGCGACCTGTTGGCCGTTCATTGCGGCAACGAACGCGGCGCGCAGCGCGACCTCGGTCTTGCCGAAGCCAACATCACCGCAGACTAGCCGGTCCATTGGCTTGCCACTTTCGAGATCGGCCAGCACGTCGCCGATCGCGCGGTCCTGATCTTCGGTCTCCTCCCACGGGAAGCGATCGAGAAACTGGTTATAGGGGCCTTGTTCGACTTCCAGCACAGGCGCCTTGCGCAGTGCACGCGCCGCCGCTGTGCGAAGCAACTCGCTGGCAATCTCGCGGATACGTTCCTTGAGCCGCGCGCGCCGTTTCTGCCAGGCTTCACCGCCCAGCTTGTCGAGCATCACCGCTTCTTCGCTGCTGCCATAGCGGCTGAGCACATCGATATTTTCGACCGGGATGTAGAGCTTGTCGCCGCCGCGGTACTCCAACATCACGCAATCGTGCTTCGACTTGCCGACACTGATCGGTTCGAGCCCGAGGTATTTGCCGATCCCGTGTTCGGTGTGGACGATGAGGTCGCCCACGCTCAGCGCCTGAAGTTCGGCGAGGAAAGCGTCGGCATCGCGCCGCTTCTTCTTCCGCCTTACAAGCCGGTCGCCGAGGATATCCTGCTCGGTGAGCAGTTCAATCTCGTCGTTGGCGAAGCTTGCCTCCAACGGCAGGATCATCGCAACAGGCTTGCCCTTGGCCGAGAGGCCAAGTGCCTCCTGCCAGGTTTCGGCAAGCTGTACCGACTCCCCCGCCTCGCCGAGGATGGAGGCGATGCGCGCACGGCTGCCCTTGGAATAGGCGGCGATCAGCGGGCGTTTGCCTGCCTTGCCGAGGGCTTTCAGATGATCGGCAAGTATCGGATAGACATTGTCGCCTCGGGCGCGCTCAGGCGCGAAATCACGACCCGAGCGGAATCCGAAGCTGACGACCTTGCCGCTCTCAGGCTCGTCGAAGGGGGTTGCCCGATGCGCGGGGGTAGAGGCCAGCGCGGTCCGGAACTCATCCTGCGCAAGGTAGAGTGTCGCAGGATCGAGCGGGCGATAACTGCCTTTCGCTTGCCCGCTGGCGGCCTTGCGCTGGTCGAAATAGTCGCCGATGTCCTTGATGCGTTCTTCTGCCGCACCAAGCGCGGCGCTGTCGATCACTATGAGGTCGTCCTTGCCGAGATGATCAAAGAGGGTTGCGAGCCGTTCTTCGAACAGGGGCAGCCAGTTTTCCATGCCGGCCAGGCGCCGACCTTCGCTGACGGCCTCGTAAAGCGGATCCTGGGTAGCGTGCGCGCCGAACATCTCGCGGTAACGGCCGCGGAAGCGTTTGATGCTGTCCTCGTCCAGCAGGGCCTCGCTCGCGGGCAAGAGCAGATGGGATTCGAGCCGACCCGTGCTCATCTGCGTGTTGGGATCGAAGCTGCGAAGACTCTCCAGTTCGTCACCGAAGAAATCAAGCCGTAGCGCTTCCTCCATCCCGCTGGGGAAGATATCGACGATCGAACCGCGAACGGCATATTCGCCCTTGTCGATCACGGTGTCGGTACGGCTGTAGCCCTGCCGTTGGAGCAGCGCCGCCAGACTTTCGCGACCGATTTCGCTGCCCACCTTGAACTCGCGCACGCTCTCGCGAATTCGGAAGGGCGTCAGCACGCGCTGGAGGACGGCGTTGGCCGTGGTCACCACGAGCTGCGCCTTGGATTTGCCCGTCTGCAAGCGATGCAATGTGGCGAGTCTGCGCGCACTGATCGCCAGCGCGGGACTGGCGCGGTCGTAAGGCAGGGAGTCCCATGCGGGGAACTCGACTACTTCCAGTTCGGGGGCAAAGAATCCGGCAGCCTCGACCACCCCACGCATTGCCGCATCATCGGGGGCGATAAAGACGGCGCGACCCGCGCTTGCGCGCGCAAGATCCGCCATGACCAGGGGCTGCGCACCGCGCGCGACTTGTGCGAGCGTCAGTGCATCGCGGGCTTTCAGGATCTGGGAGAGGTCGGGCATCGGAATCCTGGCGTCTGGTCAAAATGGGCATTGCGTGCACGCACGATTGCCCCCTGCCCGAATGGGAAGGGGGTGCGGTGTTCAAGCTGGTCAGATAAAGGTCAGCGCCCGCGCGTCAACGGGGGATGTCGACGTAGTCGAGTTGCTGCATCGCTGCCATAAGGGGCCCTTCGAAGCGAGGAGGGGTCGGCTGGGCCTTGAGCGCCCAGGCCATGATGTCGACATCATCCTCTTCGAGCAGGGCCTCGAACCAGGCCAGTTCTTCCTCGCCCCAAGCCTCGTGATAGCGATCAAAGAACCCGCCGATCATGTAGTCGGCCTCACGCGTGCCGCGATGCCAGGAACGAAACTTGGCGCGTTGCTTGCGGCCTTCGAATGTCAGGGCTTGGGGCATGAGAGAAAGGGGCGCCTTCCGCAGCTTTGGAAAGCGCCCCTCTGGTTCATCAGACGTGATCGATCAAGGGTGCGTATGCGAGAAGTAGCGAACCGACTCCGACACGAGCTTGTCGTCCTCCGCATTGATCTCCTTCGCCTTCTCTTCGCTGCCGGCGATCTTGATCAGCTCGGCCCAGAATGCCTTCCTTTCAGGGGAGGCATGGGTGTCGAGGGCTGACATGCCGCGCGGCATTGGGCGTAGCAACATGAGATCCCAGCTGCCGTCCATCATCCAGTGTACTTCGGTCTTGGGTAGTCCTGCTGCTGCTGCGGCTGGAGCATAGTACTTCTCCATCAGCTCGCTCCACCGGTCGCCCGCATCTGGCGCCAGCTTCAGTAGAATGACCATATATGTGGTCCGCGCTTCTTCCGGTTCATCCTGTGCCAGGGCCGGCGCAGCGAACACCGGCAGTGCAGCGATCGCGACGGCAGCTGCGATGGTCTTGAAGTTACTAAGCATGGCAATCCCCCCATGTACTAAGCAACCCTGAGCGAGGGCGTAGCACGGAATTTCAATTAGACATAATCGTGCTTGGGAATGCCGGGAAAGAGACCCGGCTACGGCTTTGCATTGGTCCGTCGATATTCTAACGCTAGGCAGCGATGCGGCCCGATATCCTCAATCCGCTCTTCACTGAGACCGATGCGCTCGACGGCGTCGGGCCGAAACTTAAGAAGCCCCTCGAAAAGCTCGGTCTGACGCGGGTTCGCGATCTTGATTACCATCTGCCAGAGCGTTTCGTTTCGCGCCGCGTTGTGGGCAATCTCGACGAGGCAGGAGAGGGCGAGCAGATCGTTATTCGCCTTGCTGTTACCGAGCATCGCTCGGGAAGATCGGCGCGCGCGCCCTATCGCGTGCTGGCACAGGACAGCGCGGGCAATATCCTTGCACTGACATACTTCGGGCGAGCATCTTATTCGGCGAAGAAGCTGCTGCCTGTGGGCGAGACTCGCTGGGTTGCGGGCAAGCTGGAACGCTTTGGCGACATGCTCCAGATCGTCCACCCCGATCACGTGGTGGAAGAAGGCGGGGATACCTTGGGGCAGCTATGCGAACCGGTCTATCGCCTTTCCGAAGGGCTAACCCAGCCCAAGATCGCGGCGCTGGTGGAACAGGCGCTGGCGCGCACCCCGGAGCTGCCTGAGTGGATCGAACCCCGCCAGGTCGAGAAGGAAGAATGGCCAGCATGGCGAGACGCCGTGGTCCTGGCGCACAAAGGTGAAAACGCCACCGCCCGCGATCGGCTGGCCTATGACGAACTATTGGCGAACAGCCTAGCATTGATGCTGGTGCGTGCAGACAATCGCAAACGCAAGGGACAACCGCTGCGTGGAGACGGCAGCTACCGGGCCAAGCTTGACCTGCCATTCCCGCTGACGGGCGCGCAGAAACGCTCGATATCCGAAATCGAAGGCGACATGGCGCAGGATTCGCCGATGCTGCGCTTGCTTCAGGGCGATGTCGGCGCGGGCAAGACCGTGGTGGCGCTTGAGGCCATGCTGATCGCGGTCGAAGCTGGTGCACAAGCGGCCATGCTCGCTCCGACCGAGATTCTTGCTCGGCAACACTTCGAAAGCCTGCGCCGGATGGCCGAGCCGACGGGCGCGCGGGTTGCCCTGCTGACCGGACGCGACAAGGGCAAGGCGCGCGAGGCGACGCTGATGGATCTCCTCGACGGCAGCATCGATATCGTTGTTGGCACCCATGCGATCTTCCAGGACAAGGTTAGCTACCACAATCTGGCGATGGTCGTGATTGACGAGCAACACCGTTTTGGCGTCGGCCAGAGGCTGATGCTCGCGAGCAAGGGGCGCCGTGCGCCGCATGTGCTGGCGATGACGGCTACGCCAATCCCGCGCACCCTGACACTGGCGCAATATGGCGAGCTCGACGTTAGCAAGCTCGACGAATTGCCGCCGGGGCGCCAGGCCATCGAAACGGTAGTGATGGGGCAGGACAAGATCGGACTTCTGGTCGATCGCCTTGCGGCGCAGATTGCCGAGGGGCGGCAGGCTTACTGGGTCTGCCCGATGGTGCGCGAGATGGACGGGCCGGAGGAGATTGCCGCGGTCGAGGCGCGCTTTGCCGCCCTTGAGCAGCGCTTTGGACGCGATGTGGTCATGGTGCATGGCCAGCTCGCGCCCGAAATGAAGGACGCGGCGATGGAACGCTTTGCCAGCGGCGATGCCAAGCTGCTGGTTGCAACCACCGTTATCGAGGTGGGGGTCGACGTCCCCAACGCAACGCTGATGGTGATCGAGCAGGCCGAACGTTTCGGTCTGGCCCAGTTGCACCAGTTGCGCGGCCGAGTGGGGCGGGGGTCGGAAAAGTCGGTCTGTGTCCTGCTGCGTGGCGATACGCTTTCGGAGACCGCGCGTGAGCGACTTGCCCTGATGCGCGAGACGCAAGACGGCTTCCGCCTCGCCGAGGAAGATTTACGCTTGCGGGGTGGGGGTGAACTGCTGGGCACGCGCCAGTCGGGCGATACCCCATTTACCGTCGCCAGCCTTGAGCAGATCACCGCGTTGCTTCCGACCGCCTATGACGATGCGCGTCTCTTGATGGAGCGCGATGGCGGTCTTGAGGGCCCTCGAGGCGAAGCCGCGCGGACGCTGCTCTACCTTTTCGAGCGCGACTATGGGGTTAAGACCTTGCGCGGTGGCTAGCCTCTAGCGCTGCTCGCTCACCAGCAAGCGAAGGCCGAAGGCGATGAAAACACCGCCGGTCAGCCGGTCCAGCCACTGGAGCACGGCTGGTTTCCGCAGCACACGAGCAACCGGTTGCGTCGCCGCGATCAGGATCGCGAACCAGATCACGCCCAACGCACCGTGGATCGAGCCCAGCAGGAGGCTGCTGAGGAAGGCGTGGGCGCCAGCCGGAATGAACTGGGGTAGGAATGAGACGTAGAAGACGCCGACCTTCGGGTTGAGCATGTTGGTGAGGAAACCGCGAAGGAACCAACCGGAACCAGCCCCCTTATCGTTCGATTCAGGAGCTTCATCTAGCGACTTTCTGGGGGAGCGGATCAGCTTCACGCCCAGATAAAACAGGTAGAGCGCGCCACACCATTTGAGTGCGGTATAGGCGATTTCCGATGCGGCCAGGAGAGCGCCCAACCCCGCGCCGACGATAGCCGCCCAGCCGATGCAACCTGCTGCGATACCCAGTCCTGCGAAAAGGGCACGGCGTGCCGATTCGACGGTTGCAGTCCGCATGACCAACGCCGAATCTAGACCCGGCACGATAGTCAGAAATGCCGCAGCAATGGTGAATGCGATCAAATATTCGGCGGAAGGCATCTGCATTATATCCTTGATATTTTTATACTTACGTCTTGCCAAGCAGTCTGACCAGGGCTGCGGCGCCCGCAGTGACATCGGCCCAGGTGTCGCGAAAATTATCTTCGCCACCATACCAAGGGTCAGCCAGATCCGCGCCTTCACGGCCAGGCACGAGATCCAGCAACATGACGATGCGCGCCTTACCATCGCCCGGGTTGCGAAGCGCGATGTTCGTCATGTTGGAAGCGTCCATGCCGACTATCCAGGTGAACCGATGGAAATCTTCCACCGAGAGCTGTCGGCCGCGATAGTGTCGAATGTCGATCCCGTGACGCGCCGCCTCGACGATACTGCGCGGATCGGGGGGCTCGCCCACATGATAGTCCGCGGTTCCGGCGCTATCGACTTCGACAGCCAGTCCTGCGCGTTCGGCTGCACGACGAAAGGCGGCCTCAGCTAAAGGCGAGCGGCAAATATTTCCGAGACAGACGAACAGGACGGAGGGGGTGGTCAGGATTTCCTCCCGCGCTTGCGGTTGGCCTGCGCCAGCGCAAGTGAAATGGTCGGGGAGAGAGGATTCGAACCTCCGGCCCCTGCCTCCCGAAGACAGTGCTCTACCAGGCTGAGCTACTCCCCGACCGGATCGGCCCGCAGCGGTTTGATGCGGCGGGTGCGAAGCAGGCGCGCCCAATAGCGACGGGGCCCATGGCTTTCAAGCGCAAACACGGGCCGCTCGAAATTAATCGCACAGCGGTGGCGTCGAACGGGCTAGCCGAGGGCACGATCAAGATCTTCCTGCAGTGTCGCCACACCTTCGAACCCCACCGACAATCGCAGGAGGGATGCGGGAAGGGCAGGTGAAACTTCCACCGGGTTCGCTTTGTGGCCGGTCATCACCAGGCTTTCCGGTCCGCCCCAGCTGACGGCGCGGCCGAAGACGCGCAAGCGGTCGGCGATTGCGATGGCATCGGCAAAGCTACCGTCGACTTCGAACGAGAAAAGGCCTGAATGGCCCCGCATTTGTTGCGTGAGGAGTGGATCGTTAGCGAGGGCCGGATGGAAGACGCGACGCACGCGAGGATGCTCGGCAAGCCAGCTGGCCAAGGTGAGTGCATCTTCGTGGTGCTTGGCGAGGCGCACAGGGAGCGTCATCAAGCCGCGCAGGCACAGCCATGCTGTAAACGGTGCCATTGCAGCCCCGAGAAGGAGCAAACCCTTGCGGAAAATGCGTTCGATGTGGGCGGCGCTCCCTACCACGGCTCCGCCGACAAGATCGCTATGCCCGCCGATATACTTGGAACAGCTGTGAAGCACGAGATCGACACCAAGTTCGATCGGCTTCTGCAGCAGTGGCGTTGCTACGCTGTTGTCGAGCATAGTGACGATGCTGCGGTCCCTGGCCAAGGCGGCGAGATCGACGATGGGCAGCAGACCGAACAACATCGAGCCTGGGCTTTCCATGTAGAGGACGCGTGTTTCGGGGCGCAATGCGGCAGTGATGCCGCCAAGGTCGGTCACATCGGTGCGGCTCCAGCAAATGCCATAACCTTCCAGTCGCTGTGCAAGTTCGATGGTCGGGCCATAGATCGTGCCGGCAAACAGCACATGGTCGCCAGCCTCCAGAAAGGCGGTCAGGGTCGCGGCGATGGCGCCCATGCCGCTGGCGAAGCACTTGCATGCCTCGCCCCGCTCGAGCCGGGCTAGGGCATCCTCCAGCACGGAAAGCGTCGGATTTGTCCCGCGCGAATAGACCGCGACTTCGTGCTCTCGGGCGAGACCGTCGAACAGGGTAGCCATGTCGGGTTGGCGGAACAGGCTGGCCTGCGCGATCGGCGGCAGGACCGATCCATCGTCGGCCAGTTCGCGATGACTGCCAATGCAGATGATTTCGTCCTGTGGATCGAATTGCAGTGCCATCTTGCCCCCTCGATCCGCCCTTGTATCGCAAGCATTGTGGATGGATAGGCCATGCGCAATTGCGACGGGCCGCTGTCCACTCCATTCTCCCATGGCCCGCTTGATGGAAAGCACGATGTCGGCCGCCAGCGATCATTTCGAACAGCAATATCTCGACCTGATGGAGCGCATTTGGGTTGGCGGTAGCGAGCGGGTCGATCGCACGGGGATCGGCACGCGTTCGGTCTTTGGGGCCATGCTGCGTTTCGATCTCGCGGACGGGGCCATGCCGCTTATCACGACCAAGCGCGTCTTCTGGAAGACCGCGACGCGCGAGCTGCTGTGGTTCCTGACCGGCGATACCAACATCAGGCCGCTCGTCCTGCAGGGCGTGAAGATCTGGAACGAATGGCCGCACGCGCGCTACGTCGAGGAAACCGGTGAAGAGATCGCGCTGGAAGACTTCGTCCAGAGGATCGCCGATGATGAAGGTTTTGCCGCGCGTTGGGGTGATCTCGGTCCGGTCTATGGCAAACAATGGGTCGACTGGCCAACTTACCAACCGGTGGCCGGGGGTTTGTTCCGCAAGGGCCAGGGGATCAACCAGGTCGCCGAAGTGGTTGAGTCGCTCCAGAAGAATCCCGGTAGCAGGCGGCACATCGTCGAGGGCTGGAACGTGGCAGAGCTCGACCGCATGGCCTTGCCCCCGTGTCACAAAACCTACCAGTTCCACGTCGCCGACGGGCGTCTCAACGGTCTGCTCTACCAGCGTAGCTGCGACGTTGCGCTGGGTCTGCCCTTCAATCTGTGGTCGGCCGCCCTGCTGCAATGCATGCTGGCGCAACAGGCTGGCTTGGAGCCGGGCGAGTTCATCTGGATGGGTGGGGACACCCACCTTTATCTCAATCACGAACACCTGATTCGAGAGCAACTGACCCGGGAACCGGTGGGCCAGCCACGACTTGTTATTCTGCGGCGGCCGCCCACGATCTTCGACTATCGGATTGAGGATTTCGAGGTTCGCGACTACACGCCGCACGGGGCCATCAAGGCGCCCGTCGCCGTGTGATCCGGCTCCCCTTGACCGTTTCGCGCGCGTGAAATAATATAACGCTTACGCGTAAGATTGCGTCTGGGAGAGACTCTATGGCCGACAGGCCCGACGGAGCGGCACAACAGGGCGGAAATCGCCCCAAGCTGGCGCTGCACGTTCCCGAACCGAAGTTCCGGCCCGGCGACACGGTCGACTTTTCGCACCTGCAGATTCCGGAAGCGGGTAAGCAGCCGCGCCCGGACGAGACTTGCGATCCCAAGGACATGCATGAGCTCGCATTCGGGCTTGTCCGCGTGCTGGGCGAAGACAACAAGGCGCACGGTCCGTGGGATCCGAAGCTCGACCCGGATACCTTGCGCAAGATGCTTGGCCACATGGCCATGACGCGTGCCTTTGACGAGCGCATGTTCCGAGGCCAGCGGCAGGGCAAGACCAGTTTCTACATGAAGTGTACCGGCGAGGAGGCGACAAGCGTCGCGGCCTCGATGGCGCTGGCGGCGGATGACATGGTCTTCCCCAGCTATCGCCAGCAGGGCATCCTGATCCAGCGCGGCTACCCCATGATCGAGATGATCAACCAGATCTACTCGAACAAGGGTGACAAGCTGAAAGGCCGCCAGCTTCCGATCATGTATTCGAGCCGCGAACACAGCTTCTTCACCATCAGTGGCAACCTCGCCACGCAGACGCCCCAGGCAGTGGGCTGGGCGATGGCCAGCGCGATCAAGGGCGATAGCCGTATCGCGGCGACCTGGGTGGGCGAAGGCAGCACGGCGGAGGGTGACTTCCATTCGGCTTGCACTTTCGCGACTGTCTACAACGCCCCAGTCGTTCTCAATGTGATCAACAACCAGTGGGCGATCTCGAGCTTCAGCGGCTTTGCCGGGGCTGAGCGCACAACCTTCGCCGCGCGCGCGCTGGGTTACGGCCTCGCCGGGCTGCGCGTCGACGGCAACGATGCGCTCGCCTGCTACGCCGCCGAACAATGGGCCGCCAACCGCGCGCGCGCCAATGCCGGGCCGACGCTGATCGAATTCTTCACCTACCGGGCGGAAGGGCATTCCACCTCGGACGATCCGACCGGCTATCGCAGCGCGCAGGAGCGCACCGAGTGGCCGCTGGGCGATCCGGTGATGCGCCTGAAGAACCACCTCATCGCGATCGGTGAATGGGACGAGGAGCGGCAGGAGAAGATGGATCTCGAGGCCGCCGAACACGTCAAGAAGGTGACCAAGGAAGCCGAGGCCAACGGCATTCTCGGCCACGGTCTCCACCATCCCTTCCGCACCATGTTCGAGGATGTGTTCGAAGAGCTGCCCTGGCATCTCAAGGA
>NZ_JAYPTL010000010.1:61634-62771 GCF_038133525.1 Erythrobacter sp. | reverse complement strand
GATCGTGTCGCGCGCGCCGTCGGCGCGGTCGAACAGCGCGGCATAGCCCGCAATCCGCAGCCTCACTGGAGCAGGCCGCCCAGGCCCAGCCGCATGGCGATGCCGACCAGCAGCAGCGCCAGCGCGCCGCGCACCAGCCAAGCCACCATGGCCTTCCACGCGCTGGCCTTGGCGTCGCGCCAGGCGGACAGCAGCTCGCGCAGCTCGTCGATATCGTCCTGCGCCGACGCGTCGGCGAGGCCGAGCCGGTCGAGCACGCGGGTCGCGCCCAGCTCGCTCGCTTCTTCGACGATGGCGCGCAGCGTGATCAGCTCGCCGCCCTCGGTGCTCGCCTGCGCGATCAGCCGCGCGAGCATGTCTTCTCTGGTCATGTCTGGATGTCCCGATTAGGTCGGATAGGAAACTTGGATACTGAGCAATGAAGCGGATGATCATCATTGCCTTGGCGCTGATTGGCGCCGCTGTGGGTGCGCTGGTCCTTTGGTCGAGCGATCCGATCGACGCGTGCCTCGATCACGGCGGCAGCTGGGATTACGACCGGGATGTCTGCGACTTCGAACAGAATCATCCTGGTCCAAACGGCTAGGTCTCGATCCCCAGCATCGCGCGCTTCTCATCCGCGCTCAGGAAATCGGCGGCGCTGACCTGCGCCCACAGGCGCTCGCGGTCCTCGGCCAGCGCGGGAATGCGGTCGAGATCGACCTGCGGCGCTTCGGCGAACCAGTCGGCCAGCCCCGCATGCAGCCCGTCGAGGATCTTGCCCGCCAGTGGCAGCAGCGTCAGCCGCCACAGCGCGCGGTTGGCCTCGCGGTAATTGGCATAGGTGTTGTCACCCGGCAGGCCGAGCAGCATTGGCGGCACGCCGAAGGCCAGTGCGATGTCGCGCGCGGCGGCGGCCTTGAGGGTGGCGAAATCCATGTCGGCGGGGCTGAGGCTCATCGCCTTCCAGTCGAGCCCGCCTTCGAGCAGCATCGGCCGCCCGGCATTGCCCCCGCCCTGGAAGGCGGCCTGCAATTCGGCCTTGAGCCGCTCGAACTGTTCGGCCGTCAGCCCGGCGGCATCGCCCCCATCATAGACCAGCGCCCCCGATGGCCGCGCGGCATTGGCCAGCAGCGCACGGTTCCACTCGCTCGCGGC
>NZ_JAYPTL010000010.1:57128-61624 GCF_038133525.1 Erythrobacter sp. | reverse complement strand
GCGCGATGGTCAGCGTGCGATCGGCCAGGACATAGCGATAGGCGGTGGGCCAGCCATCCTCGCCCGCCAGCACCTGCACCCGTTCGGGCCGCAGCGGGAACAGCTCGACCGGCGTGCCTGCGCCGTCCTTGACGATCTGGACATAGGCATTGCCGTGCAGCGCCAGTTGCGCGCCGAGCACTTCGAGCAGCGGCTGTGCACCGCAGGAGCAGGCGATCAGCCTGGCCAGCCGCGCATCGGCGCAGCTTAGCGGCGCGCCGCCAACCCCCTCCGCCACGATCCGCACCGCGCGCTGCGCGACCGGATTGGCGAGATAGGCCTCGGCTACGGCAGCGGGATAATCGAACGGCGCGCGCCCGGGGATGCTCTCGAAGCTCGTTGTCCACGGCGAGATATAGCCGCGCGTAAGCGGCACGTGCGAAATCGCCCCGCCCTTGAAGGCGGAGACCAGGGTGGTGAGGAAGGACATGGGATGCCTTTCGGTTGTGCTGATTGTTCTTTGTTTTCAGTCACCCCGGACTTGTTCCGGGGTGACGAGATCGCTGTCGATGCGAAGGGGCGGCATCCAATCGACGAATTGAACCCGGACCGATCGTTGCTAGCGGATCACAAGTTGACGATCCGCGGCCTCACGCCATCAGCTTTCGGCAAGACTTTCCACGACGCGCGGGTCCGGGCCGAAGCGGTTCGGACCCTTCGTGCCCGGCCAGAGTGCGATGACCCAGATCGCAATGGCAAATGACGCAAAGAGTGCGTTGTAGGGCCAGACCAATTCAGAGGTAGGCAGAAGCCCAACATCGTGTTGGAACTGGCCCCATATGCGCAGACCGATCAGGGCCGGTAGGATCAAGGCGAACCAGCCGCTGCAATTGAAGTCGTGCAGACGCCGCCCAAGCGCGGGGACTACCAGGAGGGCAATGCCGATCTTGGCAAAGTATGAAAAAGGACTCGCCAGCTCCTGGGTTTGGAGGGAGACGTGCTGCATAACCACCAACCAGACGAAAAAATCTAACCGATGAGTCCGCCCAGTGAAGGTGAATAGATACTTTGCTAATTGTTTGAGATCCTCGGCGATACTCGTATCGGGATCGTTGTCCAAGTTGATTGCTCCGCGACTCCAAGTGGCCGTGCATGAATATCTTGCGTTTACAACCTCCTAACCCGCGGCCTCCTGCTCCTCGCCAGCATCAATTCGCTCAGCGCCCATACCAGCGCGTCGGCCCTGTCAGGCGATCTCCCCGGACCCTCATAGCCGCCGCCCGCCATCAGCCCGCACATCTGGTCCTCCAGCTTGGCGAACATGCCCGCGTGGCGCACGCGGCCGGCCTCGTAGAGCGCGGCCACCGGTTCGGCGCGGGCGGCCTTGCCGCGGCTGGCGTGGACCAGCTTGAGTGGCAGCGACAGTTCGGCGGCGCGCAGCACGCTGGCGACCATGGCGCCGCCCTGGTTCGCCTCCGCCACCACGCGGTCGGCATTCCAGGTGCTTGCCGCCACCGCGACCGCGCGGGCCCAGCGTTCGGGCGAGGCTTGCGCGACCGAGCAATCGGCGAGCACTTGTGCCACCCCGCTCGCGCCCAGCCCGCAGACCACGATGCCGCATTCGTCGCCGCGCTCGCCGGCAGGCGGATCGACGCCCACCACCACGCGGGTGAAGCTGTCCCCCGCCACGGGTTCGCGGCACCGCTCGATCAGCGAGCGGGTCCACAGCGCGCCCTCGATATCCTCGAGCAGCTCGCCCCCGAGCTCCTGCCGGCCCAAGGCGGTATCTCCATAATGCGCGTCCATTGCGCCGAGGAACTTCTCGGGCAGATTGGCGGCGTTGTCGCGCGTGGTGCCGCGGGTCAGTTCCAGCCCCTGCGTCCGGGCCGGGTCGAGCAGGCGGCGCATCAGCGCAACCGCGCGCGGTGTCGTGGTCGCCATGATGCGCGGATCATCGCCAAGGCGCAGGCCCATCATCAGATTGTCCCAGGCGCGCGAAGCCCGTTCGTTGCTTCCGGGCCATTTGGCGATCTCGTCGCACCAGGCATGGCTGTGCTGCGGGCCGCGCAGGCTCTCCGGCTCGGCAGCCGAATAGAGCGTCGCCTGCGCGCCGTTGGGCCATGTCAGCCGCCGCAGCGACGGCTCGAAGTCGGGTGCGGCTTCGGGAGGGCAGCAGGCCAATATGCCACTCTCTCCCTCGACCATGACAGCGCGGCCCTCGCCGAGATTGGCTGCGACCAGCGCAATGCGCGCGTCGGGCAGATTGTCTGCCGTGAAGCGGACCCATTCCGCCCCCGCGCGGGTCTTGCCGAAACCGCGACCCGCCATGACCAGCCAGATGTACCAGGCAGTGTCCGACGGCAGCTGGCCCTCGTGCGCGTAAGTGCGAAAGTCGACCATGAAGGCGTCACGCTCTTCCTGCGTGAGGCTGTTGACGAAGGCCTCGCGCTCCGTCGGGGTGAGGCGCGCCCAGACGCCGGGCCGCGACAGGGGCTTGCTCATGCCGGAGAGATATCCCGGCCCGCGACCTTCTGGCGCAGTTCCTCGACCTTGCGTTCGATCGTTTCGCGGACCTGCGCGGCACTGACATTGGCCCGCTGTGCGCGTTCTTTCGCGATGGTCTCCTTGTGCGCGGCCAGCAGGCGCAGGGCCACCGCCACGTCCATCTTCCGTGCCGGAGCTGGATCGCGGAGATAGCCGAGCACCTCCATCTCGAGGTTGGCATAGCCTTCGAACAGGGCGGCGCGCCACTGGGCGGCGAAGTCCCGATTGGCGCGGCGGCTGCGATAGACGTCGCTCGTGGGGACGCCCGCCTTCGCGGCGGATGCAGTCACGTTGGAGGTTTCGGCCAGCTCTTCGAGGAAGACCTTCTTCCATTGCTCGTCCTTGCGCTGCGCCGCGCTCTGGTTCCCCGCCTTGCGCCCGCTCAAGGCGAAGATTTCGAGGGCTTCGTCCCATGCGCGGCTGAAGGCGCCGCATTTCTTCTTGCGGGTGTAAGGTCCGCTAGTGGTGATGCCCGTCGCCTCGGCGGCGGCGGTAACCTTGCCGAACTGCTTGAGCCCTTCGATGAAGGCGCTTTCCCACCAGGGGCGGTCGCTCGCTGCTTCGTCTGTCATGGAGTGCCTCCCGGAACTTGGCGAAATTGCCGATGGCGGAGACGAAAAAGGGCGGTCCCGCTGCCGGGCCGCCCGTTCGAATCACACTATCGCGATGTTCCGTATTGCTAACCAATCAGCGTTACGATGTCAATAAAAAAGTACCAAATAGGTTATTCATGAGATGATTGCCAACCGCAAGGCGATTATCTACTGCCGCGGTTGCACTCCGGCGCCCGCCGGGTGGCTCGCAATGACGGGATGGGGTTGCATCGGACATGCTGCGCAGGCTTTACGACTGGACGCTGGAGAAGGCGGCGCACCCGCATGCCGTGTGGTGGCTGGCGATGTTCAGCTTCATCGAGGCGAGCTTCTTCCCCGTGCCGCCGCATCCGCTGCTGGGGCTGATGTGCCTTGCCGAACCGAAGAAGGCGGTGCGCTTCGCCGCGGTGGCGACCATCGCATCGGTGCTGGGCGGGATGTTGGGCTATGCGATCGGCTGGGGCCTCTATGACACGATCGGCGCCGACCTGTTGCGCTGGCTGGGCCTGACCGAAAGCTTCCCCGTCGCGGCCTGCTATCTGCGCGAATACGGGGTCGAGATCCTGATCGTGAAGGGCGCCACGCCGATCCCGTTCAAGCTGCTGACCATCACCGCCGGCTTTATCGGCATGGGACTGGTGCCCTTCATCCTCGCCAGCATTGTCAGCCGCTCGATCAGCTTTATGATCGTGGGCGTGCTGTTCCGCATGTTCGGCGCGCCGATCAAGCGCTTCATCGACAAGTACCTGGGCCTGGTCACGATCGGCTTCGTGGCCATCGTGGTGCTGGGCTTTGTCGCGGTGGCCTATCTCGACGGCGGCGACGATGCCGCCACCGCCGAAAAATGCGCCGGGGCGACGCTGGAGCAAATTCACTAGATCTCAGTCGAGCGAGGCCAGCGCCAGCCGGTCGCGATCGGGGATGCGGATCGTGCGATAGCCGCGCTCGATCAGGCGGCGGCCTTGCAGCTCGCCGAGCGCGGCGTTGGCGGTGGCCCGCGTGACGCCGAGCAGGTCGGCCAGTTCCTGCTGGGTCACCGCCACGCTCGCCGGACCCGGCATGCCTCCCGCCATGGTCGCCAGCAGCCCGGCCATGCGCGCCGGGTTGGTGCCGCGGCGCAAGCCAGCGAGCAGCGATAGCGTCTCCTGCAATTGCTCCGACAGTGCGGCCAGCAGCGCGCGGGTGGAGGCAGGGTAATTGCCCAGCGCCTCGAGGAAGGCCCGCGCGCCGATCAGCCGCAGCTTGCTTGACCCGCGCGACACCGCATCGACGATGCGCGGCCTGCCCGAGAAGACCGCCAGCTCGCCGTAGGAGTCGCCAGCGCCGAGCAGGGCGACCGCGCGGAAATCGCCGTCGGCCAGGAATTGCCCGACCATGACC
>NZ_JAYPTL010000010.1:14556-57118 GCF_038133525.1 Erythrobacter sp. | reverse complement strand
GACCGAGCCTTCCTCGATCAGCCAGAAGCCATCCGCCTTGTCGCCGCGCTGCTGGATCAGCTGCCCGTCGTCGAACTGGCGCAGCGCTGCGCTGCGGATCAGGTGCACCTGCAGGGCAGGGTCAAGCGCCTCGAACAGCATCGGGGTAGCCAGCGAACGCCGAGTCGTGACAGAATGTAAAGAATTGGACATTCTTTCTCCCTCGTAAACGTTACATCGCGAATCGACAATATTTCACGGGAGGGAAAAATGTCCGGCTCGACCATTGCCATCGTCGCCGTCTACCTCGGCTTCGCGCTGCTGGAGCTGCGGCATTCCAACCTGTTCCGCAAGGAAGAGCAGACCCGCGATGACGGTATCGTCGAGGCGGTGAGCATGACCCTGCTGCTGGCGGTGACCCAGCCCACCGTGCTGCTCGCCGCGGGCGCGCTCGCCAACTGGATCGCGCCGCAATATGCCGGTGCGCTGGCGGGCCTCAATATCTTCGCCGCGATCGGCCTGTTCCTGATCCTCGACGACATGATGCAATATTGGTGGCACCGTGCGAGCCATTCGACCCATTGGCTCTACAACCTCCACCGGGCGCATCACAATGCGAAGTACATGAGCGTCCGCCTCGTTTACCGGAACAACATCATCTATTACGCGCTGATGCCCAGCCTGTGGTTCGCCGGCGTGCTGATTTGGCTGGGTCTTGGCTGGGTCTATGCCGGCTACATCGTGGTCAAGCTGCTGGTCATCACCGGCGCCCATTCGGACGTTGCCTGGGACAAGCCGCTCTATGCCATCAAGTGGCTTTCGCCGGTGATGTGGGTGGTGGAACGGACCATCTCGACCCCGGCGACGCACCATGCCCACCACGGCCGCCATGCCGACGACCCGGCGGTTCACTACAAGGGCAATTACGGAAACCTGCTGTTCTTCTGGGACGTGCTGTTCGGAACGGCCAAGATCACGCGCACCTTCCCCAAGAGCTATGGCGTGGAAAACCTCGCCCCGGCGACGCTCGGCCAGCAGCTGCTGTGGCCGATCTTCCCGGAGAACAAGGTGATTGCGGAACCAGTTGGAGAGGGGACGGCGCCAAGCGCCGCCTAAGGGGTGCCCGGCCGGGGTCTGGGGAGAACCCGGCCGGCGCATTCCCTAACGGTCGCGGTAGTCGGGGCGGCGCTTGTCGAGGAAGGCGCGCTGCGCCTCCAGTGCGTCGGCGGTCTGGCTCAGCATCACCTGCTGCCGATCCTCGATCGCCAACGCGGCCTCGAAGCCCGGCGCATCGATATTGCGGTTGAGCGCATCCTTGCTCAGCCGCAGCCCCATCGGGGCGGTCTGCAGCATATCATCGACGATTTCCGACGCAGCCGCATCGAGCTCCTCCGGCTCGACCACCGCGCTGACGAAGCCTGAGGTGAGCGCGCGGTCGGCATGGATGAACCGCCCGGTGAGGATCATCTCGCTCGCGAGCGACGACCCGACTAGCCGCGGCAGGAAATAGCTCGAGCCCATGTCGCAGCCGCCCAGCCCGATCTTGATATAAGCGGCGTTCATACGGAAATCGGGAGTGCAGAAGCGGATGTCGCTCGACAGCAGCAACGACAGCCCGCCACCGCAGGCCGCGCCCTGCGCCAGCGCGATGATCGGTTGCGGGCAGCTGCGCATCAGCTGCATCACCGTGGCGATGGCGCGCTGTGTCCGCCAGGTATGGTGGACCGCGCCTTCATTGCCGGTGTTCTTCCAGCTTCCGAGGTCGAGTCCTGCGCAGAACGCCCGACCTGCGGCCTTGAGGATCACGATGCGCACGTCGGTCCGCTCGTGCAGCCCGCGGAAATAATCCTGCAGGGCATAGATCAACGCCTCGTCCATGGCGTTGAGCCGTTCGGGCCGGTTCAGCGTGACCGTCTCGACCGCACCCTCGCAATGGATCAGGATCGGTTCGGTCACGCTAGGTCTCCGGTCAGATGATGCCGACTGCCTTGCCGGCCTCTTCGAAGATTCGCAGGATCTCGCCTACTTCCCCTTCGGTGTGCTCGGCACAGAGCGAGCAGCGCAGCAGCGTCATGTTGGCGGGTGTCGCCGGTGGGCGAGCGAGGTTGACGTAGAGGCCGCCCTTGATCAGCGCCTCCCACATGGCCGCGCCGCGTTCGAGATCGGGCATGATCACCGCGATGATCGCGCTCTGCGGTTCATCGGTGCCGAGCTGGAAGCCGAGATCGCGCAGGCCCTTGTGCAGCGTCTTCGAGTTCTCCCACAAATGCGCGCGCTTGTTCGAACCGTGCATCAGCTTGCGGATGCTGGTTTCCGCAGTCGCGACCACGCTGGGCGGGAGCGAGGCGGTGAAGACATAGGGGCGACAGACGAGGCGCATGATCTCGAACTTGGGATGGTTCGAGACGCAGAAGCCGCCGACCGTGCCGACGCTCTTGGAGAAGGTGCCGATGATGAAATCGACGTCGTCGATGCAGCCGGCCTGTTCGCACACGCCGCGGCCGTTGTCACCGATGAAGCCCATCGAATGCGCTTCGTCGACCAGCACCATCGCGCCGTATTTCTTCGCCACCGCGACCATTTCGGCCAGCGGGGCGATGTCGCCGAGCATCGAATAGACGCCTTCGAGCACGACCAGCTTGCCCGCGCCCTCGGGGATACGCCGCAGGCGCTTTTCCATCGCCTCGATGTCATTGTGCTTGAACGGCACCACTTCGGCATCGCCCATCTTGCAGCCGTCCCAGATGCTGGCGTGGCTGTCGATGTCGAGCACGATGTAATCGCCCTTGCCGGCGATGGTGCTGATGATCCCGAGATTTGCCTGGTAGCCGGTCGAGAAGACCATGGCATGGTCCATGGCGTAGAAGTCCTTGAGCGCCTGCTCGACTTCCTTGTGACCCTGGTAGGTGCCATTGAGCACGCGGCTGCCAGTGGTGCCCGAACCGAAATCGGCCAGCGCCTGCTTGCCTGCCTCGACCACGTCGGGGTCGAAGGTCATGCCCATGTAGTTGTACGTGCCGAGCAGGATCGTCTCGCGCCCGTTGCAGATCGCACGGGTCGGCGAGAGGACCTTTTCCATCACCAGGTTGAACGGGTCTTCCTGGCCCGATGCGAGCAGGCCTTCGCGCAGGGCGATGATACCGTCGAACTTGCTGAACAGGTCCGGCGGGCTGGTCATGTCGTGCATCACTCGGCCTGCAACTTGGTGACGGCGTCGACGAGTTGGCCGTAATTCTCGATCTCGGCCTGCTGGTTCATGCTGATGATGATGTCGAATTCGTCTTCGATGGCGGCGACGAAGTCCATCACCGTCAGGCTGTCGAACTCGAGATCGTTGGCGAAGGTGGTGGCATCGGTCACCTCGGCGCCCTTCTTGTTGAAGGGCTCGATCAGCGAACGGATGGTTGTATCGACTTCGGCGCGGTCCATGGCGGTGCGTTCCAATCCTTGTGTGGCGCGGCAGGGGTACTGCGCCGCGCATGCATGCCGTCGCAAAGCGGCGAATAGGCATGCTTGTCAAGCGCGGGCCGTAATGGCAAGTTTCGGCAAAGGTCGCAAACGTCTGTTCCAGCGGGGAAAAGCCGATGAGCGATTCAGCACGTGCAGAGCCGGTTGCGGCCGATGAATCGGATGCTGATCCAGCTCCGGTGAAGAAGACCTATTCGAGCAATGCCATCCACCTGATGCGCACCGCGCAGATGAGCACGCTCAAACTATCTCAGATGGCCGATCAAAAGGCTTCGATCCTGCTTGGTGCAACCTTCCTGGTCTTCTCGCTGTCGGTCAGCCGCGCGTTGAGCGGGGAGATGCCGATTTCGCTGATGATCCTCGCCGGCTTCTCCTTCGCCAGTTCGCTGTGTGCGGTGATGGCGGTCCTGCCCAAGGTCGGTCGGCCGACGGGCAAGATCAAGAATGCCAATCTGCTGTTCTTCGGTCACTTCACCTGGATGGACGAGGAGGAATGGCAGGATCAGCTGCTCGAAACGCTTGAAACGGACGAGACCGTGTTCCGCACCATGGCGCATGACATGTACCAGAACGGCCAGGTGCTGGCGGGCAAGAAATACCGCTTCCTTGCGCTCGCCTACAAGATGTTCATGACCGGCCTGTTCCTGACGCTGACCGTCTTCGCGATCGAGACGCTGGTGAGCTAGGCTTCGGCCGGCAGAAGCGCGCGCACCGCCGCCATGAAGGGGCCGATCGAGACCGGCTTGGCGAGATAGTCCGCCGCGCCCGCATCGCGAATCCGTTCTTCATCGCCCTTGCCGGCATAGGCAGTCACCGCCAGCACCGGGATGGCTTCAAGCGCGGGTTCGGCCTTGAGCTGGGCGATCAGGTCGATCCCGCTGACATTGGGCAGCTGGATGTCCATAATCACCAGATGTGGTACGAATCGCTTGGCTGTAGCCAGCACGTTCTGACCGTCGGCCACGGGCACGACTTCATAGCCGTTTGCCTTCAGCACGTCGCAGAACAGTTTCCGGTTGAGATCGTTGTCCTCGACAACGAGGATTCTCTTTGCCACGTGCTGGCCTCCCTGGCTTGAGATCGGCCCATATGGAAAACGAGGGGAACTGACAATTATTCGCGAAGCATCGCCATCAGGAACCGAAACCCGCGCGCCAGAGGTGCTGGCGCTCGAAGCGCTCGGCTGGGCGCTGGCCGACCCAGCGCGGGCGGAACGCCTGCTCTCGCTCACGGGGCTGACGCCTGACCGGTTGCGCCACGGGATCGAGGATCGCGCAGTGCAGGCGGCGGTGCTCGAATTCCTCGCGAATCACGAGCCCGACCTGGTGCTTGCGGCCGATGCGCTCGATACGACGCCCACCGCCCTGATCGCCGCCAGCAGGGAGCTTGCCCGATGAGCCGCCCCCTGATCATCTCTGACTGTGACGAAGTGCTGCTCTACATGGTGGCGCCGTTCCGCGACTGGCTGGCTGAAACGCAGGGCGTCGATTTCCACATGGTCGGCAATGATTTCGCCCATGCGCTGCGCTGGCAGGAAAGCGGTGAGGTGCTGGCGCCCGAGGATATCTGGAAGAAGCTGCGCGGTTTCTTCGATACCGAAATGCATCGCCAGACGCCGATCGCGGGCGCGGTCGACGCCATGGCCAAGCTGGCCGAGCACGCCGATGTGGTGGTGCTGACCAATCTTGCTGACCACCATCGCGAGATGCGCTTCGAACAGCTGGCCGGCCACGGGATCGACACACGCGTTTTCACCAACCAGGGTCCCAAGGGCCCGGCGCTGCAGAACATCGTCGCCGAATATGCGCCAAGCCGCACCTTCTTCATCGACGATCTTGCCCAGCATCACCGCTCGGCCCGCGAGGTTGTCGGCACCATCACAACGCTTCACCTCTGCGGCGAACCCCTGCTGGCCCCGGTGATCGACTGCGCGCACAAATCCGGCCATGCCGACGCGCGGATCGATAGCTGGGACGAGGCGCTGCCCTGGCTGATGCGCCAACTCGAAAAGGAAACGACATGAGCATTCACGACCGCCTGCGGGCGCACGGCATAACCCTTCCCAAGGCGGCGGCGCCCGTCGCCAGCTACGTGCCGGTCGTGGTCGACGGCCACACCGCCTATGTTTCGGGTCAGTTGCCTTTCGTCGACGGCCAGCTGGTAACCGGCAAGCTGGGGGATTCGGTTACGCTCGAACAAGGTCAGCAGGCCGCGCGCGCATGCGGGCTGATGATCCTTGCCCAGCTTGAGGCGGCCGGCTTGCTCGAGCGCGTTTCGCATATGGTGAAGCTGGGCGGATTCGTTGCCTCGACACCCGATTTCACCGACCAGCCGAAGGTCGCCAACGGCGCCTCCGACCTGATGGTCGAAGTGTTCGGTGATGCGGGCAAGCATGCGCGCAGTGCGGTGGGCGTGCCTGTCCTGCCGCTCGACGCCGCGGTCGAGGTCGATGCGATCGGTGCTCTCAAGGCTTGACCGGGTCTTCGCGCCGTCGCCCGATCCCGCGCGGGTCGGCTGGCTGCGCGAGTGGACTTATGCCCATCGCGGCTTGCATGACGGGGTGCGTGTCGAAAACTCGCCCGCGGCCTTCCGCGCCGCCGTGGAGGCGAGGTTAGGGATCGAATGCGACATCCAGCGTAGCAGCGACGATGTCCCGATGGTCTTCCACGACTGGGACTTTGCACGCCTGCTCGGCAGGCCGGATCGGGGCAACGAGGTTCCGGCGCAGGATTGGCGGCAATTGCGCTATGCCAGCGGAGATGCCCCCATCGATCTTGGCGAGCTGCTGGGGATCATCGACGGGCGCGTCCCGCTGCTGATCGAGGTCAAATCGAAGCAGCACTATGACGTCGCGCTGACCTGCCGCCGTGTGGTCGACGCGCTGGATGGCTATGCCGGCCTGCATGCCGTGATGAGCTTCGACCCGCGTGTCTCGCGTTGGCTGCGGCGCCACTCGCCCGCGACGGTCCGCGGCCTTGTCATGCGCGACGACGATAAGGGCCACACTCAAAGCAACCTCGCCCGCCATCTCGCGCTATGGGCGGCGCGGCCCGATTTCCTTGCCTATCATGTCCAGGCATTGCCTAGCCCGATGGTCGCAGCGGCCCGGGCGAATGGCATGCCGATCCTGACCTGGACCGTGAACTCTCCCGAAACGCGCGAGCGGGCCATGCAATACGCCGATGCGCCGATCGCCGAGGGAGCGGGCCTACCATGAGCGACGGGGGCCTTGCTGCGCGTGTCGGCGGGTCGGTCGGTGCCTTTGATCGCGAGGAATGGAATGCGCTGGCGGGCGCGGACAATCCCTTCGACAGCCACGAATTCCTCACCGCGCTCGAAGATTCGGGCAGCGTCGGGCCGGGCACCGGCTGGCAGCCGACCCCGCTGGTGATCAGCGAGGAGGGCGGTCCGCTGCTTGCCGCCATGCCCGCCTATCTCAAGGGGCACAGCCAGGGCGAATATGTCTTCGATCACAGCTGGGCCGATGCCTTCGAACGGGCAGGCGGGCGGTATTATCCCAAGCTCCAGATCGCCGCGCCGTTCACCCCCGCCACGGGCCCGCGGCTGCTCCTGTCCGACCAGAACTACGCCAGGCCCCTCTTGGCAGCAGCCGAGCAGCTATGCCTGCAGAATGGCTTCTCCTCGGCCCACGCGACCTTCATCGAGCCTACACAGGTCCCGCTGTTCGAGGCGGCGGGCTGGCTGCTGCGCTCGGATATCCAGTTCCATTGGCTCAACCGCGGCTACGCCACCTTCGACGATTTCCTCGCCACGCTGTCTTCTCGAAAGCGCAAGGACCTGCGCAAGGAGCGCGCCGCCGCGCAGGACCAGGTAGAGATCGTCAGGCTGTCGGGAAGCGCGATCCAGCCTGAACATTGGGACGCCTTCTGGCACTTCTACCAGGATACCGGCGCACGCAAATGGGGGCACCCCTACCTGACGCGCGAGGCCTTCGACCTGTTCGGCGAGCGGATGGGAGAACGGATCCTGCTGGTACTGGCGTTGCAGGATGATGAGCCGATTGCCGGCGCGCTCAACTTCATTGGCAGCGATGCGCTCTACGGCCGCTATTGGGGCTGTACCCGCGACATCCGCTTCCTGCATTTCGAGCTGTGTTACTACCAGGCGATCGATGCGGCGATCGAGCTGGGCCTCTCGAGAGTAGAGGCTGGAGCACAGGGCGGGCACAAGCTCGCCCGCGGTTATGAACCGGTGGAGACGGTATCGGCACACTGGATCGCCGATCCCGGATTTCGCGAGGCAGTTGCCGATTTCCTCGAGCGCGAACGCGCAGGCGTGGCCATGGACCGCAACTACCTCGAACGGCGCACCCCTTTCAGGAAGGGGTGAGCCGGGATCAGGCGGCCTTGCGCTGTCCCTCGGCGAGCCATTCGCGTGCCCGGCGCTGCGCTTCGGCAATCTCGCGGGCAGTCATTTCGTCCGAAACGTCGGACCGGCACCATGCGGCCTCTTCATGGCCCTTGGACGCGGCGATGTTGAACCACTTGTGCGCTTCGATGAAATCGGCGGTGACACCATGGCTGCCTGTCGAGAAGGCAACCCCGAGATCGTAGAGCGCATCAACGCTGCCCTGCACATAGGCTGCGAGACATTCGGAGACGAGCATGGCGGCTGCTTCGCCCTGGATGATGACACCTGCGCCGCCCTGGATAGAACTGAATGACATTTCAAACCCCCCATTGGATCCGGCCATTCCCCTGCCGGACAACCAAGAGGTCGCTTTTTATGGTCAACAAATAGTTAACGATGGAGAGAAATATGCCGAAGCCCTCGGAATCGGGTGCGCTCGCGCAACGCATTGGGGATCAACCAGCGATTCAAGGGGATTGCCGCTTGTGCCGCTCGTAGGGCTTGCTTATAGGCCGCGCGCAGCGGGAAGCTTGAGTGCCGGAAATATCCGGGCTTGCGGGCGAAGCAACCTGTCGACGCGACTTATTTTGTGAGAGGGTCGAATGGCCGCAACGGCTACGAGCGACATGGAAAAACTGGCCAAGGCCCGCGCGGCGGTTGGCGACAACTATACTCCCGGCGAAGACGAAGAGTATATGAACGAGCGTCAGCTCAACTACTTCCGCATGCTGCTGCTTGATTGGAAGAAGTCGATCCATGACGCTGCGGGACAAACGCTCCAATCGCTGCAGGATGGCCCGATCCGCGAGCCGGATCTTAACGATCGCGCATCGTCGGAAACCGACTGGGGGATCGAGCTGCGCACCCGCGATCGCCAACGCAAGTTGATCGCCAAGATCGATTCCGCACTGCGCCGGATCGACGCCGGAGAGTACGGATTCTGCGAGGTTACGGGCGATCCGATCGGTCTCAAGCGCCTGATCGCGCGGCCCGTAGCAACCATGACCGTGGAAGCGCAGGAAGCGCATGAAAGGCGCGAAAAGATCTCTCGCGACGATTAACGCGTTTACCCTTTTCTTAAGGAATGATCCCCTAATCTGGTGCGAACCTCGTCCATGAGATTGCATGGTCAGGTCGGTCTGAAACGTCAGGGGAGACAAGTGCCACAATGTCTGCGGTAGACACACGCAATGTCAGCCGTGACAGCCTGTTCCTGTTTGCGGAACTGGCTTTCGATGGGCGGGTGGGCCTTGTCCGCGCCAAGGTGCGCAATCTTTCGGCCGGGGGCATGATGGCCGAAAGCGGTGTGGCTGCGGGCCGCGGTGAACGAATCACCGTCAGGTTGCGCAATATCGGTGAAGTGAGAGGTACCGTGGCCTGGGTGCACGGTAACCGCTTCGGAATTGCCTTCGATTGCGAAATCGACCCGCAACTGGCGCGCGCACCGGTAAGTGCGGGCGACAATGCAGCCTCACGTTACCCCAGACCAGGTACGGGCATTTATCCTGCCGCCAGCGGACACGGATTGCGCCCGCTCTGAAAACTGGAGGCTGACGCCTCCGCCAAGCCCTGCTAGTCGGGCCGCATGCGTTTCGCCGCTGCCCTCCTGCTTGCACTTGCAACTGCCGCTTGTGGCGGCAGCGTTGACGATGGCGTGGTCGACGTGGCTTTCATCGCCACGCCTGACGAGCTCAAGACCGACAGCCTGAGGCTGGATTTCGCTGGTCAGCACTTGCGCGGCGCAACAGCCCAGGGTCTCGTCGCTCTCGACGCGTCGGGCGCTGTCGTCCCGGCGGTCGCCGAGCGTTGGATCGTCACCGATGACGGTTCGAGCTATATCTTCCGCATTCACGAATATGATTTGCAGAATGGTGGCCGACTGACTGCACAGGCCGTTCGCGACAGTCTCAGGCGCACCTTGCTGCGGCTCAAGGGTACCTCGCTCGGCCTCGATCTCGCCAAGGTGCGCGAAGTGCGCGCAATGACCGGCCGCGTGATCGAGATTCGCCTGACCAGCCCGATGCCAGACCTGCTCCAACTGCTGGCCCAACCCGAACTGGGGCTGGTCATAGACAAGCGGCAGCTTGGGCCCATGCGGCTGTCGACCGAGGATGCGGTGATGGTGCTCGATGCCCAACCCCCCGAAGCGCGCGGCCTGCCGAGCCAGCCCGGGTGGGAAGATGCGGTTACCCGGGTGCGCGTCTATGCCGAAAGCGCGCAGGATGCGACCGAAGGCTTTGGCGAGGGGCAGTTCGACCTGGTCCTGGGGGGCACAATCTCGACCTTGCCGCTCGCCGACACCGGGCCATTGACGCGCGGAACCATCCGGCTCGATGCGGCGCTCGGCCTGTTCGGCCTCGATGTGCAGAAGCCGACCGGCTTCCTCGGCACTTCGGAGAACCGCGAAGCGCTGGCCATGGCGATCGACCGGGCGAATCTTCTGAAGACCTTCAATATCGGCGGCTGGATCCCAACCACGCGGGTGGTTGCGCCCGGCCTGCCAGGTGACAGCGGTACGGTTTCCGAACGCTGGACCGATCTCGATCTTGGCGAGCGGCAGGCCCGCGCCCAATCGCGGGTTGCGCAATGGCGCGCCGGTCGCGGACCGCCGCGGGTCTCGATCGGCTTGCCGGATGGCCCAGGCTCGGACCGCCTCTTTGCCGCCCTGGCGCGTGATTTCGCCGTCATCGGCGTATCGGCATCTCGTGCGCCTGATCCTGCGAAGGCCGACCTGGTGCTGCGCGACAGGGTAGCCCGCTTCGGCGCGGCGACCTGGTTCCTCAACCAGTTCAATTGTCGCGTGTCGAAAGTGGTCTGTGCGGAAGGGACCGACTACCTCGTCGGCCTGGCGAACGAGGCCAAGGATCCGGCAGAAGAGGCGTCCTACCTGGCAGAGGCCGAACAGGCCTTCACCGCGACAAATCTCTATATTCCGCTCGGCGCACCGATCCGCTGGTCGCTGGTACGCGGCGATATCGGCGAGTTCCTGGAGAACCGCTGGAACATCCATCCCTTGTTCCCGCTGTCGCGCGCCCCCATTTAGAGGGCATGGTCGAACAGACTTCCCGAGCCCGCCCCATGGGCATCGAACTGCCAATCGGGACCGACGCGGTTTCGGTTCGCAAGCGTATCGAAGCGATGGAGCAATTGCTCGAACGCAGCTTCGTCCTGCCTGGAACCCGCTATCCGATAGGGCTCGACTCGGTGGTCGGCCTGGTCCCGGTGGTGGGCGATTTCATCGCCGCGGCAATGGGCGCCTATATCGTGTGGGAGGCCCGCAATCTGGGTCTGCCGAAATGGAAGTTGTGGCGCATGGCGGGCAATGTCGCCTTCGACACCGCGCTCGGCGCGGTGCCGTTGGTGGGCGATGCCTTTGACCTTGTCTTCCGTTCGAACAGCCGCAACCTCAAGATCGTCAAGAAGCATCTCGACAAGCATCATCCGCACACCCGCGTGATCGAGGGGTAGTTTCATCAGTGACGATTGCGCGCTAGTGCATGCACATGGCGCAAGACGTTACCTATGGTTCCTATCTCGACCTCGATCGCATCCTCGCGGCGCAGCACCCCGCATCCGATGCGCATGACGAGATGCTGTTCATCATCGTCCACCAGGCCAGCGAGCTCTGGCTCAAGCTGTGCATCCACGAATTGCTGGCGGCGCGCGAATGCATCGTGGCGGATCGCTTGCGCCCGGCCTTCAAGATGCTCGCCCGCGTGGCGCGCGCGCAGGGGCAACTGATCCAGAGTTGGGACGTGCTCAGCACGATGACCCCGCACGACTATTCGACCATCCGCCCGCATTTGGGCAAGTCGAGCGGCTTCCAGAGCGCGCAATACCGGATGATGGAATTCCTCCTCGGCGGGCGGAAGCCGAAGATGGTGGAGATGCACGAGGCAACTCCCGCCGTGGCAGCGGAGCTACGCGCCGAACTGACCCGCAAGAGCATCTATGCGGAAACCGTGGCGTTGCTCGCCCGGCGCGGCTTCGCGATCCCGCAGGAAGTGCTCGACCGCCCGGTGGGCGAACCCTGGGCGCATTCGCCCGAGGTCGAAGTGGCCTGGGCCGAGATCTATCGCGACCCCCAGGAACACTGGGATCTCTATGAATTGGCGGAAAAGCTGGTCGATCTCGAGTACCATTTCCAGCGCTGGCGCTTCGGTCACCTCAAGACCGTCGAGCGGATCATCGGCTTCAAGACCGGGACCGGCGGGACCCCCGGCGTGCCCTACCTCGAAGGCGTGCTGAAGGCGGCCTTCTTCCCCGAACTGCTCAGCGTCAGGACCGCGATATGAGCCGTATCTGGGACATCTCCCAGACACTTGGCCCGGGCCTGCCGGTATGGCCGGGCGACACCGAATTCGCCTTCGACCGTAGCTGGCGGATGGAGGATGGCTCGCCGGTCAATGTCGGGCGGATGACCATGTCGACCCACTCGGGCACCCATGGCGATGCGCCGCTGCACTATGCCGCCGACGCAGCGGATATCGCGAGCGTTTCACTCGATCCCTATCTCGGCGAGTGCCTGGTTGTCGACGCGCGGCATGCCACTGGCGTGGTGCGGGTGGACGACCTGCCCGACCTTGGCGGGGCGACACGCGTGTTGCTGCGTACATTCGATATCTTCCCGCATGAACATTGGGTCAGCGGTTTCACTGCGATCGACGCGCAAGCGATCGAATGGCTGGCTGCGCAGGGCGTGGCGCTGATCGGCACTGATGCGCCTTCGGTCGACCCGCAGGACTCGAAGACCATGGACGCGCACAAGGCGGTGCTTCGCAACGGCATGCGTATCCTCGAAGGACTGGTGCTCGATGGCGTGCCAGCGGGTCGATACGAACTGATCGCGCTGCCGCTCAAGATCGCGGGTGGCGATGCCGGGCTGTGCCGGGCGATCCTGCGCGAGCTGCCCGATGCTTGAGCGTGCCCGCACGCTCGACGCGGGCGATCCGCTGGCGGGCTATCGCGAGCGGTTCGATCTGCCTGAAGGGGTGATTTACCTCGACGGGAATTCGCTTGGCGCGCTTCCGAAGGCGACGCCGAAGAGGCTGGCTGAGGTCGCGCGTGACGAATGGGGCGAAGGGCTGATCCGCAGCTGGAATTCGGCCGACTGGATCGACCTTCCGCATCGCGTCGGCGCGAAGATCGCACCGCTGATCGGGGCTGCTGCGCATGAGGTGATTGCCAGCGATTCGACCAGCGTGAACCTGTTCAAACTGATCGCGGCGGCGCTTGCCCTGCGCCCCGGGCGCAAGACCATCCTCAGCGAACCGGGCAATTTCCCGACCGATCTCTACATGATCGAAGGTCTCGAAAGGCAAGGCCTGGCCCAGCGCCGGCTGGCTACACGCGATGCGATGGCAGACGCGATCGACGAAGACGTCGCGCTGCTCATGCTGACGCATGTGCACTACAAGACCGGCGCAATCTTCGACATGGCTGCACTGACCACCGCGGCCCATGCCAAGGGTGCGCTGGTACTTTGGGACCTGTCCCATTCAGGCGGGGCGCTGCCGGTCGACCTCAATAGCTGCAACGCCGATTTCGCGGTTGGCTGCGGCTACAAATACCTCAACGGCGGACCGGGCGCCCCGGCCTATCTGTTCGTCGCGGAGCACCTGCAACAGGCGGTAGAACAGCCGCTCACCGGCTGGATGGGCCATGCGGCGCCCTTTGCCTTCAGCGACGATTACACGGCAGCTCCCGGGATAGGGCGGATGCTCTGCGGCACCCCGCCGATCCTCGGCCTGTCCGCGCTCGAAGTGGGTGTCGACCTTATCGCCGAGATCGGGATCGAGCGGCTCTACGCGAAATCGCAGCGGCTTTCGGAATTCTTCCGCCAATGCCTGTCCGAACTGGGGATCGAGCTCGAACTCGTAAGCCCGACCGACCCGACGCGGCGCGGTAGCCAACTCTCCTTCCGTCATCCGGAAGCCTATGCGATCTGCCAGGCGCTGATCGCTCGCGGCGTGATCGGCGACTTCCGCGATCCCGACATCCTGCGCTTCGGCTTTGCCCCTGCTTACCTGCGCTTCGAGGATATGGCGGAGGCCGCACGGCATCTGTCGGAGGTCCTGGTCAGCGGCGAATGGCAGCGTGCAAAGTTCCGCGAACGCGCGGCGGTAACGTAGTGTAAACTCTGCAAGAGTCGCGAGATATGGCTATTCGGCACAACGGTTATGCCAGAACTCCGATCAAACCCTGAACGGCGGCTCCGCCATTCTTCGCTCACATGATATTCGCGTGGAGGGCCATGGCGCCGTAAAGGACGTCTCCCCCGGACGAGGTGAGTTCGAATACGAACACCGCGCCCGCTCCCCCCTTCCCGAGTACATTCTTTTCGTTGCTGACGAGTCGCCCAACGATCTGCCCGCTAAGGCCTGTGCCGGAGAACGTCACGGAAGAGAAATTCGCGCTGCCGCCGACGAGCTCGACGTTGGCCGTTACCGTGCCGACGTCAGTCGAGGTGCCATCGGCGTAGTCGCCAAATGGGTTGGCGCGCGCTTCGATATCGGCCGTCAGGACCCCTTTCCCCGAGGCGAAATCCATCTTGAGCCCTACCCGACTTTCATACAGCCGCTTCTGCTGGCCGCCAATTACGCCGAAGCCATCGATGATTCCAAAGTAGTCGATGACCTGCCCTGATGGGAGCGATGGCGGTGCCAGTCCCACTGCGAAGAAGCAAAGTGCCGAGGTGTTGTAGAGCCCCTGCGTCGCGAAGGTCTGGTTTTGCTGGGATAGCAATAGCTCGCCCTGCTGTGCATTGGAGTAGCGGACGTAAACCGAATTGGGGGGAGTGCGCTTGTCGACGGCGGCCCAGGCCGAGCCGCCAAACCCATTCACATCGGTCGAGAACGAGTCCTGAGCCAGAAAAGAAATCTCGATCTGGTTGTCGATCTTGGTCTTCGTAATCGTCCCCAAGCCGGTCACGAAACCTTCTGCCGATTGAGTGACCGCTCCGTCCGAGCAAGCCAGCGGGCCGACAAGCTTGTCTCCAATCTGTGCGCCGCCCAGTGAAGGCTCGTTACTTGGAGAGGGGGTAGGCGACGGAGTCGGCGAGGGCGAGGGACTTGGGCTCGATGAAGGCGTTGGGGTGGATCCGGTAGGTGGCGGGCTTTGCCCGTCTCCCCCTCCGCAGCCAGTGAGGCCGAGCGATGCGAAAGCTACAACATAGACGGCAGTAGACTGCACAAGGCGGGTCATGCGCATTTTGCTGTCCTCCCCCCAATACAAGGGCTCCTGACATATTTTGCGCGGTTTGCATTGTACCATGCCGCCAATGGGAAGGGGCGCCCGAAATGTAATCCTGGAACGAATGGAAACCCTCGTCGCTGCTGCCTGTCTGCAACAGCTTCCCGACAGGCTGACTAGCCTTCAGATTGCGTGAGATGACCAATGCATTCCATGGTGTGTTGATTCTGGAATGAGACAGATTGACCTTCAGGGATCACATCAAGCCTATAGTATTTAGAAGAAAGCTGCGGAATCGGCACTTTCCCAACACCGCGGCCGGTGCTCCATCCCGGTGCGCTATTCTTCCAGCTCGATGTCCCAGTAGAGCCAGTCGCGCCAGGTTTCGTGGAGGTAGTTGGGCGGGAATTGCTTGCCGTGCTGCTGCAGCTGCCAATGCGTCGGGCGGATCGGCTGGGTGTAGAGGTGCATGCCGGCCTGCTTGGGCGTGCGGCCGCCCTTCTTCATGTTGCAGGGTGCGCAGGCGGTGGCGATGTTCTCCCAGGTGGTCTTGCCGCCCAGGCGGCGGGGGAGGACGTGGTCGAAAGTGAGGTTGTGCATGTCGCCGCAGAACTGGCAGCTGAAGCGATCGCGCAGGAACACGTTGAAGCGGGTGAAGGCCGGGAATTCGCTGGGCTTCACATATTGCTTCAGCGCGATCACGCTGGGGATCTTCATGTCGAGCGAGGGCGAATGGACTTCCCGATCATAGGTTGCGATCACGTCGACCCGGTCGAGGAAGATAGCCTTGATCGCGGTTTGCCACGGCCACAGGCTCAGGGGGTAATAGGACAGTGGAGTGTAGTCAGCATTCAGAACGAGCGACGGACACGACTGCAGCTTGCGCGTCGGGTCCTCCTCGGTACTTCGAAACCGGGCAGCTCTTTCAATCAGTTCGGCCTTGAACACCTTGTGCGTTCCTCCCTGATGTCAGTGAAAATGCACTTGCACGGGGAAGCGTCAAGACTGTTACAGACAGGCTATCCACAAGGTTATCCGCCAGATCACGCACAGGACCGCCCGATTTGACTGTTACCCGCTTTGCCCCCAGCCCCAACGGACCGCTGCATCTAGGGCATGCCTATTCGGCGGTCATCGCGCATGATCGGGCGAAGGAATGGGGTGGCCGCTTCCTGCTGCGGATCGAGGATATCGACGGTGCCCGCTCGCGGCCCGAATTGGCCGAGGCCTTTCGCGAAGACCTCGCCTGGCTCGGCCTGACTTGGGAAGACGTACCTGCGCAATCCACCCGGCTGGCCAGCTATGACGCGGCGGCACGCAACCTGCTCGAACGCGGCCTGCTCTATCCCTGCACCTGTACCCGTGCGGAGATCGAAGCGCTCGAGCCGCATCTCGGACCCGAGGGGCTGGTCTATCCCGGGACCTGCCGCGATCGGCCAATTGACCCCACGCGCCCGGCTGCGCTGCGGCTCGATATCGAGCGTGCGCTGGCGCAAGTTGGCGAGGTCTGGTGGGATGACGAGATCGCCGGCCGCGTCCTGGCTGACCCGCGCGAAGCTGGTGACGTGGTGATCGTGCGCAAGGATGCACCGGCAAGCTATCACCTCGCGGTGACGCTGGACGATGCAGCGGATGGGGTGACTGTGGTGACGCGCGGGCAGGACCTGTTTCCTGCGACCGGCGTGCACCGCTTGCTCCAGGCCCTGCTCGGCCTGCCCGTCCCCCGCTGGTACCACCATGGCTTGCTGATGGGTGAAGACGGCAAGAAGCTCGCCAAGAGCCGCCGCTCGGGCGAGCGTGGCTACGGGCTGGCGGAGCTGCGCAGTTCAGGGGTGGATGGGCGCGCACTCGCCGACCGGCTGAGGTGCGGTGATTTCCCTGCTGGCATTACGCTGGCGAGCGCCTAGATTGGGGCCATGACAACTTTCCTCATCATCGTCCTCGTCGTGCTGATGGCGCTTGTCGTCTATTCGCTGGTACGCGGCATCGTCGCTTTCCTGCAAAGCACCAAGGTGGACCTCGAAAGCGGCGAACAGGTCGACGCGACCGAGATGCAGCTCCTCCAGACCCGCATGCTGGTCAACCGCATCAAGTTCCAGGCGCTGGCGATCGTGGTGGTCGCGGTGATCCTCGCGATCGCAAACTGACCGCGCGCGGCCGCAGATGGTCAAGCTCAACAAGATCTACACCCGTACCGGTGACGACGGGACCACCGGCCTTGTCGACGGTTCGCGGCTGGCCAAGCACGCGCCGCGCATGGAAGCGATCGGGGCGGTGGACGAGGCAAATAGCGCGCTGGGCCTCGCCGTGGTTGCCCTGGCCGGGACAGAGCATGTGGCTCCGCTGGTGCGGATCCAGAACGACCTGTTCGACCTTGGTGCGGACCTGGCCACCCCGGCGGGCGAGAGTGAGGACTTCGCGCCCTCCGAAATGGTCCTGCGGGTCGTTGCGGCGCAGGTCGAATGGCTGGAACGGGCGATCGACGCAGCGAATGAGCGGCTCCAGCCGCTGACCAGCTTCGTCCTGCCTGGCGGGAGCGAGGTTGCGGCGCGATTGCATGTCGCACGTGCGGCGGCGCGCCGGGCAGAACGGGCGATGACCGCGATGGCTGCGGACGTGCCGACCAATCCGCAAGCGCTGGCCTATATCAACCGCCTGTCGGACTATCTCTTCGTGCTGGCACGGGTGGCGAACAGCGATGGGGCCGATGACGTGAAGTGGATTCCCGGCGCTAATCGCTAGCCACGCCGCCTCTCGCTCGCTAAGCCGCGCGCTTTGCTGCATGTGCGAAGGAATTTCTCGATGACCAAGACGATCGCCATCATCGGCGCAGGGCAGATGGGATCGGGCATCGCCCAGACCGTCGCCGGGCACGGCATGGATGTGCTCTTGGCGGACGTCAGCCTCGAAGTGGCGCAGAAGGCGCATGCCGGTATCGACAAGGCGCTGGGCAAGCTCGTCGGTCGCGGCAAGATGGAGATCGCCGAGGCCGAGGCGACGCTCAAGCGCATCACTCCGGTTGCCGACTACGCGCCGATGAAGGACGCCGACCTCATCATCGAGGCCGCGACTGAGAAGGAAGAGATCAAGAAGGCGATCTTCCACAAGGCGGGCGAGTTCCTGTCGCAAGGCGCGATCATGGCTTCGAACACCAGTTCGATCCCGATCACCCGCATGGCCAATTACTCACCCGATCCGGCGCGCTTTATCGGGCTGCACTTCTTCAATCCGGTGCCCGTGATGGGCCTGATCGAGGTTATTCCCGGGCTCGCCACTGCGAAGGAAACTACCGACCGGACGGTCGCCTTTGCCGAAGGCCTGGGCAAGGAAGTGGTGTTGAGCCAGGACGAACCCGGCTTCGTCGTGAATCGCATCCTGCTGCCGATGATCAACGAAGCGATCTTCGTGCTTGGCCAGTCGACCGCGGGGATCGAGGATATCGACAAAGGCTGCCGGCTTGGTCTCAACCACCCGATGGGCCCGCTGCAGCTGGCCGACTTCGTTGGGCTCGATACCTGCCTCGACATCATCATGGTGCTCTACAAGACGACCCGTGACGCCAAATATCGCCCGGCGCCGCTCTTGGTGAAATATGTCGAGGCCGGTTGGCTCGGGCGCAAGTCCGGCCGCGGGTTCTATGATTACTCGGGTGAGGTGCCGGTCCCGACCCGTTGACCGGCGTAGCGGCTACTGGACCAGCGGTTCGGTGCTGACTGCGGGCACGGTGTCGTTGATCAGGTGGCTTTCGTCGACCGGTTCCGGCTCGACCGGCTCGACGGGGCCGGCTTCCGCATACCAGTCGGCCAGTGCCGGGTCCTGCTGCGGCCGCGACTGAACTCGCGCCGCTTGCGGGAGTGGTGCGGACGCCTGCTGATTGTGTCCGGAATCCTGGGCGACGAGTCCGTTGGCTCCATCTTCGCCCACCTGGGCGATGACTCCAGGATCGTCCTCGCCGCCAATCAACATGGCGACCCCCCACAGGAAAATCCCGACCAGCATGAGCTTCTTGCCCTGGTTGGTAAACAGACCGTCTTCCATGATTGGCGACCATAGGACGTTGGCAGTTAATGCTTCGTTGAGCTCGCCTCGGCCTTGAGTTCGTAAAGCCTTTCGAGCGCTTCGCGCGGCGTCAAGGAGTCGATGTCGATCGCTTCGAGCGTCTCGCGCAAGCCGTCGCGCCGCGGTTCCTCCGCTTGCACGCTCGCCGCGAATAGCGGGAGGTCACCCAGTCCCGCCGCGATCCCGCCGGTTTCGGCGCGGGCCTTCTCGAGCTTGTCGAGTACCGCCCTGGCGCGCTTTAATACGGGCTGGGGGACCCCTGCCAATCGCGCGACATCGAGGCCATAGCTCCGGTCTGCGGCACCCACAGCCAACTCGTGCAGCAAGACCAGATCGCCCTTCCACTCGCGCGCGCGGACGTGGTGCAGGCTCAGCGCCTCGCAACTGTCGGCGAGGCGGCTGAGTTCGTGATAGTGCGTGGCGAAGAGGCAGCGGCAGCGCAGCTGCTCGTGCACTGCCTCAACCACCGCCCAGGCGAGCGCCATTCCGTCGAAGGTCGAAGTGCCGCGCCCGACTTCGTCGAGGATCACGAAGCTACGCTCGGTTGCCTGGCTGAGGATCGCGGCGGTTTCGACCATCTCGACCATGAAGGTCGACCGACCCCGAGCGAGATTGTCCGATGCGCCGACGCGGCTGAACAGGCGATCGGCTATACCCACCCGTGCACTTGCCGCAGGGACATAGCTTCCCGCCTGCGCCAGCAAGAGGATCAGCGCGTTCTGGCGCAGGAAGGTCGATTTGCCGCCCATGTTCGGCCCGCCGATCAGCCACAGCCTGTCGTCGAAGCGCAGCGAACAATCGTTCGCAACGAAGCGCTCACCCCCTCGAGCCAGCGCCTGTTCGACCACCGGGTGGCGCCCTCCGGTCACCTCAAGACGAGGCTCGTCGAGAACTTCGGGGCGGCACCAGTCACCTTCGGCGGCACGTTCCGCCAGTGCCGCGGAAACGTCGATCCGCGCCAAAGCGGCTGCAGTCGCGGCAATCGCCTCGCGCGCGGCAACGACTTCGCCGACCAGTTCTTCGAAATGCGCCTCTTCCGCAGCAAGCGCGTGGCCGCCCGCTTCGGCGATGCGGCTCGCTTCTTCATGCAGGCCGAGCGAGTTGAAGCGCACGGCACCAGCCATGGTCTGGCGATGGGTAAAGCCGCTGTCCGCCGCCATAAGCTTGTCGCCGTGCTTGGCGGGCACTTCGATGAAATAGCCCAGCACCTTGTTATGCTTGATTTTCAGCGACGGAGTGCCGGTTTCCTCGCGGTACTTGGCCTCCAATGCGGCAATCGCGCGGCGGGCGTTGCCGCTGGTTTCGCGCAAGGCATCGAGCGCGTGGTCGTAGCCAGCTGCGATAAACCCGCCCTGTTGGCGCTCGGTCGGCGGTGAGGGGACCAGCGCACGCGCCAGGTGGTCGACGAGCGCCGCATGGCCGCCGAGTGCGCCGATCATGGATTGGAACAGGCCGGGAAGGTCGGGGCTGGCGGACAGCATGTCCCTCACGCGCCGTGCTTCGCTCAGGCCGTCGCGAATCTGCCCAAGATCGCGGGGGGAACCGCGTCCCGCGACCAACCGGCCCAGCGCACGCCCGATGTCGGGCGCCTGGCGCAGTACCGCGCGCAGGTCAGCGCGCAGCAGCGGATCGGCATGGAAATGATGCACCGCTGCCAAACGCGCCTCGATGGCGTCGCGATCCGCCAGCGGGGCCGATAGATCGTCGGCCAATTGCCGCGCACCGGCACCGGTAACGCAGCGATCGACGCAGGCGATGAGGCTTCCCGCGCGGCCGCCGCCTTGCGCTTCGAGGATCTCCAGGCTTGCGCGGGTGGCGGCGTCCATCGCCAGATGTGCGCCCGAACCGCGCGCTACCGGGGGCAGCAGGAATGGCAGATTTCCGCGTCCGGCGTGTTCGAGATAGGCGACAAGGCCAGCCGCGGCCGCCAGCATGGGGCGGGTGAAAGTGCCCAGCCCGTCCAGCGTGGCCAGGCCGTGGATCGCCTTGAGGCGTGCCTCGCCGTCATCGCTGCGGAAATCGCTGCGCGGCCGCGCGATCGTGCCTGACGGCGCGTTGTCCCAATCATCGGGGCCAACCACCTCGCTTGCACCCAGCCGCGCAAGAGCTGCATCGAGCGCCGGGGGTGCGCATTCCTCCAGCTCCATTCGCCCGGTCGAGATATCGCAGGCGGCCAGCCCGATGCCGTCGCGTACCGGGGCAACCGTGACCAGCAGGTTTGCCCGACGGGGTTCGAGCAAGGCCTCTTCAGTCAGCGTGCCCGCGGTAACGAAACGCACGATGTCGCGTGCCACCAGGGCCTTGGATGATGGCAGGCCTTCGCGCTTGGCCCTTGCCTTGGCTTCCTCGGGCGTCTCGACCTGTTCGGCAATGGCGACGCGGCATCCCGCCTTGATCAGCCGCGCGAGATAGCCTTCGGCGGCATGCACGGGCACGCCGCACATCGGCACCTTGTCCCCGCCGTGTTCGCCGCGGCTGGTCAGCGCGATATCGAGCACGCCCGAAGCCACCTTCGCGTCATCGAAGAACAGTTCGAAGAAATCGCCCATGCGATAGAACAGCAACGCGTCGCCTGCCTCGCGTTTGAGCGCGAGATACTGCTGCATCATCGGTGTGGGCTGATTGGCCATGCTACCAGCCGTAGCGGTGGGCTTTCCGATTCGGGAAGCGCCGGGCGACAGGTTTCCCCTACCGCTCGGCGTCTGACCACGGTAGGGCAACGGGCAAGCGAGAAGAGGCGGATATGTCAGAAGACGATACCAACGCATTCAAGGCCCGTGAGGCACTGTTTTACCATGAGACGATCCGCCCGGGTAAGATCGAGATCATCGCCTCCAAGCCGATGGCGACCCAGCGCGATCTCAGCCTCGCCTATTCGCCCGGGGTTGCTGCGCCTGTCGAGGCGATCGCCGCCAATCCGGCCGATGCCGCACGCTATACCGCGCGCTCAAACCTCGTCGCGGTGATTTCGAATGGCACGGCCATCCTCGGCCTTGGCAACCTCGGCGCGCTCGCCTCCAAGCCGGTGATGGAAGGCAAGGCAGTGCTGTTCAAGCGCTTTGCCGACGTCGATGCGATCGACATCGAACTCAATACCGAGGACCCGGACAAGTTCATCGAAGCGGTTGCGCTGATGGAGCCGACCTTCGGCGGCATCAACCTCGAGGATATCGCCGCCCCCGAATGCTTCATCATCGAGCAGGCGCTGCGCGAACGGATGAATATTCCGATCATGCATGACGACCAGCATGGCACCGCGATCATCTCCGCAGCCGGGCTGATCAACGCTTGCTACATCACCGGGCGCGAGCTCAAGGATGTTCGCATCGTGGTCAATGGAGCGGGCGCGGCTGCGCTTGCCTGTACTGCGCTGATCAAGTCGGTTGGCGTCCCGCACGAGAACGTCATCGTGTGCGATCGTCAGGGGCCGATCTATCCGGGCCGCGACAATGTCGACCAGTGGAAGAGTGCCCATGCCGTGAACACGGATGCACGCAGCCTGGAGGAAGCGCTGGTCGGCGCCGACATCTTCCTGGGTCTCAGTGCCGCCGGCGCGCTCAAGCCCGAATGGGTCGCGAAGATGGCCGACCAGCCGATCATCTTCGCCATGGCCAATCCGGTGCCCGAGATCATGCCCGACGAGGCGAAGGCGGTCCGCCCCGACGCGATTATCGCTACGGGCCGTTCGGACTTCCCCAACCAGGTCAACAACGTGCTCGGCTTCCCCTTCATTTTCCGCGGTGCGCTCGACGTCCAGGCGACCACCATCAATGAGGAAATGAAGGTCGCCGCGGCACGCGCGATTGCGGAACTCGCCCGCGAGCGCGTGCCGGAGGAAGTGGCCGCAGCTTACGGCGTCACCCACCAGTTCGGCGAGGAATACATCATCCCCGCACCCTTCGACCCGCGCCTGATGGAGGTCGTTTCCAGCGCGGTCGCCAAGGCGGCGATGGAATCGGGGGTGGCCAAGGCGCCGATCGCCGATTTCGACGGTTATCGCACCTCGCTCAAGGCGCGCCTCAATCCGACGACCTCGGTACTCACCGGTGTCTATGACCTGGCCAAGGCCAACCCGAAGCGGATGGTCTTTGCCGAGGCGGAGGAAGAAGTCGTGCTGCGTGCTGCGATCCAGTATCGCGACTTCGGCTATGGCCAGCCGATCCTCGTCGGTCGAACCAAGGCGATAGCCGACAAGATGCACATCCTGGGTGTGAGCGATCCGGGCAGCTTCGAAATCCAGAACTCTGCGGATTCGAAACTGGTCCCGCAGATGGTCGATTATCTCTACAAGCGGCTGCAACGCAAAGGCTATACGCAGCGCGACGTCGCCCGCATGGTCAACCAGGAGCGCAACGTGTTCGCCGCGCTGCTGGTCGCGCTTGGACATGGCGATGCGATGATCACCGGCCTGACCCGGACCTTTGCCCAGACCGCGCGCGAGGTGAACCGGGTACTGGATCCCAAGCCCGGCGCGGTGCCTTTCGGCATCCACATGATGATCGGCAAGAACCACACCACCTTCCTTGCCGACACCACCATCAACGAGCGCCCGACAGCCGAACAACTGGCACATATCGCCAAGGAAACTGCCGCGGTGGCGCGGCGCATGGGGCATGAGCCACGCGTTGCCTTCCTGTCCTATTCGACCTTCGGCAATCCTTCGGGCCAATGGCTCGCCAATATTCGCGATGCGGTGGCGATCCTCGATGCCGAAGAAACGGGCTTCGAATATGAAGGCGAAATGGCGCCCGACGCGGCGCTCAATCCGGCAGTTATGAAGCTCTACCCCTTCAGCCGCCTGTCGGGCCCGGCCAATGTGCTGATCATGCCCGGGCTCCAGTCGGCCAGCCTTTCGGCCAAGCTGCTGCGCGAATTGGCTGGCAATGCCACGATCGGGCCGATGCTGATCGGGATGGAGAAGCCGGTGCAGATCGCGCCGATGACTGCCATTGCCCCCGATGTGCTGACCCTCGCCGTGCTCGCCAGCGCAGGGGTCGTCGGTTAGCCCGGGTCAGGCGAAGTCCTCACTCTCGTCGACATAGGTCGACAGGTCGATCCAGTGCTTCGCCGGGTCGCCGGGATCGACCATGACCGGCAAGGACTTGTCCTTGAGCGCTTCGGAAAGATCGACCCATATCGGGTCGCTGGTAAAGGCATCGATCTTGCCGCTGACCGGGTTGATGCCTTGTGCGGCGACCTTCCATGGGTTGCGCCCGTTTACCGTGGTTGCCGTGTCGCGATAGCATTCGACGAACTTGGCCGCTGTCGGAATACCGCGCGTACGCAGCTTCGCCACGGTCCAACGACGGCGAAAATAGGCATAGAACAGTCCCCAACCGACGATTGCGAAGATCCCACCGAAGCAGAGCAGGAAGACAGGCAGGAACCAGCGATCGAAGAAGCCGTCGATGATCGCCCGGGTCGGGTTGTCGCGCTGGTAGATGATCGTGACCCGCTCGCCGACATCGTAGCTCGGTGGATTGCTGCCGGTTGAAGAATGATAGGTGCGCGTGCGCCCCTCGCTGTCGCGAAACTCGACGACGGGGCGATAGCTGCCGTCGCCATCACTGTCCCGGCTATAGTCCAGGTCAACGACTATTCCCGGTGTTTGAACGCCGTCCTTGCTGAAGGACCGGCTGTAATCGAGCGCGAAACCGCCGCCGATCATGATGGCCAGCCCGACGAGGCCGAAGATCAGCCCGATCCAGAACACCATTCTCGGCATGGCATCTCCCCCTTGGCGCCTACCGTGTAGCGGAGGGCGGGGCGGCTAAAAAGGCAGGGCCCGGCCAGTGTAGTCGAGATAGCGAAAGCCGCCGCCGCCACAGTCATCGATCACATTCGCCAGGCCCGATACGCTTTGCGAAACGGTCAGCGGAGCTTGCTGGCCACCCATGTCGGTCTGGACCCAGCCTGGGTGGAGGGCCACGACCTCGATATCGCGCGATTTGGCTTCCTGTTCGGACAGTCCCTTGGCGAGCATGTTGAGCGCGGCCTTGCTCGCACGGTAGAGTTCGTAGCCACCCGAACTATCGGCGATCGAACCCATGATCGAAGACATGAAGCCCAGCGTTCCGCCGGCCCTGATCTTGGGCAGCAGGGCGCGCCCGGCCTTTACCGGGCCGAAGGCGTTGGTCATCATGACATGCGCCACGTCCTCGCCGGTGGCCTTGTCGCTCGATTGATGCGCCGCGCCGGAGATTCCGGCGTTGATCACCACGGCATCGAGACTGCCGTCGGCCAGGCCCAGATCGGCATAGCTGGCCGGGTCGGTCACGTCGGCGGTGACGATCGATAGGTGATCGCAGGCCAGCGCATGAAGCCCGTCGCTATGCGTCCGCTCGCTGGCGATGACGTGCCATCCGCGTGACAGGAATTCTTCCACCAGCCCCAGGCCGATGCCGCGCGATGCGCCGAAGATGAAGATTGTACCGTCCGCCATGTGCCTCTCCCGCAATCACCTTGTTTCCAGGCCACGCCGGTTGGGCAGCTTGGTCATTTCCGTCGGAACCTGAAGTACCACACTTCGTGACTAGGTTCAAGTATCATATTGATTCAGTTCCTTTTTATGGGGATTTTCAGGCTTGAAAATTGCCCCAGCAATCACCCAGCAATCACCGTTTTCGACCATAGTTCTCCCGGGGCCAACGGTATGAGCCCGCATCACTTGGCCTTGACCTCCGCCAGGACTGTCTCAAAGCCCAACGGCAAGAGAAGGGTCGAAATCAGCCTGGCCTGTTTCGCGTGCATGGAGTCCCCGGGCGCTTTGATCTCGACAAACTTTACGCTGCCATTCTTCCAGAGCGTCAGGTCCGGCCATCCTGCCCGTAGGTCGTAGGGTGCTGTTGCAAAGACTCGCGCAATCTCGACAAGCCGCTCGGGGCGAAGGTTCTCGTAAAGGCCCAGCACATGCTCCCGGCGAACGGACGGATAAAATGCCGGACTGTTACTCGCCGTCACTGCGATGATCTTCCAGTTGGCTTCGATCTGGCCGCGCGTCGAACGCGCAATGGTCTCAATCATCTTCCTGGGTTCGAAGCGGTCCTCATCGAATGCGACGTTCTGCGCGTAGAGTGCTTCCACGAACGTGTCAGCATTGCGCTGTGGAACAGCGTTGAAAGATGCGGCCTTTATCAGGGTGAGGATTAGACCGCCTTCGGCGGCGGCACCCTCCCAGCCATCGGCACGATAATGATCCAGCGCCGCCTCTTCGACGCTGGACACAGCTGACGAACCATCAAAGCGCCATTGTTTGGCCCCGTCCTGCACCAGTTCGACGACTTCGTGGCGGATTCCCAAGCGTTCCGCCTGTTTCTGGTAGCGACTTGCTTTTGCCGGCTTGGCCCCTTTGCCGGCGGGTTGCTGGGATCGCCGCAACTTGCCGAGGCGCCTCGCAACGCCAACCTGTGGATCGATCGCCAGCGCTTGCTCATAGGCTTCAATCGCGAGAACCACCTCACCCGCCTGCTCTTGCATCTCTCCACGTAGCCGCAGGGCCTTTGCTTGGGTCCATATATCGTCACCCTTGGCGGCAACATCGAGCCCAGCGAAAAGGGCGTCGCGCAATTCTATGGACGGACTTTGACCTGCATCCTCAAGTGCCGTGCGGATGACCGACAAGTCCCCAGCCGCGATACGCCTCGCCTGCCAACCTTCGCGATCGACCATCTTGCCTGCGAAGTCATATGCGGCCTGGTCTCCCTCCTTTGCCCCAATGATGACGCGGCGGTTCGCGGTGTCGAACTCATAGCCGTCTGCCCAACCAGTTTGCTGTTCCCAACTGGCGATTTCTTCGCCCTTTTCGAGGTCGAACAGGAAATAGCGACAGCTGTCGGAGCTGCCAGGAGCGTTGTATGTGTGACAGATCGCGAAGCAGCCATCCTCTGAAACAGCCGATTTCCCTAGATTGGCAGCGAATTTACGTTCGCAGATCTCGGTTCCGTCAGCTCGAAAGCCTACGAAGCGCCCATTGAGTTCGCTTCCAAACATCCAGTCGCTGAGAACGAAGTTGCCATTGTCGGCGACATGACCGTCCTGTGGCCGCTCAAGTCGACCCTCGAGAATGATCCGGTCGTTTTCAAGCAATGCCCAGGTGCCGTGACCTTCTTCGCGGTATCCTCCCCGCGTTCCGTCCGGATGGCGATCAGCCCAGATCAAACGATATCGACCATTGGGAGAAACGGAGGAATGACCGATGAAGTCGACTGAATCGATGGACACAAGGCCATGCCCGAACTCGTGGATGTCCAGTTTCGCCCTAGACGAAGCTACTGGCTGAGGGGCAGGCTGCGTCCCGCCGGAGAAAACGCGTCGCAGAAAGTCCTTCATGCCTCACCCCTCCAACATCATAGCGTCAGCGCTGCTTCTGACTGTTCATGAACAAAGGCAGGTTCATATTCCTTGGCCTGATTGCCTGAAACGCCCACCGCGCGCAGCACTTCGCGCCAGTTGTCCGAAACCTTCTGCGCCATCTCCAGGATTATCCGGCGTGCCTCATCTTCGGGGATCTCGAAAAACTGCGAAGCTTCGATGGCGAGCATGATCGACCTGTCGTGCGAACCGCCTTCCATGATGGCGGTTTCCAGATGCGGATTGCGGTCGGGGGCCGGGTTGACGTCGAAGACCGGCGACAAGCGCCATTGTCTGTTTCCGACATAGAGGAAGCCGTGGTTCTTGAGATGATCGTCCTTGTTCGAGACCAGGATCGTGAAGATGAGCCGCCGGAACAGTTCCTCGAAATCGGCCTGCGGGTCGGCAGAATGCCCGCGCATGAAATCGACGATCTCGGTGTAGGATCCGTATTCTGTCCCGGTCTTGGCCAGCGCAGTCCGAGCCGAGATATACGGAATGCGCGCACTTCCGCGCCGGTCGAAGCGTTCGATCAGCGCGACCGGAAAGGGGGAATCGGGCAGTTCCAGCCGGACCTCCGGCGTGCGAATACCGCACGCGCGCGCAAGGCGCAGTGTGGCGACTTCGACGCGTTCGATCGGTCGCTGATCGTGGACCGAAGTGAACTTGGCGAGCCAGAGCGCATCACCGTCGCGGACATTGGCCTTGGGGCGGGCACCTCCCGAGCCGCCCGCCCCGGCAAGCGCCTGCATTTCTTCTGCGGAGATCTCCTTGCCCTGTTCGTAGGCGCGAGCGATGGCCGTGATGTTCTCCAGTTCGACTAGGCGCGGGACGGCATCGGCGGCATTGCCCCTGATGATCGCTCCGTCAGCATCGAGAAATCGCAAAGCGCCCTGGCGGCACATGTCGTCGGACAGCGTGAGATACTCGAATTCGGAAAGGCCGTTGCCATAGGCTCGTTCGAGCAGGCGGCGACCCCAGTCATCTGGCGCAGCATCGGAGAATGCGCCCGGCAAGGAATCGCGCATATGACCCGGTCTGCCTGATGTGTGAAACGGCCCCCCTTCGAGGGACAGCGCCGGATCAATTGCGAAGGCTTGCGGATTTTCGCTCCATTCCTGGTCATAGGTAAAGGTCGAGAACTGGCGCGGCCCGGTTTGCGTGAATCGCAATTGTCCGACCGATGTCAGACTTTCGCCAAGTGCGACCTGTGCGGAAAAATCGGCCATCAGAATGCCACGCCGTCCTGATCGGTGTCATCACCCTCATTGCCAAGCGACTGGCTTTGCCGCGAGCCGGCGCGACGGGTGCCGGCGGACGATCTACCCCTGCGGGGCAGCCGCTCGGCATCGAGAGCCATTCCCAGCTCGTCCTTGCGGGCGTCGATGAGGTCGGTCAGCCGGTCAATGAGCCCAAACACCACGAGGACATCGCTCAGTGTTCCAATTCCGACGCCGGAATCGCCTTTTTCAAGTCGTGTTATGGTGCTCGCCGACGTTCCTGCGCGCACTGCCAGATCGGCAACAGAAATGCCTCTGCGCAGGCGGGCGCTGCGCAGGTCATTGCCTAGCTGTTTCAGGGCGCTTCTGGACTTGGGCGAACTCATCAACAATCATCCATATATGACGCGAATTAGCATTCAATCGTTCATATATGACTAATTGCGTGACAGGGCAAGCTTGAGTGGACTCAGCCTGCCCGAACCTCGATCTGGCTGCCGTTAACACCCTTGTGCACGGTGAAACCATTGGGGACTGCCTGCTGGACCAACGGCACATGGGAAATCAGCCCTACGGCGCGTCGCTCACCTACGATGTTCTGGAGGACCTGCAGGACCTGATCCAGTGTGCCAGCGTCGTTTTCAGTGTCGAGGCTGCCAAAGCCCTCGTCGATGAAAATCGTATCAAGCCTTATGGCTCCATTGGTCATTTCCACGATGTCAGAAAGTCCCAAAGCCAGCGACAGGGCTGCAATGAAGGTTTCGCCGCCCGACAGGGTAATGATCTCGCGGGCCCGGCCAGTCTCGATGTCGTGAACCCGCACATCGAGACCCCGCTTCGACCGCCCGCCGACACTGACGGTGTCGCGTTCGAAGCGATATCGACCACCAGTCATGGGATCGAGCCTCAGATTTGCGGCTTCAAGGACCTGATCAAACATCGCGCCAATGGCAAAGGTCTCAAGGGTAGTGCGTAGCTCGTTCTGCCCGTCAAAGGCTTCGGCCAGACCGCGCAGCGAGCCAGAACTTTGCTCGAGATTCTGCAAATTCTTCAATTCATCAGCCAGACTCGTTTGCAGATCGACAAGCGATTGATGCTTCTGCCGTGCTCCGGCACTGTTCCTTGCAGCCTCATCGGCTGCTGCCTGCGCTTGAGAACAGTTGAGACGAAATGGCTCCATGCTGGGCCGCTGGACGCTACCAACGGCATTCCTTGCTGCTGACAGTCGCCCCCGCGCTCCCGCCAGTTCCTTGTCGAATTTCGCAATCGCCTCCTCCAGCTCTCCAATCAATTCGATGTCGGGAATGGCAGAGCGATAAACCGCCTCGGAGATGTCGAGTTCGACGAGGCGACTCTCAAATCCGGCCTGCTTTCTCGCGACGTCGTCCGCGCAATCCTTGAGCGAGACCTGCGCGCTCTGCTTGGCCGCTTCGGCTTTAATCTGCGCGGCTTGGTCACTCTGTTGTTGCGCGATCGCGTCGGTGATCGCCTTCTTGCGCAGATCAAGTTCACCGGTCGTGGCTTCAATCGCGGCCTGCAGCGCAGCAGGGGCCCGCAACTCCTCCGGGACCGACGCGATGTGGTCCGCATAAGCCTGGCGGGCAACGGCTTCGGCAGTCGCTGCTTCGCTCAGAGCGGAATTGGCCTGCTGGAGCTTGGTGGTTGTCGTAAGCTTTCGCTCACGCAGTTCCTCAACTTCCTTCGCGAGAAGCGTGACATCGGCAATTTCACCGAGTTCCTCGATTGCCTTGACAGCTAGCCGATAGTCAGTGTCGATCTCGTCCATGCCGCGCCGGGGCACCGGAAGATCGGAAATTGTTGCCCGGCGCGCCTCCAGGGTTGCTGTTGCCGAACTGACGCGTGATTGCGCCTCGCGATCAAGCTTTGCCGCGGCGATGGAAGCGGACTGGGCGCCTCGCCACGCCTTCTCAAGCAGCGCTGCATCGCCTGCCCCTTGAGCTGGCTGGGGATGATCGGCGGCACCGCAAACAGGGCAGGGCATACCATCTTCCAGCCGCTCAGCGAGGATGCTGGCTTGCGCAGAAATGAATTCATGTTCGCGTGCGGTTTCATCTTCCTCCGCACTACGATGGCGGGCTTGCGCATCCAAAGCGGCTGTCGAGGCTGCTTCGAAATCGGCCTGTGCCTGTTCCGCGGCCTCGCTTGCACGAAGATGGGCACCTGCACTGTCCAGTTCACGCTTCAGCTTGTCTCGCTCACCGTTCAATCGCTGCCGCTCGACGGTGTTCCTCTGTGCAACCGCGTGTGAGTCAGACTTCTCATCGAAGCTCTGCTCGGCCTTCTGATGGTCGGAAGCTGCTTGCTCATGCGCCTGCTTGGCTCCGTTCAGCGCACTGAGGGCATTCTCATGCTGCCTGTGCCGCGCTGAAGAATCGACCAGAACCTGCTTGTGCCGATCCAGTTCATCGATCTTCCGGGCCAGGCCATCGAGTTCGTGCTCGCGGGACCGGAGATCATCCAGCTTCACAGTAGCCGCCAATGCAGTGTCGCGTGCCCGCGTTGCCTCTCCCGCGGCTTTAGCCAGTGCAGTTTCGGCCGCGGCATGGCGCGAGCGAGCGTCAGCAAGGCTGTTATCGAGATCTGCCATCCGGCGCGCCAGCTCGGCCTTGGATTTGCGGCCACGCATGGTCTCGAATTCAGTGATTTCGCCTTCGAGCACCTTCAAGGCTGCATCTGCTGCGTCCACCTCGCCAAACAATCTCTCCTGGGCCTGGGCTGCAGCAAATGCGCTGTTCGCAGCGTTGAGTGCCGCAGTTGTTTCAGCCACAGTCAGTCGGCTCAATTCATATCGATCGAGTGCTGACGCGATGCCGGCGCCGAGTTCATCTGAGCTGGCAAAGCCTTCGGCCTGGAGCCGTTGCCCGTTCAATCGATAGCCATCCTCGATCTCGCGCCGGATGTCCGCAGCATCAGCCTTGAGCTTCTCCGTGAGCCTCCGGTAGAGCGATACGTCAAACAGTTCGCGCAGGATTTCGAGCCGGTCCTTGCTGTTCGAGACCAGGAATCGCTCGAACCGGCCCTGCGGTAGCAGCACAATCTGGCGAAACTGCTGCGCGCCATAGCCAAGTAGCTCTTCAATATGCCTCACAACATCGCTGACTTTGCGTTCGGCGATCGGGGTGCCGCAACAATCCGGACTGACATCGTCGACAGCGATTTCCGACACGTCGAACAGCCATGCCGCATGTGCCTGCATAGTCTGTCCCTCCCCTCGGCTCTTGGGGCGAGCCTGATCGGGGATGCGCCGGACGAAATATCGTTTGTCACCGAGTTCGAATTGCAGGCTGACCTCGGTCAGTAGTGCCTCCGGTGCGAAATCCGAGCGCATCGTGCCGATGCCCTGCTCTTCTTTCGCGCCTTCGCCAAACAGGGCAAAGGCGATCGCGCTGAAGATCGACGACTTACCCGATCCGGTTGGTCCATAGATTCCGAAGAGACCGGCGTCCGTGGCTTCGCGAAAATCGATGGTCTCGACCCCGCCGTAAGGGCCGAAAGCGCTGATGGTCAGTTTGATCGGCCTCACTGCCCTTCCTCCGTTGTCTCGAACTCATGAAGGGCGGAGGCGACAATCCCTGTCTCCGTCTCTGACAGCGCATCACCGCGGACGAACTCGAGGAAAGTCGAAGCCAGTGTTTGTGGATCGTTGATTGCCGCGCGCTGTTCTTCGAGGCGCTGTGCGACGGGCCGCTCATTGCGTTCATAAGCGAGCTGGACCGCATTCGGGTAGAACTCCCGGATCCTTTTCATCGGGTCGATCTGCGGTGTCTCATCGGTCAGAACGACACGCACGAGATCGTGGGAAACCCCGGTTGCTGCCAGCAGCTCCAGAAGCTTGCCGCGGATGGATCGCACTTGCCGCAGCGGTTTGATGGGCATCCGCGTCACCTCGACGCTGCCGTCAGGTGCAAGATCGATCAGACTGACGGACTTTTCCTGACCTTCTTCGTCAAAACCGAAGGCCAGTGGTGCGCCGGAATATCGGATATGATCGTATTCCACCGATTGCGGGCGGTGCAGGTGCCCGAGCGCAACATAATGCGCGCGGTCGAATGCGCTCGCCGATACCGTTTCGATCCCGCCAACCGTCCGCACTAGAGGACGTTCGCTTTCGCTCGTCGCTGCGCCATCGACGAATGCATGGGCAACGACGACCCAGCGCATATCGTCGCCGACGTGCTTGCGCGCACTCGCAATCTGAGCGCGAATGACATCGGCAGGACAGGCAATTCCGTCGTCTTCGAAGCACAGCCGCGCCGCATATTCGAATGCGAAAGGCAACGCTGAGATCGCCACCGGACCATGGGCGTCAGAGATGATTAACGGCCTTTCGTCCTCATCCAATGGTCCTCGCACGATTGCCTCACCATCGTTTGCGAGAACGCCCATTGCTCCGATCTGCGCAGCGGAATCATGGTTGCCTGCGATCAGGACGATGGCGGCGTCGGAGGTTGCTCGTACCGTCGTCAGGAATTCGGAAAGCCGTCTGATAGCGCCTTGGGGCGGGTTGGCCCGGTCGAAAATGTCACCCGCGACGATCACGACGTCCGGACGATGATCATCGATGATCGACAGGATTTGGACGAGGACGTGGTCGTGGTCCTCCTCCAGGCTCAGGCCATGGAACTGACGGCCCAAATGCCAATCACTCGTGTGCAAGATGCGCATTCGTCGGTCCTCGAATCTCAATATGTATAAAATTTATATAGACAGAGATGGGTGAGTCAAGTAGCGTCCGACCGGATGAATGGTTCTGCACTCAAACCAGCGATGCTCGCCCGACTGGTCTATCTTGACCAATGCCTGACGTGGCGCGGGCAAGTGAACCGTAAGGACCTGATAGAGCGTTTCGGCATTTCCTCGCCCCAGGCCGCGATCGATTTCAGGGAATATCTGGAGCGGGTCGCCGAGCCAAAGCCGGGCTATGACACTGTCCGCAAATGCTATGTGGCTGATCCCGAACACGTTGGATTGCCGTTCCCGCACGACACCGGCTCGCCCGATGAGCTAGTTGCTGGCGCTGCCGAGGACGACTTTTTCCGCTTGCCGTCACCCGTGCGGCAGTGCCCGCCTCTCATCATGCGTCAGCTTTATCAGGCAATCGAGCAGCGGTTGAAGATCGAACTCGACTATGTTTCGATGTCGAGCGGGCTGCGCGTGAACCAATGGATAGCCCCCGCTCATTTTGCATCGGACGGTGAGCGATTGCACGTCCGGGCATGGAGTTTCCACCATCAGGAATGGCGTGACTACCTTCCCATCCGCGTGCTCCCTGAAAGCAGCTTCAAGACCGAACCGATAGACGAGGCGCTTCCGCGAGATGCTGATTGGGAAGATCTGATTGAGATACGTCTAAGGCCGCTGGGCGGCCTGTCGGACGCGCAAAAGACTGCCGTCCGCTTGGAATATGGATTCACAGAGGACGTCCTGAGGTTTCAGGTTCGAAAGTCGCTGGAGTTTTACATTGAACGTCGTTGGGGCCTCAACCGACCGGGGGCGAGATTGGAACGGTGTTAGCTTCTGGCGGGCACGCGCATGGCCGCCGTCTGTTTGGAGGTGATCATGGTAGGAAATACAACCATTGCCCCACGTGCATGGGCCGAAGCTGTTACGAAGCCCGAAATCCACGAAGTTCGAAGCCTGAGATCGGGGTTTGTGCTCAGCATCCGGCGTCTGATCCGCGCATTCCGATACGAAAGGGCAATCTTGCTGCGTCAGGAGCTCAAATCGCTCGTGAAGAGAGGCGAGGCACGCCTGGTTTGCGCGACTTGCGGTGTTCCTGTCTATCTTGCGTGCAGTACCAGTAAGCGCTTTTTCTTTCGGCATCGGCATGAAGACGGCTCCTGCCCCGCAGTCACCCGCACCAGCCTAACCGAAGCGGAAATCAGGGCGATGAAATACCGTGGCACGCAGGAAAGCGAGGCGCATAGGCGGATCAAAGCGCTGGTTCTGCGAAGCCTTGCAGCTGATCCCCGGTTTGCAGATGTTCTCTGCGAACAAACATGGCGATCAAGCGAAGGCTTGTCGGGCTTGCGTCGCCCTGACGTATCTGCCCGGCTTAAGGACTTGCGCCTCGCGTTTGAAGTACAGCTTAGCACCACCTTTCTGGATGTCGTGCTGAGCCGCAGAGAGTTTTATCGCACGGAACGTGCGGCACTTGTTTGGGTCCTGCCGAATTTCCATCCCAACTACCGCCGCATGACCGATGACGACATCCTGTTCAGCAACAACTCCAACATCTTCGTGGTCGACGAAAGCACTGCGGCAGCATCAGAGGCAGCCGGATCATTCATGATGAAGTGCTGGCACCGCAAGCCGGTCATAGAAGGCGACAACATTGTCGACCAGTGGGTAGAGCGCTTGGTCAGCTGGGACGAGATCGAAGTCGATGTCGATCAGCAGATTGTCCAGGCATTCGATTATTCGCTAGAGGCGGCCAATCTAGCCGAGGAGATTAAGGCGGCAACGCTTGCCCGAATTGCCGCCGAACAAGCCGCTCTCGAACAGGCAAAAATCGCGTTTGAAAATGATCTGCGGCAGCAGGTGTTGAGCTTGGTTTTCGATGACCAAGTCGATGACGACCTCATGAATCGCCACGACCGATGGCTTGCCCTGAATGCTCGCCTTCTCGAGATCAACAGCGGCCTTGAAGGCAAATATCCGGACTTCATGAAGGTTTGCCGGATCGTCCATTTGATTGAAACTGCACGGACGGGAAGACCGGTAGGTTTCAACTACAAGAATCTTGCCGAGATCGGGCATCACATCTTCCATCAGCACCCCGATCTGTTCCTGGCCTACGGCTACTTGTTGCGCGCATTTGGAACGAAGCAAATTCTTGATCGCGACGATCGGACAGGGAAGCTTGCAGCGAAAATTCGCGACGAACGTTCCAATTTCCGAACCAACCAAAAATACACGATGGCCGAGGACGAGGAGCGCCTTTGTGCATTCCTGTCGCAGGGGGCATCACGGTCGCCCCGCATGGCCAACGATAATTCTGATCATAGTGGTCAGGAGGTTGCCTAGGAAAGCGTCCGGCTCCGCCCCAAACCTAGTGGTCAGCCTCTTTGATCGTGACGCCCGATTGTTCCAGCCAGAAGAGGTTTTCTGCCCGACGCGTTATTGCAGCGAGCGCGTGCTGGTCGCAGTCTTGAAAGAGAGTTTCGGCGAGGGTCATACGCTTGTCGAACGATACGCGGCCATGGTTAAAGGATGTGTGCCGTAGCAGGATCAACGCCTTGCGCTCGATTGCCCTGGCTTCTTCCGACTGCTTCGAGAACTGTCCAGCTCTGGCTCTCTCGCGCCCATCTTCTACAATCGCCTTGACGAGATCGCTGAATTCATCCTGCCAGGAAGCGCTAGCGAAAACGGTGTGAAGCATTCCATCGACCATGAAGCTCGCAACTGTAGCGCCGATTTGCCCGTCATATTTGGAGAACCGGCCCCGGAGCGCCTTCAGATCACCTGGTAAGAGCTCGATGTCGTACTCGGCGAGAGCTGCTTCTAGCTCGTCTCCAAGATTGAAGACCTGCTCCAAGAGATAAATGATACGCGGTGAATGAGCCGCAAGGATTCTGACAGCATTGTCTGCCTCGAGGAATGCTACCGGTGCAGTTGCATTGTCACCAGAGTAGATCGACGTTGCGACAAGAATGGATCCCGATGCCTCTGCGGCAGACCGGATTGCGTTTGATAGGGCGGAGGCGTCATTCATCGTCAAAACTGCCCTTGGAAAATGTTGCTGGCTATTGGCTAGCCGCACCGATGTCGTCTCGTGCTTAGGCTGACATATCCTACGCCTTGGAGAAAGGGAGGAAGTTTCCTCCCTGCATGCAGCCCACTGAGGGTCTGCATGTTACCCACCTCTGCGGGGACACCCCGCAACGCCCCGGGAAGCGGAGCGGGGCTGATGACGCGCTCGGTCCCGCGCGCCGTTCCGGCCCGCTCCTGCGGGCGCGGCGTTTGGCGTAGGGGCCCCGCACGCACTCTGCCTGCGGCGGTCATGGTGGCATGTGCAGGCCTGGAAAGCCGACAGACCCCGCCTTTCCGCCCGCACGGGCAACTTGGAAAATTCCCCGCCTCCATCAGGGTGCGGTTTCCTGTTCGGGCAATCTCGCTGGCCGCTCGTGCGACTGTGAGCATGAGCGGGTGAGAGTGAGAGGGTGGCGGGCTTCGCCGTGACGGGATGAGGGTCTGGAGAGAGGCTCCCGGCCGCCCGTCATGGAGGTTTTCCCATGAACATGCAGGTTCTCGATGCGCGCCGCGACACCAGCGGCGGTTACAAGGTCGATGTCTCGCGCGGCTCGCACAATGGCCGTGTCTCCTCGGAATGGTTCTCGCGTCCTGACGATCAGCGTTATCTCTCGCTTGACGATCTCGCCCGCTCGGTCCGGAGCCGGTCTGAGCGCAGCCGGACCCGCGTCATCGAAAGCGCGCTGATCCATGTCGAGGCGAACCGGAGCGATCCGGAACGTCTGGCGCTGATGCTGCCCGGCGCCGACGAGCCTGTCGCGCCGACACACTGGAGCTTCGGCCAGCTCGCCAGCCAGGTCGGTGCCCCGGCTGCCTATCTGCGCCAGCTCCCGGCCCCGCTGGCGGCAATCAACCTGCAATACGGACTGACCTCGAACAGGATCGAGCAGATCAAGACCCTCGAGACCGACGATCCGGTTGCTGGGCGGCGCGTCGAACTGCGTGCGGTCACTGGTCCCGACTATGGCCGAATCTACGACCATGAACTGGTCGAAGCGGTGCAAAAGATCGCAGGCAATGGCACGGGTGACACTCGCTGGAAGGTGCCGGGCGTGCTCGACTGGTCGACCGGGATCTACAACCCCAATGTCGACATCTCGAAAGATACGACGACCCTCTATGCATCTGATCGGGATGTGTTCCTGTTCCTGGTCGACGATCTCAACCCGATCGAAGCAGGACGGCTGCCCGATGGATCGCCTGATCTCTACTTTCGCGGCTTCTACTGCTGGAACTCCGAGGTCGGGGCGAAGACGCTGGGCATGGCAAGCTTTTACCTTCGGGCGGTTTGCCAGAACCGGAACCTGTGGGGCGTAGAAGACTTCGAAGAAATCTCCATCCGCCACAGCAAATATGCCGCCAACCGCTTCGCCCATGAAGCCGCACCGGCGCTGGAAGGCTTCGCCAACTCCTCGCCCCAGCCCTTCATCAATGGGATCAAGGCGGCGCGCGAGCGCATCGTCGCCCGCAATGACGAAGATCGCAGTGATTTCCTGCGCGGACGGGGCTTCTCGAAGGCCGAGACCGGCAGGATCATCGAGCGGGTGCTCGCCGAGGAAGGCCGTCCGCCTGAATCGATTTTCGATTTCGTGCAGGGGATCACCGCTCTTGCCCGTGACAAGGCCCACCAGGATGCCCGGCTCGACATGGAGGGCAGGGCGAAGAAGCTGCTCGACCGGGTTCACTGACCCTGAACTGTTCCGGCGCTTCTCCGGCGTGGCGCTGCTCTCTCCAGAGTGAGAGGGCGGCGCTTCGCTTCGTGACGGGTCGAGGCCGAGAGAGAGGCTCCCGGCGGCCCGTCATGGAGAATTGCCATGACCAAGTCCAAATCAGTCCCCAAGCTCGTGCTCAGTTCCTCGCGCGACATCCCGTTCTCACAGCTGGTGCTGAGCCAGAAGAATGTGCGGCGCCTCAAGGCCGGTCTCTCGATCGAGGACCTCGCCGAAGACATCTACCGCCGCACCCTGCTCCAGAGCCTCAACGTCCGCGCCATGCTCGACGAGGATGGCAAGGAGACCGGCTTCTTCGAAGTCCCTGCGGGCGGGCGCCGCTTCCGCGCGCTCGAACTGCTGGTCAAGACCAGGCGGATGGCGCAGGACCAGCCTGTCCCCTGCGTGGTGCGCGAGGCGGGCATCGCCGAAGAAGACTCGCTTGCCGAAAATGTCATGCGCGAGGGACTCCATCCGCTCGACCAGTTCCGCGCCTTCTGCGCGCTGATCGAGGCGGGCCTTTCTGAAGACGACATCGCCGCACGCTTTTTCGTCTCGGTCTCGACCGTGCGGCAGCGCCTGCGGCTTGCGTCGGTCGCGCCCAGCCTGCTCGAGATCTATGGCGAGGACGAAATGACGCTCGAACAGCTTATGGCCTTCACCGTCAACAACGACCATGCCCGCCAGGAGCAGGTTTGGGAGCAGGTCAAGGACACGCCCTACATCTCTGCGCATCAGATCCGGCGGATGCTGACCGAGGATGCCATCCCGGCCGGCGACCGCCGCGTGCGCTTCATCGGCATCGATGCCTATATCGAGGCTGGCGGCTACGTCATGCGCGACCTGTTCTCCGAGCAAAACGAGGGCTGGCTGCAGGATCCGGTTCTGGTCGAACAACTGGTCAATGCCAAGCTGGCGACGGCGGCGGAGGAGATCGGCGCCGAAGGCTGGAAATGGGTCGAGGCGGCAATCGACCTGCCCTATGGCTGCGAGAGCGGGAAGCGCCGGATCACCGGCACGACCGTTCCATTGACCGAGGAGGAACAGGCCCGTCTGGATGCCCTGGTCGAGGAATACGACGGGATCGGCGAAGAATATCAGGACGGCTCCGACCTGCCCGACGAAGTCGATGCCCGCCTGACCGAGATCGACGAAGAACTCACCGCGCTCAACATCCGTCCGGTCACCTATAATCCTGACGAACAGGCACGCGCAGGGGTGTTCATCTCGCTCACCCATGACGGGCGGCTGCGGATCGATCGCGGCTATGTCCGGCCCGAGGATGAACCTGCGGTCGAAGGGGGCGGCACTCCGGTCGACCGTGAGAGTGCTGAACAGCCTTCCGGCCCGGCGTTCAGCGTTGGTGGCCATATGCCCGATGAAGCCGCCACGGACGAGGAGGACGACGCCATCCGCCCGCTTCCCGACCGGCTCGTGTCCGAACTGACCGCCGTCCGCACCGTCGCCCTGCGCAATGCGCTCGCGGGCAACCCGCAGGTGGCCTTCATCGCCGTTCTCCATGCGCTGTACCTGTCGGTGTTCCGCTCGCACGGGACGCACGGCTGCGTGCAGATCGAAGTGACCCAGGCCTGGCTCGGCAATGTCGCCCCGAACCTGCGCGAGACCCCGTGGAGCGTGGCGATCCAGACACGGCACGAGCAGTGGGCCGAGCGACTGCCCGACGAGCCTGCTTTGCTGTGGGATGCTCTTGTCGAACTTCCGCAGGACGAGCAGATGGCACTGCTGGCCCATTGCGTGTCGCTGGGCGTCAACGCCCTGTTCGAACCGGTCAGGGGCTACGACGGCCGCACTTCTGCGCATGGCATTGAGCAGCGGATCGCTGCCGCCGATGCGCTGGCAACGGTGGTCGGGCTCGACATGGCCGAAGCGGGCTGGACGCCGACGGTCGACAATTACCTTGGCCGCGTCACCAAGCCCCGGATCATCGAGGCCGTGCGCGAAGCCAAGGGCGATGCCACCGCCGTGCTGATCGAGCACCTCAAGAAGGGCGACATGGCCCGCGAGGCCGAACGCCTGCTCGAAGGCACCTGCTGGCTGCCCGAACCGCTGCGGCTCCCTGTGACCGAACCGGACGGTGACGACATCGCCGAACTGCCCGACTTCCTCGCCGATGACGAAGCCGAACACGATCCGATGGCAATCGCTGCCGAGTGAACCTTTGAGCGGGGCGGCTCCGGTCGCCCCGCCAGCCTTCCTTCCCATTTTCATCAAGGAGCCCGACCATGGCCATCCCTGACTATGCCCGCACCAATTTCGAAACTTTGCTCAAGGCTGCTGAGGCCGGTGACCTCGCGCTGATGGAATGTACCGAGGTAGCGAGTGGCGAAACCCGCTATGTTCTCTGCGCCGTCGGCCACGACGACGATGCCTTTGTGATGACCCCGTTCGGCCATCTCGCACCGGGCAACCCTTACGAGGCCTATATTCCGCCCGCCTGAGCCGGTTACAGCGCAGCTGGCTTTCACTTCCTTGGCCAGCCTGACCCCGGCCATTTCGTCGCCAGACTATGATCGGCACTCGCAGAGCGGTGATTGCCGGCTGATCATGGTGCAAGCCCGATACTGCATTTCCTGAATGGATCGCCTGACATGAGAACCTTGTCTGCAAGGGCGGCGGAGCTGTCGGAACGACTGGCCCGGAATGCCCAAGCCGTGTGCCGCCACTACCTTCCCGCCGGAAGGCGTGAGGGACGCTACTGGATGGTGGGCGACGTCGCCGGGGCGCCCGGGCGCAGTCTCTATGTCCGTCTGTTCGAGACCGAGCGCGGCAGGGTCGGTAACTGGGTCGATGCCGCGACCGGAGAACATGGCGATCTCGTCGACCTCATCCGGCTCAACCAGAGGCACGGACGGCTTGCCGAGACCATCGAGGAGGCCGAACGCTTCCTGGCACTGCCACCACCGGCAGACGACCAGCGGGGCCGCTCGCCCGGTCCACCCGCACGTGCAGGGTCGCCCACTGCTGCGCGGCGGTTGTTCGCAGCTTCGAAGCCGATCATCGGCACTCACTCTGCGACCTACCTGCAATCGCGCGGTATCATGCACCTTGCCGACCTGCCCGCCCTGCGGTTCCACCCGCGCTGCTACTACCGACCCAATGATGACGATGTGCCCGGAACACCCGGAGCATTTCCGGCACTGATCGCAGCGGTGACCGATCACGACGGTAACCAGACCGGAACCCATCGCACATGGATCGATCCATCGGGCTGTATGAAGGCAGCCGTCGCATCGCCACGCAGGGCGATGGGCAATATCCTCGGGGCAGCGATCCGGTTCGGCAAGTGCGGGGACGTCATGGCCGCAGGCGAGGGCATAGAGACCATGCTGTCTGTGCGTGAAGCTTTGCCGACATTGCCTCTCGCCGCTGCCACCTCGTCATCGCACCTGGCTGCCATCCTGTTCCCGCCAGACCTGCGCCGCCTCTATGTCGCGCGTGACCGCGATGCTGCCGGGGATGCGGCCTTTGCAATCCTGAACGAGCGGGCACAGGCCGCAGGAATCGAACTGCTGCCGCTCATGCCGCTGCTCGGCGACTTCAACGACGATCTGCAACGCGCTGGCATTGATGGGCTGGGCCAATGCCTGATCGCCCAATTGCACGGCGCCGACCGGGGCAGGTTCCTTCCTCGCTGAGTTTCGCCGACACGGGATCGGGTCAGGATTGGCGGCGTGGGCCGGTCCATGCGTCACGCCGGGCACCCGGCCTTCTTTGGGGGCGATCTGAAGACCGGCGGCGGGGCGGCCGCAATGGCTGCGCCATGCTCCACTTCGTTGCGACCACAAGGGTGCAGCCACCCCGCCGCCGGTCAGGGGGATCGCCGGAAGGCCGGACGAGGTGCCCGGCTCAGACCTCCAAGGACCGCAATCATGGCGCAGCCATTCGAACCCGATCACGAAGTCTCCCCCACCGCCCATCTCCTCGATGAAATCGCCCTCTACGGCTATCGTCCCTTCTCGGACGAAGCCGACCCGAGGTCGCTTCCCGACGAGCGTATCGCCATCGGCGCCGTCGCCGACATGTTCGATGCGCTCATTGGTACCATGATCGACACAAGGCTCGAGTCCGATCTTGAAGGCCTGTGCTGGTCGCTCGCCAATCTCTTCTACCGCGCCGAAGGCCGGATCCAGCGCGAGCTCGACGACAACGAGCACGCCCAGAGGCGCGGGCAGCGCGAACAAGATGGCTCCGAGGTCAAGTCGGTCGAGTTGGAACGGCTGATCAATGAAGGCATCGGCCTGATCGAGCGGCGCAATGCGATGGAGTTCATGCGCGAGGCTGCCTCCGACCAGTTCGAAGCCCATTTCCGCAAGGCCTGGACCCCTCGCACCGGATCACTGGTCAATCATCGCACGCTGACCGCTGCCATGATCGACAGCCGCGAATTCCTTGATGCCAAGCGCCGTTCGGAAACCGAACCGC
>NZ_JAYPTL010000010.1:0-14546 GCF_038133525.1 Erythrobacter sp. | reverse complement strand
GGATAATGGCAGCATATGGGCCGTGCTCGACAAGGTTCTCGCCAAATATCCCGACATGGTCCTGTTCCACGGCGGCAACCCGACCGGCGGCGAACACATCGCCTCGCTCTGGGCACGCAACCGCAAAATCACCCACGTCCCGTTCCGGCCTGACTGGGACCGGTTCAAGAAGGCGGCACCCTTCCGCCGCAACGATCAGATGCTCGAGGCGCTTCCCAAGGCCGTGGTCGCCTGCCCGGGCAATGGCATCAATGCCAATCTGGTCGACAAGGCGCGCAAGATGGGGATCTCGGTTTGGGCGATTGAGTGACCACCCAGCTCAAGATCTCAATTGCGTCCGCGGCGGCAGCTGCGGTGCCAGCCGTCATTGGCAGTCTGATGCACCAAAATCTTGAGGTTTGCTTTTTCCTTTCAGATAAACCCAAAAGTCACCGTTATGGGTTCGACGCCCCTCTCGATGCTTGGAGTGCGTGATGCGTAAAATTAGCCCGGACGGCGTTTGGCAGGACTTTGAGTCTCAGCTTGACGAGCAGTCTGACCATTACAATGCATCTTGGGAGACCTTCGAAGATGCCATTCACCGCAAAATTGCGACCGAGAACTATGCATTGGCTATCGGCGTTATGTTCGAAGGCTTCGTCAATGATTTGATATTCGCCTACGCCAATCGCGACTGCTCACGAGTTATGAGGCATTTGGAGGATAGCTTAAAGGAATCATTTCGAGGAAACTCAAAGGTCGAAAAAGCGTACAACAAATTTGGCGAATTCAAGGCGCGAGATCATCTTACTAAGGATGAGTTGAAGGATATCTTAGATTCCGAGGGCCGAAACACCTCTTTTCCCACTTTCGCAGCCATTGAAGATCGAGCAAGCCAATGGCTTGCAGATGAGCATCGCAACAAGTTCAGCAATCTGAACGCTCAGCGCAAGGCCATTATTGATGCCGTAATCGCCGTTCGAAACAATCTTGCCCATCGCAGCAAGAGTTCGCTGGATCGTCTCAACGACGCGCTTCAAGCTGGGCCGCTACATGGAACTGGCCTTCAGCGAAATGTGAACCGCATTCAGCAGGCTGGCCACTATCTAAAATCGCGACCTAACAATGGTGCTGAGACTCGCGCTGACATCCTCGGGGAACGCCTCAAGGATGCGGCGCACCAACTCGTTCTCTGAGTCGATCAGGTTTTGACACTCTGATCCGCCATTTCGATAGTTGTTCATGCTTTGCAGGCCGCCTGTGCCAGTCGAATACCACCCTACTCTCAAAGGCCAATCCGTTGGCCGCCTCAAAGCCTCCTTCAATCAACCCGTAAAGGGTCCGCTACGCGTTCGCGTGCGGCCACTGCGTCTGTCGCCTTCGTGGTGATTGCGGCTTTGCGCCGTCTGTCCGGGGCCTGTCGAGCGGGGATGGTCCCTGCTCCGAGACAGGAGCTCGAACATGTCACTCAAGATCGCACAGCGTCACGCCTGGAGCCTCGCTCGCACCCTGATGGTCTGCGTTACCCTGTTCCAGGCCGGTAATGGCTACGCCGCTGTTCCCACTTCCGAGTTCGATGGCGACCCCGCCCGCGTGGTTCACGAATATGACCCGTTCAATCCCTGAACGCGCCGCACCGCATTTTGCAAGCAGGCCGGATGCCCATCGGGTATTCCGGCCAGCAGCAATTTTTGCTATGCTCGCCAAGCACAATGCGCTGCGGTGGAGGTGGAGAGCGCGTCCCTTGCCCTTGGTTTCAAGGAGGACGCCATGCTGATCGGCTTTGCCCTGATTATTGTCGCAGTTTTCATGATTTGCGCGCTGCTTTTCCGCCTTTCGATCTACGCCCTGCCGCTGTTCGTGGCCTTTCTCGCCGGTTCGGTTACCTATCGTAGCGATAGCGGCATCGTCGCCGCGCTTGCAGCCGCTGCCATTGCCGCGATCGTCCTGCTCACCGCCGCCCAACTGGCTCTGACCTTCGCCAGGTCCGACCTGACGCGGGCTGCAATCGGCATTGCATTTGCGGCTCCCGCAGCCGTCGCAGGCTATCACGCTGTCCACGGCATTGCGGTTGCGACCATGCCGCAGAGCGCATGGCAGCTTGTCGTTTCGCTAATCGGTGCAGCCGTCATTGCCACTGCTTCCTGGACACAATGGAGCCGCGCCCGCCTTTAACTCCGGCGGCGCCCAAAGCCCCGCCCGGCAGGTGCTGAGCGGGGATTGCACGGTCAGATTGGCCGTGACGGGGAAGGCGCAGGGATCAGAGAAGGACTGCCTTCGTCGGTCCAGGTTCGAGGCAGTCCGGGCGGTTGCTGGGTCGGGCCTGGGAGGGGTGGTGCGGCCTGTCGGGGTCAGGTCCGGGGCGAGCCGATTGCGGGATCGCTTGGGGACCGGTGGCAACTCGTTCCCTATGGCAGGACTGCGGGTTGCGGAAACGATCAGCAATCACGCGACACGCAAGATCATCCTTTCCGCCGCTCGCTCTGGCAAGTCCGGGAAGGGCCATGTCATCCTGCTCAAGTCGGACCCGAGCCCAATGCCGCCTCTTCAATGGCCTTGGTTGGCAGGGGATGGCTTCGCCGCTTGATCCCTTGCTGCAACGCCGTCTCAGCCAACTTTCTTCCCCTGCGTGTTCCACGCATTCCTCGCGAGGCAAGAAAGCCGTCTGGCCGTCGTCCTCCACTTTCGTTCCAGCCGTCCCGGTGCAGCGGGCGCAAGCCCCTGCCTTGAACCAGCCATCGAGGCCGCGATGGGCGCGGGTTCGACCAACTTGAAGGAAATCATCATGGCCAACATCGGAACTTTCACCAAGACCGGCAACGAATACAAGGGCGAGATCGTCACCATGTCGGTGCAGCAGAAGAACGTCCGCGTCGTCCCCGAAGCCAGCGACAACGAGAACGCACCGTCGCACCGGATCTTCGTCGGCCGCGCGGAAATCGGCGCCGCCTGGACCAAGACTTCGAACGAAGGCCGCGAATACCTCTCGGTCAAGCTCGACGATCCCAGCTTCACCGCCCCGATCTTCGCCAACCTGTTCGACGACGAAGACGGCAAGAGCTACAACCTGATCTGGTCGCGCGCTCGCCGCAACAACGGCGACTGACCGGACAGCCCGCCCCGCCCGGCACCTGCCGGGCGGGGCTTCGGCCTGTTCAGACCTCGCTGCCGGCGGGTGGTTCGACGAGGAGGTCGGCGGGTTTCACTCGGAGCGCCTGCGCGGTTTCGTGGAGAGTGAGAAGTGTCGCGTTCTGCTCACCGCGCTCGATCAGACTGACATAGGCACGGTCGACACCCATGCGTTCGGCCACCGCTTCCTGGCTGAGCCCGGCTGCGACGCGGTAATGACGCACGTTGGCGCCGAACAACTTACGGATATCCATCCGTAGCTTAGAAACCGTTCGCGTATCTCCGTGCTACGTATTATAATACGCGGGCGCGGCGTCAGGTCCTCATCCGCAACATGGCCACGGACTACTTTGCTTATGCCTCAAATTGAATGTCGCCCTACCGCGAATGGCACAGGCCAAGTTTTCACCAAACAGGTGCGAACTCATGCTAGAAGTCGGGCCATGCAAAACGAGTCGAGGCAAAGGCTCGTCCGATGACGAAACCACATTTCGAAGATCGCGCGCCATCCGATGATCACATCACGGAGTACGACGAGCGCCATTTTGTCACGTATTTACGGATACTTGACGCCGATGACGAGGGTGCCGACTGGCGCGAGGTGGCCCAGATCGTCTTCGGCCTGGATACTCGGATCGAAGAAGAACGCGCGCGTGCGGTGCATGACAGCCATCTCGAGCGAGCGCGCTGGATGACGACGCATGGCTATCGCCACCTGCTTGATAAATCACGAAAAGGTTGATTTCAGACCTAAGTATTGAGGGAATCACCCTAGTAATAGTCCCCGATGACCTTCGAAGCGCCGGACAGAGTTGCGCAAACTTGGTTACTTCCGACTTATCTATACCGATCAGACATTTGACGCTTGGCCTTTCCGCCTGTGCCATTCGGGGGTTGCCATGTCCGGTGGTTCGTCTTGGCGGTCACCATCGACCGCAGATCAATATTGCGATCACGACTACGCGGATTTCGCGCAGGAATTCCTGAATCGCAATCGCGACTATCGGCAGGACCACGCCGACGCCCAGGCTCGCATCGCCGAGCATCCTTCGAAGCTACGCGAGGAACAGGAGGGTCTGGCCGGGCGGTGGGGCCTTTGCTTTCCCCACCGATCCAGAGGCCAACGTTCGCAAATCGCCTGCACTCTGGTCGCCCGAGATTGCGCCCGATGTCGTGACCCTCGACGCTTCGGATTGGGCTGGTGCGATCCCGCTTCCACCGGACTCTGAACCGCTGGTCGAATTTGCCAGTGACACCGAACGCCATACCGTCGTCGCCATCGCTTCAGCGCGCGTGCGCCTGTGCGTGCACAAGGTGCCGGGCCTGACCGTCCCGACCCTCACGATCCCCTGTGATCCCAGCTGCGCCTTGCGGCTCGCCGCTGCTACCCGCTTCCAGCGGGTGACGCAGGGCAAACGCGCGAACATCGACCGTTCGGCAGAGCCTACCGCCTACCAGCGCACCCGGTGGTCCCAGTTGCTCGCACTGCACGACGCGCTGGAGGCCGGGGCCTCCTCGCGCGACATCGCGTTCGGCATCGTCTTCCCCAATCACCGACCGCTGAAGGGTGCTGAATGGAAGGGCTCCGGCGAACGGCGCCATGTCCTGCGCCTGACGGCTGCGGCCCGCCGTCTCGTCGCCAGCGGATACCGATCACTGCTCCACCATCGCTGACGCGACGCATGGGGTGACAATTGCGCCGCCTCCCACTCTGTCACTCCCTCAAGGCACCTCTGCCACGCCAAAGCTCGCGAACCCCAGCGACAGCCCGCTGTCGCATCCCATCTTCGCCGGAGCCTTGCCATGGACGCCAGACCCACGCCTGTAACTGCCCGTTTCCTGCGGACGCCCGATGCCGCCGTGCATCTCGGCCTCTCGGCCCGCACGCTTGAGAAGCACCGCTGCTTCGGGACCGGGCCCGTCTACCGCAAGCTCGGCGGGCGGATCGTCTACGCGCTCGCTGATCTCGATGCCTGGGCCGAACAGGGGCTGCGCCGTTCAACCAGCGACCCGGGCAAGGGTGTGGTCCATCCCGCCAAGCGGCTCGACGGCTATACCCCGCCGGTGCGGCGCTGAGGGCCTATCCATGCCTCGCATGTCCGCCCTTTCTGCGAGCCCGGCCCAGCTCGACCTGTTCGTCAGCGCCGGGGGCGATATCGCCACCCGCGATGCGCAGGACCTGATGGCCTGGCCCTTTTTCAGCCTCGCCAAGTCGAAGCGGGTCAAGCCCATCGACTTCCGGATGGGTGAGGTCTCGATCCTGGTCGAGGCGACCGCTGAGCATGGCATGGCGACCATCTGGGACGCCGACGTGCTGATCTGGGTTGCCAGCCAGATCGTCGAAGCGCGCGACATGGGCCGCCCGACCTCGCGGCTGATCGCCGCTACCCCGCACGAGATCCTCGCCTTCACCCGGCGCGGCACCGGCAAGGCGAGTTATGAGCGGTTGAAGGCCGGGCTCGACCGGCTGCAATCGACCACGATTGCGACCTCGATCCGCCAGCGTGACGCGCGGCGGCGGCACCGCTTCTCCTGGATCAACGAATGGAAAGAGCGTTTGGACAGCTCAGGCCGCGCGCTTGGGATCGAGATGATCATTCCCGACTGGTTCTACGAGGGCGTGATCGACCAGGCCTTGGTGCTGACTATTGACCCTGCCTATTTCGCTTTGACCGGCGGGCTCGAACGCTGGCTCTACCGGCTCGTGCGCAAGCATGGCGGCAAGCAGAAGAATGGCTGGAGCTTCGATTTTCAGCATCTGCATGTGAAGTCCGGTGCCCTGTCACCGCTCAAGCGCTTCGCATTCGAGCTGCGCGACATCGTGCGGCGGCAAGCGCTCCCCGGTTACCGGCTCACCATCGAACACGCACTCGGCCGCGAACGGCTGATGTTCGCCGTGCTGCCGGTCGATCCCTTCGATGTTGCCATGCGCCGTGTCGGTCTTCGCCCTGTGGATATGTCGTCATGACGCTCGGACTATCAGGAACCGCCATACTCGGACTATCAGGAACCCAAAGTTCGGACTATCGGGAACCGAAATGGCCCCTAAGCCCGCAGATTCCTTCGCGCTCCGGCTCCCTTAACTTTGCTAACAAAGAATCCTTCGGATTCTTGCTAACGTCAGAACGCCTGTGGACGGACGGCGCGGTGCCGCCGCGCGGGCCTGCCGAGACGAGGGTGGGTGATGATGGTCCGCTGACCCATGTCACGCTGGTCTGGCGTAAAGGCGAGAGCGAAGACTGGCTCAAGTTCGGCAAGCCGGTGGCAGAGCGGATCATCGACCGCAGGCAGCGCGTCGAAAGCTACGCGGCAGGTCAGGTGTTCGCTCTGGTACGCTGGGCCTCCAACGAATATGGCACGATCCGCTCGACACTCGACATCGTTCGCGCTGTTGCGGTGGACGAACCTCACACACCGATTGCGCAGGTCGATCCCGGCGGTGACCTCCTTCTCTCGGTCAAGGGCTGGTCCAAGGTCGCGCAGGTCTTCCGCCTGATCGACGCGATCGAGGCATCGAGCATCGACCCTTGCGAGGTCGCGCCCGATCATTGGCGGCACGTCCACAACCGCATGGCGGGGCGCGAGCGCCCGCGCGGCTATACCCTCGCGCGCCATCGCGCATGGCTTCAGCGCAAGGCGCTCCTGCCATGATCCGACGCCGCTTCGTCCTGGCCGGTGTCGTCGCTGCCGCCACCCTCGCGACGCTGACCGTGCCGGTCTCGCGTTACGCGGTGTGGAACGCCACGGCTTCCGTGCCCACCGGGCTCTACCTCATTCGCGGCAAGGCGAGCCTGCATGTTGGCGAGCGGGTCGCGGTCGAACCGCCGCCCGCCATGCGCCGCCTGCTCGCCGAGCGAAGCTACCTGCCGCGCGGTGTTCCTTTGCTGAAGCGCGTCGCTGCGCTGCGCGGCCAGCGCGTCTGCCGCTTCGCCCATGGTGTGACCATCGACGGTGAATATCTCGGCGCAGCCCGTGCGCACGACAGCCTCGGACGACCGCTTCCCGTCTGGGCAGGCTGCATCACGCTCCGCTCGGGCGAGCTCTTCGTGATGAGCCCGGCTGCACCCAACAGCTTCGATGGACGCTATTTCGGCGTGCTGCGCATGAGCGATGTCATCGGCCGCGCCAAGCCCGTCTGGACCGACGAAGCGGGCGATGGCGACCATCAGCTGTTCGCCGATCCGCGCGCCAATGACCCTTTCATCCCCCAAGCAGAAGGAAACTGACCCATGAAGATCGGTACATTCATTGCCGCCGATGGCGGCTTTTCAGGACACCTGCATACGCTGACGCTCGACATCGATCTTACCCTCGTTCCGGCCGATCCGTCGGACAGCGAGAACGCGCCCGACTACCGCGTCATCGCGGGCGAAGGCGACGAGGCGCACGAAGTGGGCGCGGCCTGGAAGCATGTCGGCGAGAAGGCGGGCGAATATCTCTCGCTCCAGATCGACGATCCTGCTTTCATTCAGCCGCTGCGCGCCAACCTGTTCCAGGACGATGGCAACGCGCATGTGCTGGTCTGGTCGCGCCCGGCGCGCCGCGAAAAGGCGGACTGACCGATGCGCTTCGTCGGCTCGCTTCGCATCGCCTGCCTCGTGTTCGCCCTGTTCGGTTCCGTGCCTGCGCTTCCGCAGGTCGCTGCCGAACAGGTGCAGCCTCGCATCGTCGACATTGCTGCGCACGTATCAGAAGCTTCGCGGCGCTTCGGCATTCCCGAGGCGTGGATCTATGCGGTCATGCGCACCGAGAGCGCGGGCCGGATCGGAGCGGTATCGTCAGCGGGTGCGATGGGCCTGATGCAGTTGATGCCCGGAACCTGGGCGCGTCAGCGCGCCCGGTTCGGTCTCGGCGCTGATCCCTTCGACCCGCGCGACAACATCATGGCGGGCACGTCCTACCTGCGCGAAATGTACGACCGCTACGGTGCCTACGGCATGCTCGCGGCCTACAATGCAGGGCCGGGCCGCTATGAGGCCTGGCGGGATCGCGGCAAGCCGCTGCCCGCCGAAACCCGCGCTTACATCGCCCGGATCGCACCGATGCTGCAGACTGGACGCAGTGCAACTGTCTTTGCCAGCGCATCTCCCGTGCAGTCGGTTCGCCGATCCTGGACACAGTCCGAACTGTTCGCCGCGCGCCAGGATACACTGGCGGACGCATCCGGCAGCTTCGCCGCCGCCGCGCCGCCGTCATTAACTCCCACTCCGGCTGCTCAGACCGATAGCGTCTTCGCGCCCGTTTCGGGGAGCATTCCGCAGTGATCGCTCCCATTGCACTCTGGTGCGTTATGGCGTGGATTGGCGCAGGTTTGTGCGGAAGATCGGAAGCAGGAAGGCAGGGGGAAGGAGGATGGCAAGATAAAAGCAGCGCCGTCGGGTGGGGTGGAGGTCTTTGGAATTGCTCGCCTTTCAGCGCCATCGCTCCTGCCCCCCTGCTGGCAGTTTTGCCAAAAACTTGCGCAATTCTGCCGTTTTTAGCGCCGTCGCCCGGATTCTGCCTTCCAATCCGGTGAACGACGACGACTTCAATGTCAGGCCGGGACGGGTCAGGGATCGAGGCAAGCGTTCAGCCAAGCCCCGGTCGCTTGTGGCCCAGGTCCGTGCGCTGTCGAACAAGGCCGGGCGGGTTGATATCGCCGGGCGCAGTCGACGCGGCACGGGTCGCAATGCCCGGGGCCGCAGCGCCGTCCTGCGCATGCGCGCCAGTCAGGGTCAGCGCCGTGTGCTGGTCAAGGCGCGCGTGGTCCGGCACGTCGGGACCCGCTACTCGGCTGCCCCGCTTGCCCGCCATGTCACCTATCTGAAGCGCGACGGTGTCACCCGCGACGGCAAGGATGCCGAGCTGTTCGGGAACGACGGTGCTTCTGCCGATGGGACCGACTTCGCCGGGCGCTGCGCCGGGGACCGGCATCACTTCCGCTTCATCGTCTCGCCAGAGGATGCGGGCGAGCTTGCCGACGTTCGCGCCTTCACCCGCGAACTCATGACCGACATGGCCAAGGACCTCGGCACAAGGCTGGACTGGGTCGCCGTCGATCACTGGAACACCGACAATCCGCACATCCACATCCTGCTTCGCGGCAAGGCCGACGATGGCCGCGATCTGGTGATCGACAAGGACTACATCCGTCAGGGCATGCGCGGTCGTGCCGAAGAGCGGGTCACCATGGAACTGGGACCACGTAGCGAACGTGAGATCGACAACGCGCTTGCCCGTGAGGTCGATGCTGACCGCTGGACCAGCCTTGACCGGCGGCTCCAGCGGATGGCAGATGAACTGGGCGGGGTCATCGATCTGCGTCCAGACCCTCATCGCAGCCAATCGGCCATGGACCGGCACTTGATCGGGCGAGCGGGCAAGCTGGACCGCCTGGGGCTGGCAACCAACATTGCGCCCGCTTGCTGGTCGCTCAAGCCGGACATTGAAACGACACTGCGACAACTCGGTGTGCGCGGCGACATCATCAAGACCATGCACCGTGCCATGACCGGTCTGGGTGTCGAGGCAGATCCGGGGCGCTTCGCAATGCATCAGGGCGTGGGGGCTGACCCCATCATCGGCCGCCTGGTCGAACGCGGCCTGCATGATGAGTTGAGCGGGCAGGCATACGCCGTGATCGATGGTGCCGACGGGCGTGTCCATCACCTCCGCTTCTCCGATCTCGAACAGACCGGCGACGCGGCGCCCGGCGCAATCGTCGAGCTCCGGAGCTGGACTAACCGCCGTGGCCGGCAAGGGCAATCGCTCTGGGTTCAATCCGACCTGACGCTGGCCGAGCAGGTCACTGCGCGCGGGAGTACCTGGCTCGACCGGCAATTGCTGTCATCCGAACAAGTTCAGTCGGGCGGCGAGCTTGGCGAAATGATCGAACAGGCCAAGCGCGATCGGGCAGAGCATCTGGTCTCGGAAGGTCTCGCGACCAAACACGGCGGTCGGATCATTATGGCCCGCAATCTCCTCAACACTCTGCGTGACCGCGATCTCGCCGCCGCGAGCGAAACCATCGCCTCGCAAACCGGCCTGCAGCATCGACCGAGCGCGGGAGGCGAAGGGGTGTCCGGCACCTATCGCCAGCGCCTGCAACTCGCGTCGGGCCGATTTGCGATGATAGACAATGGTCTTGGGTTCGAGCTAGTCCCTTGGCGGCCGCAACTCGACAAGCACCTTGGCCAGCATGTCACCGGCACGATCAAAGCGGGCGGCGGGGTCGACTGGACCTTGGGCCGCTCGCGCGGGATCGGGATATAGGGAGCAAGGCTCTGGCCCCAAGCCAGAGAATGAGGCTTCTACCACATGGATACTTGATTCCGCGTAGCGATCGGTGGCGGCATTCCTATCTCGTGCTAAACACTGGCATTTTGTTGAGGGTTGCGCTGTGCCCGAACCCAGTGATGTGCGAGGAGTAGCATATGACGCTGCAACGTCCGCCGGCGCGTGGGCCGGAGTTCGACGCGATGATGGCTCAGATCGACTTCAAGCTTACCAATGATGGCGTCGATATCCCGTCGCGACCGATGCTTGCGGTCCGCGAAGTTTCGATGACGTATAATCTTAATATGCCGCTTGGTGGCGACTCCCTACGTTTGCCGGCGGAATTGCGAGAAAATGCCGCGCTAAGTGAGGCGATCAACCAATGGTACCGCGACAATTACGGCGATCGGCTCAAAGAGGATCCGTGTCCGGGGCGGATGGTAGTCTTGCTGGATGGCGACCTATATGTCCTGCGCGTACCTCGTATTTTCGGCAGCGTGAATTTCGTCCTGACGCGCCAGTGGGTGCCGAACCCGGGCATCGGGCGTGGCCCCGCGACCTGCAACATCACACAGCTGGTGGAAGGGATGACGGCGGCAAAAGCTGGACGCTTATCCGATGTTGCACTCGATGCGATCGGTGCTGCGTTCGAGATCGCTGTACCTGCCGCGTTCACGCTTGAGAGTACCGACCATGGTTTGATGTACATCGCTCGGGGCGATGTAGAGGCCGCAATCAATGGTCTGATGGCGCGTGGTGGCCGTTACGGCGAGTCCAAATGGTCATCACTTCAGGCTGCCGAGAAAGTTCTAAAGGCCGCGATCGATCGTGCTGGTGCCAAATTTGGCTTCACACATGGGCTTGCCGGCTTGTGCGTGACACTTGCCGATACGGGTTTGGTCTTTGACGCTGACAACCAAGTCGCCGCAATCCAGTGCAAGCCTGGCATTCGATATGGCGAGGAACCTTGCACGCGCGGCGAGGCATTGGCTGCCCATCAAGCCTCGCTTGAACTGGTAAATATCCTGCGTGAGGCCGGCGCAAGGTTCGAGTTGGGTATCGGAGGGCTCCAACGAACGAGCTGAGGTTCGACAGGGCGGACAGGGTTTGATCGGTCCGAACTGGTTGCCGATACCAGAACTTAAGCACTCCACCGCCACATCTTTAACGCCACTCTTCGACGGCCACCAACAACGGCTTGAAAAGCGCGGCCAGAAACTGACACGCTCGTGTGATGTCAGCTGCAAAAATCCTCTGGGGCCAGGTGCTGGCCGTGTTTGCCATCATCCTTGCGAGCGTCTGGACCGCTACCCAGTGGACTGCGTCGGCGCTCGGTTTCCAGCCTGAACTGGGCGCGCCCTGGTTCGAGCTGTTCAGCCACCCGGTCTATCGACCCTACGACTTGTTCTGGTGGTGGTTTTCTTACGAAGCCTACGCGCCAAAGGTCTTCGAGCAGGGAGGGATGATTGCGGCCTCAGGCGGGTTCGTCGCCATCGTCGTTGCTATCGCCATGTCCGTCTGGCGTGGCCGCGAGAACCGCAACTCCAACACTTACGGCTCGGCCCATTGGGCAACCCGCAGCGACATCACCAAGGCTAAGCTCTTTGGCGAGAAAGGAGTCGTGCTCGGCAAGTTCAACAACAGCTACCTGCGTCACGATGGCCCCGAACACGTTCTGTGCTTCGCGCCGACCCGCTCGGGCAAGGGCGTCGGCCTCGTCATCCCTACCCTTCTCACCTGGTCCGGCTCGGCGATCGTCCATGACATCAAGGGCGAGAACTGGGGCCTGACCGCGAGTTTCCGCTCAGGCTTCAGCCGCGTCCTGCTGTTTGACCCGACCAACCTCAAGTCCGCTGCTTACAACCCGCTGCTCGAAGTGCGGCGCGGCATGTGGGAAGTGCGCGATGTCCAGAATGTTGCCGACGTGCTGGTCGATCCCGAAGGCAGCCTCGAAAAGCGTAACCACTGGGAGAAGACCAGCCATGCCCTGCTGGTCGGCGCTATCCTCCATGTCCTCTATGCCGAGCCGGACAAGACGCTCGCCGGCGTTGCCGCTTTCCTTTCCGATCCAAGCCGGACCATCGAAACCACGCTGAAGGCGATGATGACTACTCCGCATCTTGGTGAGGCAGGTCCGCACCCGGTCGTTGCCAGCGCGGCGCGAGAATTGCTCAACAAGTCGGAGAACGAGCGGTCAGGCGTGCTCTCGACGGCAATGTCGTTCCTCGGCCTCTATCGTGATCCGGTGATCGCAGAAGTCACCCAGCGTTCCGAATGGCGGATTGCCGATCTCGTCGAGGGCAAGCAGCCGGTGACGCTTTATCTCGTGGTGCCGCCTTCCGACATCAGCCGGACCAAGCCGCTGATCCGGCTGATCCTCAACCAGATTGGGCGCCGCCTGACGGAGGAACTGGAAGCAGGCAGGGACCGGCACCGGATGTTGCTCATGCTCGATGAGTTCCCGGCGCTGGGTCGGCTCGATTTCTTCGAAAGCGCCCTGGCGTTCATGGCAGGTTACGGGCTGAAGGCCTTTCTGATCGCGCAATCGCTCAACCAGATCGAGCGCGCATACGGCGCAAACAATTCGATCCTCGACAACTGCCATGTCCGCGTCGCCTTCGCCACGAACGACGAACGCACCGCCAAGCGGGTGTCTGAATCTCTGGGCACGGCGACCGAGCAGCGATCGATGCGCAACTATGCTGGTCACCGGCTCTCACCTTGGCTTGGGCACCTCATGATTTCCCGCTCGGAAACCTCCCGTCCGCTTCTGACCCAAGGCGAAATCCTGCAACTCCCGGAAACCGACGAGATCGTCATGCTGTCAGGCGCGCCGCCGGTGCGGGCGAAGAAGGCGCGCTATTATGCCGATCCGCGCCTCCAAAGTCGGATTCGGAAGCCGCCGCAGCCCGAGCAGGATCAGGCCGCTGACTTGCCAACTGATGACTGGAGCGAGTTGCTTGCCGTGAAGCCAGTCCGATCGGTGACCCCACAGAGTTCGACAGATGAGGATCAAGCCAACGGCGGTGTCCGCCGCGAACCCGAGCTACCAATCCATGTTGAAATCGCACCACAGCCCACCCCTCAGGTCAATGAGTTCGACTTCGGTGGTGATAGTGACAACGACGACGATGCGGCTCGTTCCGAGCGACTGCGTGCCAACATGATCGCTAATTCCCGGCAGGCGGCGCTCGACCCCGGCGATGGGATCGAACTGTGAAGTCCAAACATACATTTCGATTATCGCCTGCGGTGGCTAGACAATTGGCGGAATTGGCGATCCGCAAGCGGGTCTCGCAGGCGGAGATTGTCGAGGCAGCTCTGACCTCATTCCTTTCGCCAGATGGATCGGAGCGAATGGAGGCGGCATTCAGCCGGCGCATCGATCGAGTCGTCCGCCAGATGGACAACCTGGAACATGCCGTCGAGGTCGGAAACGAGGCCTTGGCGCTGTTCGTTCGATTCTGGCTCACCGCCAATCCACCGCTGCCCGACGCAGGTGGAGCAGCTGCACAAGCCAAGGGCAAGGACCGTTACGACAGCTTTGTTCGGGCGTTGGCCCGAAGGCTGGATAGCAACGAGCGCTTGGGCAGGTAGCGCCAACAAAGCCGCCGTTCCGCCGTCAAAATCGGCTCCTCGTAACCTTCCGTTCGCTCATCAACCGCTCTCTACGTGAGTAGATCCTTCTATCATCTCACCCGGTAGCCCAGCCAAATGCATAAGCTCCATGCATTGTTGGCGGATCGAGACAGCAAGCTGTTTCATGCGGCGAGCGGTCGCAGTTTCGTGCACAGTGTCGGCCTGCGAGTTGATCCACTCCTGCATTCGCTCCTTAAGCTTCAATGAAAGCTCGACTTTTCCGTTTATTACCTTGCTGTAGTGGCCCTGGGTCACGCCGAGTATCATGCTGACTTCAGCTTGCGAAATCCGTGCAGCAAGCCGGATTCGTTCGATCTCATGGATCACTTCAGTCATTGCGCAAGAATAAAATGCATCATATAATGCATATATGCATTCATCAAAACATCAGTCAATGCAGCAGGTTCTCTCGTATCGCGATGGGGAGTTGATCGAACTCACGCTTCCTGCGGCTACGACGCGCGTCTTCGGACATCAGCTGCGATGGGGCCGAGCCGAGGAGATCGGCACTCCAGCCTATTGGACAGCACAGACATGGATGTGGG
>NZ_JAYPTL010000009.1:56596-62867 GCF_038133525.1 Erythrobacter sp. | reverse complement strand
TGCTGGCGCGGGGTGAAGTGGCCCTTGTAAGCGCGCACCATGCAGACGATAAGAAAGATAGTGCCGACCAGCACGTGGAAGCCGTGGAAGCCGGTCGCCATGTAGAAGGCCGAGCTGTAGGTGTTGCCACCGAAGCCGAACGGCGCATGGGCATATTCGTAGGCCTGGATGCTGGTGAACAGCGCACCGAGAAGGACTGTCAGCCAGAGACCTTTCTTCAAGCCTTCGCGATCGCCATGGATCAACGCGTGGTGCGCCCAAGTCACGGTAGTACCCGAGCACAGCAGGATCAGCGTGTTGAGCAGCGGCAGCGAGAACGGGTCCATCACCGCTTCGATCGCCTTGGGCGGGAATTGCCCACCGACCACCTCGGAAATGCTCGAGGGGAACAGCGCGAAATCGAACCAGCTCCAGAACCAGCCGACGAAGAACATCACTTCCGAAGCGATGAACAGGATCATGCCGTACCGCAGGTGCAGCTGCACCACCGGAGTGTGATCGCCCTGCTGCGCTTCCTTCACGATGTTCGAGAACCAACTGAAGAAGGTCGCGATCAAACCGGCGATGCCGAGGCCAAGAACGAGATGCGCATTGGCCATCTCGTGCATGTACAGCACCATGCCGCTGGTAAAGGTGAGCGCCGAAATCGAGCCGATCAGCGGCCAGATATCGGGTTCGAGGATGTGATAGTCGTGATTGACCTTGCCAGCCATGTGTCTCGCGTCCTGTTACTCGCTTTGCGGGTGCCCTTAATGCGCCATTGCGCGCGGGTCCAGAGCCTACTCCGCAGATTCCTTGGAACGGTGGAAAGTATAGGAAAGGGTGATCTGTTCGACCCCCTTCATGTTCGGATCGTCGAGCGCCGCCGGATCGACGTAGTAAAGCACCGGCATGCGCACTTCCTCGCCCGGCTCGAGCGTTTGCTCGGTGAAGCAGAAACACTGGATCTTGTTGAAATAGGCCCCGGCCTGTTCCGGCTCGACATTGAAGGTGGCGGTGCCGGTGATCCGTTCGTCCGAATTGTTCCTGGCGAGATAAATCGCCATGTCGCGCTGGCCGATCACCACGGTGTCGGTCGCCTGCTCAGGACGGAAATTCCAGGGCACGTCGCTCGCGGTATTGCCGTCGAAGCGGATCGAGATGGTCTGCCCCGTGCTAGCCTGGGCCGCGCTGGCGGCGTCCGACGCGCTGGCCCGCTGAGTGGTACCGCCGAAGCCGGTCACCTGGCAGAACAGTTGATAGAGCGGCACGGCAGCAAAACCGAGGCCGAGCATGGCAAGCGCCCCGAACGCGGCGAGTAGTGCGGTGCGTGTCTTGCGGGTTTCAAGCGTCGCGGCAGTCATAGGTCTATCACATCCGCACAATGGTGATCGCGTAGAAAAGCAGCGCCAGGAACAGCAGGATACCGCCGAGCACGAGGTTACGGCTCTTTTGGCGACGGCGGAACTCGGCTTCTTCTTCGGGGGTCATCCGATCACTCCTTGGTACGCCAGCACCCGGTCGACGACGAGCGCGGCAAACAAAGCGAAAAGGTAGAACACGCTGAACGCGAACATGCGTTTCTCGGGCAGCATCTTGTCGCCTTCGGCTGCCGTGCGGAAAGCGACAGGAATGCTCAGCGCCAGAAATACGAGGGACAGGCCCAGCGCCGCGGCACCATAGATCCAGCTCGTCCCACCGATGAACCATGGTGCGGCGGCAATCGGGACCAGCAGGACGCAATAGGCGAGCATTTGCAGGCGGGTGGACTTCTCGCCCTTGACCACCGGCATCATCGGGATGCCGACGTTGGCGTAATCGGTCTTCACGAACAGCGCGAGCGCCCAGAAATGCGGCGGGGTCCACATGAAGATAATGGCGAACAGCAGGATCGGCATCAGCGTGATATCGCCGGTGACGGCAACCCAACCAATCATTGGCGGAAAGGCCCCCGAACCGCCCCCGATAACGATGTTCTGCGGTGTGCGCGGCTTGAGCCAGATGGTATAAACCACGGCGTAGTATACGATCGCGACCGCCAGGATCGCAGCGGCGAGCCAGTGGATCGCCAGTCCCATGATCAGGACCGAGGCGACCGAGAGCGCGATACCGAAATCGCGAGCGTCGGTCCGGTTCATCCGCCCGGTGGGCAGCGGGCGCCCGGCGGTCCGCTTCATTCCACTGTCGATATCGGCTTCCCACCACTGGTTGAGCACGGCCGAACCGCCCGCCCCCAAGGCGATGCAGAGAATCGCCGTGAAGCCCAGCACGGGGTGGATATGCCCCGGTGCGGCGAGCAACCCACATAGGCCGGTGAAGATGACCAGCGACATCACGCGCGGCTTGGTCAGCGCGAAGAAATCGCGCCATTCCGCGGGGAGTTGGACGGGGGCTGCCTGGGTCATGGAATCGGGGGCCATATAGGGCGTCACAATCGCTTTAGCCAGTCGATGAGAATGCGGTTCACCTCGTCCGGTCGTTCCTGCTGGGTCCAGTGGCCCACGCCCTCGAGCACATGGCCTTCCGACTGCGGGGCGAACATTTTCACCAATGCGACCGGATCGGTGATCCCACCGAAAAGGAAGGTGGCCGGATCGCGCGTCCCGCCGATGAACAATGCGGGTTGTTCGATCCGCTTACCGTTCCATCCCTGCAGCCATTCGAAATCGGCTTCGTGATTGCGATAGCGGTTGAGCGGGCCGCGGAACCCTGAAGCGCGGAATTCTCCCTCGTAGAAATCAAGGTCTTCCTCGGTCAGCCAGGGAACCGGCTGCGGGTCAGGCAGACCTTCCAGGAACATCGCGCCCAGCGGCTTGCTCCAGTACTCTCCCGGGGGAACATCACCGCTGATCGAGTACATCATGCGGGCGACCCAGTCACGGGGATCGCGCTCTGCTTCGGCCTCGGCCACACCGGGTTCCTGGAAATACTCCTGGTAGAAAAATCGCCCCTGGCTGGTGAAATGTTCGCGAAACACCTCGGTAAAAGGCCGTTGCGGGACGCCAGAGAAGGGAACCGACAGGCCGGCGACTGCGCGGAAATGCTCGGGATTGGAAAGGGCACTGTTCCATACGATGGGTGCGCCCCAATCATGGCCGATGAGCACCGCAGGCTGATCGGGAGAGAGCGCCCGGCGAAGACCGACGAGGTCGCCGACGATACGTTCCATCGCATAGGCTTCCACCGGATATGGCTTGTCCGAGCCGCCATAGCCGCGAACGTCGATCGCGCAGGCGGTGAACCCCGCATCCGCGATCGGGCCAATCTGATGTCGCCAGCTATACCAGCTTTCTGGAAAGCCATGGACCATGATCACCAGCGGTCCGTCGCCTTCGACGGCGCAGCGCAGACTCAGTTCACCGACATCGATCATGCGCACTTCCGGCATAGCTCACTCCGTTTCGTGAAAAGCAAACGGCCGATCCACGAGGGACCGGCCGCAAGCGTTTGGCCATTCCCCACCCGGTCACGCGTGGGGTGCGGCGGCAATTCCTCAGTGGGCGTGGTGGTGATCCTCGATCACCGGCAGCTCGCTGAACTGGTGGAACGGCGGCGGGCTCGACAGCGTCCATTCGAGCGTGGTTGCACCTTCGCCCCAATAGTTGTCCTCTGCCTTCTTGCCGGCCACGAAGGCGTAGATGATGTTCACGAAGAAGAAGATCATCGAACCAGCCATGATTTCGTAGCCGAGTGAGCTGATCTCGTTCCAGTAGGTGTATGCCTCTGCATAGTCCGGATAGCGGCGTGGCATACCCTGCAGACCCAGGAAGTGCTGCGGGAAGAAGATCACGTTCACGCCGATGAAGAATCCCCAGAAGTGCAGGTGCGCGAGCAGTTCGGAGTGCATCCGGCCGCTCATCTTCGGGAACCAGTAGTAGAAGCCCGCGAACAGCGAGAACACCGCGCCCATCGACAGCACGTAGTGGAAGTGCGCCACCACGAAGTAGGTATCGTGCACCACGTCGTCCACACCGCCATTGGCGAGGTAGACGCCGGTCACGCCGCCGACGGTGAACAGGAAGATCATGCCGATCGCCCAGACCATCGGGCTCTTGAACTCGATCGAGCCGCCCCACATGGTCGCGATCCAGCTGAAGATCTTCACGCCGGTCGGGACTGCGATGACCATGGTCGCCGCGGTGAAGTACATCTTCGTGTTCACGTCGAGGCCGACGGTGTACATGTGGTGCGCCCACACGACGAAGCCGACGACACCGATAGCGACCATCGCGTAGGCCATGCCGAGGTAACCGAACACCGGCTTGCGGCTGAAGGTCGAAACGATCTGCGAGATCATGCCGAAGCCCGGCAGGATCATGATGTACACTTCAGGGTGGCCGAAGAACCAGAACAGGTGCTGGTAAAGGATCGGGTCACCACCGCCGGCCGGATCATAGAAGGTCGTGCCGAAATTGCGGTCGGTGATCAGCATGGTGATCGCTGCGGCCAGAACCGGCAGGGCCAGCAGCAGCAGGAATGCGGTAACCAGCACCGACCACACGAACAGCGGCATCTTGTGCAGGGTCATGCCCGGCGCGCGCATGTTAAAGATGGTGGTAATGAAGTTGGTCGCGCCCAGGATCGAGCCGGCACCGGCGAGGTGCAACGAGAAGATCGCGAAGTCGACCGCGGGTCCTTGCGAACCGGTGGTGGAAAGCGGCGCGTAGACCGTCCATCCGGTACCCGCGCCCGGGCCCGTGCCGCCCGGCACGAACATCGAGAACAGCAGGCTGAAGAAACCAGCCACCGTCAGCCAGAACGAGATATTGTTCATGCGCGGGAAGGCCATGTCCGGCGCGCCGATCATCAGCGGCACGAACCAGTTGCCGAAACCGCCGATCATTGCCGGCATGACCATGAAGAAAACCATGATCAGGCCGTGGGCCGTGATGAACACGTTCCACATGTGCAGCGAGGTATCGAAGTCCGCGTTGCCGCCCATAAGTTCGGCCCAGAACTGCAGGTACTGAATACCCGGCTGGGCCAATTCCATGCGCATGATGCCCGAGATCGCACCGCCGACAATACCGGCGATGATCGCGAAGATCAGGTAGAGGGTCCCGATGTCCTTGTGGTTGGTGGACATGAACCAGCGCGCGAAGAAGCCGGGCTTGTGGTCGGCATCATGGTGCGCGTGGTCTTCGTGGTGGGCCTCGAAGTGTTCGGCGGTGGTGGCCATCGTGCTATACTCTCGAGCTAATCGGAATTCTTAGGCGGCTGGGGCGACAACGGGTTCGGCACCCTCGGCAGGAGCTGCCGCGGCGTCGCCGGCAGGCGCTGCTTCAGCGCCCTTGATCGTGCCACCCTGGGCCAGAACCCATTCGTTATACTTGTCCATCGGCAGCGCTTCGACGGCGATCGGCATATAGCCATGGCGCGCACCGCACAGTTCGGAACACTGGCCGTAATAGACGCCGGGTTCCTTGATGAAGAGCACCTTCTCGTTCAGGCGGCCAGGAACAGCGTCAAGCTTGAACCAGAGGCTCGGCACGGCGAACGAGTGGATCACGTCAGCAGCGGTAGTCTGCAGGCGGATCGGCACGCCGGCGGGCACAACCATGCGGTTGTCGACTGCGAGCTGATGCGGCTCACCGCGCTCATCGGCCTCTTCCTCCGACAGCATGTTCGAGACGATTTCGAAGTCGCCGTTGTCCGGGTAGCTATAGCCCCAGTACCACTGGTAACCGATCGCCTTGATGGTGATCGCGTCCTTCGGCGGGCTTTCATACTGCTTGGCAATCAGCGTGATCGAAGGGACCGCGATACCGAGCAGGATCAGCGCGGGGACAACCGTCCACACCACTTCGATCAGCGTATTGTGGCTGGTCTTCGACGGCACCGGATTGGCACGCTTGTTGAAGCGCACAATGACGACCACGAACAACAGCAGGACGAAAGCGCTGATCAGCGCCATGACCCAAACCAGACCGACATGCAGCCCATGCGCAAAATCGCCCGTGGGCGAATATTGCGGCTGGACGTCGATACCGCGGGCAACGGGCATGCCCTTGCCTTCGGTCGGCTTCATCGGCGTGTAGGAGCCGGCAGGCGTAGCATCGACAGCCGCATCATCCGACGCAGCCACGACGGCTTCGGTCGGTGCAGCTGCGGGCGCATCTTGCGCCTGCGCCAGCGACGGGCTGAGCATGAGCGCCAGCGCCATCGGCAGGCTGGCGGCGATCCGGTGGAACCCGTTGCGGGAGCCAAGAAATTTCATCGTCTGGACGCTCTTTCGTGTCTCGTTGTCGGCTCGGTCTTTTTGACCCGTCAAAGTCGGCCGCGCACGGGAAAA
>NZ_JAYPTL010000009.1:46288-56586 GCF_038133525.1 Erythrobacter sp. | reverse complement strand
GGAAAACCCCCGCAACAGGGCGCGATTTGGGCCGCCTATAGGCAGGAGTCGCCCGGGCCTCAAGCGGCAGGGACGAAAAATCTGCATAAACACTTCACGCTTGCGCAAAGCGCCGCAAAGCGCTTTGAGCCAGCCGCATATGACCGAAGAAGAAATCCTCCACGAATTCCGCGCGAGCGAAGCGTTGCTCGAAGGACACTTCAAGCTCTCCAGCGGACGCCACAGCGGACACTATCTACAGTGCGCACGCGTATTGATGAACGCCGAACGCGCCGGGCGGCTGGCATTCGCGCTGGCGCAAAAACTTCCGCGCGATCTGCGCGCGCAGATCGACACGGTGGTCAGTCCAGCCATGGGAGGACTCATCATCGGTCATGAAATGGGCCGAGCTCTGGGGAAGGATGCCCTGTTCCTCGAACGGCCCGAAGGCACCTTCGAACTGCGCCGGGGCTTTCGCCTTGAACCCGGTGCCAAGGTGCTGATGGTCGAAGACGTGGTCACCACCGGCCTGTCCAGCCGTGAGGCAATCGCCGCGGTCGGACGGGAAGGCGGCGAGGTTATCGCCGAGTGTTCGCTGGTCGATCGTTCGAATGGCGAGGCCGATCTCGGCGTACCCTTCTACCCGCTGATCGAGATCAACTTCCCCAGCTATGCCGAGGGCGAAGTACCGGCCGAATTGGCAGCCATACCCGTGACAAAGCCAGGGAGTCGCAAGTCCTGAGCACGCGGCTTCGCCTTGGGGTCAACATCGACCACGTCGCCACCATCCGCAATGCGCGAGGCGGCGACCACCCCGATCCGGTGCGGGCGGCGGAAATCGTCGCCGCGGTGGGTGGCGACGGGATTACAGCGCACTTGCGCGAAGATCGGCGTCACATTCGCGATGCCGACCTGCAGCGCATCCAAGCCGCCACCGACCTTCCGCTGAATCTCGAAATGGCGGCGACCGAGGAGATGCTGGCCATCGCCCTCGCCCATGCGCCGCATGCTGCCTGCATTGTCCCGGAGAAGCGCGAAGAGCGCACCACGGAGGGCGGCCTCGACGCGGCAGGCCTGCACAATCAATTGGCGCCGATAGTCGCGCGCCTCTCCGACGCGGGTATCCGGGTCAGCCTGTTCATCGAAGCCAGCGAGCGCCAGCTTGACGCCGCACGGCGCCTCGGCGCACCGGTGGTCGAATTCCACACCGGCGAATATGCCCATGCCGGACTGGATAGCGATACGGTCCGCGAGGCGAGCGAATTGGAACGCATCGCCCGTATGTCCGCCCTCGCCCGGGAGATGGGCATCGAACCGCATGCCGGGCACGGGCTTACATATGAGAACGTGAAACCGATCGCCGCCATCCCCGAACTCGCCGAACTCAACATCGGTCACTACCTCGTCGGCGAGGCGGTGTTCGTGGGACTCGAGGCAGCGGTTAGGCGAATGCGCGATCTGATGGACGAGGCCCGCCCGTGATCATCGGGCTCGGATCCGACCTGTGCAGCATCGAGCGCATCCAGAACTCGCTCGACCGTTTCGGGGAACGTTTCGAGTATCGCGTCTTCACCGAAGTCGAGATCGCCAAGGCGCGCCGTCGCCCCTTCACCATCGCCGGCACCTACGCCAAACGCTTCGCCGCGAAGGAAGCATTCTCGAAGGCGGTCGGCACCGGCTTTCGCCGCGGGGTTTTCATGAAGGATATCGGCGTGATCAACGCGCCTAGCGGCGCACCGACCCTGTCACTGACAGGCGGTGCGGCAATCCGGCTTGCGGAAATGGTTCCGCACGGCCATGAGGCGCGCATTCATCTCACCCTCACAGACGATCATCCATGGGCGCAAGCCTATGTGATTATCGAGGCCCTTCCCGCATGAGCACCGGCACCCCGGCAGTGAACGACATCACCGATAAACAAACCGAAAAGACGGACGAGAAGGTCGACTGGATTGCAGAAATCCGCGGGCTTGCAGTCATGTTGCTGGCAGTGCTGGCTTTCCATAGCTTCGTAGCCAAGCCTTTCTACATCCCGTCCGAATCGATGATGCCGAACCTGCTGATCGGCGATCGGCTGGTGGTGAGCAAATACCCTTACGGCTGGAACTGGTCCTCGATCAGTTTCCACCTTGCCCCGCGGGGTGACTGGCGCCTGTGGCCGGCGACACCCGAATATGGAGACATCGTCATTCCGGTCCACCCGACGCGTGACGAAGACTACATCAAGCGCGTTGTCGCCTTGCCTGGCGACCGGATTGCCGTTCGCGGTGGGCAGATCATCCTGAACGGCGTACCGATTCCGCAGCGAGTCGAACCGGCGCTCGACCTGCCGCTAGACGAGAATTCGACCTGCAATGGTTTTCTGCCCGATGAATTTAGGGCGACGGACAAGGATGGACACCGCGTTTGCCGCGTCCCCGTCCTGCGCGAAACCATGCCCAATGGTGCGACCTACCTGGTTATCGATCACGAATCGCAGGGACTGGACGATTTCCCCGAGATCACAGTTCCCGACGATGCGGTTTTCGTGATGGGCGATAACCGCGATCATTCCGCCGATAGTCGTGCAGAGATAGCGGCGAAGGGACTCGGCGGTCCAGTGCCGCTGGTCAATATTGGTGGCCGGGCAGAGTTCATCACCTTCTCGCTCGATGGAACCACTTCGCTGAATCCGATCAGCTGGTTTACAAGCTTGCGCAGCAATCGGGCAGGAACCACCCTGCGTCCGGCCCTGGTGGAACGGAGCGCCGGCCCCGCCAGCTAGGGAAGAAGGGGAGGATCACCGCGAAATGCCCGACACCAACGAGCACGACCTCGGTTCCAGCCCGTCTCGCATTTCCGATCCCAGGCTTCGCCATGAGGTGAATCGGGCACTGGTCTGGGCTGCGGTTTTCGGCGGCCTGGCCCTTGCAGTGACGGTTGCGCGCCCCTTGCTGGCCATCTTTGGCGCAATGGTCTTCGCGGCGATCATTGACGGCGGCGCCCGCTTGCTCGGGAAGGTTCTGCCGATCGGTCGCACATGGCGCGTCGCCCTGGTATTGCTCGCCGCGGTTGGATTTCTGGTCTGGCTGGCGAACTTCGCCGGCGCCACGATCACACGGGAAGCGGAACAGTTTCCCGCAATCATCGAGCGCCAAATGGGTGAATTGATCGCGATGGCGCGCGAGCGCGGCGTCGAAATCAACCAGTCCCAGCTGCAAAACTATATCGGCAATGTAACCAGCGGGATTGGTACCGTTACCAAAGCGCTTGGCGGCCTGCTGGGCGGTGTAGCGACTGTGATCTTGATTGTAGTCATCGGCATCTATGTTGCATTCGATCCGCAGCTATATGAACGCGGCGTAGCATGGATGTTGCCGCGCAATCGCCGCGAAAGCTTCTACGTTACCGTCGACCGGATGAGCCTGACCATGCGTCGGCTCATGGGTGGGCGCCTGCTTGGCATGGCGGTCGAGGCGGTGTTCACCTATGTGATGCTGACGATTGTGGCCCAGTTGATCGGGATCGGCACAGTTCCGATGGCCGCACTGCTCGCGATCCTGACCGGACTGCTTGCCTTCATCCCCAACCTAGGCGCGCTGGTTTCAGGCGTTCTGATGGTTCTGGTCGGCTTCTCTGGCGGTATCGACATGGGGCTCTACACGATTTTCGTCTATTTCTTCGTGCAGAACTTCGATGGCTACGTGGTCATCCCGATGATCGCCAAGAAAACGGTCGACCTGGCCCCCGCCCTTGTGCTGGCATTTCAGCTGATCATGGGGCTGCTATTCGGTATTATCGGCCTGTTCCTCGCCGATCCCTTGCTCGCGATGATCAAGGTCGCGCTCGAACGGCGAGCAGAACTGACCGATGAACGTGAGCGCATACGGATTGCCAAAAATGGCGCGTAAATTCCTGTATCTCGTTGCAATTGTTATCGCCCTAGCTATCGCTGCGACCATTGCCTTGTCGATTTGGTCGCGCGAAGCGACGCAAATCGCGCTCGTGCCCCGTGGCGAGTTCGTCGAGCAGCCACCGCTGGCCGACAATGCCTACCAAGATCCCGGCATGTGGTATTCGCGGCCCGGCATCGGGACCAGCGATCCTGCACGTTATCAACCGGCCATGGCTGCCGGTACCAAACCATCCTCGGGAGGTCGCAGTGACCCGAGAGCCCCTTCTTTCGCGGTCTTCTTCGTGCCGCCCACCAGCTACATCAAGGTAGGCGGCGGCTGGAACGCCGCGCTGGATGATCCGGCCACCGAAAACCGCGCCCGCCTGTTCCTCAGCGGGCTCGCCAGTCCCTTCAATCGTGCCGACGAGATATGGGCTCCCAGATACCGCCAGGCCGCGGCCGGTGCCTTCCTGACCGACAAGCCCGAGGCACAGCAGGCAATCGATGCCGCCTATGGCGATATTTTGCAGGCATTCCGTTTCTTCATCGACAGCGTTGGGCCGGACAGGCCGATCGTTCTGGCCGGGCATAGCCAGGGATCTGGGCATGTGTTGCGCCTCTTGCGTGAAGAGATTGCCGGAACGCCCATCGTTGGGCGTGTCGTTGCCGTCTATGCCCCCGGTTGGCCAATTTCGGTCGAACACGATCTCCCTGCCCTGCCCTTGCCTGCTTGCGCCGAGCCGGACGAGACTGGTTGCGTGCTCGCCTGGTCTTCCTTCGCCGAAGGCGGCGATCCCTCGATGATCATGGAACGCTATACTGCCACGCCCGGTTTCGACGGGCTGTCACGAGGGGACGGCCCGATCCTTTGCGTCAATCCGCTTACCGGGAGCATGGGCGGTTCGGCACCAGCCAGCGCCAATCGCGGCACATTGGTTCCCGATGGCGCGCTGACCCGTGGTGAGTTGGTCCCCGGTGCGGTCCCGGCCCGCTGCGGGCCGAACGGATTGCTCTATATCGGAGAGCCCCCGGCAATGGGCGAAGGCGTCCTGCCGGGCGACAATTATCATGTCTACGACATCCCGCTTTTCTGGAAGAACCTGCAGGACGACGTGACCGTACGGGTGAAGGCATGGACGGCAAACCGCTCGTAACCGACAACGCGCTCGATTTCGGCGACCTGCTGCCAGATGGCGGAGCCTTGTTGGGACTCGACGTGGGAACAAAGACCGTCGGCGTGGCGACCTGCGATGCCGGCTGGCGCTTCGCCACCGCGGGAAAGACGCTCTCACGCGGAAAATTCTCCAAGGATAGTGAAGCTTTGCGCGCACTTGTTCAGGATCGGTCGATCCAGGGTGCCGTGGTTGGCCTGCCCCGCAATATGGACGGAAGCGAAGGCCCACGAGCACAGGCGAGCAGAGCTTACGCGCGAAATCTCAGCGCGGCGCTCAATCTCCCGGTACTCCTGTGGGACGAGCGCTGGTCCACAGCCAGCGCTGAAGGCGCGATGATCGCGCAGGACCTGAGCCGCGCCAAGCGTGCCGAGAAGATCGACAGCCACGCCGCTGCCGTCATTCTGCAGGGGGCGATCGACGCGCTGGCAGGAGGCGGGCTTTCGCTCGCTTGAGATTAAATGATTGTATGGCGCGGCGACCGGCGGCTATCGCGCGCGGCATGACTGAGGCCAAACCCAGTTTCGACCCACAGCGTGCCGTGCAGCTGATGTCCAGCCGCGGCCATTCCGGCTGGCTCGGCATGCGCTATTCGGCCCATGGCGATGATTGGGTAGAGCTCGAACTGCCGTGGCGGCAGGACCTTTTGGCGGAGGAAGGTGGCAAGGTGCTCGCCTCCGGTCCGATCCTGAGCCTGATGGACATGGCCAGTGGCATGGCGATCTGGCGGGCCATGGCTGATTTTAGTGCCATCGCAACGCTCGATCTGCGTGTCGATTACGTCCGCCCGGCGCGCGAGGGGGCCAATGTGTTTGGCCGTTCCCAGTGCTATCGTGTCACGCGCAGCGCAGCCTTTGTCCGCGGCTTCGCGCATGACGGTGATGCCGACGATCCGGTCGCCCACATCCAGGGCGCCTTCATGAAGATTGCCAGCAGCCCGCCGGTGGGATGGAATGGCTGAAGCCTCTCACATCAACGCACTGACGCCCTATGCCCGTTCGCTCGGTATCACGGTTGAGCGGTGGGAGGACGGCACGCCCGTTTTACGCGTCGATTTCGACGCGACAGTCGAAGGGCGGCCTGAACACTATCATGGTGGAGCGACCGGCGGACTGCTCGAAACCGCCGGTTACGGCGTGTTGCGCGCCGAGCTGGAGCGGCTTGGCCGCAAGGCCATGCTCAAGCCGATCAACGTCACGATCCAGTATCTTTCCGCTGGGAAAAGCCGCACCAGCTTCGCCAAAGGACGGATCACCAAACTCGGTCGTCGCAGCGCAAACATCACGGTCGAGGCCTGGCAGGATGACCCGGCCCGCCCGATCGCAACCGCCGTCATGAATGTCCTGATGGCCGACGCCTGAGCACCGGACCCGCGTCAGTTTGGCGGAACCTCTTCCTCGCGCCGCCGCGCTTCCTGTTCCGCCCGACGGCGCGCGGCTTCGATAGTTGCCTCATCGACCACGACGCCTTCATTGCCCAACTCGATTTCGAACGGGATTCCGTCGATTTCGGTCGTGAACACGGCCGAACCATCGCGAACGCGCAGACGTGAATTGCCGTCGCCCAGCGGGATGTCCCCGATGTCCGGCACGTCTAGCGGCTCGATGGGCCCACCCGGATCGTCATATTCATCCGGAGCGGCCGGTGTCGGCTTGCCCTTTGCACCCTGCGCCGCAGTCATGAAATCGCGCCAGATGCGCGCGGGCAGGCCACCGCCCGAAATGCCGCCGTCCAGCGGCGAGTTGTCATCATTGCCGACCCAGACGCCAACTACGAGGTCATCGGCATAACCAACGAACAACGCATCGCGATTGTCCTGCGTGGTGCCGGTCTTGCCGAAGTTCGGCCCGCTCAGGATGGCCGCACGGCCCGTGCCGCGATTGATCGCCGCGCGCAGCATCTGTTCCATTTCCCTGTGGGTCGAAGATGAGAAGCTGGATGGGCCGTCCCACAGGCGCTCAAAGAAGCCTTGCTCAGGCCGGGCAAAGGCATGGGGTTCGACCGGATAGGCATTGGCCGCGACCGCGGCATAGGCCGCCGTCAGCTCCATCAGGGTCATCGTATGCGTGCCCAGCGCCATGCTGGGATCCCCCTTCACCAGGGGCGAAGTGACGCCGAGATCACGTGCTGTCGCGATCACCTTCTCGCTCCCGACTTCCTGCAGCAAACGCACAGCGGCGACATTGCTCGATCGGGCGAAGGCATCTTCAAGCGTCAGCGTTTCCGAATACTGCCCGCGCGAGTTCTTCGGCTGGTAGCTGCCCTCGGTAATCGGCATGTTCGAAATCAGGTCATCGGGGCTCCAGCCCGCGCGCAAGGCGGCGAGGTAGACGAACAGCTTGAAGGTCGAACCGGGCTGGCGCCGTGCCTGTGTTGCCCTGTTGAAGGGCGATTTCTCATAATCCTTGCCGCCAATCATGGCGACCACCTCGCCATTGGGCCGCATGGCGACCAGCGCGACCTGGGCCTTGCCCAGCGGCGCTCGCTGGGTGACGCGCCGGGCGATGTTCTGCAGGCGGCTGTCGAGCGTCGTGGTGAGGGTTTGCCGGGCATAGCCACCGGCAGCGGCCTCGCGCGCCTCGGGCAAGGCCCAGTCTGCGAAATAGGTACCGGTCGGCAGGTCGTTCCGGGCCCGCACATCGAGCGCAGGCGCCTTCATCACGCGCGCTTCGGCCTCAGTAATGAAGCCGGCCGCAACCATCGAGCTGACGACCAGCTTCATTCGCTTCTCGGCCCGCGCATAGTGCTTGGTCGGAGCATAGGCAGAAGGCGCCTGCAGCAAACCCGCGAGCATCGCGGCCTGGTTAGGCCTGAGCTTTTCAGGCTGGCGATAGAAGTAGTGCAGGCTCGCCGCGCGCAGACCATAAACATTGTCGCCAAAATAGGCGTTCGAAAGATAGCGCTCGAGGATCTCGTCCTTGGTCAGCCATGCTTCCAGCCAGAAGGCGATCATGGCTTCGCGCGCCTTGCGGGTCAGCGTGCGTTCGGGCGTGAGGAAGGTGAACTTGGCAAGCTGCTGGGTAATCGTGCTGCCACCCCCGGTACCGGTGAAGGCGGCACGCGCGATGCCGCGGGGGTCGACGCCCCAATGGTCATAGAACCGCCTATCCTCGATCGCGAGAAAGGCCTCGACCACATGTGGCGGCAAATCGGCGACCTTGACCGGCTCGTCTGTCACAGCCCCGTTGCGGGCAATCGGAGTCCCGTCGGCGGCAAGCAGCGTAACCTGCGGCGCAGCGATCGGCTCCAGCGATTTTGAGAGCGGCGCAGTGATTGCCAGCCATGCGACCAGGACGATGAACAGCCCGGTGATTGCCCCCACGATCCGGACGGCCCACCAGCGCTTGCGATGACCTTGCCAATAGGCACGCTGCCACCAACGCAGGCGCTCGCGCTCCTGCATGCCCACAGCAGCTTCCAGCCGACCGAGACGAGCGTCCCAGTCGTCATAATCGACGTTGTCGTGAAGCGCATAATAGCCACGATGGCCGGTACTCCCGAATTCGGGTTCCGGCTTGCGCCTGAAGGAATCGAACACGCCCATTGCCTACTGTGTTAAACGAACAACACAGCGATGCATAGAGGGTTGCAGATTAACCCCCGGCTACGCCTGTCGGCCAACAACGCTTTCGGGCAGGTCTTCGCCGAACACACGCTGGTAATATTCGGCCACCAGCATCCTTTCTTCCTCATCGCATTTGTTGAGGAAGCTCAGGCGGAATGCGAAACCAACGTTCTTGAAGATCGCATAGTTCTGCGCCCAGGTGATCACCGTACGCGGGCTCATCACGGTCGAGATATCGCCGTTGATGAAGCCCTGGCGGGTCAGGTCGGCGACCTTGATCATGTCAGCCAGGATCTTCGGATCGATATCGGGGTTCTTCGCCTCAACGATCTTCTGTTCGGTTTCCGCGGGCAGGTAGTTCAGACCGACGACGATGTTCCAGCGGTCCATCTGGCCCTGGTTGATCTGCTGCGTGCCGTGATAGAGGCCGCTCGTATCGCCAAGGCCAACCGTGTTGGCGGTGGCGAACAGGCGGAAGCCCGGATCGGGGCGGATCACGCGGTTCTGGTCGAGCAGGGTCAGCTTGCCCTGCTGTTCGAGCACGCGCTGGATCACGAACATCACGTCCGGCCGACCCGCGTCATATTCGTCGAATACCAGCGCCACCGGGTGCTGCAGCGCCCACGGTAGCAGGCCTTCGCGGAACTCGGTCACCTGCAACCCATCGCGCAGCACGATGGCATCACGCCCGACGAGGTCGATACGGCTGATATGCGCATCGAGATTGATGCGGATACACGGCCAGTTGAGACGCGCGGCGACCTGTTCGATGTGGGTCGACTTACCCGTACCGTGATAGCCCTGCACCATCACGCGGCGGTCATGCGCAAAGCCTGCGAGGATCGCCAGCGTCGTGTCCGGATCGAACACATAGGCGGGATCGAGATCGGGCGTCCGCTCATCCGGCTTGCTGAATGCGGGTACCTGCCAATCGATATCGATACCGAAAGTCTCACGCACATCGACGGTGGTGTCGGGCGCGGCGAGGACTGTCTTGGCAGAGGCGTCGAAGGTCTTGTCGGTCATATCGTTCATCTCGGTGGCGGGCCTAGACAAGCCAAGCCCGCCCCGCAATGCCCGAAAACGAGGTCATCGAAAAATCAGTTGCTTTCTGGGACCCGGATATGCGCGAGATGGCCGGTCTTGATCCAGAATCGTACGCCTTCGGCTCCCGCGGTAGCGCGGATCGCGTCGCCCGCAGGCAAGCGAATCCAGTCATGCCGCTCCAGCAAGCCCTGAGGCGATTTGAGCGACCCATCGAGAATCAGGATCTCACCGCCGTCAGGGAACGACAGCGCCCGTTCGACACCCGGTTGCCAGTGTTCGATCCTCACCGTTTCGAACTCATCGCGATGGAGCAGGCCGGTTTCGACCCCATCCCAACCTAACATCGGAACCAGTTCAAGCTGGTTCATGTCGACGCTGAACTGGTTCCGGTCGGCTTCGTCGAACTGCCAAAGCTTCACGAAAATGGTGCAGCCAGGCTCTGATCCGGGGACGTGCGAGGTGGTCGGCGGATTGCGGACATAGGTGCCCGCCGGATAGTCACCGTGTTCGTCCTGGAAGACACCTTCGAGGACAATGAATTCCTCACCGCCGCCGTGGGTATGCCCCGGGAAAGAGGATCCCGCAGCATAGCGGACGATGGAGGTGGCGCGCGCCCCCTCCCCCCCCACACCAACGAGCCAGCGCCGGGCTCGTATACACA
>NZ_JAYPTL010000009.1:43132-46278 GCF_038133525.1 Erythrobacter sp. | reverse complement strand
CACGTGCTATCACAATGCTTCCCCCCCCCCCGGGGTGGGTAGGCCGGTTGCATGTGGCGCCCCCATGATGGGGGGCGGGGGCGGGCCCGCCCCCCACCTCCCCGCCAACACGATCGAGCATGCGCCGGTCCACTCCCGCCATGGGTGAGGGAACCCAGTTCAGCTCGCTGGTGTCCACGCTGACTCGCTGGGAAAAGTCGGCGTTCACTTCCATGTCAGTTCTCCTGGTACCGCGCGCGCACCTTCTCGCGCCATGCGTGCAGGTAGGTCAGATCGGGATCGATCTCGATGCCTGCAAGGTCGGCGAAATCGAGACCTGCGAGCAGGGTGATATCGGCCATCGAATAGACCGCGCCAGCCACGAAGGGCTGCGTGGCCAGCACGCCATCGAAATAGCGCATGGTGGCTTGAGCTCGCGCCTTCTGGCGCAGGCCCCAGGCAGGAACCTGGTCCGTCTCGAGGTCGGGGCCAAGCCCGGGGGTCGCGTGGTGGAAATAGGCGCCAACGGCATCGAGCAAGCCCTCTTCCGCGCGCAGGTTCATCATGTGGGTCGTGGCCCTCTGCAACGGCGTGTCGCCGATCAGCGATGCCCCTTCAAACGTCCCGTCGATATACTCCGTAATCGGGGTGCAGCGTCCGATCACCGATCCGTCGGGCAGCTCGGCGCAAGGGACAGTGGCGTCGGGATTGATGGCGCGAAACGAGTCGGAGCGGTGTTCGCCCGCCATTACATCGACCGGCACGAACTTCACGCGATCGAGTGCATTCTTTTCGGCCAGCGCCAGGCGCACCCGCACGGGATTAGGGAAGTTCTCGACTTCGTAGATCGTCAGCATACCGTTTTCTCCATACCCTACCAACTAGTAGGTTGGCGATCGGCTACTTGCTTGATTCGCGCCTGTCAACCTACTAGTTGATAGGGATGACACAGACACGAACTCTGCTGCTCGACCTTGGCGAGAAGGCTGTGCGCACGCGGGGCTATGCGGGTTTCAGCTATGCCGACCTCGCCCGCGACGCTGGTATCCGCAAGGCCAGCATCCACCATCACTTCCCAACCAAGGCTGATCTCGCCCTCGCCCTTATCGAACGGTTCGCTGCCATGCTGGCCGACGCGCTGACAGCCATCGAGGCCTCCGCGCCAACCGGTGGAAGGGCGCTTGGCGGCGCTATCGACCTTTACCGCGACGCTTTGGGCGATGGTGACACGATGTGCATGTGTGCAGCCCTGTCCGCCGATGCCGCGCTCCTCGAACCTCGCACCACTGACGCGCTCAATGCTGCCAACAAGGCGATCGCCCTGTGGTTCGAAAGAGTTCTGTCAAAGGGTAAGGAAGACGGTTCGATTGCCGGCGTCGACGAGCCGGAAACGTCGGCGCTTGCAGCCTTGGCACAACTCCAGGGCGCGCAACTGCTGGCTCGCGCGTCGGGTTCGATCGAGGTCTTCGATCGCGCGGTGGCAACCCTGCGCGTTCGCATCACAAGCTGACAGCGCGCTGAGGTTGCGGCATAGTCCTTCGCATGCCGCCGCTTTCGCCCAAGGAGTATCTCCGCAGCCAACTCGTTTCGAAAGTCCGCGGAGTCTTCAACGACGTCGAAGGCGGCGAAAAACCCGTTCCCGTTTCCGACGAGGCCCTGTTCGAAAAGGACTCGCCGATCAGGCTCGTCCATGCCGACATAGTGGCCATGATGGTCGGCGGAGTCCGCAGCCTGTTGCTGCAGATGCTTCACCCCCATGCCCTGCAGGGAGTGCTAGACCATTCGAATTTTCGCGAGGACATGCATGGGCGCCTCCGCCGCACGGCACGCTTCATCGCGGTGACCACATTCGGCCATCGCGACGATGCCATGGCGGCAATCGCACGGGTCAACCGAATCCACGCAGAGGTGGGCGGAACATTGCCTGATGGAACGCCCTACTCCGCGACCGACCCGAGGACACTCGCCTGGGTTCATGTCGCCGAAGCGACCAGTTTCCTTGCCGCGTATCTGCGCCATGTCCGGCCGGACATGCCGGGCGCCCTGCAGGATGAGTATTACCGTCAGTTCGCCGTTGTCGCGCGCGAGCTGGGCGCCGATCCCGTCCCGCTGGATCGGCGCGAAGCCGAGCAGCTGTTTCGCGAGTTCAAGGCCGATCTGCGCTCTTCACCGGAGGCGCGCGAAGTGGCTCAGCTGGTCTTGACCCAGAGGCCCCGGGGGACACCGCCTGCCCTGCAAACATTGCTCGGTGCCGAAGCGGTCGCCCTGCTGCCATCGTTTGCTCGCTCCATGCTTGGTCTCGAACGACCCGGCCTGCGAAGCTTGCCCGCGCGTGCCGCCACCTGGGGCATGGGCAAGACTCTACGCTGGGCATTCAAACAGAATTGATCGACTGATCCCGTCGCTTCTGGCGCACCTCCCCGGCTGCACCCTTGCAACGTACCGACCGGTTGGTATGTTGCAAGGGTGATACCGAATCGCCCCTTCCGCCCCGCGCCCCTATCTGCCCGCGATCGCCTGCTTGAAGCGGGCGTGAAACTCATTCGCCGGCAAGGCTACGCCGCCACCTCGGTAGGCGAACTTTGTGCAGAGGCTGGGGTCACCAAAGGAGCCTTCTTCCATCATTTCGAATCCAAGGAAGCTCTCGGCGCGGAGCTCGCGCGCTATTGGAGCAATTCGACATCTGGCTTCTTCACCGATGCGCCATTCCGCCAAATCGAGGACCCGCTTGATCGTATCCTCGGCTATCTCGACCTGCGCATCGCGCTGATCGGCGGACCGACCGAAAGCTTCAGCTGCGTCGCCGGCACGATGATCCAGGAAAGCTTTCGCTCGAGCGAGCCCATCCGTGCGGCCTGCCGCGACAGTATCTTGGGCAACGCCAACCTGTTCGTCGAGGATTTTGCAGAGGCGATCGCGAGCTACGGCGTCGACGCGGATCCAAGTTCCCTCTCGCTGCATATGCAAGTCGTGATCCAGGGCGCCTTCATACTCGCCAAGACGCAAGACAGCGATGAGCGTGCCGTCGCCATGGCTCGCGAAAGCCTGCTGCACCTCAAGCACTACCTCACCCTTTTGTTCGGCAGGGAGACCGCCCGATGACCCAGATGATATTCGTAAACCTGCCGGTGGCGGACCTCGCAAAGTCCAAGGCGTTCTACAGTGCA
>NZ_JAYPTL010000009.1:22626-43122 GCF_038133525.1 Erythrobacter sp. | reverse complement strand
GTGCAATTGGCTTCACCAACGAGCCTAAATTCACCGATGAAACCGCGGCGGCGATGCAGTTGAGCGACGCGATCGTCGTCATGCTGCTGACACATGAGAAATGGAAATCGTTCACGACCAAGGCAATTCCCAACGCCAAGGAAAGCGCGCAGGTGATGAATGCACTGGGTTGCGAAAATCGCGAGGCGGTCGACGCGCTGGTAGAGACGGCAACCGAGGCGGGCGGAACGCCCGATTGCAATCCGAAGCAGGACTATGGCTTCATGTATGGCCGCAGCTTCGAGGATCCGGACGGCCATATCTGGGAAGTCTTCTGGATGGATCCCGCCGCAGTCGAAAGCGGTCCGGCCGAATTGGCCGAAGCCTGAAGACCCACAATTCGAGGAGAGAGCCGGTGTACGTGAACGGATTCGTGGTCCCAGTGCCCGAGGACAAGAAGGAAGCCTATCGCGTCGTAGCTGAGAAATTCTGGCCGATCGCGCGTGATTACGGCTGCACCGGCCATGTCGAGGCGTGGGAAGCCGACGTGAAGGACGGCCAGCACACCGATTTTCGTAAGGCCGTCGATCTCAAACCCGGCGAAAAGGTGGTATTCAGTTGGATGACCTGGCCCGACAAGGAAACCGCCGATGCCGCGCACGAGAAGATGATGGCGGACGAGCGGATGGCAAGCGAATTTGGTGCTCCAGATGGCAGCGACATGCCCTTCGACGGCAAGCGCATGGTCATCGGCGGTTTCGAAGTCATTTTCAGTCAGGAGGCATGAGCCATGGCAGACGATCGTGGAGCTTTCATCTGGTACGAACTGATGACCGACGACCCGGCGAAGGCGCGGGCGTTCTACAATGCGGTCATCGGTTGGGACATCGATGCCGATAACTCGGTTCCAGACGGATCGATGGACTATCGGATGATCAATCGCGGCGACGGCGGGTTCGCCGGTGGGGTGCTCGTGCTCGGCAAGGACATGCTTGCCAACGGCGCAAAGCCCGGATGGCTTGGGTACGTCCATGTTCCCGACGTCGATGCGGCCGCACGGCGCTTTGTCGCCGCCGGTGGCGCGATCCACATGGGTCCCAATGACATGGAAGGCGTCGGCCGCATGGCTCTGGTGGCGGACCCGCAAGGTGCTGTCATCTATCTGATGACCCCCACCCCGCCGCCCGGCAATCCCGATGCCAAGAGCGATGTGTTCGACTTCGCCAAGCCGCGTCATTTCCGCTGGAACGAGCTGTGGACCAGCGACCAGGATGCGGCCGCATCGCTCTACGGCGACGTGTTTGGCTGGACCCAAGAAGGCGCCATGCCGATGGGCGAGATGGGCGACTATCGCTTCATCCAGCACAATGGTGGCGGGATCGGCGCGATGGGCCACGCACAGTCCGGCGGCGAAGGATCCCGGTGGCAGTATTTTGCCGGGGTCGATGACATTGACCGCGCCTGCAAGGCCGTGGTCGAAAATGGCGGAGCGATGCTCGGCGAGCCGATGCCAATACCCGGCGGCGAGTACTCGGCCTACGCCCACGATCCAAGCGGTGCGACCATCGGCCTTGTAGGCCCGCGCAAGGAGCCATGAAATGAGCGACAAGCTGACCACGGTAATGTGGTTCGACGGGGCTGCTGAAGAGGCCGCACGCTTTTACGCAGAGATATTCCCAGACAGCGCAGTTGGCGAGATCCACTACGCCCCGAGCGACTTCCCGAGTGGCAAGCGAGGCGACGCAATCACGGTCGAGTTCACTGTGCTTGGCCGCAGGTTCTCCGGACTGAATGGCGGCCCGATGTTCACTCCAAACGAGAGCGTATCGTTCATGGTGGTGACCGAGGACCAAGCGGAAACTGACCGCTATTGGGACGCCATAATCGGCAATGGCGGGCAGGAGAGTGCCTGTGGCTGGTGCAAGGACAGGTGGGGCTATTCCTGGCAGATCACCCCCCGCACCATGCTTGATGCCCTCTCCGCCGGTGGTGACGAAGCGCGCCGCGCGTTTGAGGTAATGATGACCATGACCAAGCTGGACGTCGCCGCGATTGACGCAGCACGCCAGGGAAGCTGAAGTCATGCCCCGCAAGATCACCGGAGGAGTATTCCTCTCGCTCGACGGCGTGATGCAAGCCCCAGGTGGCCCGACCGAGGACTATACCGGCGGCTTCGAAGAAGGCGGTTGGGTCTTCAAACTGTGGGACGATGAAGTCGGCGAGACGATTGGTTCGCTATTCGATGGTGAATACGACCTGCTGCTTGGCCGGCGAACCTATGACATCTTCGCGGCCTACTGGCCCTATGTCGAAGGTGACAACAAGCCGATGAGCGAAGCCTTCGGCCGCGCGGGAAAGCACGTCCTTACACGCGGCGATCGACCGCTGCCGTGGGAGAACAGCCATCACCTCTCGGGGATCGAGGATGTGGCGAAGCTCAAGCAGACCGACGGACCGAACCTTGTCATCCAAGGGTCCAGCACGATCTATCCGGACCTCCTCGCCGCAGGCCTGATCGACGAGCTCATCCTGATGACCTATCCGGTCCTCCTGGGCTCGGGCAAGCGCCTGTTCGGCGATGGCATCGCGGTCGAAACGCTCGAACTGATTGGCCACCGGGTGACTGCGAAGGGAACCGTCATAACCACATACCGTCCCGGCGGCGCGCTGCCGCCCTATCCACCCGAAGGTCCCATCCCCGCCACTAGCGATCGCGAAATCGAACGGCAGGCGTTGATGAAAGCGGGGCGTTGGTGATGCTGGCACTCTATGGTCACCCCTTCTCTTCCTATACGTGGAAGGCGCTGATCGCGCTCTACGCCAATGGAACCGAGTTCGAATTCAGGGCGCTGACCCCAGGCGATGAAGAGCAGCGTGCCTTACTCGACAGGCTCCATCCGGCGGGCAAGTTCCCGGTACTGCTCGATGGCGACCACACTGTCATAGAGGCGACCGCGATCATCGAATATCTCGCGGTCCATTATCCCGGGCCTGCTCCACTGATCCCGGACAATGACGCAGAGGCAGCGATCGCACGCATGCTCGACCGCGCGTTCGACAATTACGTCATGTCCAACGTTCAGCGGGTTGTCTCCGCCCATTTCGTCGACCCCGACGACGGCAGTTCTGGCTTGCGCGATCCAAATCCGGTCGAGGCTGCCAAGGGCAAGGCGGGCCTACACAAGGCCTATCGCTGGCTTGAGGATTGGCTGGCAGCAAACATCCTCGCGCCCCATGTCAGTCTGGTAACCTGTGCCGCAGCCCCAAGCCTGTTTTATGCCGATTGGGTCGCGCCGATTCCCGCCGACTGCCCACGTCTCGTCGCGCTACGCGCCGAGCTGCTCGCTCTGCCCCCGGTCGCCCGCTGCGTCGACGACGCCCGGCCTTATCGGGGGTACTTTCCACCGGGCGCCCCCGATCGCGACTGATCGTCAACCGATCGCCCGCGCCTTCCTGAGCAGCTGGTAGGCCTCCACAACCTTGCCCAGCCGCACCTCATGGCTACGGTCTCCGCCGTTCCGGTCAGGGTGAAAGCGCCGGACGAGCTCCGAATAGCGCTTGCGCAGCCTCCTGAGATCGACATCGAGGCCGAGGCCCATGGTCTCCAGCGCCTGCGCCTCCTCGCGGCTGAAGCGCCCATCCATCGCCAGTTCCGCCTCACGTCGCGCCCGGCTCTTGATGCCATTTGCGCGTGCGGCGATCGCGTCGAGGGGATCGTCGAAGTCCGACCAGCGCGGCATTCCATCGACGCCAGCCGTTGGACGAAAGCTCGGGCTTTCTGTCCGCCACCCCGCGCCGGGTGCCTGTGCCGCGTAGATTTCCTCCGCGCTCATGCCTTCGAACCAGTCGTAACCGGCATTGAATTCGCGCACGTGGTTGAGGCACATCCAGCGCCATTCGCCGGGGCCGTCGAAGCCATGCCCGTGACCACTCGGAGCTCGATATTCGCCCAGTTCTTCGCAGGCCGGGTGCGCACAGCGCCGCCCCTGAGCTTCATATCGTCCGTGGAATTTTGTCTGGCGCATTCGTACTAGGATGGGGAGCAATATGCGCTATGGAAACCCCTCAAGAGGAGATTTCGACCCATGTCCGGTCCGGTCCAGCAGGAAATGGAAAAGCTTCTGGAAGAGGCCTTCCGACCGACCAAGCTGCAGGTCATCAACGACAGCGCCAAGCACCATGGCCACTCGGGCGACGATGGTAGCGGCGAATCGCATTTCACCGTGGTGATCGAAGCGACGGCCTTCGCCGACAAGAACCGGTTGGAGCGCCAGCGCATGGTCAATCACGCGCTAGGTGACATTCCCGGTCAACGCGTCCACGCACTTGCTATCCAGGCATCGGCACCCACTGCATGAGGAGTCCAAGATGAGCGATTTCGAGCTGGTACTTACCCCGGTTACCCATGACCTGGGCCAGTTCGAGGTCCGCAGGGTCCTGCCCGCCAAGGCACGGACGATGGTCGGACCGTTCATCTTTGTGGACCAGTTCGGCCCAGCCCAGCTCGACATCGGCAGCGGCATGGATGTGCGGCCGCACCCACATATCAATCTCGCAACCGTCACCTGGCTGTTCGAGGGAGCGATCGAACATCGCGACAGTCTTGGCAGTTTTTCGACCATCCGCCCCGGCCAGGTGAATTTGATGACCGCAGGGCGCGGGATCGTCCATTCCGAACGTTCGCCCGCTTCCGAGCGCAAGACAGGCCCGAAGCTTTATGGGATGCAGACCTGGCTCGCGCTGCCCGACGGCCGAGAGGAAATCGACCCGGCATTCGAAGCGGTGACCGATCTCCCGATTGTCGAAGACGGGCGGGCCAAGGCGATCGTGATCATGGGCGAATTGTGGGGTGAACGCGCGCAGACGACCACCTATGCCGATACGATCTACGCCGAGATCGTTCTCGGAGCGGGCGGAGCAATTCCGCTCGAAGAGGACGCCGATGAGCGCGCTGTGATGCTGGTCGGGGGTGACGCCAGCGTCGATGGCCATGCGCTCAAACCATATGAATTGGCCGTATTGCAGCCGGGGCGAGACATGACGCTGGAGAGCGCCACCGGGGCGCGGGTCATGCTGTTGGGCGGTGAGACGATCACATCGCGGAGGCACGTCTGGTGGAACTTCGTCAGTTCGAGCCGCGAACGGATCAACCAGGCCAAGGAAGACTGGCGCGAGGGCCGCTTCCCGAAGGTTCCGGGGGACGAAACCGAGTTCATCCCCCTTCCCGAAGTGCCGAATACCAAGACAGAGAACTAAGGGGTTAGGGATGGGTTTCGAAGGCAAGACCGCTTGGATTACCGGCGCCAGCAGCGGCATCGGCGCTGCGCTGGCTCGTGAATGGTCGGAACGGGGAGCGCGCATTATTTTGTCGGGGCGCGATGAGGCACGCCTTGCCGAGGTCGCGGGCACTTTGGCCACCGAAACTCTTGTATTAGCCTTCGACGTTCGCGATGACGAAGCGATGCTCGCCGCGACCAAACGCGCGACCTCATGGGGCAGCGGCGTGGACATTTTCGTCGCCAATGCGGGCGTTTCGCAGCGCAGCGCAGCGGTCGACACCGATATATCGGTCTATCGCGAGATCATCGATATTGACCTCACAGCACAGATCGCCGCGACACAGGCCCTGCTCCCGCACTTCACCGCGCGAGGCAGCGGGCATTTGCTTTTCATCAGCTCGATCGCAGGCAAGGTCGGTGTGCCGATGCGCACCGCCTATTGCGCGGCCAAGTTCGGGCTCGCAGGCTATGCCGACGCCTTGCGCGGCGAGTTGTCGCAGAGCGGCATTGGCGTGCATGTGATCTACCCCGGCTCGGTCGCGACGGACGTCAGCCGCAATGCGCTGACTGCCGATGGCAGCAAGCGCGGGCGCAGCGATTCGGTCATCGAGAGCGGAATAGCTCCCGCCGATGCCGCGAAACGGATGGTCGACGCGGTGGAGGCCGGAGAGCGCGAAATCATCGTGGCCGATGGTATGGAGCTAGCCATGGGCGAAGCGCGCCGGACGCCGAACCAACTGTTCGACCAGGTCGCGGGCATGGTGGCAGCAGGCTATATGGAAAAGATGAAGGCCGAAGGGTGATCGAGCTCAATCAGAAGCGCGTCGTTCTCTCGACTGGGATCGAGCTCGACGTGGTCGATGAGGGGCCGCGCGACGCACCCGTGCTGATCTTCCTGCATGGCTTTCCCGAAAGTCACCGTACCTGGCGCAACCAGATCGCGCACTTTTCCGGCCGCTTTCGCTGCATCGCCCCGGACCAGCGCGGCTATCGCGGATCGTCGAAGCCGCAGGAGGTGAGCGAATACACACCCGACAAGATGATCGGGGACGTCTTCGCGCTAGCCGATGCCTTGGGCGTAGAGAAGTTCACCATCGTCGGGCACGACTGGGGGGGCGCGATCGCCTGGGGTGTTGCCTATGGTGGCATGATGAACGGCCGGGTCACGCGGGCAATTATCGCCAATGCACCGCATCCGGTGCTGTTTCCCAAGCTGCTCTACACCAATCGCGCCCAGCGCGAGGCTAGCCAGTACTTCCGCGAATTTCGTGATCCGGCAAACGATCCCTTGATACGGGAGCACGGACTTGGCACCTTGCTGATCAAGGTCTTCGGCGATGGCTTGGCATCAGCTATGGAGCCCGAGGAACAGGCCTTGCTGCTTGAGGATTGGTCAGATCCCGACGCCGCCTTCGGAATGCTCAATTACTACCGCGCCAGTCCAATGGAGGTTCTGCCGCTAGATGCGCCTTACGAGCTCCCGGCCAACTATGCTCCTTTCCCGCTGCCGAAACTTGCGATCCCGACGCTGGTGATCTGGGCATTGGATGACCAGGCCTTGCCGCCCGCGAACCTCGAAGGCCTCGATGAAGTGATCGTCGATCCGCAGGTCGTTCGGGTACCCGGCTGCGGGCACTTCGTCCAATGGGAGCGACCGGCTGAGATCAACGCAGCGATGGACGCGTTCCTCGCAAGAACGGCCTAGCCCGCGATCCATTCGATATCGGCGCCATGCGCGTGCGACCATGCGAGTTGAGTGGCTGCCCGCCCGCCCGGCCAATACCGGACCTTGAGCATGTGCCGGTGAACCGTGCGATCCGCTTCTACCGAAACCCACGCCAACGGTCGGTCGGCCGTCGCTTCGGCTCCAGCGGCCTCCATCGCCGCAGTGATGCGCGCCTGCTGGTCTTCGGGAACATATTGCCAGACGATCGAGTGCATCAGCAGCCGGGTGGTGCCTTGCGCCTGCGGCTTGGCGAGTTCGGCCTCGATGAAATCGGCAGCATTGGCTTCGACGAGGTCGGGCTTTCGCTCGCTCGCCGCACGTATCGCCGCTTCCATCCGCTCGAAACGGACGGTGTGCTCGGGCCAGATGTAGGCCTTCAGCCGCAAGGCCTGCGTCGGATCCGTGAGGTCGACCGGATGCAGGTCGCACCCGCGAGTCGAGACGATCGCGATCGGTTCATCAGGTGGCTGAGGTCCTTTCCAATCAGGCGTGAAACGCATTGCGGGATCATCGGGGCCAATCTCGACACCGCCCAGATCATAGCGATAACGTTCGAGCATCAGGTTGATCCCTGCGCTCGATCCGATCTCCAGGCACTCGAATCTGCCCGGCAACCCCTGCCTTGCCAGCCACAACATTGCGGCAATGAAGTTGCTCGATCGACCCGCCTCATTCGTCTGCGGCGGACCATCGAGCCACGGCATGAGCGGTGCCTCGTGCGCCCGCATGACCTCACTCAAGATTCCCGCATCGTCTGCCCCGATCCCCCGATAGATTGGGGAAAGCGCAGGTTCCGTGCCCGACAAATGCAGCGCATGGATACCGCCCGCGACACGCAGTGGCAGCGCGTCGGCCAGCGGCGGCCCCTGCCATTCGACGATCCGGCGGGCGAGCGCATTGTCGAGCCCAGCATCGATCGCCGCCCAGATCGCAGCGACGACCCGCGCCGTTATCGGGGCTCCATTATGTTCGCAGTAGGCGACCTGGTTGGCGAAGGCCGTGCGGACCGCGCCTTCGCCGCTGACGTTGATGTCGACGAATTCGTATTTCGGTCTTTCAGCGGAATCACCCATATGCGTTGCCCTTTCGCAAGCGCTTGCCTATCTGCGCGCGACATGAGCGACAGCCTGACATTTGCCGTACCCAAGGGACGCATCCTCAACGAGGCACTGCCCGTGATGGCGCGCGCCGGCGTGGTGCCCGAAGAGGCGTTCCACGACAAGGCCAACCGTTCGCTCACTTTCGCGACCACCCGCAGCGACATGAGCATCATTCGCGTGCGTGCTTTCGACGTCGCCACCTTCGTGGCGCACGGCGCGGCACAATTGGGCATCGTGGGGTCGGACGTGATCGAGGAATTCGACTATGCGGACCTCTATGCGCCGGTCGACCTCGATATCGGGCATTGCCACCTTGCCGTGGCCGAACCGAAGGAAGGCGCGGCCAGCGTAGACGGCGCCAGCCACGTCCGCGTCGCCACCAAATATCCCAATCTCACGCGCCGTTTCTTCGAGCAGCGCGGCGTGCAAGCCGAATGCGTCAAACTGAATGGCGCGATGGAGATTGCACCGGCACTGGGACTCGCTGGGCGAATCGTCGATCTCGTCTCGTCAGGCCAGACGCTCAAGGACAATGGCCTGGTAGAGACCGGCCACATCCTCGACATCACCGCGCGGCTGATCGTCAACCGTGCAGCACTCAAGACCGATCCGCGCGTCGCTGCTCTGGTCGAGGCGTTTCGCCGCGATGCTTCCGAGCGGAAGGCCGCCTGATGCAGGTGTTGCGCACTACCGACCAGGACTTCGAGGCGAAGTTCGATCGCATCGTGCGCGACCGGCGCGAGAGCGACGGTGACGTCCAGCGCGACGTTGCGGCGATCCTCATGGACGTACGCGAACGTGGCGACGAAGCACTGGCGGAATACTCACTGCGCTTCGACGGTCACAACCTCGCCAGCGACGATGACTGGCGCATTTCGCCGGAGGCCTGCAAGACCGCCTATGACGGTCTCGAACCAGAACTGCGCGACGCGCTGAACCTCGCGGCCGACCGCATCCGCTCGTATCACGAGAACCAACTGCCAGCAGACCGCGACTATACCGACGATATCGGCATGCGGCTTGGCGCGCGTTGGTTGCCGGTCGACGCAGCGGGCCTTTATGTGCCGGGCGGCCGGGCGGCCTATCCGTCCTCACTGCTGATGAATGCGATTCCCGCCAAGGTGGCGGGCGTCGAACGGCTCGTTGTCGTAACACCGACGCCGAAGGGGCAAACGACCCCGCTGGTCCTTGCAGCGGCGCATATCGCCGGCGTCGACGAGATCTGGCGCGTGGGCGGCGCACAGGCGGTGGGTGCCCTGGCCTATGGCACCGAGCGAATTCGCCGCGTCGATGTGGTGACTGGCCCGGGCAATGCCTGGGTCGCTGAGGCCAAGCGCCAGCTTTATGGCGTCGTCGGCATCGATATGGTCGCCGGGCCGAGCGAAATCCTCGTCATCGCCGACAAGGACAACAACCCGGACTGGATCGCCGCCGACCTGCTCAGCCAGGCCGAGCATGACCCGACCAGCCAGTCGATCCTGATCACCGATGACGAATCCCTGGCGCAGCAAGTGCAGACTTCGATCGAGGCGGCGCTCGCATCGCTGGCAACGGAGGCAACCGCCAGGGCGAGTTGGGACGAGTACGGCCTGATCGTCATCGTCGAAAGCCTCGACCAGGCCCCCGCCCTGGCCGACCGGCTTGCTGCCGAACATGCCGAACTGATGGTCGCCGACCCGCAGGCACTGTTCGCAAAACTCCGCCACGCGGGCAGCGTTTTCCTTGGCAAGCACACGCCCGAGGCGGTCGGCGACTATATCGCCGGACCCAACCATGTCCTTCCCACCGGGCGCCGCGCGCGCTTCGCCAGCGGGCTCTCGGTGCTCGATTTCATGAAGCGTACAAGCTTCATCGACGCATCCGACGCCGCGCTGGCAGCGATCGGCCCGGCAGCCGTCAGGCTGGCCGAAGCCGAGGGCCTGCCCGCCCACGCCCTTTCGATTTCCGTGAGACTCAAGTGAACCAGAATTCCCGATCGCAGGCCCGCTCGGCCGCCCGCCTTGCCGCAGTTCAGGCGCTCTACCAGCAGCAGATGGAAGGCACGACGCTTGCCCGCCTGCTGAACGAGTTCCACCAGCATCGCCTTGGCCATGTGGTGGAGGACGAGGAATATGCCGATGCCGATGTCGACTTCTTCGACGATGTCGTGGCCGGCGTCGACGCACGGCGCGACGAAATCGACGACCACCTGACGAGCCGGCTGGCCGAAGGCTGGACGCTCGCGCGGCTGGACAAGACCATGCTCCAAATCCTGCGCGCAGGCACCTACGAACTACTGGCTCGCCCAGACGTGACCAAGGCCACCGCGATCAGCGAGTATGTCGACGTGGCCAAGGCCTTTTTCGACGATCGCGAGGCGAAATTCGTCAACGGCATCCTCGACGCGGTGGCCAAGGAACTCGGGCGCTAGCTCAAGGGTCGGAGCGGTCGAGAAAGGCCAGCGGGATATCTACCCGCTGCGCCCAGGCGTTCTCTTCATGCTCGGCACCGAAGAAGGCACGGCTCTGGTAGCTCGCGCCGCCCCAACCCTGTTCGGCCATCATGGCATCGAAAGCCTTGGCATAGGGCGGATAGAATGCGTCGAGCGTGGCGGTCCCGTGATCGATGTAGATATGGTTGCGCTCCGGGTTGAGCGCTGAGGCGGAGAAATAGGCGCGAAACGCCTCCGTCACCGCGCGCACCCGCCCTTCCACATCGTCACCCTCGGGTGCTGCGAGCGGGAGGTGGGTCGACAGGCCCGCCGCCTGCCCGAACACGTCGGGGCGCTCCGCTATTGCATAAAGGCTCATCAGGCCGCCCATCGATGAGCCCATCACCGCCGTATCCTGCGCCCCTGCCAGCGTGCGGAAAATTGCATCGACCTTCGGTTTGAGATCGTCTGCCAGCAATTGCACGTAATCGTCCCCGCGAAGGGGATAGCCCGGTTCGATCCCGGCGAACTGGATTTCATCCACTCGCAGCCGATAATCTTCGGGCAGGAAATCATAGAGTTTCTGCGGAAACAGCACTTGATAGCGGTTCTTCGGACTACGCAAGCCAACCACGATCCATTCCCGCAAGTCACCCTGTTCGGACATGCGGGTAATCGCCTCATCGATCCCCCATTCCTTGTCGAAGTTCGACAGGCGTCGATCGAAGATATTCTCCGCATCGTGCATGTAGAGCACGGGGTATCGGCGGTCCGGAGATGTCGCGTAGCTTGGCGGCAGCCAGACCCAGATGTCTTCGACGCCAACGGCCTTTGCCGGTGCGAAGTCGGGCCACCAGACGATCGAGCCTGCGGACACTTCGGGGGCGCTGGGTTTGGGCGCATCCTGCGCCGCCAATGGCGTCGTCGCCATCAGGGCCAGTGCGATCGCGAGCTGTTTCATCGTGAATGACATCCTCTTTCCTCAATTCCCTTGCTCATGGCCTATGGCGGTGGAGCATTGAGCAATGAAGTTGAATTCGTAGCCATGCTGCAGGCGATGCGGGCCGGCAACACGATACAGAGCCGTCGCTGCGCGAATAGCGGAGGAGGCCATCGCAAGGAAAACTACTCGCTACTCACAATCACCACCAAAGAGATCACTGACTAGGCCGAAAATTACCTCAACCCAATCACAGCAACTCCTTTCATTTGAATAAGAGTAAGCATTATTGGCTAACCTTGCTTCTCTGGATAATTTCAATTAACTTCCACAGTATCTGCAAGCCTATTGGAGATTCGAGATGCGCCTAATCGCCGTTGGATTACTTGCCTGTAGCCTCTCATTTTCCGTCGGTAGCAACGCCCAGAGCGTACCATCGCTCCGTGTGACGGCACCGCTTTCGGCCGAAGGCGGTGTCCCGAAATACGAAGATGCGCGACTTTCCGATGCTCAGCGAACGACTGCCTCATGGCTGGCGCAAGGCAATTACCAAAGCGCGATACCCGCCTTGCAAGACCTCGCGCGCGATGGTGACGGCTGGGCAATGCGCGAGATCGGCCGGCTCTATGCCGATGGTCGCGGGGTAGCACCAGATAGCGGCAAGGCGCTTGGCTGGTTTTACGAGGCCGCGCTGGCAGACGACAAACCATCGATGCTCGTCCTGGGGATCGCCTTTTCCCGCGGCTATGGCGTGGATCGGGATTCGTCGCTTGCCAGGAGCTGGCTACAACGCGCACGCACTTCGGATGACATTCATGTCGCCGGGGCCGCTGCGGACGAATTGCGCAGACTCTAACTTCTCGCTTGGCAGTATTGCGGCGTCGGGGCTACCCGACGTCGAGTGACGCACGGAGAGATCGGTTACATCGAATTGTTGCGCGGGCTTGCGGTGCATCCAGCCGCGCGCGGGTTGGCCGATGATGTCGCGGTCATACCGTTCGGTTCCGAAACCCTGATCCTGACACACGATACGCTTGTCGAAGGTATCCATGTCCGTGAGGGAGAGGATGCCGCAGACATCGCGTGGAAGCTCATTGCCGTGAACCTGTCGGACCTCGCGGCGAAGGGTGCGGAGCCGATTGGAGTTCTCGTCTCGCATATGCTTGGCGAAGACGATGACGCCTTCGTCGAAGGCTTGCGCGAAGTTCTGGAAAGTTATCGGGTCCCATTGCTCGGCGGCGACACCGTCCGTGCCGAGGGACGTCGCGTATGGGGCTGTACCGCGTTGGCCAGGGCAACTTGCACCCCGGTGCCTGATCGCCGCGGCGCCAAGCCGGGGGATGCAGTCTATGTCACCGGATCGCTGGGGCTTGCCATGTTGGGCATCGAGGTTCGCGGAAGTGGTAGCATCGAGGATCTCGCCTATCGTCGCCCCACCCCCCTGCTCGATCTCGGCCGCTCACTCGCCCCTCATGTAACAGCGATGATGGACATCTCCGACGGGCTTCTGCTCGATGCGATGCGCATGGCCAAGGCCAGTGGCTGCACCATCGCGCTGGAGGCTGCCAGCCTTCAGCCCCTGACCCCGATCGGCAGGTTCGATGCTGCCTTGCGATGGGGCGACGATTACCAATTGCTCCTGACCGCGCCCGAAGGCCTTGAGGCGCATTTTTCCGTCACCAGGATTGGCGTGGTCGAGGATGCCGGGGGTTCGTCCCTGTTGCTCGACGGTCGACCTCCCGTGGAACCGCTTGGCTTTTCCCACTGATCGTTTCGCTGGCGCAGGTTCCAAAGCGCGGATTGCAACCCTTTTCGCCCTTGTCAGGCAACATCTGCCCCTTATACCCCTCGACCACATGCTCCGACGTATCCCGCGTCGGGTCGCATTCATCAAAAAACATAGGGAGGGGACTGTTCCGTGGATTTAATTACCATTTCCATCCTGCTGGGACTGCTGGCCGTCGTATACGGCTTCGTTACCAGCCGCCAGGTGCTAGGCAGCGCCGCTGGCAATGAGAAGATGCAGGAAATCGCCGCTGCCATCCAGGAAGGCGCACAAGCCTACCTGAAGCGGCAATATACCACCATTGCAGGTGTCGGCGTGGTCGTTGCCGCGCTCGTGCTTTATTTCCTCGGATCAATTCCGGCGACCGGCTTCGCCATCGGCGCAATCCTTTCGGGCGTTGCGGGCTTCATCGGCATGAACATTTCGGTGCGCTCTAACGTGCGTACTGCAGCTGCCGCGCAGAGCGGGCTGCAGCAAGGCCTCACCCTCGCCTTCCGTGCAGGTGCAATCACCGGCATGCTCGTGGCGGGCCTCGCCCTGCTCGCGATCGCGGTGTTCTTCTGGTACCTGACCGGTCCCGCCGGCTATGCTGCGAATGACCGCCACGTGATCGACGGCCTCGTCGGCCTGGCCTTCGGTGCTTCGCTGATCTCGATCTTCGCGCGTCTTGGAGGCGGCATCTTCACCAAGGCCGCCGACGTCGGCGCCGACCTTGTCGGCAAGGTCGAAGCCGGCATTCCCGAGGACGATCCACGCAACCCCGCCGTTATCGCGGACAATGTGGGCGACAACGTCGGCGACTGCGCCGGCATGGCCGCCGACCTTTTCGAAACCTATGTCGTCACCGTGGGTGCGACCATGGTTCTCACGGCCCTGCTGATGAAGGACCTTGGCGATCTGCTGATGCCCATGATGTCCCTGCCGCTCTTGATTGGCGGCGCATGCATTCTGACCTCGATCATCGGCACCTATTTCGTCCGCCTGGGCGGCGGCACGAACGTCATGGGCGCGATGTACAAGGGCTTCCTTGTCACGGCGGTGCTGTCGATCCCGTTGATCTGGTACGTTACTGGCTATGCACTCGGCGGTATGGAGAACACCATTCCGGGCACCGAGTTCAACGGGCGCCACCTGTTCTATTGCTCACTGCTTGGCCTTGCCATCACCGGACTGATCATCTGGATTACCGAGTATTACACCGGCACCAACTATCGCCCGGTGCGCTCGATCGCCAAGGCTTCGGAAACGGGCCATGGTACCAATGTGATCCAGGGCCTCGCCATCAGCCTTGAATCGACCGCGTTGCCGACGCTCGTCATCGTGGCGGGCATCATCATTGCATACTCGCTCGCGGGCCTTATCGGCATCGCCTATGCGGCTACCGCAATGCTGGCGTTGGCAGGCATGGTCGTGGCACTCGACGCTTACGGCCCGGTGACCGACAATGCCGGCGGTATCGCCGAAATGGCTGGCCTCGACGACTCGGTGCGTGAAAAAACCGACCTGCTCGACGCCGTGGGTAACACGACCAAGGCGGTGACCAAGGGTTACGCGATCGGATCGGCCGGCCTCGCCGCGCTGGTACTGTTCGCCGCCTACACCACCGATTTGCGGGAATTCTTCCCCGGGCTGACGGTGAACTTCAGCCTCGAGAATCCTTACGTAATCGTTGGCCTGTTGCTCGGCGCGCTGCTCCCGTACCTGTTCGGTGCGATGGGCATGACCGCCGTGGGCCGTGCCGCAGGCGACGTTGTGATCGATGTGCGTGAGCAGTTCGCGAACGACCCGGGCATCATGGCCGGCACAAGCAAGCCGAACTATGCCAAGACCGTCGACCTCGTCACCAAGGCAGCCATCAAGGAGATGATCATCCCTTCGATGCTGCCGGTACTCGCACCGATCGTGGTCTACTTCGTGATTACCTCGATCGCAGGACAGGAGAACGGCTTCGCCGCGCTCGGCGCCCTGCTGCTCGGTGTGATCGTAGGCGGCCTTTTCGTGGCCCTTTCCATGACCGCCGGCGGCGGTGCGTGGGACAACGCCAAGAAGTACATCGAAGACGGCAACCACGGCGGCAAGGGCAGCGAAGCCCACAAGGCCGCGGTGACTGGCGACACGGTTGGTGATCCCTACAAGGACACCGCCGGCCCGGCCGTGAACCCGATGATCAAGATCACCAATATCGTTGCCTTGCTGCTTCTGGCGGCCTTGGCGGCAGGCTGATCCAACTCACAGGGTTCGAACCACAACAAAGCCCCGTCCGGAGCAATCCGGGCGGGGTTTTTGCTTGCAGTTCAATCTCCAGCTTGCATTATGCCCCCGGGCGGGGGTCGTTCCGAATAGGTTCTGTTCAAGGGGTTTTCATCGCGACGCCAGCCCGAGGATTCATTCTTGGGACGCAGGTCACTATGCCTTTCGCTAAATTCACGTTCCGTGCTTCCAGTGCCATTGCGCTCGCCACCGCTGCGCTATCCGCCACGTTTGCACCGCAGCAAGCCATCGCTCAGGAAGAAGCGCCACAGGTACCCGAGACAGTAGCCGGCCGAATTCCAGTCGCGGAATTCGTCAAACAATCGAACATGAGCAACGCCCGCATCTCACCCGATGGGCGGCATCTCGCCTACCTTACGGGCCAGGACGGGCGCGAAGTTCTGGTCATGCTCGACCTCGACAACCTTTCCCAGCCGCCAAGGCTGATCCTGGCTTCCGAAGAAGCGCGCGAAGCTGGCGACCGCACGATGACCGGGTTCCGCTGGATCGGCAGCAAGCATGTGGTGATGACGGTGATCAGCCGGGAAAACCTCAACGGCAATCTCGCCGATTTCCGCCGCCTGGTTGCCTATGATATCAACAGCGGGAAGCTGATCCAGCAAGCCTGGCGGGATGCGGGTGGCGATGCCGGCGGTATCCTCTACATCAACCACGACACAGGAAAATACCTCCTCCAGCGGGACAGCGTGGCTAACAGCACCGAACGGTGGGGGTTACCTGAAGTGGTCGAGGTCGATGTAAATGACGGCAGCTTCACCATGGTCCAGCGCACCAATCCCGTGGTGCGCGGGTGGGCCGCGGATGGTCATGGTCTGGTGCGCGCCGGCTTCAATTCCAGCGGCAAGACCGGCAAGCTGCGGATGCTCTACCGATCTGAAGACGGCAGCAATTTCAAGACCGTCTACAACGAAGCCGATGAGACCTTTACCGCCACGGTGCCAATACCCCAGATGTTCATCCCGGGTACGGATGAGGCCTACGTCCTTTCGCGCGATGAAGGGTTCGACCGCGTCTATCGCGTGAACATGAACACGCTCGAGCTTGGGAAGCCGATATTCGAAGTCGAGGGCTATGATATCCAGGGCATCATCACCAATGACGATGACACAAAGGTGGTCGGCTACCGGACTTTTCATGGTACTCTGCACAACGTCTACATCGATCCAACGCTCAAGGCGGTCCAGGAAGCGCTCGAAGAAGTATTCGGCAAGGGTGAGGCCTTTTTGGTCGACTACACCAAGGATCACCGCAAGTTCATTGTCTACGCTGGCGGGGTAAGGCGCGAAGGCGGCTACTTCATCTTCGATACCAAGACTGGTTCGCTGCAATTGCTCAACTGGACCCGCAGCGCGATCAAGGATGCGCCGCTCAATCCGGTTCGGGCAGAATGGTACACTGCCAGCGACGGCACCAAGATCCAGGCGATTGTAACCTATCCCCGCCATCGCATGGGCCAGAAGAACCTGCCCGTCGTCGTCATGCCGCATGGCGGCCCCTTCGGCATTCTTTCGGCCACCAATTCGGTTGAACCATGGAACCAGCCGCTCGCCGAACAGGGCTATGTGGTGATCCAGCCAAACTACCGGGGTTCGGGCGGTTACGGCCGCGCATTCGAGGAAATGGGCCGCGAGCCGGGTGGATACGGCAAACGGATGCAGGACGATCTCAACGACATACTGACCTATTTCGGTCAGCAGGGTACCATCGATCCGAACCGCGCCTGCATCATGGGCTGGTCCTATGGCGGCTATGCCGCTGCGCGGGGGGCCCAGCGTGACGCCAACATTTGGAAATGTGCCGTGGCCGGCGCCGGTGTTTATGACATGCCCCTGATGAATCGCTGGGACGCCCGCAATCTCGGTCGTTTCAACAGCGGCTTCCAGGCCACGTCCGAGGATCCGGAAGGCATCTCCTCAGCCCGTAATACTGATGGCCCATGGGCGCCAATCCTGATCGTCACAGCCAAGCGGGACGCACGCATTCCCATGGAACAGGCCGAAACCCTGGTCTCGAACCTCAAGGGGTCTGGGAAGGTAGAGGGCAAGGACTTCCGCTACATCGTCCAGGAGCAAGGCACCCACAATTTGCCTTACGATGACGTCCATATCCAATGGATTGAGGAAGCCTACGGCTGGTTGGAGAAGCACAATCCGGCCTACGTTCCCTCGGATGGCGACAGTCCGCCAAAGCTGATCAAATTCGACTGATCGCGAAGGAACCAATCTCGGCAATCTCCTGACGGACATAAATCTCCCCAACCCGAATCATGATTTTCATGGCGTTAAGCGTTTTTCAGCGCCTGCACGCTAAGGCACTGTGTGTGGGCCGGGGGACTTCCTCCCGTTGGTGTGGGCGTGGGATCGATGCTGGTGGAAGGACTGCAGGGCGATGCATGCACTGGTGCGCGACCGGTCGCGTCACAATGCCTGCTGCCTGACGGGTTTCACGTATTGCCCTGGGGCAAAGCTGACCAGATCGGATTGATCCCGGCGTGGGATCGACTTGCGAGCCGGGCTGTCAGTCCCAACCCGTTCTTTGAACCCTGGTACCTGTTGCCCTCGCTTGAGGCGTTCGACCCAGCAGGCAAGGCTCACCTCATGATACTGGTTGAGGGCGGCGAGCTACGCGCGCTTGTACCGAATTGGCGCGACCCCAGTCACCAGGGCCGCCCACTGGCGCATTTCGCACCATGGCTGCATGCAAACATGTTCTGTGGCGTCCCGCTGATCGTTGAAGGGACGGAGCGGAGCTTTTGGCAAGCCTATCTGGCGCATCTCGATGTCGCCCCAGATCAGGCCTGGTTTCTCCATCTGCCTCTGCTCCCCGCCGATTGCTCGGTGAGCCGCGCCCTTGGATTGCTCTGCAAGGATCAAGGGCGCCAGCTTGTCGAGGTTCACCGCGTGAGCCGCGCCATGCTGCAAAGCGGACCATCGCCCGAACAACACCTTGCCCAGGCCATGAGCACCAAGAAGCGCAAGGAACTGCGGCGGCAGCGCGCCCGTCTTGAAGAGATTGGCCCGCTCCGCGTCCAGCGCAGCCGAGACAGGCAGGGCCTAGACCAATGGATTGACGGCTTCCTGGCGCTCGAACGGCGCGGATGGAAGGGTGAGCGTGGCTCGGCCATGGCCAGTGACCCGCGCAGTGAACGGGTCTTTCGACAAGCGCTCGCAGGTGCCGCCGCCCTTGGTCGGCTCGAGCGCCTTGCGCTCTACTGTTCTGACAGGCCGATTGCCATGCTGACGACCTTTCTGAGCCCGCCCGGCGCCTTTTCCTACAAGACGAGTTTCGATGAGGACTTCGCACGCTTCTCACCTGGCCTGCTGCTGCAGCTCGAGAATCTGGCCTTGCTCGATGATCCGAATATCGCCTGGTGCGACAGTTGCGCCGCGGCCGACCACCCCATGATCGAACGGATCTGGCGCGACCGTCGTGAGATCGTCTGGCTTTCCGCAGGTATCGGGCGCGGGCTGCGACGCAAGGGAGGCGAGTTGTGGGCACGACTGGAAGCGCGGCGAGCGGAGCGCAGAGCATGATCGTGAATGGCCAATCATCGCCTGATGCGACGCAAGCGGCTTTCCCTGCCGAAGCGATCGAGACCTTTGCCAGGTCCTATCCTGAGCAGCCACATGTGCTGCCGCACCGGCTTGGGGCCGATGCCCGGCTGTCGCTCGATGCCCTCGCCAGCCTCGCAGCCCAGCTTCCGTCGACGAGCGTCGAATACAATCGTGGTGACTTGCCTGTCGGGATTGATGGCAAACCGGACAAGACCGGCCTGTCGATCGAAGATACCATCCGCCACATAGCCACCAGCAATAGCTGGGCGGTACTCAAGAACATCGAGCAGGTCCGCCCCTATCGCGATCTCTTGTTGGGGCTGCTGGAAGAACTGCGGCCCACCATCGAGGCGCGCACGGGAAAGATGCTGACCCCGCAGGGCTTTATCTTCATCTCGAGCCCCAATGCGGTGACCCCCTACCACTTCGACCCGGAGCACAATATCCTGCTGCAACTGGTCGGTCGCAAGACCATGACCCAGTTCCCGGCCGGCAACGCAATTTACGCCCCGGACGACGTGCACGAAAGCTACCACTTGGGTGGCCCGCGCGAGCTGCCCTGGGATGACGGCTTGCTCGCGGGAGGAACGCCTTTTGCAGTCGCACCGGGCGAGGCTGTGTTCGTGCCGGTCATGGCGCCGCATTTCGTGCGCAACGGACCCGAAAGCTCGATCTCGCTGTCGATCACCTGGCGGAGTGAATGGAGCTATGCTGAGGCTGGCGCGCGGTGTTTCAATGGCACGATCCGCCGCCTCGGTTTCTCGCCGCGCGCGCCCGGCCGGTGGCCGGTTGACAACCGTGCCAAGTCGCTGGCCTGGCGCGCATGGCGCCGAATGGCCGGATCGCGAAGTTGACGTGATCGTCCACCGCATGTCCACCTTCCACCAGACGGAGGATGAGGAAGCCTTCGATGCCCTCGCACAGGCCGGCGATCCGCGGCGAGGTTTCTTGCGAGCCCAATGGTTCGCGGCAAGCGATCCCTCTTGCCGAAAATTGGTCATTCGCAAGCCTGACCTGACCCCAATCGCCGCAGTTGGCTTGGGTCAGCGAAGCATCGGCCCCATCTCGATTACTGAAGTCGCAGGGGGATACTGGCCTATGCGCGGGGTGCCACTGGCCACCACGGCAAAACCCGCGGATCTTGCCGAAGCACTGCGGAACTTTCACCCCCAACTAGGTCGCGTCTGGCGGCTGGGGCCCGTCGAGAGCGACGACCCATCGCTCCCCGTTCTGCTCGAAGCGGCGCGAGGAGCCGGCTGGCGGACGCTGACGCGTCCCTTGGGCAGGCTGTTCGAACTCGATCTGGCCGCGCTTTCCGCAGACGGCGGCTGGCCCTCAACCAAGACCCAACGCAAGAACCGGTGGCGCAAGCGACGGTTGGAAGAAGAAGGTGGTCCGCTGCGGATCGAATTCTTCACCGGCAGCAATTGGACGACGCACCAGCGAGACGC
>NZ_JAYPTL010000009.1:0-22616 GCF_038133525.1 Erythrobacter sp. | reverse complement strand
CCATGGCCGCGATTGAGGCCCACAGCTGGCTGGGCACGCTCAAGGACGGTGGCGACACCAAGTTCCGCAATCCCGATATGCGCCGATATTGGGAAGCTCTGTGCGATGATCCCGCGCTTGCCACCATGCTTTTCGGTAGCCTGCTATGGCTCGGGGATACGCCGGCCGCATTCACCTTTGGCGTCGCCTCGGGTGATACACGCTATTACATCGCCAACAATTACGACGATCGCTTTACCAGCTTCGGGCCCGGACGTGTGCTGCTCTATGAGGATTTCGCGCATGCCGCGACGCTCGGCATCGGACGGGTGAGTTGGGGCCTTGGCGACGCTGGCTACAAGTCTGAAATGGGCGCGATTCCAGGTGCGGAACTGCTGGATATCCTGTTCGTGCGCGGGAGCATGCTCGCCATGTTTTTGCGCCCCATTTGGGAACGACGCGGATGAATCGATACCTGCCCGTCCTTGCCGCTGCCAGTGTGCTGGCCGCTCTGCTTATTGGTATCTCGGCCTATGAGCATTTGAAGTTCGGCTGGCACTTTGCCCGCGAGGAAGCGCCCGGTGCCAGCAGCTGGCATTACCTTCGGGCGGCGCTGATCGCACTCGCGAGCTTTGCACTGGTATGGAGCATCAACCGAAGCGGCCAAGTAGCAGCCCATTCAATGCCGCTTGGGCAACGTACGACACGACTGGCCTATCTCGCCGCATCGTTGGCCGTCGGGGCCGGTTTGTTGCTGCTCTACGACCCACATCTCTACCAAGCAGTCGGCGCCGAGGATTCGGCCATCGAGTGGTTGACCGCGCTCTCGCTCTTCCTCGCCAGCATCTTCAGCGCCTTGCGATTGCGGAGCCTGCTTCGCGATACGGCGGCGAATGCATGGCGGTGGCTGCACCTGCTGGGAGCATTCGGTTTTACCGCGCTGTTCTTCGTCATGGGCATGGAGGAAGTCAGCTGGTTCCAGCGCCAGATCGGCTTTGCCACCCCCGAAGCGGTCGCCGCGCATAATTGGCAGGGCGAATTCAACCTGCACAATTTCCAGACCGATATCACCGAGCTGGCGCTCTATTCGGCGACCGGCCTCTTCCTCATGCTCCTGCCGCTGGTGCGCGAGAGGCTGGCCGACTGGACGCCGGTGCGGCCTTTCATCCCGCTGCTGCCCGACCGCGCGGTGGCGGCAATCTCTGCACCCATGCTGATCTTCACCTATAGTCACTGGAACCTCGCCCCGGTCCAGGCAGCATTCTGGATCGGGCTGGCCGCCTGCATCGCCTTCGCCCGAAGTGCCACCAGGGGCGGGCAATCTGGCGAGGCGCGGCTGTGGTACCTGCTCGCCGCGCTGGTCGCCGTGGGCCAGCTGGTCCACCTGCTGTTCGGTCACACCATGGTGGCGATCTACGACAGCTCCGAATACCGCGAGCTGTTCTTCGGCATCGGCCTTGCCGCCTACGGCTTTCGCCAGTGGCGAGCATCTACTTGACGCAAGCGTAAAGCGCCCGCAAAGCCGCTCGCGTGAGCGAACAGAAAACCCCCGAGCAACTCGTCGCAGGCCTCGTCCGCCTGCTCACCCTCTCGCGCGAGGGCGAGGATGCCTTCACCGGCCGCAAGCAGCCCGGCGGCGTCGGCCGCGTCTTCGGCGGCCAGGTCATCGCCCAGGCGCTGCAGGCCGCACAGGCGACCGCGCCCGAGGGGCTCGAGGCGCATTCGCTCCACGCCTATTTCCTGCGCGGCGGGACCGAAGGCATCGACATCGGCTACACCACCGCGCGCGATTTCGACGGGCGCAGCTTCGCCAACCGCCGCGTGGTCGCCAGCCAGACCGAGGAAGACGGGACCACCCGCCCCATCCTCAACCTCACCGCCAGTTTCCAGCGGCCCGAGGAAGGCCTGTCGCACGACGACACCGAAATGCCCGATGTCACTCCGCCCGAGGAGCTGCAGAGCGACATGGACGTGCGCCGCGATATCGCCGAACGCGCGGGCGAGCGCATGGGCGAAGCACAGCGCGCGATCTTCCTGCGCCCCCGCCCGATCGACATGCGCACCGCGGGCCGGCTGCACTGGATGAACCGCGAGCCGAGCGAGCCCAAGGCGCATAGCTGGTTCCGCACCGTCGCCCCCCTGCCCGACGATCCGGCCCTGCACCGCGCGGTGATCGCCTATGCCAGCGATTTCACCCTGCTCGGCACCAGCGCGCTGCCGCACGGCCTCAGCTGGATGCGCGGCGAACTGGTGGGCGCAAGCCTGGACCACGCGATCTGGTTCCACCGCCCGGCGCGCGCCGACGAATGGCTGCTCTATGCCACCGACGCCCCGTGGAGCGGCAATGGCCGCTGCTTCAACCGCGGCCGAATCTTCACCCGCGCGGGCGAACTGGTCGCCAGCGTGGCGCAGGAGGGGATGATGCGGAATCGGGTGAAGAAGGACGCCTAGTCCTCAAGTAGCGAAGCGATAGGACGGACAGAAACGTCCTCAAGTAGCGAAGCGATAGGACAGACAGGAACGTCCTCAAGCAGCGCAGCGATAGGACAGTCAAGACTCCCCCGATTCGTTCATCTCCGACCCACCTGCCATAAACAACACGCGGGTTTGGTTGATGAAGTACATCCGGGGCGTGCCTTTGCGTGAACCAATCCATAGGGTCAGGCGACGAGTGTGGATTTCGACGGTTTGAAAGAGCCGATGTGAAGCTAGCACCGGACGGGGATGTAGGAAAACGCCGAACCGGCAGTCGAAACCAGAGATTCGCTTTGCAGCCAGCACCTTACCGGGCATGGAAGGATCATGCTCGAGGCGATGCATTTCAGCGGGACATGGCGCGACTATCAGCAACGCGTGCTCGATGAATTCGATCACCATCTGGCAGATGATCGTATCAACATCGTCGCTGCTCCCGGTTCGGGCAAGACCGTGCTCGGACTGGAACTGGTGCGGCGGCTCGGCCGCCCGGCGATAGTGCTCGCTCCATCACTGACGATCCGAGATCAGTGGGCCGCCCGCCTCGTCCCTCTCTTCATGGCCAGCCGACCAGCAGAGGGGTTGGTGTCCTTCTCGCTGGAGGCTCCTGCCACTCTGACATGTGCGACCTATCAGGCACTCCACGCCATACACGCCGAAGGTGGGAAAGGTCGGATCGAGTCCCTGCTTACTTGGGCAAGAGCAAATGCCCCCCTCACACTTGTGCTCGATGAAGCACACCACCTGCGACGGGAATGGTGGCGCGCGCTCGATATGCTGATTGGCGAACTTGGCGATGCAAAGATCGTCTCGCTCACTGCCACGCCGCCCTACGACGCACCGCTTGCCGAATGGCGGCGCTTCGAAAGCGCCTGCGGGCCGATCGACCTGGAGATCGGCATCCCTGAACTGGTTCGCAATGGAGACCTCTGCCCGCATCAGGACCATATCGTCCTGTCGCGACCGAGCGACGATTTGCTGGTCATGCTCGACGCACGCCGCAAGGCAATCTCCGACATCGTACAAGATGTCAGGGCCGACACCTTGCTGGCCGACGCCATCGAGAACCACCCATGGTTGCGCCTGCCGTTCGAGCACCTGACGCCAATCCTCGACAACCCAACGATCCTCTCCTCAATGCTCGTCCATCTCCACGCCATCGGGCGTGCATTGCCTGAGGATCCGTTACGCTTGCTTGGTGTCAGCGCGACGTCGGCGCCTATGCAGACCGAACGGTGGTTCGAGGCGTTGCTGAATGCCCTGATGTATGACCTGGGCGAAACATCTCCGCTCGAAGCCGATGCTCGCAAGGCCATGGCGAGCCGACTTCACCGAAACGGCCTGATCGAAGGCGATCGGGTCAGGCTGGGAGAAACAAAGCGGATCGTACGGATGATGGCTGGCGATCGTGCCAAGCTGGACAGCATTGCGGCAATTGCAGAAGCTGAAGCCGCACAATGTCGGGGCGACCTACGAATGCTGGTGTTGGCCGATCATGTGCGAGGCTCTGATTTGCCCACCGGTCCGGGCACCAAGTTTGAACCAGCCAAGATTGGCGTGGCCACGATCTTCGAAACCTTGCGCCGCAGGAATCTGTCCGGTCAGTCGATCGGAATTCTGACCGGGACGCTGGTTCTCCTTCCAAACGACGCCATCAATGCGCTGATCGATCTAGGCGCAGGCCATGGGATCCCCGAAAACGATCTGGGAACGCGCGCTCTTCCGCATTGCAATACCCATCGGATCGTGACTGCCAGCGGCGATGGCAAGAGAGCACTCGTGGGGTTGGTCACAGAGCTGTTCCAACGAGGGAACATCACCATCCTCGTGGGGACGCAGGCCTTGTTGGGAGAGGGGTGGGACGCCCCCGTCATCAACAGCTTGATCCTCGCCAGCAACTCGGCGAGCTATATGTTGTCCAACCAGATGCGCGGGCGGGCGATACGCATTGATCCGCATCGGCCTGAGAAGGTCTCCAACATCTGGCATCTCGCAACTGTCACTGACGCCACTGCGATCGGCCCCATGGGCAGACTTGTCGAAGATCTCGAATGGGGAGGGATTGCAGAAGGGTCTGGGCCCACCGCCGACGTCAAATTGCTGGAACGCCGGTTTGATGCCTATGCCGGAATTTCAAACGATGGATCAACGCGAATAGGGACTGGCCTAGCTCGCCTGGCGCTCGCAGATCACCAGACCTTGCAGGCGGCCAATACGGCAACATTCGCCCGCGCGGCAGACCGAGCCAGTATCGCGCGTGATTGGGCCACTTCGCTGGGCGATTCTCCATCGCGCGCGCACGTCCGTGAGGTCGCGGCCCCACGGCACACTCCACAACGGCTTGTTTGGCGAAACACTCTCGAAGCCTTGGCCCTCGGCGGAGTGACAGGTGGGGCCATGGCAGGATCCTATGGACTCATCAGCGCTCTGGGATCGCAGCCTCTTCTTGTCCTACTGGCCGGAGCAGCCACTACCGCGGCCGTCTTTGCAGCGCCCCGTGTCGCCAAAGCCCTACATCTCGCTGTCCGCAACGGCACGCTGGAGAACAGGCTGAGGCAGGTAGGTGAGGTCGTACTGATCAGCCTGCGCCATGCAGCCTTGCTTGATGCCCAAGAATATCAAGATTCACAGGTTGTGGTGACGGCCGAATTGGACGGTACCCGCACACTCTCGTTTGAAGGACTAAGCCGCAGCATCGACATTCTCGCGATGGATGCGGTCATCGAGTTGTTGGGGCCAGTCCAGAATCCACGCTATCTGCTTGTTCGGAAGGGTGGCCTTACGGGTGACGGAAGGGACTATCACGCCATCCCCACGCTGTTCTCGAAAAACAGGGAAGCAGCGGAGAATTTTGCACGCGAATGGTCAAATCGCGTGGGGCCCTGCAAGGCAGTGGCAACGCGCAGCGAGGAAGGCCGTCAGGTGCTGCTCTTGGCCCGAAGGGCTTCACTGGTGGCAGGTATGCAAAGAGCAGTTGAACGCCGTTCCGACTGGCGGTGACTTGTCCCACCCCCACCCCTGCAAGAAACCGCAAGCCAAAACGTGCGAACTTCGCTATGGGGCCGCTCGACGTGCGCTTGAGCCGTGTCCCCCGCACCGCCGCGCCGCGATGAAAACGAGTATTCATGTCTTTCGAAACCCTGCCGCCGCTGCTCGGCGATGCATTGGCCGCTCGCGGCTATGAAACCCTCACCCCGGTCCAGGCCGCGGTCACCGATCCCGAGGTCGCCGGACGCGACCTGATCGTTTCGGCGCAGACCGGCAGCGGCAAGACCGTCGCCTTCGGCCTCGCCCTTGCCGACGAACTGCTCGGCGAACTGGGCGGCTCGCCGCTGTGCGAACAGCCGCTGGCGCTGGTGATCGCCCCCACGCGCGAACTAGCGCTGCAAGTCAGCCGCGAACTCGGCTGGCTCTATGCCGGTGCGGGCCTGCGCATCGCCACCTGCGTCGGCGGGATGGATGCGAGCAAGGAACGCCGTGCGCTGCGCGGCGGACCGGCGATCGTGGTCGGCACGCCGGGGCGCCTGCGCGACCATATCGAACGCGGTGCGCTCGACCTCTCCGGCCTGATCGGCGTGGTGCTCGACGAAGCGGACGAGATGCTCGACATGGGCTTTCGCGAGGACCTCGAGGAAATCCTCGACGCCACCCCCGATGGCCGCCGCACGCTGCTGTTTTCCGCCACCATGCCGCCGGCAATCGTGCGCCTGGCCGAACGCTACCAGCGCGATGCGCTGCGCCTGGCACTGGCGGGCGAAACGCGCGGGCATGGCGATATCGCCTATCAATGCGTCACCGTCGGCCCGTCGGAGATCGAGAACGCGGTGGTCAACTTGCTGCGCTTCCACGAGGCCGAGACGGCGATCTGTTTCTGCGCCACGCGTGAGAGCGTGCGGCGGCTGCACACGACATTGCAGAACCGCGGCTTCGGCGTGGTCGCGCTGTCGGGCGAGCATTCGCAGAGCGAGCGCAACCAGGCGCTGCAGGCGCTGCGCGACCGGCGCGCGCGGGTTTGCGTGGCGACCGACGTCGCCGCACGCGGGATCGACCTGCCCAGCCTCAGCCTGGTGGTCCATGTCGAGATTCCGCGCGATGCGGAGACGCTGCAACACCGTTCGGGCCGCACCGGGCGCGCGGGCAAGAAGGGCACCGCGGCGATCGTGGTTCCCTATAACCGCCGCAAGCGTGTCGAAGGCATGCTGCGCGGCGCGCGGATCGAGGCCGAATGGCTCGACGCCCCCTCTGCCGATGCGATCCGCAAGCGTGACCGCCGTCGCCTGATCGAGACGATCACCGAACCGCGCGAGTTCGACGAGGACGATCGCGAGCTGGCCGCCGAACTGCTCAAGCGCATGCCGCCCGAGGATATCGCCGCGGCGCTGGTCCATGCGCACCGGGCCGAATTGCCGCAGCCCGAAGAGCTGCTCGCCAACACCCCCGAGGCGCGCGAACAGGCCAAGGCGGAACGCCATCGCCCCGGCTTCGAGGATGTGGTGTGGTTTAAGATCGGCGTCGGGCGCCGCCAGAGCGCCGAACCGCGCTGGATCCTGCCGCTGATCTGCCGCCGCGGGCATATCACCCGCAATGAAATCGGTGCGATCCGCGTGGGCCAGCATGAAAGCTGGTTCCAGATCCCGCGCCCGATCGCCGCCAAGTTCTCCGACGCGCTGGAGCGCACCGCCTCACCCGAGGACGAGCAGGACGCGATCGCCATCGTCGAGGCGCCCGAGGGTCCGCGCGTCGAGGCGCGCGAGAACCGCAAGCACGGCGGCCCGCGCATTCACCCGCGCCCGCTGGGCAAGCGGCCCGGCGGTGCGTTCAAGGGCAAGCCCGGCGGCGGCAAGCCTTTCGCCGGCAAGCCCAAGCCGGGCTTCAAGGGCAAGGGGCGCAAGCCGGCCAAGTAACCGGCTTTGGCCCCGCCCGCTCTTGTCAGTGGGCCAGCAGCAAGGGCAGCGGCGGTTCGGTGAGCATGCTGCGCGTCACGCCGCCGAGCAGCAGCTCGGCCAGGCGCGAATGGCCATAGGCGCCCATCACGATCAGCCCGCAGTCGCGCAGTTTCGCGGCGCGCACCAGCGTATGCGCCACGGTCCCGTCGCTGTGGTCGAGCTCGACGATCGTGCTCGAGATGCCATGACGGCTCAAATAGGCCGCACCGTCGGTGTCGGGCAGTTCCACGCGCCCGTCCTTGCTCGGCTCCTCGACGCTGGCGAGATAGACCGCGCCCGCCTCGCGCAGCAGCGGAACGGCGAAGCGCAGCGCATTGCCCGCCTCGCGCGAACCGTTCCAGGCGGCCAGCGCGGGAAGCGTGGCATCGAAACTCTTGAAGCCATGCGGCACGAACAGGATCGGCGTCTCGACCGCCAGGACCAGCTCGGCGACCACCGGTGAGGCGCCTCTGCCATCCTTGCCCCAGCCTAGCGGGCCCATCACCACGACGTCGGCGAGCGCCGCCTTGCGCTGCAGATTGGCGACCTCTCGGCCATAGGCGGTCTCCCAGTCCCACGGCACGTCTTCCTGCGCCAGCGCCGCCTCGACCTTGGCGCGGTGCTCGTCGGCAGCCTGTCGCAGCGAATCGAGCACCATGCCCGTGCCGACCCCGGCAAAATCTGCCGTAACCATCGTCTCCAGGCTTATGCCCTGGAAGCACGACAGGTGCCCGCCGAAATGGCGCGCCAGGTCGAGCGCATATTGAAAGCGGTCCTCGAATGCCGAGGTGTTTTCCACGTGGAGAAGGATCGAACGCACCGTAACCTCCTGGGTTCGAGAGAGACTCGATATACTGCAATCTAGGCCGATTGCCGCATAGCTCATTGATGTCGATCAATTTGCCCGATGCTTCGCTGGGGAGTGTGCAAGCCTCTGCGCGGTTGTTAAGCCATTGCAGGGGAGAGTTCGGTGATGATTGATTCCGCGACTTCGCAAGTGCCTGTAATGCGCCCGAAATGGTGGCTGCTGATCGTCGGATTGGTGCTGGTCCTGGCGGGCGGCATGCTCGCCGCCTCGATCCGCAGCGCCGGCGGCACCACCGTTACCGACATCCGCTTTGCCGGCGCCGACGGCAAGCAGATGAGCGCCCTGCTCTACGTCCCCGCCAATGCCACGCCGCAGACCCCCGCCCCCGGCATCCTCGCGGTCCACGGCTACATCAATTCGCGCGAGACGCAGGATGGCTTCGCGATCGAGTTCGCCCGCCGCGGCTATGTCGTCCTGGCACTCGACCAGACGGGGCACGGCTACAGCGAAGGCCCCGCCTTCTCCAACGGCTTCGGCGGGCCGGACGGTCTAGCCTATCTCCGTTCACTGCCGATGGTCGACGCCGACAATATCGGGCTGGAGGGGCACAGCATGGGTGGCTGGACCGTGCTCGCCGCCGCCGCGGCCATGCCCGATGCCTATAAGGCGATGGTCCTCGAAGGCTCGTCCACCGGGGCCCCTTTCGCGCAGGAGGGTTCGCCCGAGTGGCCGCGCAACCTTGGCCTGGTGTTCAGCCGCTATGACGAGTTCTCGCAGATCATGTGGGGCGTCGACCGCGCGGGCGACGTTGCCCACAGCGCCAAGCTGCAGGCGGTCTTTGGAACCGACGGACCGGTCAAGGCAGGGCGCGCCTACGGTGACATCGCGGCAGGCACGGCACGAAAACTTACCCAGCCCGCGACGACGCACCCAGGCGATCACTTCTCGCGCGCGGCGATCGGCGATGCGATCGACTGGTTCGCCGCAACGTTGGACGGGGGCAAACCCTTGCCCGCGAGCGACCAGACCTGGTTCTGGAAGGAAGCGGGTACCGGGATCGGACTGATCGGCTTCATCATGGTGATTCTGGGAAGCATCGATTTGCTGCTCCGCTTACCCTTCTTCGCGCCTCTTCGCGCCGCGCCCCACACCGGATATGAGAAGCGCGACAGGCGCTGGTGGCGCGACTTCGCGCTCGCCAGCGTCCTGCCGGCTCTGCTGTTCTTCCCGGTATTCGGGCTGATCTACCTGTTCGTCCCGCCGTCGCCGGCGCTGCCGCAGGTGGTAACGACGCAAGTAACCGCCTGGGCCCTGCTGGGGGCAGCGATCAGCGCGGCTGTCGGCTGGTTCACTCGCCGAGAGGTCGAGGATCGCAAGGCTGACTGGCTGCGCTCGCTGGCCCTCGCCCTGGCGACGGTAGCTATCGGCTATGCCCTCGTATGGCTGGTCGGACAGCTGTTCCTCACCGACCTGCGGCTGTGGGTCGTGGCGATCAAGCTCCCCAGCCCCGCGCAGTTGGGCATCTCGGCGATCTATGTTGTCCCGCTAACGCTGGCCTTCCTCGTCACGATGCGCTCGCTCGCGGGTCTGACGCTGGCGGGCGACAGCATGGCGAGGCGCTACGCCACCGCCATCCTCGCCCTCGCGGGCGGCATCACGCTGATGCTGGCGATCATCTACGGCGTGCTGCTGACCACCGGGACGCTGATCACCGCCTTCGATCCGCTGAGCACGGTCATCGCGCTGCAATTCGTCCCCGTGCTGACGGCGCTGGCGATCATCGGCACCTTCACCTGGCAGCGCACCGGCAGCTATCGCCCGGCGGGACTGATCGCCGGGCTGCTGGTCACGCTCTACGTCGTCGCCGGAACCGCCACGCAGGCGTAACCGCTCCCTAACCCGAATAGCCCGCCAGGGCTTCGGCCTGGATCACGCGCAGGCGGCCGTAGCGACGCTCGACCAGGCCGTCGGCAGCGAAGCGGGCGAGCACCTGCCCCGCGGTCACGCGCGACACGCCGACATAGTCCGCGAGCTGCTGCTGGGTAATCTCCAGCTCGGGCCCCTCGCGCTTGGCGACATCGGCCAGCACCCGCGCGATCCGCGCCTGCGCCGGCAGGTTGTGGTCCCCCTCCACCCGGTCCAGCGCGGTGCGCAGCTTGTTGGCCAGCGCGCTGAGCATCCATTTGGCGAAATGCGGCCCGTCGGCCAGCAACCGGTCGACCTGCGCCATGTCGATCCACACCAGCGATGCCTCGCCTTCGGTGATCGCGTGAACCTGCTGGGTCAGGCCGGCAAAGCAGGCCAGTTCGCCGATCAGGTCGCCCGGCCCCAGCACCGCGAAGAGCGTGCGTTCCCCCTCCGGCCCGAAGCGGCAGGCCATCACATGCCCGCTCTCGATCAGCCAGAAACCGGTTCCGGGATCGCCCCGGTGCAGCACCTGCGTGCCCGAAGCGAAACGCCGCCGATGCCCGATCGATACCAGCGCGGCGAAGATGTCCCCTTCGGCGCGGGTGGGCTGCATTTCGGCGAAATGATAAGTTCTTTGCATTCTTCGCTTCAATGCGCGCGTAGAAGGTGATTCGCAACAGATGGAGAGGACCGCCCGATGACCGAAGTGCTCGAGAAGACCGCAGCATTCCGCACCATGACCGAAGGAACCCAGGAAGACTGGGACATCATCATGACGCATATGAAGCCCTTCGCCGAAAGCGGCGGGGCGCGGATCCTCCAGCACCTCAAGTTGCTCGACGGCGATTTCGGTGGTTTCCCGGTCGATCGCCTGACCCATTGCCTGCAGACCGCCACCCGCGCCTATCGCGACGGCAAGCCCGAGGATTACGTGGTCATGGCGCTGCTGCACGACATTGGCGATACGCTGGGCGCCTACAACCATGCCGATATCGCCGCGGCGATCCTGCAGCCCTTCGTTTCCGAAGAGCTGCACTGGATCGTCAAGCATCACGCGATCTTCCAGGGCAACAACTTCTTCCACTTCGTCGGGCTCGATCCGGACATGCGCGACCGTTTCCGGGATTCGCCCTATTTCGAGGCGACGCGCGAGTTCATCGACAAATACGACTGTCCGGCCTTCGATCCGGACTACGACAGCGAACCGCTGGAATTCTTCGAGCCGATGGTGATGCGCCTGTTCGAACGGCCGCGCAGCAGCATCTACAAGTCGGCAATGGAACAGAACTGAGGAGAGCAGCATGGCCACCGTACTCGAAATGCAGTCCGTCACCGACGACAGCCACATCCGCGGCGCGGTGAGCGAAGAGGAATGGCAGGTCCGCGTCGACCTTGCCGCCGCCTATCGCCTCGTCGCCATGTATGGCTGGGACGATCTGATCTTCACCCACCTTTCGGCCCGCGTGCCGGGGCCCGAACATCATTTCCTGATCAACCCCTATGACATGATGTTCGACGAGATTACCGCATCCTCGCTGGTCAAGATCGATGTCGACGGCAACCCCGTCCTGCCGACCGCGCACCCGGTAAATCCGGCGGGTTTCACCATCCATTCGGCGCTGCACATGAATTGCGAAGATGCGCATGCGGTGATGCACCTGCACACACCACCGGGCCAGGCGGTCAGCGCCATGGCCGAAGGGCTGATGGACCACACCCAGACCGCGATGGTCGCCAAGGGCGATCTTGCCTATCACGAGTATGAGGGCATCGCGACCGACCTCGAGGAGCGCGAGCGCCTGGTCGAGGATATGGGCAATTGCCACTCGATGATCCTGCGCAACCACGGCACGCTGACCATCGGCAAGACCGTGGCCGAATGCTTCCTGCGGCTCTATTTCCTCGAACGCGCCTGCGATGCGCAGGTCCGCATGCTCGCCGCGGGCCGCGACGGGCTGCACAACCCGCCGCAAGGCACGCCCGAAAAGGTCAAGAACCAGACGCCCGAAGACGGCATGGCCCCGATCGCCAACAAGCTCGCCTGGCCGGCGCTGCTGCGCAAGCTCGACCGGATCGACCCAAGCTTCCGCAACTGATCGGGGCGAGGTCGCTCACTGACGCATGAAATCGCCGATCGCGGCGAGGGTTTCCGGCGCCTGCAGTACCCGGTTGTGGCCAAAGCCCTCGGTCTTGACGGTGATGGTACCCGGCCAAAGCACCTGCAGGCGATCGGCATCCGCGTGGCGGACGCGATCGTCGTCGCGGTCGTAGATGGCGAGCAGCGGCGTGCCCGGTTCGGGCTTGTAGGCGGCTCCGGCAACGAGGGCTGACCAGCTCGTGCGGAACTGGTCGGCCAGGATCGCCTTGACGTATCCCAGCGCCTCTTCGGTCGCGCCGCGCCCCTGCATCGTCTCGAGCGGGACATAAGGGAAGAACGGCGCGGCGATCACCACGTAGCGACTGGCGCGAACGCCATGGATGTCCCGCGCGCGCATCATCGCCAGGCCGCCCGCGGAATGGCCGATCATGGCGTGAATCTCGCCACCGAGATGCGCCGCGATTGCGCGCGTATCCTCGATGAAGGTGAAGAAGCCGATCTTCTCATTGCGCGAATTCCCGTGCCCCCCGGCATCGAAGAAGACCGCCCGAAATCCCTGCGCGGCGAGAGTTTCGGCGATCGCCGCCATCTGCACGCCGCGCCCCGAATAGCCGTGGACCAGCAGCACCGTCGGGCCTTCGCCCACCGCCCAGCCGATCCGGCTGGCGTCGTGACCGAAGCGAAAGTTTTCAAAGCGAGCGAGGCGCTCCGTGTCCTGTGGGCGTTCGGGCATGGGGATCGAGGTCCCCAGTCCGATGGCAAGCGCGCCGGCGAGTTCGAGCGCGGGTTCGGTCGATGCAAAGTCCAATTCGTCCTCCAGTGTGGGGCAAGTGAAGGACTCGGCGTTCCCGCGTTGATTTAGACCGGTCAATATAATAGCTGAGTGGCATCGTTATCAGGAGATTTCCATGGCGCCGCCCCAGAAGCATCGCGTGCCGATCATCGAGGCTGCGCTGCGGCTGTTCCGACAGAACGGCTATGCGGCGACTGGGGTGAACGACATCGTCGACCATAGCGGGGCGCCCAAGGGCTCGCTCTATTACCACTTCCCACAGGGCAAGCCGTCGATCGCCGTCGCCGCGATCGAAGAGGCCGGCCGGCGCGCCGCCGCGACGCTCTCCGAACTGGCCGATACGGCAGCCTCGCCCGGCGAACTGGTCAAGGCGCACGCGGCGCTGCTGGGGAAGTGGATGGCCAAATCGAACTTTCGCGACGGGTGCCCGATGACGACGGTGCTGCTCGAGCTGGCGCCGCAGGATCGCGCGATATCGGAAGCCGGCCGCAACGCCTATGCGGCGCGCAACGTAGTCCTCGCTGAAGCCCTCACCCGCTCTGGCTTCGCGCCATCGCGCGCCCACAGCCTGGCCCTGCTCGCCACCTCCGCCCTGCAAGGCGCCCTGGTGCAATCGCGGGTCGAACGCAGCGCAGCCCCCCTGCAACGCGCCGCCGAAGAAGTCGCACGCTACTTCGAGAGCGAAGCGGCGCACTAATGGGCCGCAATCCAGCCTGAAACAGGTGCGCCCCACCGCGGTTTCCCGCGCGTCAATTGGCTGAAATCGCTGATCGATTACGGCTTTTGCAGATCGAGCATTCATGCCATCTGCTGCCCAATTGCACAGCAAGCCGAGGGTCTATGGCCTCCATCAGTTTACGAAGTGCCTTGGCCCCAGCAATGGCGACGGTCCTCACCGGCTGCATGGCTACGACCCAGCAGCTCCCTGAAACGCAACCGGCCATGGCACTGGCGATCGACATGTCATCGCCCGGCCAGGCCGCGATCAGCTATGATCTGGCAAGCCCGGTCAAAGCGCTGCATTTTCCGCAGGAACTCGGCGGATATCGCCTGGAGCGATGGCAGCCGGTCGACCATGGTTTCCGGTGGATCGAGGAAGGGGAAGGAGAACGGCTCGAGAGAAGCGATGGGCGGAGGTTTAAGCAGGTCACTTTCACGCTCCCGGTGGATTATCGCTTCCTTCCGAAGAGCTACGCTCCCTTCTCGCCGTTCAGCGATGGCAGTACGCTGATCCATTCGGGCCAGTTCCACACCTGTTTCAGTGCGCCATGTGATCGAACCGAGCCGATCACCATCAGTGTCGAAGCGCCGGGGAAGATCATTGGTGTCGCGGGAAGGCGGACGCCCGATCACGACACATTTCAAAGTGACGAGGAAGGCACCAACATCTTCATCGGGACGCTCGCGCCAGTTGAGGCGGATGGCTTTATCGCCATTGTCGATCCCGGCCTGCCCACCAGCCTTCGCCAGCATCTTGACCGATCGCTACCCATGTCGATGATGTTCTTCGCGAAGATCTACGGCCCGCTTTCCTTCAAGCCGGAACTCTACGTCTCAATGGACGATACGCCAGAGACAACCGGTCGCATCTCGACGCAGGGTGGCACCCTGCCCAACCAGATATTCATCCATTTCGACGGCGAGAACGCCAAGCAGAGACTGACGTCGGGCACGCCCTATTGGCTGGACTGGTTCTTCGCCCATGAGGCAGCTCATCTCTTCCAGCAGGACCAGGTCGGTTCGCTACCGGGAGACGATGACGCAGGCTGGCTGCACGAAGGCGGTGCGGATGCGATGGCCGCCCTTGCAATGGCCGGTCGCGGGGAAGCAGAACAGGCATATGTCAGTGATCGGGAGGCCAAGGCTGAGGAAGCCTGTTCAAAGGGTCTGGCCCGGTACCCTTTGAACAAGGCGACCGCCGAGGGTAACTTCGACCTCCACTATCAATGCGGCCTGGTGATCTGGCTGGCGCTGGATCAGGAGCTGCGGGCTGTGGGGCATGGAGGGTTGAACGACCTGAATCGCGCCTTCTTTACTGCAGCCCGAACCGGCTCACCGTGGAACGAGGCAGTCTTCCTTGGCATCGCACGCGACCTGGGCGCGACAGACAGCACGATCTCGCGCGTGCAACGACTGAGCAGCGGCGGCCCCGACACCGTGGCCGACGACGTCGCGGAGCTTGGGTTGCTGGCCCAGCAGGCTTTGAAGAAATAGGGACCTTCTTCGGGGTATTCGGCAGGTTCACCCGCCAGCGTGGTAGAAATCGTAGATCTGCTGCGCGACGCCCTCGCTGATACCGGGCGCGCGTTGCAGGTCCTCCAGCGCCGCCGCGCGCACCTTCCCTGCCGTGCCGAAGTGCAGCAGGAGCGCGCGTTTCCGCGCGGGGCCGATGCCGGGGATCTCATCCAGCGGTGAGGCGGTGATCGCGCGGCTGCGCTTGGCGCGGTGCGCGCCGATGGCGAAGCGGTGCACCTCGTCGCGCAGGGTCTGAAGATAGAACAGCAGCGGTGAATTGACCGGCAGCGTCTTCTCGCGCCCGTCGGGGAAGTGGAACACCTCGCGCCCCTCGCGCCCGTGGTGCGGGCCCTTGGCGATGGCAATCAGCGGGACGTTCTCGATCCCGAGTTCTTCCAGCGTCTCGCGCACCGCGCTCATCTGGCCCTTGCCGCCATCGATCAGCACGAGGTCGGGCCAGATCGCTTCGTGGCCCTTGCCCCTCGGTGCGTCGTCGTCTTCGCCGGTTTCGGCGAGCTTGCGGAAGCGCCGCTCCATCACTTCGCGCATCATGCCGAAATCGTCATTGGTCTGCGCAGTCTTGATGTTGAACTTGCGGTACTGGCCCTTCTCGAAGCCTTCGGGGCTGGCGACAACCATCGCGCCCAGCGCCTTGTCGCCCTGGATATGGCTGTTGTCGTAGATCTCGATCCGCTGCGGTACCTCATCGAGTTCGAGGAACTCGGCAAGCTCGCGGTGGATGCGCGCCTTGGTCCCGGTTTCCGCCAGTCGGCGATCGAGAGCCTCGACGGCATTGCGCTGCGCCTGCTCCATCAGCTTGCGCCGCGTGCCGCGCTGCGGGATCGAGATCGCCACCGCATGCCCGGCCTTGGCCGCCAGCGCCTCGGCCACCAGTTCCTGCTCGGGCAATTCGCGGTCGGTCAGGATGGTGCGCGGCGGCGGCACCTCCTCGTAGAACTGCAGCAGGACGTTGGAGAGCACCTCCGCCATCTCGAGGTCGCCGGTGTTGCGCGGGTAGAAGGTGCGGTGGCCCCAGTTCTGCCCGCCGCGGATGAAGAAGGCCTGCACGCCAACCTGCCCACCCTTGGTCGCCAGCGCGAAGACATCGGCATCGCCCACGCCCTGCGCATTGATTGCCTGGCTGCCCTGGATGAAGGTCGCCGCGCGCAAGCGATCGCGCAGGATCGCGGCGGTCTCGAAATCGAGTTCTTCCGCGGCCCTGGCCATCTGCTTCTCGAGATCCTGCTGCACCGCGCTGGACTTGCCGCCGAGGAAGTCCTTCGCCTCGCGCACCAGCGAAGCATAGCCCACCTCGTCGATCCGCCCGACGCAGGGGGCCGAACACCGCTTGATCTGGTAGAGCAGGCAAGGCCGGTCGCGATTGTTGAAGAAGCTGTCGCTGCAGCTGCGCAGCAGGAACAGTTTCTGCAGCGCGTTCAGCGTTTTGTTGACCGATCCGGCGCTGGCGAAGGGGCCGTAGTAATTGCCCTTGGCCTTGCGCGCCCCGCGATGCTTCTGGATCCGCGGATAGGTGTGGTCGGCGCGCAGCAGGATGAAGGGGAAGCTCTTGTCATCGCGCAGATGCACGTTGAACGGCGGGCGGTAGCGCTTGACCAGCTGCGCTTCGAGCAGCAGCGCCTCCGCCTCGGAATTGGTGGTGACGATCTCCATCGCGCGCGTCTGGCTGATCATCCGCAGCGTGCGATTGGTCAGCCCGTTGACCTGCGTGTAATTGGCCACCCGCGCCTTGAGGCTGCGCGCCTTGCCGACATAGAGCACGTCGCCGCGCGTATCGAGCATGCGATAGACGCCCGGCTTGGGCTTGAGCGTCTTCACCGTTTCGCGGATCGCGGCGATCCCCGCTTCCAGGTCTGGCTGTGCGCTGGCGACCGTATAGGTGGCGCGTTCCTCGTTGAAACGCTCCTTGCCTCGGGGGTCGGGAGGAGAACCAGCTTTCGTGCGCGACATGGCGGTTGAGATAGGCGGCAGCGCGCCTTTTCTCAATCGCTTGCACCCGAGGGTGTTTGCGGGCACCCCTATCCCATGACGGGGGGAAAACTGGTGCCACCGCGCGCGGTGGGGTTCTGGGGAACATCGCTTTTCCAGATCAACGGGATGATCGGGTCGGGCATCTTTGCCCTGCCCGCCTTGCTGGTCGCTGCAGTTGGTAGCTTCGCGCCATGGATGTTGTTGATCGCCGGAGTGATCTTCCTGCCGTTGATACTCGTTTTCGGCTGGCTCGCCGCGCGATACGACGGATCCGGAGGCCCGGTGCTCTACGGCAAGGATGCGTTCGGCGACTTCGTGGGATTCCAGGCCGGTTGGGGGCGCTTCGCCTCGGGGATTGTAGCCCTGGCCGCGAATACGCACGTAATGATCGCCTATTTCGCCACGCTTTTTCCTGCGCTCGAGACACCCGCCATCGAAAAATTCACCATTGTCGGATTCTTCGCCATCCTGACGATGATCAGCGTGGCGGGAATGCGCGGCTCGGTCGTGGTGCTTGGAACGATGACGGTGCTCAAACTGGTCCCGCTCGCAATCATCGTGCTGGCCGCCGTGTTCGGCGGATTTGCCGGGCAACCGCTGATCCTGCCGCAATTCAGCCAGGCAGAATCGGTGATCCTGCTGCTGTTCTATGGCTTTACCGGATTCGAAACCGTGACCGTGCCTGCCGGGGAATATCGCGACCCCAAACGCGATATTCCCCGTGTGTTGCTGACCGTGCTGGCGGGGGTGACGGTAATCTACGCGCTGGTTATCTGGGCCTATCTCACCATCGCTCCCACCCTCGACGCGACCGAGAACCCCATGGCCGCAGCGGCGCAGGTTGCGCTGGGCGATTGGGGCACAATGCTCATCGTGATCGCAGCGGGTGCATCGATCGCCGCAAACAATTTCGGCAGCGTGGTGGTGGTCCCACGCATTCCCTTCGGCATGGCCCAGCAGGGAATGCTGCCGAGCTGGTTCGAGCGCGTCAGCCCCCGCTTCCTCACGCCCGCCAATGCAATCGCCTTCTATGGCATTGGCTCGGCTATCATGGCCGTGGCGGGCGGCTTCACCCTGCTGGCGACCGCGAGCACGCTGACCCGCATGCTCACCTATGTCATCACTGCAGCCGCATTGCCGATGCTCGAATGGCGCGAAGGAATACGCAATCCATGGCACCAACTGGTGGCCGCCCTCGCCCTGGCAACGTCGATCTGGATCGCGTCCCAGGCAGGCGTGATGGCGTGGATCGTGTTTGTCGGTCTGGTCGGACTCGGAACAATCCTCTACTTCGCCGCCGCGCGCAGCCGGCAGGAACCGGCCGCCGCCGAGGCCTGAGTGACGACTGACTACGATGCGATAATTCTTGGCGCGGGCGCCGCCGGGCTGATGTGCGCTGCGCGTGCCGGGCAGCGCGGGCGGCGCGTGCTGGTGCTCGAGAAGGCGGAAGCGCCGGGCAAGAAGATTCTCATCTCGGGTGGCGGGCGCTGCAACTTCACCAATATCGGCGCAGGTCCGACCAATTACCTCAGCGCCAATCCGCATTTCGCCAAGAGCGCGCTCGCGCGTTACACGCCGCGCGACTTCCTCGAGCTGGTCGAAAGCTACGGCATCGCCTGGCATGAGAAGACGCTGGGCCAGCTATTCTGCGATGGATCGGCCAAGCAGATCGTCGCGATGCTGCTGGAAGAATGCGCGAAAGGTGGGGTCGAGCTGCGCTGCGGCGAAGAGATCGCCGCGGTTACGCATGACGGGTCCTTCACCGTCACAACCCAGACCGGCAGTTACACCGCGCCGGCGCTGGTCATCGCAACCGGCGGGCCTTCGATCCCCAAGATGGGCGCAACCGGCTTCGCCTATGACCTCGCGCGGCAATTCGGGCTCAAGGTGGTGGAACCGCGCCCCGCGCTGGTGCCGCTGACGCTGGGCGGCGAGGAAGTGCTGTTTCGCGAGATTTCGGGCGTGTCCGCCCCGGTTGTCGCGACGGCCAACAAGACGAGCTTTGCCGAGGCTGCCCTGTTTACCCATCGCGGCCTGTCCGGACCGGCGATCCTGCAGGTCAGTTCCTATTGGCGGCCGGGTGATCCGGTGGCCGTGGATTTCCTGCCCGGACGGAGCCCGGATTGGCCTCTGGAAGCAAAGCGATCACAGCCGCGCGCCACCCTGCGCAGCCTGCTGCGCGACGCCCTGCCCGATCGTCTGGCCGACATCCTCGCCGAAAAGCTGGGGATTCCAGGCGAGCTGGGCAATGCGGCCGACAAGGCCCTGCGTGCCGCCGGGGAGCGCCTGGGCCGCTGGCAATTCCATCCCAACGGCACCGAAGGCTTTGCCAAGGCCGAGGTCACGGTGGGCGGCATTTCGACCGCTGAACTGTCGTCCAAGACCATGGAAGCAAAGCGAATTCCCGGCCTTTATGCGATCGGCGAGGCGGTCGACGTGACGGGGTGGCTGGGCGGCTATAACTTCCAGTGGGCCTGGGCCAGCGCGGTCGCCGCGGGCGAGGCGTTGTAGTGCCTCGCCGCTAGGGAAATGCTTGACCTAGGCGGCAAGTTGACCCGCCAAACCCCTGTGTTAGCTTCTGCAGCATTCGGACCTGAAAAATGCAGGCCGGGAGAGGACATATCCGCAGCGCTCAAATAGCGAAGCGGTAGCGCGAAAGGACTTCTATGCGCCAACTCCAGGGGATGGATGCGAGCTTCGTCGCGCTGGAAACGCGCAATTCGCCGATGCACATCGGCTCGATCCTCATCTACAACCCGGAGACTGCGCCAGGGGGCTTCGTCCGCTTCAAGGACATCCTCGCCTTTTTCGAAAGCCGCAAACAGCTGAGCCGCACCATTCGCCAGCGCATGGTGCGTGTGCCGTTCGATCTCGATTATCCCTATTGGATCGAGGACCCGGATTTCGACCTCGAATACCATGTCCGCCACATTGCCCTGCCCAAGCCGGGCGACTGGCGGCAATTATGCATCCAGGCGGCACGGATCTTCGCCCGCCCGCTCGACCTGACCCGCCCGCCATGGGAATTCACGGTGGTCGAAGGGCTGGAGAACATCCCCAACGTGCCCAAGGGCAGCTTTGCCATGGTGACCAAGGTCCACCATGCGGCGATCGACGGGATGAGCGGCATCGACCTGATGGAGGCGATGCACACGCTTTCGCCCGATGAGGCGCCACCGCCAGCGGCGGATTCATGGAAGCCCGAGAAGGTCCCCAATCCGGTGGAACTGCTCGGCAAGAGCTATTTCAACGCGCTCACCAACCCGCTCAAGCAGATCGAGGTTGCCGCCAAGGCTGCCCCTGGCCTGGCCAAGGCGCTGAAGGGACTGGTCGCCAAGGAATTCAATGTCTCGGGTGAGATGATCGCCCCCAAGACCCGCTTCAACCGGGCCATTTCCGGCCATCGCGTGGTCGAAGGGCGCAGCGTACCGCTGGCCGATATCAAGGCGATCCGCACCGCAGTGCCGGGGGCTAAGGTCAATGACGTCTTCCTGACGATCGTCGGCGGGGCGATGCGCAAATATTTGCTGGCCAAGGACGACCTGCCGAAGAAGACGCTGACCGCCATGGCGCCAATTTCTGTCCGCGCGAAGGACGAGAAGGGCGACATGGGCAACCAGGTGGCGGCGATGGTCGCCCCGCTGGGCACGCAGATCGAGGATCCGCTCGAGCGGCTGCAATTCGTCCATGACCGCACGACCAATTCCAAGGCGATGACCGACGCCATGGGCGCGCGCAACATGACCGAGATGAGCAAGGTCAGCCCGGCATTGTGGATGAGCCTGGGTGCACAGCTCTACACGCGGCTGGGCCTGGCCAATCGCGGCGTGGGTCCGGTCTTCACCACCGTGGTGACCAATGTCCCGGGCCCGCCAGTGCCGATCTATTCATCGGGTGCGCGCCTCGAGAGCATGATGGGCCTGCTGTGTCTGACCGACGGCATGGGCCTGGGCCATGTGGTGCAAAGCTATACCGACGAGGCGACGATTTCCTTCACCGCCTGCCGCGAGCTGCTGCCCGACCCTGAATTTTACGTGCAATGTATCGAGGACAGTTTCCACGAGCTGCGCGACGCGGCGAAAGCCGCCAATGCGGCGGCCCCAGCGGCCAAGGCCGAGGGGCCCGCGAAGGCCGCACCCAAGAAGGCATCGGTAACCAAGAAGCCCGCCGCCACGAAGCGGGCTACCACAAGCAGGAAAAAGACGCCCGCCAAGGGCACCAAGCGGGTCGCCAGCCGAACAACGGCTGCCCGTAAAGGGAAAGGAACACCAAAGGCGTGAACGCAACCACCACGATCGAGGCCGAGGCCCGCCCACCGCACACGCTGCTGATGCTGACCGAGCCACCGCGGGCGATGGGCGAACTCGCCAGCTTCTACGCCCTGCGGCCGCTGATGCGCCGCCTGCCCAAGGGTGACGGGCATGGCGTGCTGGTCCTGCCCGGCTTCATGGCGTCAGACTCCTCGACCGCCCCGCTACGTTCCTTGCTCAACAGCCTCGGCTATGATGCGGTCGGCTGGAACCTTGGCCGCAATGTCCGCGTCGACAATGCACGCATCGCGGCGATGATGGCCTGCGTCGACACGCTGCACGAACGCACCGGCGGCAAGATCAGCATCGTCGGCTGGAGCCTCGGCGGCGTTTTCGCGCGCGAACTGGCCAAGCTGGCGCCTGAAAAGGTGCGCATGGTGATCAGCCTGGGCAGTCCGATCAGCGACGATCGTGGCCACACCAATGCCCGCCGCCTGTTCGAATATCTCAATGGTCATGAGCCGGAACCGGTGCGCGAGGGTCAGTTTCGCGATCTGGGCAAGGCCCCGCCGGTCCCCACCACCTCTATCCTGACCAAGGCCGATGGCGTGGTCCATTGGCGCGGATCGGTCCAGGCGGGCGACCACGAGCATTGCGAGAATATCGAAGTCTATGCCAGTCATTGCGGCCTGGGGGTCAACCCGGCCGTCGCCTTTGCCGTGGCCGACCGGCTGGCACAGCCCGAAGGCAAGTGGCGCAAGTTCTCGCCGCGCGGGATCGCCAACCTCATTTTCCCGAGGTCGCGCCTGCACTGATCGCCAGCGCTAGAACTGCTTCCTGAGGTCGATGCCCAGATAGCGCCCGACCGGGTCGAGCCGGAGCGGATCGAAGGCGTCAGGGACATTGCCCTGCACATCGGTCACCCGGCGTCGCGCGTCGAAGACATTGTCGACCACGAAGGCGACGCGGAAGCCCTTGAGGAAGCCGTCCTTCTGCTTGAAGGCCTGCCCAAGGTCGGCGAAGAGCCGAATGTTGAAGGTCGCGAGATCGCCGTAGAACAGGTCGCTCGACCCCGGCAGGCCGCTGCCGCGGAGCACCGCCTTGCCCTGATAGCGTCCCGACAGGCGCACGCCGTAGCCGTTCCAGAACAGCCCGC
>NZ_JAYPTL010000008.1:58293-67458 GCF_038133525.1 Erythrobacter sp. | reverse complement strand
CGCAGCTCGGCGGCGACCAGCCGCAGTCGCTGGTCAACGAACTCGCTGCTGCGGTCCATGCGGGCGAGGCGCGCGCGGCACTGCTGGTCGGGGCGGAGGCAACCCGCGCGCTCAAATTCGCGGCGCGCAAGGGCATGGCGCTCGACTGGACCCGCTCTGCCGAAGGCGAAATGGAAGATCGCGGCTTCGGCGGCGCGCTGCTCTCGCCCTACGAGATCGCCAACGGTCTGGGCTCGCCGACGCAGACCTATCCCGCGTTCGAGCACGCACTGCGGGTCCGCATGGGTCATACCCGCGAACAGCATATGCGGCTGATGTCCGAACTCTGGGCCGGCTTCGCCAAGGTGGCCGCGGCCAATCCGCACTCGCAATTCCCCGAAGCGCATTCGGCGGATTACCTTTCGACCCCCAGCGCGGGGAACTACCCGATCGCCGATCCCTACCTGAAATGGCACGTCGCGCAGGACGCGGTGAACCAGGCGGCGGCGGTGGTGATCACCACGGTCGCGGAAGCCGAGCGGCTGGGCATCGAGAGGTCGAAATGGGTCTTCCTCCACGGCCATGCCAAGGCCAAGGACACGATGGTCACCGAACGCACCGACCTCTCGCGCTCGCCGCCGATCGAGCTGGTGCTGAAGCAGGCGCTTGCGACCAGCGGCAAGCAGGTCGGCGACATCGCGCTGTTCGACCTCTACAGTTGTTTCCCCGTCGCGGTTCTGCTGGCGACCGAGGCGCTGGGGCTCGACTGGCGCGCCATGCCCGCCACACTGACCGGCGGGCTCCCCTTCTTCGGCGGGCCGGGCAACAACTATTCGCTCCACGCCATCGCCACCATGGTCGAGCGTCTGCGTGAGCGGCCCGGCGACTACGGCCTGATCCTCGCCAACGGCGGGTTCCTGACCAAGGAAGCGGCCGGGGTCTATTCGACCGAACCGCCCGCGCAATGGGCGCCGCAATCGAGCGCGGCGATCCAGGCCCAGGTCGATGCGCAAGTCGCGCCGCCGTTGTTGGCCGAGGATTGCAACGCCACCATCGAAACGTACACCGTGGTCTACAAGTCGGGCCAGCCCTCGCGCGGCTATGTCATCGCCGCGAATGACAAGGGCCGCATCCTGGCGCGCACGGGCAAGGACGATGCCGCCATGCTTGCCGAGCTGGCGGCCCGCGATGCGGTGGGCCGAACGGTGCGGGTGGAAGTGCGCGACGGGATCAACACCATCGCCGCCCTGGGAGAGGCGGCGTGATGGCCCCGGGCGATGGCCAGAAGATGCTGACCGGCATCAAGGTCGTCGACCTCACCAGCGTGGTCTTCGGCCCCTATTGCACGCAGATGCTGGCCGACCTCGGCGCCGAAGTGACCAAGGTCGAGAACCCGCAGATCGGCGATCCCTTCCGCTATGCCAGCCCGCCGGCGGCGACACCGGGCATGGGCCCGGGTTTCATCGCGATCAATCGCGGCAAGAAGTCGATCACGCTCAACCTCAAGGACCAGGCCGACAAGGCGGCCATGCTCGACCTGCTGCGCAACGCCGACGTTTTCGTGTGCAACGTCCGTGGCAAGGCGATGGAGCGGCTGGGGCTCGACTACGAAAGCCTGCGCGCGATCAACCCCGAACTGATCTACGTCCATTGCGTCGGCTTCGGGCAGGATGGCCCCTATGCCGACCTGCAGGCCTATGACGACGTGATCCAGGCAGCCAGCGGCACCGCCACGCTGCTTCCGCGGGTCGATGGTGACCCGCGCGCCCGCTATTTGCCCTCGCTGATCGCCGACAAGGTTGCGGGCCTCCATGCCGCGCATGCAGCGCTCGCCGCGATCGTGCACAAGCTGCGCACCGGGCGCGGGCAGCATGTCGAAGTGCCGATGTTCGAAACCTTCACCAGCTTCATGCTGCTGGAACATTTGGGCGGGCTGACCTTCGATCCGCCCAATGCGCCGGTGTGCTACAAGCGCCAGGTCGAGCCCGATCGCCAGCCCTTCCCCACCAAGGACGGCTATATCTCGATCGTCCCCTATGTCGACGGATCGTGGCAGAAGGTGCTGGACCTGCTTGGAGACAGCAGCATCCTCGAACGGCCCGAATATGCCGATGCCGCTTCGCGCTTCCGCAATATCGAGGGCCTCTATCGCGAAATGGCGCGGCTGACGGCGGGCTTCACCACCGAGGAACTGCTCGCGCTGCTGCAACAAGCGGACGTCCCGGCACAGCCGGTGCGCGATATCGGCGATATCCTGGACGATCCGCATCTGGCTGCGACCGGCTTCTTCCGCCGCCGGAACCACCCCAGCGAAGGGACGGTAGTTGAAATGCAGCCACCCTTCGCTTTCGGTGATTTCGATTTCCCGGAACATTCGCCGACCCCGCGACTGGGCGAGCACAATGCGGAACTGGGCCGGTGACGCGGATAGCCGTGAGCGAGGCGAAGCGCACGCCCAACAAGACCCGCATGCGGATCATCGAGGCGGCGCGCGAACTGATGATCGAGCACGACCACCTCGACATTTCGATCGCCGAGATCACCGAGCGCGCCGAAGCCAATATCGCGGCAGTGAGCTACCACTTCGGCGGGCGCGAGGGGCTGATGGTGTCGATCGCCCGCGCCGATGCCGACGAGCTGATCGCCGACATGGACAGGCTGCTCGCGGCGCCGATGTCGCCCGACCAGAAGCTTTATTCGCATGTACTGGGCGTGGTGCGTGCCTACCAGCGGCGCCCCTATTTGCATCGGCTGCTGCACAAGCTGCTGCGCGAGGGATCGAGCGAGACGGCGACACTGGTCGGCGAATTCTTCGTCCGCCCGGTTTACAATGCGCGGCGCGCGATTCTTGACGACGGGATGGCGCAGGGCTGCTTCCGTCCAGTTGACCCTTTCCTGGTCGCCCATGCGCTGGAGGGGGCCTGTGCCCAGATCTTCACCTCGGCCGCATCGCGTGCGGTGGTGCTGGGCATCGATCGGCTGGATTGCGAACTGGTCGAACAATTCGGGCGCAGCACTGCGGAGCTGGTAGTGCGCGGGGTATTGTCGCCGCAAGCACTGGCCAGCCGCGGCGAGCCGTAAGGCCGTTCGCGCAGGGGCGCGCGATCAGGCCGCCTGGTCTGCTAGCAGCGTGATATCGGCAACTGCCAGGCCGAACTGGTCGATCAGGTCGGCAATATCGTCGATCCGCGCCATCTCGCCGTCGTCGCGCATGATCGAGCAGATCACCGCGCTTTCGCCAACTCCGGCGCGACGGCACAGTTCGATCGACCCCTCTACCGCCGACATGCGTTCCGCCAGCCCACCCCCGCGTGCGATCAGCGGGAAGACATGACCGGGTGAAACGAGATGTTCGGCGCGTGCGCCGGGGGCAACCGCAGTCCGGATCGTATGCGAGCGGTCGGCGGCGGAGATTCCCGTGGTGACGCCTTCCTTGGCCTCGATCGAATTACCGAACGGGCGCTCGGTCTGGCGTTCGGACGTCGGGTTCATCAGCGATATGCCCAGCCCCATCGCCGCTTCGCGGGTCATGGTCAGGCAGATCAGGCCACGCCCGTGGGTCGCCATGAAGTTGATCGTTTCGGGCGTGACCATGCTCGCCGGGGTGCAGAAGTCGATATCGCCGCCGCGCAGCCGGTCACCAGTAAGGACGACGATCTTGCCTTCGCGCAACGCCGCCAGCGCCGGGTCGAGCGGGCTCATCACGCGGCCCCCGCCTGTGCGGCGAACTTGCCCGCCGCGGTGATCACCTGTTCGCCGACCAGCTGCAATTGCAGCCGCGCGCGATCGTCAAGACATTCGCCTTCGGGCGAGAACAAGCCATTGTAGGTGCGAACCGTCGCACCCATCGGGGTCGGCCAGCCGCGCAGCGCATGGACGATCCCGCGCATGGTCAGCAAGGTGCCCATCGCCGCCTGGTCGCCATAGGCGGTGGCGATCAACCCTACCGGGCGCTCGTGTAGATAGGGCCGCTCGTCCTTCGCCAGGTCCTCGAGGTAGTCGAGCGCGTTCTTGACCAGGCCCGAAATCGTCCCGTGATATCCGGGCGCGGCAAGGATCAGGCCATCGGCCTGCCGGACCGCTTCGACCAGTTCGGTACCGCTAGTCTCGCCATGGCCGGTGCCGCGATAATGCGGCAGGGCGCCGAGGTATTCACCCCCGAAGACCGTGACCTCCGCCCCGGCTTCGACTGAAGGCCGGGCGGCGTAGCGCAGCGCCATTTCGGTCGTGCTGCCAGGATAGACCGTGCCGCCGATGGCGACGATGCGCAGCGTCATGCCGCAATCCTTTCGTTGCAATAGTCGGCCAGCACCGCGGCCTCATGGGGGGATAGGCGCAGGCCCAGCTTGGTGCGCCGCCAGAGGATGTCCTGCGCCGAGCGCGCCCATTCCCGATCGCGCAGATAGTCGACCTCACGCTGGGTCAGGCCGTGGCCGAAATGGGTGCCGCATTCGGCGAGGCTGGAGGCATCGCCCAAGATTTCGAAGGACGTCGTGCCATAGGCATGCGCCATGCGGCGAACGCTCTGCGGTTCGAGGAAGGGATAGCGCGCGGCAATCCGGGCGATCAGCGCATCGATCATGCCGTGCCCGAAATCGCCGCCCGGCAGCGCCTCGTCTCCCGTCCAGCCCGAACGGTCCAGAAGTTCCAGCCGCTCACCCAGCAGATCGACTGCTTCCTCTGCCAGGTGGCGATAGGTGGTCAACTTGCCGCCGAACACATTGAGCAGCGGCGCACCATCGTGGCGGTCCGACAATTCGAGGCGATAGCCGCGCGTCGCGGCTTCGGGCCGGCCCGATCCGTCTTCGATAAGCGGGCGCACACCGGCATAGCTCCAGATGACATCGGCGGGCGTAATCTGGTGGCGGAAGAAACGGTTCGCGCCTTCACAGAGATAGGCGATTTCTTCCTCGCTCGCCTCGACATGATCCAGCGCACCATGGTGATCGGCATCGGTCGTCCCGATCAGGGTGAAATCCTCTTCATAGGGGATGGCAAAGAAGATCCGCCCGTCGGGCAGCTGGAAGAAATAGGCATTGTCGTGGTCGAAGAGCTTGCGGACCACGATATGCGATCCGCGCACCAGCCGCATCTTGTTGGCATCAGGCACATGCCCCGCCTCGAGCACGGCAAGAACGCCAGGACCGCCCGCATTGACCAGCGTACGGGCGTGGAAGGTCTCGCCCCCTGCCTCGATGTGCCAGATATCGCCTTCACGCCTGAATCCGGTCATGCGGCAATGGGTGCGCACCTCTGCACCGCGATTGGCCGCATCGCGGGCGTTCAGGATGACCAGCCGCGCATCGTCGGCCCAGCAGTCGGAATAGACGAAGCCCTTGACGAATTCGGGCTTGAGCGGCGCGCCTGCCAGATGGCGATCAAGGGCGATGCTCTCGGTCGCCTTTAACTCCTTGCGGCCGCCGATATGGTCATAGAGGAACAGGCCCAGCCGCAGCAGCCAGCGCGGGCGCAGGCCCTGCACATAAGGCAGGACGAAACGCATCGGCCAGATGATGTGCGGCGCGATCGCCCACAGCCGTTCGCGCTCCGACAAGGATTCACGGACCAGCCCGAACTCGTAATGTTCGAGATAGCGCAACCCGCCATGGATCAGCTTGGACGAGGCGGAGGATGTCCCCCGCGCCAGGTCGCCCGCTTCCAGCAGCAGGACATTCGCCCCGCGCCCTGCGGCATCGCGGGCAATGCCGCAGCCATTGATGCCACCGCCGATCACGGCGACGTCGAAGATTGTGGGGGCGGCGTTGGCGGTCATATCAGAACTGGAGCGGTCCGTGCTCTATGTGGGGGAGGACGTGCCGGGCGAACAGGTCCGCCTCGGTCGTATGCGGATAGCCCGACAGAATAAAGGCTTCGATGCCTTCTGCCTGGTAGGCACGCAGCTTGGCCAGCACCTGATCGGGATTGCCGACGATCGCCGCGCCGCAGCCCGAGCGCGCACGCCCGATACCGGTCCACAGGTTCTCTTCGACGAAGCCGTCGCCATCCGCCGCACCGCGTAGTTCCTGTTGGCGCTGCACGCCGTAATTCTTGGCATCGAGCGATTTCTCGCGGATCGCGCGGCCGGCCTCGTCGTCCAGCTTGGAGAGCAGGCGATCGGCATAGGCGCGCGCCTCGTCTTCGGTTTCGCGCACGATCACGTGGACGCGATAGCCGAACTTGAGCTCGCGCCCGAACTTCGCCGCTCGTTCCTTGAGGTCGGCAATGTTGGCACGGACCTTGTCCATCGTGTCCGGCCACATCAGGTAGACATCGGCCGCTTCGGCGGCGCATTCGCGCGCTTCGTGGCTGAGGCCGCCGAAATAGAATGGCGGGCATTTGCCGCTGAGCGTCGAGATCCGCGCCGGATCGAGGTTGAGCTGGTAGAACTCGCCGTCGAAATCGAGGTGCTCGCCATTCAGCAGCGTACGCACGATCTTCATGATCTCGGTGCCGCGGCGATAGCGCGGACCGCTTTCCATCTGTTGCCCCGGCATGTCCGAGGAGATGATGTTGACGTTCAGGCGCCCGCCGGTTCCCGCGGCATTGGGGCCCAGGATACGATCGAGCGTGGCGATGCGCCGCGCCAGCTGCGGCGGCCAATCCTCACCCATCCGGGTGGCCCACAGCAGCTTCATGCGGCTGAGGTAGGGCGCAACCGCTGCCGCGAAGACCGTGGTATCGACGCCGAGCTGGTAGCCCGAGGGGAGCAGGATGTTGTCGAACCCGCCCTCTTCGGCGCGCAGCACGATATTGCGACAATGCTCCCAGCTCGAAGCGAGTTGGGGATCGGGCACGCCGAGGAATTCATAGTCGTCGTCGCACAGCGCGGAAAACCACGCGATTTCGCATTGTTGCTTGTCAGTCATCAGGGGAGCCTTTCACCACGCGCGGCGACCAGCACCGCGTACCAATCCTGCCGGGTCCAGCACATGCCCAGCGCCGCCGCGCCCTCCGCAATCCGCCCGGCGCTCTGCGAGCCGATAATCGGGACGATCCCTGCCGGATGCGCCATCAGCCAGCCATAGGCGGCTACCGAGCGACTGACGCCCTGCTCCGCCGCGATCCGGTCGAGTTCAGCCGCCACGGCCCTGTCTCGCTCGCCCTGCGGCGCAAGCAGACGTCCGCCACCCAGCGGGGACCAGGCAAGCGGGGCAAGGTTAAGACGCATAGCCTGGTCGAGCTCGCCGTTCTCGAAGCAATCGATCCGTAGCGGGCTGATTTCGGGCTGGGTCGCGACCAGCGGCGTGTCGAGGAAATGCGCAAGCGCTTCGATCTGCGATTGGGTGAAGTTGGAGACGCCCAGCGCGCGAATCTTGCCCGCGGCCACCGCATCCTCAAGCGTGCGCGCCACTTCCTGCGGGTGCGTCAGGATATCGGGACGATGGATCTGGTAGAGATCGATGCATTCCACCTGGAGGCGCCGCAGCGACGCGTCGATCGCGCCCGACAGATAGCTGGCCGACTGGTCATAGGGCAGCGGCGGCATGATCCCGCCCTTGCTGGCCAGCACCATACGGCCACGCAGCGCGGGCTCCGCACCCAGCACCTCGCCCAGCAAGGCCTCGGCATCGCCGAAACCACCCTTCCCGTCGAAGCCGTAGATGTCCGCCGTATCGAGCAGCGTGATCCCGGCATCGAGCGCGGCATGCACCAGCGTTGCCGCTTCGGCCACGCTGCGCCGGTTCTCGGCCAGCCGCCACATACCCCAGGCAAGCGGGCTGATCTCGATATCGCTGGCGCCAAGGCGGCGCGCAGCGGGCGGTGCTGGCAATTGGGTCATTCGTGTCCCCTGGGCGGCGCGACGGAGGCGCGCTCGATGAGTTGATGCGGAAGGCGCTGGTGCGTGATGTCCCCGCCGGTAACCAGGATCTCGGTCGCGGTGCGCGCCAGATCGGCCATCGGCTGGTGGATGGTGGTGAGCGGCGGATAGACCGTCCGCGCGAGCGGTGTGTCGTCGAACCCGACCACCGAAAGATCGCCGGGAACATCGATGTCGCGTTCATGCGCCACGGCCAGCACGCCGGCGGCCATATCGTCGTTCGAGGCGAAGATCGCGGTTGGCGGCACCGGCAGGTCGAGCAATTCATTTGCGGCGCGTATGCCGCTTTCGACATCGAATTCGCCATCGTGAACCAGACCCGGTTCGAAGGCGATGCCTGCCCGATCGAGCGCGCGGCGATAGCCGAACAGGCGCTCGTCGCTGGCCATGTGATTGTGGTGGCCCTTGATGAAGCCGATCCGCCGGTGCCCCTTGTTGATCAGGTGGCTGGTCATGTCGTCGGCGGCCTGCGCATCGTCCATGAAGACCGAGCTCGTCACCGCATGATTGGTACCCGGAGAGATGCGCACGAAAGGAATGTCGAGCCTGTCGAGCGTCTTCAGCACGGCTTCGCAGTCGGTCACCGGCGAGGAGAGGATGATGCCGTCGACATGGGTTTCGGTAATCAGGCCGCGCACCTGTTCGCCGACATCTGGATCGTCCACGTCGACAGGTTGGGCAATCAGGCGAATGCCCTTGGCCTTGCACTGGTCCCAGCACCCGGTCTGGATCTGGAACATGTAATAGGGGCTGTGATTGTCATAGATCAGCGCGACCTGGTTCGACTTCGCCCCCGAAAGGATGCGCGCGGCAACACTGGGTCGAAAGTCGAGCTCCTTCATCGCCCGCTCGATCTTCTCGCGCGTTTCGGTGCGAACATAGGGGTGGCCGTTCAAGAGGCGGCTGACGGTCTTGACCGCAACGCCCGCGCGTTCGGCCACATCGCGGATATTCGCTCTTTCGCTCATCCCTGGAGCACCTCTGCCAGCTGCGCGAACAGCGGCGCGTGCCGCGATCGCGGATTGTAGAACACAGGTGGCGCACCGAGCGGGGCAGCGACGGTATGCGTGCCGGGCGCAAAGTCCTCCCCGCTCCAGCAATGGCGCCACGGGGCGTTGCCAGGCAGGACGACATCACGCCGGTCCGCGCCTTCCACGATGACCGGTGCAACCAACAGATCGGACCCGTAAAGATACTGGTCCTGCACTGCAAACAGCGCCTTTTCTTCGGGAAATTCAAGGAACAACGGGCGTTGCAACGGCAGGCCGCTGCGCGCTGCTTCACCGCACAGCTCGCGCACATAGGGGGCAAGATGCGCATGGACCCGGCTCCAACGCGCGAAACAGGCAAGCAGATCGGGTGAGGAG
>NZ_JAYPTL010000008.1:42837-58283 GCF_038133525.1 Erythrobacter sp. | reverse complement strand
GTCCGGACATTGCCGTGCAGCGAAGTGTACCCGCCGCAATCGGAATGACTGTAGGCGTTGCCCAGCAGTCCAGCGGACAAGGCGGCCGTCACGACCGTACCGATCCCATCATGCCGCGTGAAATCGACGCATTGGTCGCCCGCCCACAACAGCGGACAATGCGCCTGCACCCCCGAAAAACCGGCCCGCATGAAAAAGGTCGCTTCGCCGGTCTTCCCACGACTCGTGAGAGCGCGCGCATTCACTTCGGCCCATAGGACCGGGTAGCGGTTGTGAGCCTCCATCGGGTCGGAACCGTCGGCGAGCCTGAGGTCGGTCGGCAGGTATTCGCCGAAATCGGCCATCCAGCCGGCGATCCCGCGATCGAGCATCTCGCACCCGATGATCCGTTCGGCGAACCAGGCGCGGGTTTCCTCCCGGGTGAAGTCGAGCACGCCGCAGTCGAATTCGCCGAAATCGACCAGGTGCGGCCGATCGCCATCGAGCGTCAGGCAGAAATGCCCGCCTGCCTCCGCTTCCGCAAAAAGTTCGCCATCGACCGCGAGATAGGGATTCACATAGGCAAGAAAGCGGATGCCACGCGCGGCCAAGTCGGCGATGCGACCCTCGAGCCTGGGGAAGCGTTCGGCACTGCGCGAACCCAAGTGCCAGTCCCAGAACAGGCGCCGGCCGAAACTGGTCTGGCGGATGCCGGCCCAATCTTCGCACCACAGCCCGGAGATCGCGGCGCCGGCCTCGACGAACGCTTCGAGCCGGTCGAAGCTGCTGTCGCCCGATTTGAGGCCGACGATCGCGCCGGAAATAGCCCAATCGGGCAACTCAGGCTGTCGCCCGAACCGTTCCGACAATCTCCCGACAAGCGCCTTGGGCCCATCGGCAGCGAAGAACTCAAATCGCGCCGAATCTCGCCACACTTCCACCACGTGCTGTGCGGGGTCGGTGAAGTCGAGCACCGAATAACAGCTTTCGGCACAATGCACGGCCAACCAATCGGACGTCAGAAAGGTCGGTTGCGGGTAATTGGTCGTCCAATAATCCCCCCCTGCCATTCCGTCGGCATCCATCAGCCGTGTCAGTTCGGTGGACTTGTCACGGCCGACGCCCGGTTCGCTGGTCCACATCGGGTAACGACGGCCGGTCAGGTCGAGATAGCTCATCTGTTCGCCGCCGCCCCACACCGCACCTCCCGGTGTCGCAGGCAAGCGCAGCCAGATGCGGTCATACTGCGGCGTCAGGCAGGTTATCGATGCCGCTGTTCCCTCCAGCGCGATCCGTACGATCGCGCTACCATCCTGAAGCAGCTCGACGCCGTCGGGTATCTCGCGGAATTCGCCTGGTTCGCAGCGGTCGAATGGCTCGTCCTCGATCAGGAAGTTGCCGCGCACCATCTCTACTCGCGGGCGCCCACGCGCAATGACTACCGCAGGACATTCAGCAGAGTGCCTGAGCACGACTCGGTCACCGAATCGTACCTCAAACCCATCCCTGGAGCCAGAAAACTGCAGCTTTGCGCTCAAATACCCTCTCCTGAGACCGTGTTCTGCCCCAGACCTCGCCTCCGATCAAGAGGCTTATGACAACGCTTGACATAAACTGGACAGGGTGACATTTCCTGCATCCGAAGAGGCGCGTGTACGGCACCAAGAGTGGTGGTCGGCGGTGTTTCGGGAACAAGGGAGAGAGATCATGAGTCAGTTGCGTAAGCGCACGCTGCGTGCGCTGTGCCTGTCGTCCAGCATCATCGGCCTCGCATCCGCTGGCGCCGTCCAGGCGCAGGATGCCGCGGACACCGAAGAAGATGCCGGCGGCGTCAATGTCATCATCGTGACCGCAAACAAGGTCGCAGAAAACGTCCAGGACGTGCCGATCGCGATTACCGCGCTGACGTCGGAACGGCTTGAGCAAGCGGGCACCACCAGCCTTGAGGGTCTGACCCAGATCGTCCCCTCGGTCACCTTCCGCAAGGGCACGACCAGCGCCAACAGCGCCATCGTGATGCGCGGCGTGGGCACCATCACCTTCTCGGTCGCGGCCGAGCCCAGCGTTTCGACCGTGGTCGACGGCATCGTGCTGAGCCGTTCGGGCCAGGCTTTCATCGATCTGGTCGATGCAGAACGCCTCGAGGTGTTGCGCGGGCCGCAGGGCACGCTGTTCGGCAAGAACGCCAGCGCCGGCCTGGTCAGCATCGTTTCGAAGGGCGGCACCGATACCTTCCAGGCCGAAGGCCGTGCCGAGTGGTATGAAGGCCAGGAATATCGCCTGCGCGGATCGGTTTCGGGTCCCCTGGCGGACAACCTCAGCGCCCGCGTGACCGGCTTCTACGGCAGCTATGACGGCAACATCACCAATGTCTTCAATGGCAAGGACGTCAACGGTTACGAGCATTATGGTGCACGCGGCCTGATCGATTACGATAACGGCCCCGCCCGCCTGCGCTTCATCGCGGACTATTTCCGCGCCAATGATGATTGCTGCGCCGACATCACGACCGTCAGCCGTGGCGCCGTGATCGATGCCGAACTGGGCCTGCCCGGCGGTGTCGCCCAGGGCCTCGACCAGCGCTACGTCAACCACAACCTGGTTACCGAGACCAAGGACCGCCAGTGGAGCCTTACCGGCTCGGGCGAATTCGACGTGGGTGAAAGCCACACGCTGAGCGTCATCACCGGCTATCGCAACTGGCGCAACCGCGAGATTCGCGAAGGCGACTTCCTGCCGCGCGCAATCGTGGGAACGGGCGAATTGCACGACAACGGCCTGGTCAAGACCGAGCAGTTTTCGGTCGAAGCCCGGCTTGCTTCCGATCAGTCGAAGCCGTTCTTCTACCAGGTCGGTGCCTTCTACTGGCGTTCGGACAACCAGCAGACCTTCACTCGCGAGGACGTGACCTGTTCAACCTCGACCTTGCCGGTGGATCCGTTGACGGGCGGCCAGCCCTGCAACTTGAACGATACGGTCAACACGATTTTCCCGACCGCAACCTCGTTCAGTGACGTGAATTCGCGCAACTATGCGCTGTTCGGCCAGGCGACCTATCGTTTCAACGACCTGTTCGCGCTGACCGGCGGCCTGCGTTACACGTGGGACGACCTCGACTTCACCCACACCCGCGCACCGGGCGTCAATGCGACCGACGGTTCTCCGGCGGTTGGCCCGGGCGTGTCGGGCAATCCGGCGGGCGGCACGATCGCGTCGGGCGGTAACGGCACCAACACCTCAACCGGCGACAGCAGCAACGGCAACCTGTCAGGCAAGGCGGTGCTGCAGTTCACCCCGTCGAATGACATCCTGCTCTACGGCAGCTACACTCGCGGCTATAAGGGCCCGGCGTTCAACGTCTTCTTCAATCACACCGCACCCAACAACGCGATCCCGATTGACGAGGAAACTTCGGACGCCTTCGAAATCGGCCTCAAGTCGCAGTTCGCCGACAATAAGGTTCAGCTGAACCTGGCTGGCTTCACCGTCACCTATGACGGGTTCCAGGCGAACAACTTCGTGGTGCTCAACGGTGCGACCGTGACCAACCTCACCAATGCGGGCAAGGTTCGCAGCACGGGCTTCGAGGCGGACCTCACCGCAGTGCCGACCGACGGCCTGACCCTGCGGGCAAGCGCTGCCTATGCCGATGCTCATGTCGTCGAGTTCAACCCGAACCCGTCAACCGGCGCACCCGACGCACGCAACGGTACCCAGCTGCCGCTGGCACCGAAGTTCGTCTATACGGTCGGCGCAAGCTACGAGACCGATCTCGGCGGGTTCAGGGCCTATCTCGACACCGACTTCCGCCATGTCAGCGAACAGTTCTCCGACCTTGGGGAGCAGGGCCGGATTGCCCCATACGGCATCTGGAACGCGTCGCTCGGCTTCTCGGATGAAGACGACAAGTATCGCCTGACCTTCCACGTCCGCAACATCACCGATGAAAGCTACGCCTTGCTGAACGTCGGTTCGGGCCAGCGTTTGCAGATCCCGCGTGACGCCGATCGTTACTTCGGCATCAGCCTGCGGGCCCGGGTCGACTGAGATCTGTCACCCATCCCCTAGGGTATAACAGGAAGCCCCCGGCGCGAGCCGGGGGTTTTTCTTTGGGCGTATCAGCCTTCGTCCCCGGCCAGTTCCAGACGGGGGATGATCAGGTGGATGAGGCCCAGGGCGAGGAGGTAAGCACTGCCGCATACCACGAACATCGGCGAATAACCGTGCCCGTTGGTCAATGACCAGCCGGCGAACTCGATCATTGCGGTGCCCGAGATATTCCCGGCGATGGCCCCGACGGCGATCACGCTGGCCACCCGGACCGTGGGGACGATATCGGTCGCCATGCCGAAGATGTTGGTGGAGAAGCCCTGATGGGCGAACAGGCCAAGGCCGATGAACACCGCAGCGAGCCAGGGGTTCTGGGTCACGAGTGCGATGGGCATGGCGAGGACGCACAGGGCGAAGACGAACATCGACAGCTTGCGCGCTCGGTTGATGGTCAATCCACGCGAAAGCAGGATCGGGTAGAGCGCACCTGAGGAAATCGCCCCTAGCGCCGCGAGCGAGAAGATGATCGCCACCGGCCAGCCGAGTTCAGCCTGACCCATGCCGAATACGCGGCTGAAGAAGTCGGGCATCCAGAAAAGCACGAACCACCAGACGCAGTCGGTTAGCGCCTTGGCCCCCGCCACGGCCCATGTCCGCCGGTCGCTCAGCAAGGCGCCCCAGGCTACCGGCGCACGTTCCGGCGCCTTGGTCACGGGTTCAAGCTTGCGCATGGCAGGAATCCAGAAGGCCAGCCACAGGAAGCCGAGCGCGCCGGTAACGATGAAGGCCGCCTGCCATCCAAAGGCCACCGCAAATGGCGGGATCAGCAGGGGCGTCAGGATAGCGCCGATATTGGGCGCGGTATTGATCGTCCCGATGGCGATCGATCGTTCCTTGATCGGCATATAAATGGCCGCCGCCTTCATGGCAGCTGGCGTATTGACCGATTCCGCAACCGCCAGCACGACCCGTGCGGCGACGAATTGCTGGACGCTGGCGGCAAGCGCGTGCGCCATGCCGGCAAGGCTCCAGATCGCTACCGCCAGGCCGTAGGCGAAGCGCACACCGAAGCGGTCGACGAACCAGCCAACCCCGATCAGCGCGGCAGCGGCGGCGAGCTGGAAGGACGATCCCAGATGGGCGAAGTCCTGGTCGCTCCATCCGAATTCCAGTTCGAGAGTCGGCTTCAACAGGGCCAGCACCTGGCGGTCGACGTAGTTCAGCGCGGTGGCGAAGAAGATCAGGCCCACCAGCATGACGCGAAGCCTGCGCCCGACATCCGGCGCGCCTGCCGTACCCGTTTCAAGATTCACTGCGCTCTCCCTCGTTTGCGCCCTTGTAGTGACGCCTCTTTGCGATTACGAAACTATGACACCGTAGGACATAAGGCAAGTAACTTGGCGGAGACGATGCAGGAAGGTGCGGCAAGGCATGGTGTCGATGATCGCACCGTGATCGATCCGGAATTCTTCTCGGGCGATTTGTTCGGCGAGCTGGGCCTTGTCGAAGAGACGCCCGAACGCCGCCGGCCACGCATTGCCCTGGGCCGTTACATCCCCGGATTGGGGCTGTGCGGGACGATCGCGATCGCGGCGACCTGGCTGAGCGAACATTATGGCCCCCCGGCGATCCTGATGGCCCTCCTCATGGGCCTCGCCCTCAATTTCGCAGCACTCGACGCCCGGACGCATACCGGTCTCGACCTGGTCGCCCGACTGGGGCTGCGCATCGGGATTGTGTTGATCGGCTTCCAGGTGACTGCGGCGCAGATCGTCGCGATCGGTCTTGTACCCTTCCTTGCCCTGCTTGGCATCATGGCCGCCGCCTTCGCGGGCGGCATGGCGGGCGCCAGGCTTTCGGGGCAATCGCGCTATGCCGGGATCCTCGCTGGCGGTGCGACCTCGATCTGCGGCGCCAGCGCCGCGCTCGCGCTCTACGGTGTGATTGGTCGCGATCGGCTGACGCAGGCGCAATTCGCCCTGACACTGGTGGGCATCGCGATGGCCAGCGCCCTGGCGATGACAGCCTATCCCGTGCTGGCCGCACAGCTGGGTTTCGATGATCGGGCAGCCGGCTTCCTGATCGGAGCGTCGGTCCACGACGTCGCGCAGGCGATTGGCGGCGGCTATTCCTATTCGGACGCCGCGGGGGTCGAAGCGACCATCGTCAAGCTCGCCCGGGTGGCCCTGCTTGCTCCGGCCGTCCTGGTCGTTTCACTTTGGATCGGCCAGCGCCCGCAGGTAGAGGAACAATCGCTCATCCGCCGCCTCGCGCCACCCTGGTTCATTGCGGGCTTCGTCGCATTGCTGGTGATCAACAGCCTGATTGCCGTCCCGCAGCCCCTGGCGGGCAGCGCATCCATGACCGCCAAGGCCCTGCTGGTTCTGGCCGTGACGGCAACCGCATTGCGGTCACGCACCGACCTGATCGTCCAGCTCGGCTGGCGCGCATTCATGCCGGTATTGTCAGCGACCCTCGCCAGCTTCCTGGTGGCGGTCACCCTCACCTATTTCGTGTTTGTCGGATAGACTCGCCCGAGGGGCAAGCGATCAAGAGCTACCCGCCGACCTGCCATGCCCATCTGGTGAACTCAGCCCCGCCATAGTCGACGATGCCCGTCGGTTGCGCACCAAGCCGGATTAGCGCGCGCGGTGAACGACTGAGCGGGAGCAGGAAAGTCACTTCCTTCACCGAAGTCTCGCGTGCCAGCCAGTCGAGCGATGCCGCGGCAATCTCCCGACCTTTGGAGAAATAGTCGGGATGCAGGACGAGGCCGAAATCCCAATCGGCACCCTCCTTCTGGAAGCCGCCCCACCCGGCATAGGCGCCATCATATTTGATCGCCCAATGACCCAGCCCGTCATCGTCCCAAGACTTCGCCTTGGCGGCAACGAACCCATCGACGGTCGAAAGGTCCCAGACCCCCGTAAGCAGAGGCAGATGCCTGGCGATCCGCGGATTGCGCATATGGTCGAGCAGCACCGCACGCGGCACGTCTTCCAGTCGGTGAAAGCCGATTTTCTCGGAGTCTGGTTGGGGTATCATTCGCACCGGGTGCACTCTCAATTGCTGCCGATCGCGGCGCCCAATTGCTCGGGAGTGACAGGGTTGCCCTGGGCGGCGAAGCCTTCGAGTACGTTCGCAAAGGTCCGCTGATTGTCATGCGCATTGGCAAGCAGCGCCAGGCCGGTCTGTCCGCGCAACCCCTCTGCATCGATCAGGTGTCCGCGGAAAATCACTGCTTCCGGCTGGCGCAAGCAACGCGGAGCCTGCAGCGGGTTTCAGCGGTAGAGCACGAGATCGGCGGCGCAGCCTGCCGCCACGCAGCCCGACTGACCGGCAAGTCCCAACACGCTCGCTGGCGTCGCGGTCGCCGCCTTGATAGCCTTGAACGGCGACTGCAAGGCGCCAGCCAGCAACTCGACTTCCTCGATCAACGACAGTCCAGGCACATTGACGAAGATGCCCGCATCGCTTCCCGCAACGAGCGGAACCCCTTCTTCATCGAGAATGCGGGTGAAGGCGCGATAAAATTCGGCCCGATCGCGTTCACGCCGTGGGTCCTCCTGCGACCAGCGGGCGATCGACTTGCCCGCGACCAGGCGCGCCAGCGGCGACATGGTGCCGATACCCGCACGATAGGCAAAGGCGCCGCCTGACTGTGCAACCTCCACCAGGTTCTGATGGGCGATCAATGTGGGTGTGACCGTTTGCCCTGCGGCGGCAAGAAGCCGGGCGATGCGTCGGGCGCCAATCGGATCGATGTCACCGTGCAATCCATGCCAAGCCAGCGATTCCACATGCTCGATGGTTTCGAATTGGACCGCTGCGACTGTCTCGAAGTCGAGCTCGAACGACACACGGCCATCCGCATCGAAGCTTCGCTGGCCTTCGGGGGTATGGCCAGTGATCGCCATACCTAGATGCTCGGCTTCCTCACTCGCTGCAACGAAAGCCTCGGGCGCGAGGTTCGAATAGACCTTAATCCGGCGATAGCCGAGCTCGTGCTGCTGGCGCACGGCTTCGCGTGCCTCTTCGGCAGTGGCCACAAGCTGGTGATAGATCTGGGCATCAGGGCCGGCGCTGTTGAGGATCGGTCCTGCCGTGACCAGCCGCGATCCGCAGACCTCGCCGCTTTCGACCTGCTGGCCGAGGCGCAGGTGGAACGGCATGCCCGAAAGATTGCGCGCCGTGGTCACACCATGCATCAACTGCGCGGCAAGCTCGGTCTGGTCCCAGACATGGGTGTGCATGTCGTAGAGGCCGGGGATCATGGTGAGGCCCGCTCCATCGACAATGGTCACATCGTCCTCAGGCACATCCAGATCACTGGCGATACGGACTACCCGTCCGTCGCGTACCAATACCGAGACGCCTGATCGAACGTCCGGCCGTTCGCCGCGAAAGTCGACAGCGGTGACCCCCTTGACCAACAAGCCATGGCTGGGCGTTCCGCAGCTTGCGGGCACGGCCTCATCGCCCGGGACGGCATTCGCCTGACTGGGCAGAGCCAGCGCCATGGCGGCACAGGCGAATAATCCGGAAATTCTCGAAGTCACTGGGTCCCCCAAATCCTGGAGATATTTCGCTCGATGCTGTGCGCGGGTTACAGGCGAACTACGCCCTGTGGATGAGCGAATGAACGCGCTGCTGCAGCGCCGGGATCACTTCGGCTTCGAACCAGGGATTGCGCGCAAACCACATGCGGTTGCGCGGACTGGGGTGAGGCAGGACGATGGATGCCGGGAGCGTTTCGCGCCACTGGCCCGTGAGACTGGCCAGCGTCTCTTTCTTGTCGAAGCCATGCCAACTGGCGGCATAGCGGCCAAGGACGACCGTGAGCTGTACGCCATCCATGCGGTCGAGCAACCTGCTGCGCCATTGCGCGGCACATTGCGGCGGCGGCGGCAGGTCACCCCGCTCGCCCGACCCGGGGAAACAGAAGGCCATCGGGACAACGGCGAAAAGCGAACTGTCGTAGAACGCATCGCGATCGATCCCCAACCACTGGCGCAGCCGATCGCCAGACGGGTCATCGAAGGGAATTCCCTTGTGATGGGTGCGACTCCCTGGCGCTTGGCCGGCAATCAGGATGGGAGCCCGCCGATCCCATTGCAGGATCGGGCGCGGACCCAACGGCAGGGTATCGCAGGTGCTGCAGGAGCGGATGGCACCCAGCAGCGCTTCATCGCTCGTGCCCGCTTCGTCTGTCATCTGCCAGTCCCCCTGCTTGTGCCAACTCGATTACGGGTCTTGCACATCGATACGAGAGCACCGTGGCAAGCTGCTAGATCACCGGCGGTCTGCGTGCCGCATTTCAGGAAATCCGACCACAGCTTCGACGTTGGACCCACTGCGGTTACTAGAATCGGGCATCAGGAACGGATTGCCCAGAAAAAGTGATGGCGACGACCGCATCCGCTGTGGGGGTTGGGAGGCTCAGATACGATCGCCGCCATCGGCAGGGGCGTTATGAGAACGCAACTGCCAGGCTGTAGATACTGGACCAATCGGACCGGACATGGGCGACCCTGCCCGCCCGGTCCGACTGGAAGGCACACGAGACACCACCTAAAGGGTGGTGTCAGGCATGCCCCTGCCGGTTAGGCAGCCTTTGTCGTAACGACCGGGAAATCGATCTCGGTCGCCGCGATGTGGTTGAAGTAGTTGGTGAAGATGTTCAGCGCGGTAACAGCGACGAGTTCCACCAGGTGGCCGGCGTCGAAGCCAGCCGAATAGAAGTCAGCAACGTCGGCGTCGCTCAGCACGCCGCGCTGGTTGACGATCTTGCGAGCGGTTTCAACGATCTTGCCGTCGGCCGAAGCGAGCTGGCCGCCGCTGATGACGGTCTGCATGTCGGCGGCGTCGAGGCCAGCCATCTTGCCGAGCGCGCTGTGAGCCGAGGCGCAGTAGTCGCAGCTGTTGGCACTGGCAGCGGCAAGAGCGGCGAGTTCGCGCTGGGCGTCGGTGAAGCGGCCATTGCCGAGGGCGCCGCTGAAGCCGAGGTAGCCTTCAAGCGCGGCAGGCGACTGGGCCATGGTGCGCATAATGTTGGGCACGCCACCCATCTTGCCCTTGATGGCGGTGAAGAGACCGGCAACAGCCGCGTCCTGAGTGTCGAGGGGAAGTGCGTCGATCCGTTGCATTATCTGTACTCCGTGATTTGCGTTTGGACGCCGCGGAGATGCGCATGGCGGGACAATTGAGCAAGGGATCGGGGTGTTATTGGGATTTCCTGCTAACTGAAGTAGACGCTCTGCAAAGCTAAGCTGCAAGTCTCGTGCGGAAGCTGGTCGGCGATTCACCGAACATGTTGGCGAAGGCACGCGTGAACGCCGCAGGCGACTGGTAGCCGATTCGTCCCGCAACCTCCTGGATAGAGACCTGGCCGTGGCGCAGCAGCGCGCAGGCCTTTTGCAGGCGCCATTCTGCAAGGTAGGTCAGCGGGCCGCATCCGACGAGTTCCTGGAAGCGCGCCGCAAAGCGACTGCGCGACATCGCTGCCTCGCCAGCGAGCGCCTCGACTGTCCAGTTGGCAGCAACATTGTGATGCATCGCCTGCAGCGCGCGCGAGATCTTGGGATCGCCCAAAGCCTCCATCAGCCCAGCCAGCTGTGGCGATTGCGATGCCGATGAGCGGACGGTTTCGATGAAGATGATCTCTGACATCCGGCGCACCACCGCCATCGAACCGGGATTGTCCTCTGCCATCTGGCGGGCCATTAGCCGCAAGGCTTCGTCCAGCCAGAAGGCCGAGCTGCGCATGGTGGCGCTGACGTGAAGCAGTTTGGGCAGTGACCGTAGAAGCGGATGATTACTGCCGGCGGCGAAGTCGAAATGGCCGCACATCAGGTGTGTCGCGGCGTTCTCGCAACCCTCGCCGACGACGAATACCGGACCGTCATCGTAGTCATTGTCCGCCTTGACCTGGTCAAGCGGTTTGGGCTGGCGATCGGGCGTGTCGGAAAGAATGTGCGCCGCGCCGCCCGGTACCAGCACCAGATCTCCCTGGCGCAAGAAGATCGGCGGCTCGTCGCCAGCACGGACATAGCAGTCCCCCTGGACTGCATAGTGAAAGCGGATGACCGATGCATAATCGGGCACGTTGATCGAGAAGGGGTTGCTGAAGCAGGTGCGGAAATAGAACTGTCCCTGCAGCGATAATGAATCGAGAATGTCGCTCAGCAAATCCATCGAACCACTCCATTCAACCCATTGGGTGAGCGGCGCCAGACCTTGGCTCCGACGCCGCCCATCTGTTAGAAGTTCCAGAGAACGCCGGCCAGAACCTGGTGGCGATCCCAGCTAGCTCCATCGTTTCCAAGATCCGAATAACGATACTCGATGCGGCTGCGCAGGTTCGAGCCGAACGCATATTCCAAGCCACCGCCGACGAGCCAGCCGTCAGCATTGTCCTTGTCGCTCAAGGTCGGCTGCCCGCTGGCGCTCAGCGTCGCTTCCACGCGGCTGTTCTGATAACCGCCGCGCACATAGACCAGAGCCTTGTCGCTCACGAGGTAGCCAGCACGACCGGTAAATTCGAAGGTGTACTCGGGATCGAGCTCTACCGATGCGACACTGTCGCCGAGCTCGAGTTCATCGTCGGCACCGATGCCGAAGGCGGCTTCGACACCCAAGCGAACGCGCGGAGCAACTGCGTAGTCGTAGCCAGCAAAGAGCTGGAAATAGGCTGCGTCCTGCGAAAGCTGGTTCGGCAGTTGGGTATTGTCGCCCAACTCAGGGCCGATCTCGTCGCGGCTGTAGCCTGCCGCTGCACCGATGAACGGGCCCTCAAATTCCTCTGCCATCGCGGGTGTGGCGAAGGATGCAAAGGCTATCGACGCGATAAAGAGAGCGCCAAGTCTAGTAGTCATATTCAATCCCTTTTTGGTTCGCGCTCCATCTGGGCGCGGCCACTTTGTTGGGATTGTAAGACGGAATGCAAACCTATCCGTCAAGATTAAGACACCGTGCAATTCACGCGAGACGATATGCAAAGTCTACCCACATCAACGCGAAGAGCGCAGCAAGTAGGTAAAGGACCGATGGCTTAGACCATCGGTCCCTGGGCTGCGAAGAGAGCCAGCGTAAAAGCGACAGTGCCAAAAGTGCTGGCGAGCGATGCGATAGCGATAGCGGCTTTCTCGCGGGCGGTTTCCTGAGTCAGTTCAAACATCTCGATTTCCTTTCCAAGTTTGTCGCCACTGCGGCGACAAGAGATGGATAGGAGAGCTCGGTATCGGGCGTATTTCACGCTCAGGGGTAAAAGGTTTCAATTGTTGCTTGCAACCGTAAGACCGCATCATGCGGCGCGGCGTGCGAGATCCAGCCAGATCCGTTCAACATCATCGACCAGAGAGCGGACGAAAGTATCGGTGGTAGCCCCGCAGGTGATCGAGAAGCGCAGCAGCTTGCGTCCACGCCAATCCGCAGTGCGAACGAAGTATTGACCGGTACCATTCAGATGGGTCGCGACCAGTTCGGACAGGTCGGCATCCTCATGGATAAACGCAACCGCAAGCTGGTTCAGACAGACCGTGTTCACCACTTCGACGCCCGGCAAGTGGCGCAACGACTGGGCGAGCAGGTGGGTCGCATTGCAATGTTCCTCGACCATCCGCTCGATCCCCAGCCGCCCCAGACTTTGCATCACCGCCCAGACGGCGAAGCCGCGGGCGCGGCGGGAGAGTTCGGGGGCAAAGTCCGAATTGTTGCGCGTATCGCGCATGTTGGGAAGATAGCCCGCCTGCATCGCCATGGCGCGCCGGTGGCAGCGCTCGTCGCGCACGATCGCGAAGCCGCAATCATAGGGAATCTGCAGCCATTTGTGACCATCGACCGACCAGCTGTCGGCCAGCTCGATACCATGCGCCAGGCAGCGCAGCCGGCGGCTGGCGCGTACCCACAGCCCGAAAGCGCCGTCGACATGGAGCCAGGCGCCGAGTTCGCGGCAGAGCGATGAAACGCGGGTGAAGTCGTCGAACCCGCCGGACATGATCTGCCCCGCCTGCGCGATGACGATCCGCGCCTCGACCCTATCGCTGCGCATCGCCTGTTCGAGCGCTGTGCAATCGAAGGTCCCGTCCGCCAGCGAGGGGATGCGGCGGATCTGTTCGTCGCCGAAGCCGAGATAGCGCAGCACCGAATAATTGGTCACATGGCCATCGTCCGAGATGTAGATCGCCACTTCGGGGCAGCCGAACAGGCCCTTGGCCTCGAAATCGTGGCCCGCCCGCTCGAGCACCGCCAGCCGCGCCGCGGCGAGCGCGGTGAAGGCCGCCATGGTCGCCCCGGTGGTGAAGCCGACCGAGGCTTCGCGCGGCAGGTCGAGCACGTCGAGCAGCCAGGCTGCGCTCGCCGCCTCAGCCTGCGCCGCGGCGGGTGAACTGTCGTAAAGGCAGGCGTTCTGGCCCCAGGTCGCGGCGAGCCAGTCCGCAGCGATCCCCGCGGGATGCGAGCCGCCGATCACCCAGCCCATGAAGCCCGGCTTGGTCGAGCCGGTCAGTCCCGGCCTGGCCGCGGCATCGAGCGCCGCGATGACCTTGCGCGCCTCGCGACCGCGGCGTGACAGCGGGATATCGAAGCCCGAGGCTTCCGCGCGGGGCGCAGCGCCCGGATCGAGCGCGGCAGCCCCGCTGCGATATTCCAGCGCCAGCTGTGCAGCCAACTCGAGCGCCTCGTTCGCGGCGAAACAGTCGGGGTCCACGCTCACCGGGCCTGGAGCCACTTGGGGAGGAGCGAATAGGCGTTGTCGATGCCCGACGGGCCATGCGCCACCCCGGCCGCGTCAAGCAACCCGGCGAGGTCGCCGGCATTATGCGCGTCGAACAGTTCGGTCGCGCCGCCTATGTGTTTCCCGGCGATGAAGACCTGCGGCACGGTGGGCGCACCGCTGATCTTGCCCAGCGCGCGGCGCACGTCCGCGGCCCATGCGGCATCGGCATATTCGGGGCCGTCGAGCGCTATCTCGCGATAGGCCACGCCCATCGCATCGAGCAGCTTGCGGCCCGACCAGCAGAATTCGCACCATTCGAGCGAGAAGAACACCAGCGGGGCACCCTCGCCTTCGATCAGCGCCTTCACGTGGTCCAACGCCTCGGCGCTCGGTTCGGGGGCAGGCGCAGCCGGGGCTGCGGGCGCCGGGGCCGGCGCGTCGAAGCGGGCACCGGGCGTCGAGCGCGAAATTGCCATCTCGCCTTCGTCCATATCCTCGAGAATATCGGCAAAGAGCGGGGTCGACATGTAGCGTTCGCCGGTATCGGCGACCATCGCCAGCACCCGCGAGCCGGGCGGCAATTCGCTGGCGAGCTTGCGCGCGGTGGCGAAGGTAGCGCCAGAGGTGATGCCGCAGAAAATGCCTTCCTCGCAGGCCAGCTTGCGCGACCATTCCATCGCCTCATCACCGCTGACCAGGCGGATCTCGTCGATCACTCCCTGGTCGATGGCCTGCTGCGTGACGTGCGGAATGAAGTCGGGCGCCCAGCCCTGCATCGGGTGCGGGCGGAAGACCGGGTGGCTGCCCACGGGCGAATTGTCCGCGGCATAGGCCTGCGCGATCCCCGAACTGAGCACCGCCGAATTGGCCGGTTCGCAGGCGATCACGCGGGTCTGCGGGCTATGCTTCTTGAGCGCGCGGCCGACGCCGGCGATGGTGCCGCCGGTGCCCAGGCCGCTGACGAAGGCATCGAGCGGCGCATCGGCGAAATCGGCGACGATTTCCATGCCGGTGGTCAGTTCATGGGTCAGCGCATTGTTCTCGTTCTCGAACTGGCGCGGCAGGAACCAGCCGTGCTCCCTGGCCAGTTCGCGTGCCTTGTCGACCATGCCCGTGCCCTTGAGCGAGGCGGGCGTCAGCACGACCTTTGCGCCGAGGAAGCGCAGGATCTTGCGGCGTTCGACGCTGAAGCTTTCGGCCATCACGATGACCAGCGGATAGCCCTTGCGGGCGCAGACCAGCGCCAGGCCGATGCCGGTATTGCCGCTGGTCGCTTCGACCACGGTCTGGCCGGGCTTGAGCGAACCGTCACGCTCGGCGGCCTCGATCAGGCCCAGCGCCAGCCGGTCCTTGACCGACCCCAACGGGTTGGCGCTCTCCAGCTTGACCCAGACCTCGCGGCCCGGGGGCGAAAGCTTTTCGGCCAGCACGACGGGCGTATTGCCGATGAGTTCGAGGACGGACCCGTGCCGGCCACCCATCATCGGGCGGGGGGTGTTGGGGAGAGGAAGATGGGCGGTCATGGCACGGGTCCTGGGGCTGTGTTTCGATGCCCGGACACTGGCCCCCGCGCGTTTCAGCCGGATATCGCGGCGCGGCGTTTAATGTTTCAATTGTTTCGCGAGCGGTAGTACCCGCGCCTATTCGGGATCGTAGATATAGCCGAGCCCGCGCACCGTGCGGATAACCGCCGGGTGGGTGG
>NZ_JAYPTL010000008.1:9413-42827 GCF_038133525.1 Erythrobacter sp. | reverse complement strand
GATCACCGCCGGCTTGGTGGGATTGTGCTCGATCTTCTTGCGAATGCGCGAGATGCGGATGTCGATGCTGCGATCGAAGGGGTCCCATTCGCGATCATGCGCGCCTTCGAGGATCTGGTCGCGATTGAGCACGCGCCCGCGGTTCTTCGCGAACAGCTTGAGCAGATTATATTCCATCGAGGTCAGCGGGATCTGCACGCCTTCGAGGTCGAACAGCTTGGCCGCCTCAAGATCGAGCCAGGCCTTACCGAAAGGCAGGCGACCCTTGGCGGCCTGCGGATCTTCCACCTCCTTGCGCGAGGAGCGGCGCAGCACCGCGCGCACACGGGCCACCAGTTCGCGCAAATCGACCGGCTTGGCGAGATAATCGTCGGCGCCCATTTCCAGCCCGACGATCCGGTCCACGGTTTCCCCCGCGGCGGTGAGCATGATCACGCGCGGCGCGCGATCGTCACCCTGCAGCGAACGCAGGACCGACAAGCCGTCTTCGCCCGGCATGTTGATGTCGAGCAGCAGGACCTGCGGCTCGCGTTCCTCCAGCACCGCGCGCAGGCTCGCCGCGTCATGTGCCTCGACCGTCTCGAAGCCATTCTTGCCGAGATATTCCGCCAGCATTTCGCGCAGCGGCTGCTCGTCGTCGCAGATGCAGACAAGGGATCGCTGCTCCATCTCACTCACCCCCGGATACGATTTGCTGCGCCAGCGCCCGCACATCGGCCGGTGCCACCGGCTTTTCGAGATAGGGGCGGCCGCTATTGTCAAGGAAGGCGCGGGAATCGGGGCTCATCGTGCTGCCCGTGACAAAGGCGATGCGCCGGGTCAGCGCGGGTTTTTCGGTCTTGATCCGTTCGAGGAAGCCCCTGCCCCCGATCCCGGGCATGTTGATATCGACCAGCATGGCATCGTAATCGGTGCCCGCCAGCGCATCGAGCCCTTCCTCGCCCGAATGGACCATGTCGGCGGTAAAGCCATCGCGCCGCAGGATTTCGGCGATCAGTTCGGCAACGTCGGTCTCATCGTCGATCACCAGCACGTGCCCGCGCCCATTGCCACCGGTTTGGCCTGTGGTCTCTTCGCTGCCGGCCAGTTCCTCTTCCGCCAGTGGCAGGTGGATACGGAAATGCGCGCCGACTTCCGACGGGATCAGTTCGATCGAACCACCGTGCGCGGTCAGCGCGCGGTGGCAGAAGGCCAGACCGATCCCAGTGCCCTGACCGACCTCCTTGGTGGTGAACAGCGGTTCGAACACCCGCTTGCCGATATGCGCGGGAATGCCCGGGCCATCGTCGCGGAAATCGATCACCATCAGCTTGCGGCCCCGGTCAGGCCGGGCGGAAATCGTGACCTGCCCCGCCTTGCCCGATTTGAGCAGTGCCTGCTGCGAATTGACCAGCAGATTGGTGAAGACCTGCTCCAGCTGCGCGGCATCGCCGCACAGCTTGGGCGCGGCGGCGGGGATATCGCGGCTCACCTCGATCGCGAAATCCATATCCCCTTCGGCAATGGTGCGCAGCGCATTGTCGAGCAGTTCGTCGAGGTCGAGCGACTGCTTTTCGACCTTCTGTTCGCGCGCCATGGCGAGGAAGCTCTTCACGATCCGCGCGCAACGTTCGGCCGCCGCCTCGATCTGTTCGACCCGGCGCATGATCTCCGGATCGTCGGTTTCCTCGCGCAGCATCAGCGCATGGCCGACCACCACCGACAGCGGGTTGTTCAGCTCATGCGCGACCCCTGCCAGCAGTTCGCCCAGCGCCGACATCTTCTCGGTCTCGAAGATCCGCTCGCGCTGCGCGGCGAGCATCTTGCGCATCTCCACTTCCTTGCTGATGTCGACCAGCGAGGAAACCGCCACATCCTCGCCGCGATATTCGATCAGCCGCGACGATACGAGCGCGGGGAAAGTGGTGCCGTCGGTATCCTTGAGCGTGGCAAAGACTTCGTCCAGCCGCCCCTGCGGGAGCAGTGCGGTGACGAAATCGGCGAGGTCGGACTGCTTGACGAAATGTTCGTTGACCTTCTTGCCCGGGCCCAGGACCTCGCGCGCGGCGGGCGAACGATAGATGATCTGCCCATCGTCGATGCGCGACATGACGAGATTGGCGGGGCATGCCTCCATCACCTGGCGCAGCAGCGCATCGGCCTCGCGGTCCTGCTCATCCGCCATTTCGCGCTTGGTCACATCGCGCTGGTCGAGCACGAAGCCGCCGCCGGTAACCGCCACAAGGATCATCTCGTGATAGCCCTGGTCGCGCATCTCGACGACCAGCCGTGGGCTCGACCGGTCGCTTTCATCGAGATTGCTTTCCATCTGCGACAGTCGCTGCTGCGCGCCACGGTCGATCGCTCCGCGGGCGACCATTTCCACCAGCAGGCGATCCCACGGCAGTCCGGGTTCGAAGATCTCTTCCAGCCGCGGATTGAGCCGCAGCATCGCCGGGTTGCAATAGGTCAGCAAGGCATCGGCATCGAACAGCGCGATGCCATGCGGGAAACCGTCGATCAGTTCACGGAACAACCCGTCCTGATTTCCGCTTCGCCGGGGTTGCGTGGTCGCCATCGCGCGCCCGCCGATCAGCGGCCGACCGCATCGGTATCGGCAAGCAGGCGCACCAGCCTGACGGACTTGCCATCGGCGGTCCTGCCCTCACCCGCCGAAACGGTGGGGTGGTCGTCACCGAAGCGGGCGGCGAAATCCTCGCTCGCGACGATCTCCATCAACCCGGCGTGTTCGCGCAGCCGCATGGCGTCCGCCACCGCCGGGCCGAATACGTCGTAGATATACTTCTGCACGCCGACGACCGAACCGATCACCGAACCCGAAGCCAGGCCGATGCGGCAGTTCCAGTCGATCGGGTGGCTGCGATTGCGCTGCTCGAGATAGCGGATGAAGCGCACCGCGGCATCGGAGATCGACTGGACCGAGCGTTCCGAAGGATCGGGCATCCCGGCCACGGTGATATAGAGATCGCCGACGGTCTTGATCCGCTCGCAACCGAACTGGTCGCCGATACGGTCGAAGGCGGTGTAGATATCGTTGAGCTCGCTCACGATCACGCCCGGGTCCTGGCGCGCGACGGTTCCCGAGAAATCGGCGAAGTCGAGGCAGAGCACGGCGACATGGTCATAGGTGCGCGGCGTGACCACGCCGAAGGTCTTGTACTCCTCATAGACCGAGCGCGGCATCATGTTGAGCAGCAGCTTCTCGACCTGCTCCTTCTCGCGCTTGATCTCGCGCGTGTTGCGCTCGACCATCATCGAATAGGAATCGATCATCGATTCCAGTTCCTTGATGCGGCTGATGTTCTGGCACACCAGCACCGCGACGCGTTCCTTGCCGTCGAGCGCGGGGTTGACCGTCATGGCGATGGTCATCGTCCGCCGGCGCACGCGGAAACTCGCCTCGCCGGTGAACTGGCCTGCCTCGTCGAGCGCGCGCCGCACGCCGGCGGCATCGATATCGGGGAAGACGTCGCCCAGCTGCTGGCCCAGCTCGATCTCGGAAAACCATTCCTTGAAGGTGTCGTTGAAGAAGCGGAACTTGAGGTCCGACAGGTCCAGCAGCGCCACCCCGACGCCGATGGCGCGCAGCAGCTGCTCGTTGATCGCTTCGATCGACATCTCAGCGGTTCACCACCAGGTGGCGCCGCGCGGTGAAGGCGCCGACGATCTCGGCCGCATCCTCGTCGGCCACGCCGTGATCCTTGAGCACTTCCGCCAGGATCCTGGCCAGCTGGTCGAAATGCCCGCCGCCGATCGCCAGGTGGCTGTGCAGCTTCTCGATCTGGTTGTCGGTATAGGCGGCGGGGCCGCCCATCACCGACGAAACGAACTTGGTCTGGTGATCGACGATCTTGGCAAATTCGACATCGTCGAAGAAGGGGCCAAGGTCATCATCGTCGAGCAGCCGTTCGTAGAGGTCGAGCACGATCTTGCTGACCACCGAGAAGCCGCCGTATTTGTCGAACATCGACTGTTGCGCCATTTCGCAAACTCCATCCCACCTGCCGGGCATGCTGCGCCGTGAGGCCGGGTAAATCAAGGTATTGGCTCAGGCGGCCTCGCGCCGGCGGTAGAGGTTGTCCGCGATCCAGTGCTGGTTGGCCTGCATCGCGGTGTTGAGCGAGCGGTGGAGCGAGGCGACCTCCTCCATGCTCCAGTCGAACCCCGCGATCCTGTCCGATAGGCGGAAGATATCGCGCGACAGCGCGTCGCGGATCGCCGGATAGTCGTCGAGCCGGCTGCGCGACCAGGCGTCGGCCAGCAGCTGCGCATCGCGCAGCGCATCGGTGATGCCATGCGCGGTGATCGGGTCCTTGAAATAGCCCGCATCGCCGACCAGCGCCCAGCCATTGCCGCACGCTTCGCGCAGGTGCCCGACCTGGCCGGCAAAGCCGCGCAGCTTGCCCGATAGCTTCGCGCCCGCAAGGTCGCGCCCCATCGCCGGCACCAGCCGCTCCGCCATCGCGCCAAGATCGCCCCCGCGCATCGCGCCGAGCAAATCATGCGGGCCATCGTGCGAGACGGAGAGGAAGACGCAGGCCTCGCCGTCATTGGTCGGAATGATCCCGCCCGCAGCGCCATCGCCCCAATACCAGCGGTAGCCGCAGTCGCGCAGGCCGGAGAAATAGCCGAACACCACCTGCGAAGCATTGGTGCCGGTCTTGACCAGCCCGGCCCCGACATGGCGGGCGAGCGGCGAATTGCGCCCGTCGGCACCGATCACCAGCTCGCAGCGAACTTCGTGCTCGCCCGTCTTGTCGCGCAGGGTGACGCCGCGGACGCTGCCGCGCGGTCCCCTGATCACCCCGGTCATCGTCACGCCGAACAGCGTATCGACCCCGGCCTCGCGCGCGCAGCGGACGAGGTTGCGATCGAGCACGGTCCGCCGCGGGGCATAGAGCGCCTGCGTGCCGTGGCTTTCCGAAAGGTCGATATCGATCGCGGGCGCCTCACCATAAATGAAGGAAGTGCGGCGGATCGGCGGGGTATTTTCCGCGATGATCGGCAGCAGCACGCCCCAGTTCTGCAACTGCATCACCGCGCCGCGCATCAGCGCATGGGTCGACAGCGTATCGCTACCCTCTTCGGCGCGGTCGATCAGCAGGATCCGGCCGCCGTGGCGGGCCATGAGCATGGCGGTGGCCGCCCCGGCGCAGCGCGCGCCGACGATAACGGCATCGTAGCTTCGGGTCTGGTGGACAATGGACATGACGGCTTTCCTCAGGCTGCCCGCAGGCTGTTGGTGGCGCCCAACCGGGCGGCGATAATGGGGGCGAGCGCTTCGGCATCGCGGCCGACGCCGTCGATGAAGCTCGAAGCGCGGTGGCGCATGAAGGGCAGGCCCAGCGCGTAGAGATCGGGGATGTCGCAGATACCGCCCGCCTGGCGCAGCTCGCCCTGCGCGTCGCAGGCGTCGAAGTGCAGCCAGGAATAATCGCGGCGGTATCCGGTTGCCCAGACAACGGTGGAGATCCCGCGCGCCTTCAGGTCGACCGCGCCCCTGAACGGAACCAGCACGCCGTGCCGGCAACGCGCGGCCTCATCCTCCGGCGCATCGATCCCTTCGGCGGCGATATAGGCATCGATCCGCGCGAGCAGGCCTTCGCGACGCTGCTCGGCCCGGCGAATATTGGCCGTCAGGTCGTCTTCGAACGCGACGGTCGAGCCCAGCGCGCCGATCGCGCGGCCCGCGATCGCGACACCCTGGTCGGCAAGGCCGGCAAGGCTGATCTCGCGGTCGTCGTCGCTGCCGACCAGTTGCATCGAAGGCTGCGCGATGAGCTGTGCCGGGGTGCGATTGGCAGGCGTCCGGTCGGTCAGGAAGCCACTGGCATCGAGCCAGTCGAACAGGTCGCGCCCGCGATAGCGGCGCGGCGAGCGGACGTGGCTACCCGCGGCGAGCATGGTTGCACGACCGGAGGCCGCGATCTCGCTGGCCAGCTGGACACCGGTTGCCGAGGCCCCGACGACCAGCACCCCGCCGTCCGGCAGAGCATCGGCGCCGCGATAATCGCTCGAAACGAGCTGGTGGATCGCTGGCGAAAGCTGCGCGCCCCAGCGCGGGAGGCGCGGGCGGTCGCAGGCGCCGGTGGCGATCACCACGCTGCGCGCAACCCAGGTCCCCCGCGAGGTAACGGCACGAAAGCGCTCGCCCAGCGGTTCGAGCGCGAGCACGTCGATATTCTCGATCACCGGCAGGCGATGGCCGGTGGCATAGATCTGCAGCCGGGCCGCAAGTTCGCCCGCGCCGAGGAAGCCGTCCGCCGCGTCGGCCAGCTGCTGGCCGGGCAGGCGGGTCATCCAGCCGGGCGTCAGCAGGCGCAGCGAAGGCCAGCGGGCGCTGGTCCAGCGATGCGCGATCGAACCGCGTTCGAGCACGAGGTTCTCGACGCCCGCCTGCTGCAGGCAATGGCTCATCGCGAGGCCGGCCTGGCCTCCGCCGATAATCAGGCAATCGATGAACTGTGCCATGGGACAAACTCCGTAAATTCCGTCCCCCGGCTTTCGCCGCCCAATGTATCGGGCGTGTGCCGTGCACAGCGGAATTGCGTTTCAATCGTTTCAGTCGCGGCGGCAGCGCCAAAGGAAGGCCCGCCGCACGCGAGGTGCGACGGGCCCGGGCTGACGGAGAGGTTTGGGGGGAGAGGCGTCAGCCGACCTTGGCGGCAACCGCAACCGGAACGCCGTTGGTCATCACGTCGAACACTGCCGAACGGGCAACCGACTGGCGCACGATCTTTTCGAGCGTTTCATCATCGGCATCGCCCTTGATCGCCACGGTGACGCGAACGCCCTGGAAACCGTTGCGGGTCTGCGGGTCGAGGCCGAGAATGCCGTTGAGGTCGATGTCGCCTTCGACGGTGCATTCGACCGATTCCAGCTTCACCTGGCGCATCGAGGCGATGTTGCCGATGCCGGCGGTGAGGCAGGCCGAAAGCGCACCGAGCAGCAGCTCGGCCGGGGTCGGGGCATTATCGGTGCCGCACAGCACTTCGGGGTGATCGCCTTCGATCGTGTAGGGCTGGCGGTGGTCGTTCTCGGCGCAGGCGCCGTAGAAATCCTTGAACGCGATGCGGCTGTGCGTGCCGGCCAGCCACTGGCCATTGGCGCGGAAGGTGAAGCGGGCGATTTCGCGCTGCGCGTCGACCGCACCGAGCGTGGCGATGAAGGTGGGAACGTCGACGCCGTTCATGGCGACGCGGGCGGGCTTGGTCATAACTTCGGACATGCAATCTACTCCAATTGATCCATCGTGCTTCCCGTCCACTGCGGCGGAAGAACGAGGGGCGTTTTGGAGCGCGTTTGTTTCTGCAGGATACCGCGCAGCCGCGAATTGGGTTTCAATCGTTTCAGGCGAAAACGATCATCTGCCCCGAGATCGGCATTTACGCGTCAAAGAGTTCAAAGAGGCAAGGCACTCCTGACCTAACAGCCTTGCTATTGAATCAATGCCTGGGTTTTGCCGCAGGCCTGGTCAGCGGCATTTGGCGTACCAATTCGAGATTGAATCTCTCGACGCCTTCAGTCCCCGCCGCGGGTTGCGAATTTGGCAAAGTCGGCCAGGAAGTTTCTGAGCTGCTCGCGCCGCTCAGGGTCCTCAATCTGGCCATCCGCATTGAGGGCTTGCCCTGCACGGGAGACCATCATGCTTCCGCCTGTCCACAGGTCGACCCCGAGGGCCCGCAAAACGGGCAGCCAATGGTTTTGCGACATGATCGTGCCAAAGCCGCCCGGAGAAGCGCCAACGATCGCGAAGGGTCGGCCCGCGAAGACCTTTCTTGTATCTGCGGGCGGGCGTGATGCCCAATCGATCGCGTTCTTGAATACGCCGGGGATGCCGTTGTTGTACTCGGGCGTCGACAGGATCACGCCATCTGCCGATGCAATAGCATCTTTCAACGCGGTTACCGCCGCTGGCAACCCATGCTCGGCTTCCTCGTCGGCATCGTAGAGCGGGATTCCATGGAGCGTGCGAACTTCGAGCGATACTCCATCAGGCAGAAGTTCGGCCGCGTTGTGCAGCAGCGCCGCATTGAAAGAGCCCCGGCGCAGGCTCCCAGCGATACCAAGAAGACGGGTCATTGCTCCAAGCCTCCGGTAATTTTCGGCTTCACACCAGGCTCGACGGTCATCACATCGCGCCAGTCGGGATGCTTTTCGCAACGGGCCCGCACGTAAGGACAAAGCGGTATGATGCGAAAGCCCTCGTCGCGCGCGACATAGCGGCCATGCCGCACACCCTCTTCCCTATGGATGGCAATTTCGGTCACTGGCAGCCTCTCGTAGTGTTTGGCCAAACAGGATCGTCAGATCCCGCCGCGCATGACAATAGCGGCCGGCCAGCGCGCATCCAGCCGTTGAAACCGACAATCGTTGCTGCAGCCGGATACTAACAAGCGCTACAGGCGGGGTTCTCGCAATTTGGCTCGACCCCATCGGCTTCAATTGCTGATCGGCAAGAACCACAAGGCATAGAGGAAGGCCAGGATCAGGGTTACCGACAATATGCCTTCCAGCCAAACGAACCACTGCGGTGCGACTGTCAGCTTCTGATAGGCTTCGCGAACCGCGTCCATTTCGGCTTGTTCGGAGCAGGATGGGCCCATTGGCGCGGCCAGCCGCACTGCTCGGACGGAGGCATGATCGATCGGCGTTTCGAACACCGCATCGATCCGTTCATTCTCCCTCTTCACGATCCTGGCATCAACCCGCCCCGCCCTCGGTATGTCGATCAGGATGTTCTGCTCCAGCCGCAGTTCTGGCGATGCCTGGAACAGCACTTTGGTCCGGGACAGGTCAGTAACCGTGATGCATTCCCGATGTTCCGCCGGACCTCCATTGAAACCCAGCGAGATGACCTGTCGCGACGCGCCTTGACTCTCACATGTGGGCACCAACCTCGATACGGAGGCAATCATCGGGAGCATTGGTAGTCTTCTGTTGTTGGCGAAATGCGCAAGGGGGTCTACTGCAGGAGAGGCTGGCTGGCGGAGGGACGAGCGACCAGTTCAGAACAGCGCCTCAAGACGAGGTCCCGCGTGTGGACATCGGACTCGTTGCCAACCTGTAGGGCATCAGGGCCGGACAGGCAGAGATTGAGGCGACTGGCCTGCTCTTCGTCGACGACAATGCGGTAGGCCCCTGGCCGGACTTCCTCGAAGAAATAGTATCCGTCGATTTCCGTCCTGGTCGCGGCAACAACCTGATTCCGGGCATCGATCAGCTGCAGGCGCACGCCCGAGACACCCTTGATGCTTCCTGCTGATTCGAAACGGGTGATACCCTCGATCTCGCTCAGCGCGACGACGGCAAAATCGGTGGCGTGGATGACACCCGGGCGCGGCACGATTTCGATTCCGCCCGATACCGGCCCAAGCGAAATATCCGGCAGACTGGTCGGATCAAGCTTGAGCGTGATCGGCCGGCCGGTACCAAGGTGATCGATCCGTGCGAACCCGTCCTGGTCGGTCTGGGCCGTCTGATTGTAGGTGGCGAAGGTGACATCGGGCAGTACGCGGTCCGATGGGCCATATATGCCATCACCATCGAGATCCTGGAACGCGCGCAATGAGGCCCCGCCCTGCGAAGCCGACCCTGGCCGCGTGGCGAAAAGTTCTCGGCGCAAGGGGTCCCGCCCCAGGCTGGTGATGAAGCGCAGGCCAAGCGAGTAGTCGCTGCGCCCAACCCCGACATTGCCATCAAGCGCCAGGGTAAAGCGTTCGAACTCGCGGACCACCGAAAGGCCGAAAAGCGCCGAGTCATCGTCATAGGAGTAGCCGAAGCGGCCCCGGGCGGAGGTCTTGTCATCGATTTCGTAGTCGGCTTCGACCGAGACGGAAACGAGTTCCGCCTGGGGAAGGAAGCGATAGCCGATCGTTCCCCTGGTGCGCAGCCCGGGGTGAGCCAGGCTGGTGAGGTCGAAATTGCCGAACAGTTGCGAATTCGATTGGAGCTGGTTGATCTGGGTATGCTGATATTCGAGCGTGTTCGAGATCAACACACCCGCGGACCGGGTTGACGCGCGCAGCGCCGCATCGGTCTGCTTACGACCCCCTACGGTCTCATAGTGCCGGAATCGCGCAGTTAGCGGGACCGTCAGCCCATCAATCGTACTGCCGAGCTGGAGGACGGAGTTGAAGTCGAGTTCGGTAACGTGCCGCAGTGGCTCACGTGAGAAGATCCTGGTCTCGTCGATGAAGTCGCCCGAGTAGTTCGTGTGTTCGAGGGCAAGGCTGGATTTGCCTATCCGTGCCCCGATCCCTGCGCTGAGGGCGTAGGCACCTTCATCAGCAAAGGCGACGTCGCTCTTGAGGGCAACCGGGCCGACCCCGGTCCGGATTCCACCCGATACCAGCCACCTGTCCGCTTCCGGCGTTTCAAACCAGGCGGCACTGGCGACGGCTGTGACCCGTGAGCTGATTCCGTAGGAGACCTCACCATTGATACGCCAGTCACCGAAGTCGTCCGGCCTCGTATAGAAAGGATCGCGCACACCCAGCAGGTTTTCGTCCTTCTGGACGGCACCGAAGCGATAAAGCAGCTGGCCGCTCTTCAGGCGACCGTCGCCAACCGAGATCTGGCGCACTTCCTCGTGGCGTTGCCCTTGGGGTCCGTAGAAGACGATGCGGAACTGGTTCAGGCCGAATTCCACCGGTACCTGGAGGAACTCGTACTGTCCGTTCTGCGATTGCGAGGTCGAGGCGATCAGGACCTCGTTGCGATAGAGCTCAGCCTCATATCCGTCGGGCAGCGCGCCACGAAGATCGACGCTGTCGAAGACGGAGGCCACTTCGACCGGTGAATTGGACAGGGCGAGTCCGCGCCCCCTGGTGCTGCGCAGGCCGATTGGCGCCGCGTAGCTGGATATGTCGCCGAAGGAGAATTCGGAGGCCTTGAGCGGCCCCAGGAGTTCGGCATCGGGATCGACCCGCCCGAATCTGATCGAGGAACCCGTGAGACCATATTGCGTATCGGCCGCAAGGAACGCTTCGGCGGTCAGATAGGCAAGGTCGCCCGCCAACCGAATGTCGCTTTCGACCCGCTCGCCCCGCGAATTGTCGGAGACGGCACGGACTTCAAGATCCGCCAGCGGAAGCGCAGCGAGGTGCCAAGGCGTCTCTTCGCGTTGCCACTGTTCCTCCGTGCCATTCCTTTGGAACGCCGCAAGCCGGGTGCGCTGCGCCTCGCGAGCAATGCGTGCCTCGATCGGGAAAGGTTCCTTGGTCTCGAGTTCGATCGACTGCCGCCGCAGGTCCACATGGAACAGCAACGGCAGGATCTCTTCGAGCAGGGCGGTGCTGAGATAGAGTTCACCATCAACCGCGGCAGCCGCATCGGCGGAAAGGGGAAGCTCGGCCCCGTTCCTGACAAGGACGTGGCGATCGAGATCGATGGTCAGGGTGCGCTGCTCGTCGAGCGTCCACCCCGTCGCCCGCCGCCCGTCCGGATCGACGACGATGGCGAGGTCGAGCAAGCGCGCAAGTGCACCGAGCGGGAGGTAAAGCTGCTCGCCATCGGCATAGGCCAGGATGCTGTCGCCCACCGATGCGCCCTTGAGGCGCAGGTTGAGGATCAGCTCGTCCTCTTCGGTGAACTGCGGCGGGTTGCCGTCGCCATGCGAAAGCCTGGTCGCCGATGCTGGGATGAAGCCCGCAGAGGCCGCATTTCGAACGGGCGCCAAGGCAGCCGGCTCGACCTTTGTTTCCGTTCTGCGCTCAGCCAATACTGGCGGAGGTGGCGGCGGAGGGGGCGCTGGCATGGATCGCGGTATGACGACCGGGGCGGGCGCCAGTTGCTCATCCGGGTCCACCCGCTCGACCTGCGAGAATGCGGCTGCAGGCTCCGGAGAAGCGGCAGAGCTGGATTGCACTGGTGCTGGTCGCGCCGGCGGGGCCACCGCCGCCCTCACACCGCGGGTGGCCGCCTGCGTGACCGGGGCTTCTTCGGTGTTAGCAGGTGTTGGCGGGGGTTGTGTCGTCGCCGCTTTGGCCACCCTAGAGGGCGCTGGCGCCGCAGCCGGCACCGCGGGTGCTATGGCTGCTACCCGGGACTCACCGGCAGCTTGCCGAGCGGCAGGTGCCCCAGCGGTGGTCGCCGTTCCCTGCGCTATGTCCGACGAGCCGGAACTGAAGGTCTTGCCCGGCGATGGCGAAGGCGCGGGCGACGGTGCCTGCGCCGGGACGACTTGGGCGACCGGCTGTGACTGTTGAACTGAGGCAACGGCCGGGCTCGGACGTTGTGGCGCAGGTGGCTCTGCGAATGACGAGGTCGCCGAACGGCTGGTGGCGCGGCGCATGCTCGATGTGGGCCCTACAGGATCCGGCTCTTGGGCGCTTGCTTCAGCTTGTTCGCCGACGAATGCGGTAACAGGACTTGCGTCGGATCCTTCGGGAGCGGCCGTGGCTGATGCATCGTGTTGCGCCAGCGACAAACTGGAGGGTGTTGCGGCCTTGGCCGCGCTGGCTGACCCGGTATCCACGAAACCAGCAGCGAAGCCGCCTGCGGCCGCCGGCGCAGGCGGCGCCAAGGGAACTGGTGTGGTTGCAGGTTTTATCGAAGACGCTGGCTTGGGCGTTTCACGCGTCGACTCTGACGACGCGATCGCCTGGCCACCTTTGCCGCTGGATGGCTTTGCCCTGTGAGGCTCCTCCCCACCGGCATCCTTGGTGGTTGCCGCAGCATCGGCAGAGCCGGCATCCGCCAATTTGGGGTAACCGAAAGTCGGGACCGGCAGGAAATCGTCATCCTGCGCCTCCTGGGCGACGTTCGGGGCTTCACCCGTGCCGCCCGAGGGGCCACGTCCCAACTCGGACGTCGGAATGGCAACATCGGTGCTGGCCGAAGCAAGCAAGGCAGATCGTGCCGAACGCGGCTTGGCCGGTGCTCGCCCATCGAGCGGGTCGCGCGGCCTGACCTTGGGGTTATGTCCCACCAGCAGCGGTTCGTCGTTCGACAGTTCCGCAGGATCAATATCGCCGAAGCTGGGTTTCGGCAGCTCCCCGCCGCTGGGGTTTTGCCAGCCCTTGGGCGTGCGGTCGCGTGGCTTGTTTTCCTTCTTGGGAAGCCCTGCGACGTCGAGCCTGCTCGCCCCGACTCCGATCAGGGCCGCCGTGACAAGGACCACAGCAGCCTTCTGGTAGGAAAGGTGCCGGGTCATGGCAGGGCGAAGGTACGCTCTGCCAGAATGTTGCCGGGCTCGGCATCATCGTCGAGATAGGTCACCGTGATGGCAGTGCCGCGCGTGAGGCGGGCAGCATCGGCCTGACGATCGAGCGGCACCACCAGTTGGCGGCTATCGATTTCGGGATAGACGCCCACGCCTTTAATAGAGACCAGCGGTTCTTCCAGACCCTGGGCACGGATCACGATATCACCAAAGGCCGATCGGGTGCCCTGCCGGTTGATCTTAAATGAAACTGCGGCCTGCCCTTCAGCGGTCTTCACCATTTGGAGATCGCTGAGTCCCACGTTCAGCGTAGTTTCACCGATCCGTATGATGATTGGGATCGAGATACCAAATTGTGGATAGATGGTAACGCCAACCTCGTTCGCCTGCGTGTCGCTCGCCGCCTGTTCGATGGAAGTTGTCCCACCAAGTTCTCGGGGGATGGCAGTAATCACGAAGTGCGAGCGGTATTCGCCATCAGGCAGGTCGGAGGGCGCACGCGCCATCACATTGATGAGCTGGGATTCAGCTCCACGCAACGTGACCCGGCGTGGCGAATGCCGCAGGAATTGCTCCGCGGTCTTGACCCGCGCCTGAACGGCCGCATCCAGGCCGTTGTCAAACGCCAGGATCTGTCCGCTTGGCATCATACCAAAGCTTGCGATACTGATCTGATAATCGCCTTCGTTTACCGCCTTGTTGAACAGGCCGATTGTCTTGATCTGGCGCCTGCCGTCCAAAACGATACGCTTGGGATAGACATTTACGTCACCAAAGCCCGCGACCGCACTTTCAGACTGGGCGCTTGACGAAGGCGATGCATTGGATTGCCGCTCTTGCGCCGCCGCCTGAAATCCTCCCCAAAGAGCAAAAATCGCAATAAAACTAGCAATAAAAGTGGAGTGTTTGCGACGCGCTTGAAATACGTTTGAATATATATTCAGCATGATTGCTTTATCACTTCACCTTTTTAAATATAAGATTGATACAATGATTTAACTGCTCATTACGTTTTGTTCAGCAAAGTCATGCATCATGATAACATTAATTAGGGGGTAGCCATCCTAGACGCTGGTATCTGCTATCAATACCCGAGATTATTCGAGAATTGAGGCCCCTCATTGCGAAGGGCGGAGCCGGGCCGCAACCTTGCTGTCCAGAATTTCAGGGTCTGGCCACAATGTGACCAGACCCTGAAATCGGCTTAGTTGTAGGCCGCAGTCACTCTGTAGGTGCCAACGTAAGAACCCGGCGTCTGCGAGCCATTTACCGTGAGCTCACCACCGACGTTAATATCGAAAGTCCCGGTCAGGTTATCCAGAGTGCCACCAAGCGCTGCACTCGTGGTAAAGCCCATGTCCGTCGAGCCAGCGGGGCCAGAGACCTTGCCGGCTTCGGTCACGAAGCTGAAATTGCGGCCCGGCTCACCCGATACGGTGAAGACATCGGCCGTTGGAGTAACACCTGGGACATGCGTGATATCTGGCGAGCTCGACGCATTACCCTGGTCATCAACAACAACCGTTCCACCTATTGAGCCAACGACCAGCGTTCCGAAATGCAGGGTGGCCCGCTGATGAAGGATGGCGATCGGAGCAACGATCTCCGCGGCAGCATCACCGTCGGTCGTTGCTGAAGCGCCCGCAGCACTAGCAGGAACCGCAGCCACAGCTGCAAATACGGCAATACCGAAAGCAATTTTTTTCATGACTTTTCTCCGTAAATTTCGATCAATCTATGTAATGCTGAATACGCCTTCTCGATTATTCAATCATATGACGAATCGATCAGTTATGTTAAGTTACACAAAGCTCACACAATAATCAAAATGCAAATTTTTATCGTATATCAGATCTATTTATATTATAGTAAGAAAGTCTGTTATTATCGCACACCTAAAACTATAGAATCAGTAAATAGAAGACGTAGGATAACTCGCAATCAATTGTAGGTTACCGTAACCCGATAGCTTCCTGCGTACCGTCCGGGCGGCTGATGACTCTCGATCTTGAGTTCCCCGCCGACCAGGAAACTGGCCCGGCCACTAGCGTCGAGAGTGCCAGTAAGAGCCCCCAGCAGGGTAGTGTAGGCCATGCCCCCATTCTGACCGAGGACACCGTTCGCTGTCATTATTGTGAATGTCCGCCGCGGCTCGCCCGTAACAATGAATGAATCCCGGGTTGGCAGCCGCGCGCCGATCAAGAGCACACTACCAGTGGTGCCGTGCCCACCCGCAACGTTGACATTTACCGTCCCCCCAATCCCATTCAGAACGATCGATCCAAAACTCAGCGAGGCATTCCCGTCATGCGCAAGCGAGATCGGAGCGAGGACCTCCGCAGTGGCAACAATCGTTGCCGAGGCCGTTTCACCGGCCTCCGCCAACGCCTCCTGCCCAGCACCGATCGCGGCAATTGCGGCAAACGCAGCCCTGAAGACCATGGATCGGCTCATCCTAGAGCTGCCCCACCTTCGTTGCCGCGACTAAGCGGCATTCAAGATAGATCGCACCACTCATTCGTAAGTTGCCGTTACCGAATATTGGCCGGTATAGGCGCCAGGCCTCTGGCCAAGAGTGACATTCAACGTGCCACCGACCAGCACCGGTGCAGTGCCCTGGCCGTTCAGCTGGTATGAAAAGCCGCCGGGAAATTCGACTGCGAATGCCATTTGATCATTGTTAGCACTCTGCACGAAGGGACGATCGGTCCGGACGCTCATAGAGAAGGACCGACCGGGCTCCCCGGTAACCGTGAATGCATCGAGTGACGTAGTGCCAGCGATAACATCAATACCGTTACTGGCGGTAACGTTGCCACCACCACTGATCCGCACTGTACCAGTCGCGCCAACAATCAGACTGCCGAACCTCAGCGCCGCCTGGTTGATATGACTAATGCTGATCGGGGAAATGACTTCTACCTCTGCTTGACCCTGCGCCGTCGCCGTCGCCTGCGCCGCCGCAGGTGATGGGATGATTGCGAGCGCCACCAGCGCACCAAGAATAGGTTTCAACATTACCGGACCCCTGATATCCATTTAGCTACGTACAAACCCGTAGCAATATCAGTACGAATTCGGAACCGATTCGCAAGTGGTTACAAGCACGCTAAATTATTTTTACGTGCTAATACGTATTACGATGCAGATATGCCACTGGGGTTAGAACGCCCCCACCGGTGAGCGAGTATGGCCGCAACCGCGCCACGTGCCGGGCCATGGGCGTCAGCTTGTGCGGAATTGGGCTTGGATCACCAAGTGAGGGACGGCTTACTCGGTCGAAATCAGCGTCGCATCTACGCCAACGGGTATGGCGACCTGCGACCCCTTGAACTGGGGATCGACCTGCAGTCGCGCACCCAGGTTGAAGGTCCGTTCGCAAATCCGTGTCACGCAATCGGCAATTTGCAACTCCACAATCTGGCCGGGAGCGAAGGAGGTACCGTTGGGCAAGTCGGTCTGAAACCGGCTGATCCGCGCAGCACCGCCCCCGGCCGACTGGCTGGCCGTGAACGTCATCTGGATACGAAGGTTCAGGCGATCGCGGCTGTTGTCGCCCCGATCATATCTGACGGTAACCCGCGCCGGATGCGCAGTGCCCGTGGACAGGCTGACCAGGCCCACATCCAGCACCTGGCCTTGCGGGGAAACCTCGCGATATCCACCGCCCGTAGTAACCAGATCACCAAACTGCAGTTCCTGGTCCGGCGTTATGCTCAATCGGGCATCGTCGGCCAAGGCAGCGCCGGATCGGAGCAGAACGATACCAACCGCTGCAAGCACAAAGGCCTTGATCAGGAAAGATAATATCGATCTCTTACCAGTCGATATTTCCGCATGGGGTTGTTTATTCGCCTGCACCACAATGTAATTCCAATGTTTTTGCTTATTCAGACTGTGATCTACGCAACCTTGATTTCAATTTTTTCAATCTGCCTGTTCGACAACGACTTGCCAAACGGCCTGGCACATTGAGTTTTCGCAAGTCCGGAAAGTCCTGCGGACGCCACAAGAATGGGGGCGCGCGAGCCCTTCGTGGTGCATTGCGGCATATTCGGCATTTCGGCCAACTGGTTACAATCCCCTCGCTCGGTCAGCCAGGAATGCAATCGGGCACGCGTCGCCGGCGAGCTTTCTCTCCACCGGGCACTGTTCCTGCAATTGGGGAAATATGCTCCGGGTGCCGGCCTGGCTGGATGATGGCGCACCGTCGGATACCTCGATCAGCACGAGATCCTCGTCGCAAGGAAGGTCAGCCCCCAGGACTGCCCGGAGATGTGCCAGAACGTCACTTGGCCGATCCGCCTCGAGCGCAGCCTCGATACGCGCCGCAAGGGCATGAGCCCCGGCGATAAAATCTGCACGGCATTCGGCGGACCAGCTCTCATCGAGGAATTGGCCCTTGGCCACCGGGTTCGGGACCCGTCGATTGAGCAATTCGGGTAGCCGCCGGGCTACCATCGCGAGTGCCAGATCGTCGCGGTTTTCGGCGACCAGCGCGGCCTCATCATAAGCGGTGGCCACACAGGCCATCAGCACCATCGAATGAAGCCGGCAGGTCGTCCAGTGGTGATCGCGCCACCCCTTGAGATATCGGCAGACCCGCAGGATCTGGGGGCCATGCCAGTCGACCGCCTCCTGGAACCAGTCTTCGAGCGCGCGCGGGTCGGACAGCACCCAACCGTCGTGACGATGGGCAAATCGCAGCTGCCCAGCCGGCAGAAATGGGTAGATATGTTCCGCGAAGAAGGTGCTCTCATCGGGAAGCTCGGCATCGAACTGCAGCGCGACCGCCGCCTGCGCCAGCAGCGCCTCGAATTCGACATCGGGAATAGCATAGAGCGCCAGGTCGATATGCGCGTCGCTGGCGATCTGCACACGGACGCAGGAGGGTCTGTCAGTGATCAGCATCCAGCCCTTTGTGGCACAGACCGGGGCCAGGATCCGCTCGACTAGCGCGAAATAGCCGGCACTGGACAGGATGGGCTGGGGCCCGCCCGGCGTGTCCGGAAAGGAGATCGGCAGGAACACGCCGTCGTCGAGATCGATCGTCTGCGGAGGGGACTGTATCGGTCGGTTGAGGGTGTGGTAGAACCAGCTGCCCTGCATCCTGAACTGCGGCCTAAGCGCCAGATCGCTGCCGGACAGGTAGCTGGATGTGAGCGCACCCGCTTCGAACAGTTGTGCGGCACCCAGGTGATCGCGCCAGTTGCGAAGGCCGGACCAGATTTCCTTCCGAATTTCGTCCCGCGCCGCCTTGATCTGCCGCTTGCGCCCTTCATCGACGGTCAGCCTATGCAGGTACGCACCGTGACCATCCGCACCAAACAACACCCTATGAGCATTCGCTCTCACTCTTGAACCTCTCGGCCAGACTCGCAACCACTTGTTCTGGCGCGATAATGATAAATTCGGATATGAAACCTATCAAATAAAACTTTCCCTTGAGTTCGCTTTTTACTTTCTTGACTATCTTGAAATATTATGCATCTGCGAATCAGATGAGCGTTATCTTGAGCGCTATTTTACGCCTCCACCTATAACCTTGCGCAGGATTCGTTGAACACAGGAAGTTAGGCGTATTCGCCTCTATCCAGATGCGATTCCCGACACAGCAGAGACCAGACCAGGACCATCTCAAGTGACGTCCTTGAATCTCGTATTTGGAAGAGAGAGCCCGAACTACGCGAAGGCCTCCATCCGCGACAGGACAGAGGAAAAATCACACTTCGAAGAGCACACTCGGCGCGATTCTGATTGCGCTTACGATCGATCGAGAGGGAAAATGGTCCAGAAGAGGCATCACATTCGAACTTCTTTTCCGTTTAATTTCTGATGTTTAGATATTTCGGTCAAGCTGAAAAGCCCGCAAAAGGCCCGCAAAATCCCTCTAATGTATTGGTTCGATGCCTTTTTTAGGACTCGGAATTTCAATTTCAAACTTGACCGCGGAGTAGGTCGTTATCCGCTTTGCGCTCCAATCTCCGCTATTCTACGGGCTGCGCGCTCTGCCCGGAAGCAGTCATCCGTTCGGTTTACTTTAAATCATCGATATTCGTTCCAGCTTCTCTTCTTTTTGGCCGATAGTCTGGGAGGGGAGGATTTGATGTAATTCCCTCAACCTGAATATCTTCGATTTTTTCACTGAGAGGAGCAAGTTCGCGACTAAGCTCGCGAAGGTCCGTTTCACCTTCAACCAAAGAATCTTCGACCGCCGGAATGCCACTCCTTATCTGGGAAAGTTTGTTTTCAGCGTTCTGCACCCCCTCCCTGAATTGGCGAAGGCGTCGTTGCGCGATAGCAGAAGCGCTCCGCCCTGAGATCCGCCGATCTGCATCTCGAAGATTATTTCCCCATCCACCAACCCTTTGCCCTAAGTCTAACAATCTTCCTTTTGTTGAGGCCAATCGTTCGTCCCAACCTTCGGCGTCCGATGCGAGTGCGGCCGTCGTGACTCGAAGCCGGACAAGATCGGAGGTGATCACCCGTTGCTTTTCTGGCTCCAGTCCTTCGTTCAGAGCGCGAATGCTATTTGCCACGGTCTCTACAGTGGCGGTCGCATCCCTCCCCAATAGTCCGGTTTCGTCCGCGGCGGGAATGATCTTTTTTCCTGACTTGTCGGTGTAAATGCCCTGACGACCCCGTCGGCCCTCGAGCACGAGCGCAGCCTCTCCAGTTATCAGATCCGTGCTGATTGTCGCTTCAAGGCCGTGGACTTTCGCCGCAGAAGGATCGAGAGTCAGAACAACGACCACGTTTTCCGGTTCATTTTCCGCCAGACGGACCGATGTTACCTGTCCCACAGGGACTCCCGATAGTGTTACAGTCGATCCCGACTGAAGGCCTTCCACGGAGCGATCAAACTTGATCTGATATGTTTCCTGATTTGGTCTGGGATCGATTAGCCACATCGCGAAAGCGATGGTCGTAAGCATCAGAATGCCAACGATCCACGCCACTAGGGAGAAGTTTGCGTTAGTTTCCATCTAGCACGCCGCCAGCGGTTTGTTCGTCCGGCAGAGGGCCGGTGCAATGAAAGTTCGCGTCCCGCATGCTCCATTCGGTTGTCCGCTATAGAACATGACCGAGGTTCGTCCCCTGGCGCAATCGCCACGAGCGGGGCATCCGGGCGCGTCGAATGTGTTTTGGTTTGAGATCGGCCTAGTCCCAACACGGGCGTGATGCCGCCCCGCCCGTGGCGACCGAATATTGCTATGACTTGCGCAAGCCGCGTCCGGTCACTCAAGCGCGAAGGCGTCATGTCTTCCAGGCCGCTGCTGGAGGATGTGATTTCAAGTCTCCTGGCGATGTCCGTCTGGTTCAGGGCAGGAGCTCTGATGAGCTGCGCCAACACACGCCACTGCGTACGATTGAGGCTCAGCGGCTGTGCTCGGTCATCGAATGCCTTGCGCGCGGCGCGGCTGATCTGGTCCATCATGAAGATCGCTCGATCATCGTGGGTGATGACATTGTCGAGTGCGAGAGTGCCCTCATCTTCTGGCATGAGACATTCCTATCGATCGGAGAAAAATAGTAAAGGACTTTCGCATTTTGTTTTGGCCGCTATATCGCTCGCGCAGCGGCTCAAACGATGGCGAGGAGCGAAATAATCATGGCGGACGAGACAGCAGGGGCTAGCGATGAAGGCGCACGTCCGACGGGGTTGTCCAGTCCGCGGGTCCGGCTGGGTCTGCTGATCGCCGGCATTCTGGTCCTGCTCGCCGGGAGCTACTGGTATTACAATCATCAGACGTACGGCAGATTCCAGCAGTCCACCGACAACGCTTATATTGCCGCCGACAGCGTCATCATCTCCCCCAAAATTGCGGGCTACGTCGAGCGCGTATTAGTGACGGAGAATCAAACGGTCGCGTCGGGCGATGCACTTGTCCAGCTGGACGTGCGAGATTATCGTGCCCAAACGAACCAGGTCGAAGCCCAGATCGCCGCGTCGCTCGCCGGAGCAGATACGGTACGCGCCCAGCAACAAGAGCAGGACGCGGCAATTGCCCAGGCCCGTGCACAGCTCGCAGCAGCATCTGCACAGGCTGGTCTCGCTGCTGAGCAGGTTGTCCGGTACCGCCCCCTTGCCGCTTCGGGAGCGGAGCCGCGCGAGAGGCTCGATCAGCTGGAGGCCCAGGCCAGAGAAGCGCAGGCTCAAGTCGCGGCAGCGCGCGCCGCGCTCACGGCGGCACAGCGCCGACAGAACACGCTTAGCGAGCAGATAGACCAGGCCAATTCGCAAGCCAACGCCGCTCGTGCGCAACTCGAGGCCGCCCGTCTGAACCTGTCATCGACCACGCTCCAGGCCAGTATTTCCGGGCGGGTGGGTGACCTCACGGTCCGACCTGGACAATTTGTCCAGCCTGGCCAACGCCTTATGAGCCTCGTACCGACCGACCGCCTCTACGTGACAGCAAATTTCAAGGAAACGCAGCTCGGACTTGTCCGCCCGGGGCAACCCGTCACCTTGGAAATCGACGCGCTGCCGGACCTCGAGCTATTAGGAAGAGTGGAAAGCATCGCCCCCGGGACCGGGGCAGAATTCTCGATCCTACCTCCGCAAAACGCGACGGGTAATTTCACCAAGATCGTTCAGCGCGTCCCGGTGCGCATATCCATTCAGGCTTCGCCCGAGATCCTGCGTCTGCTGGTGCCGGGCATGTCTGTTGTCGCGAGTGTCGATACGCGCGCCGCTAGAGACCAACTCGATTCGATCCGCAACGCGGCCGGAGACTGACCGATGGCAGGCGCCGCTGCAGCGGTTTCGCCGCCGGTCGAAAAGGCCGATGCTACGGCCTGGATCGCCGTAGCCGCCGGTGCGCTGGGGGCGATGCTGGCAACGCTTGACATCTCGATCGTCAATTCGGCGCTGCCGACGATCCAGGGGGAAATCGGCGCGACCGGAACCGAAGGCACCTGGATCGCGACAGCCTTCCTTGTTGCCGAGATCATCATCATCCCTCTGAGCGCGTGGCTGGAAAGACTGCTCGGCCTTCGCACGCTGCTCATCGTCGCGGTTTCTGCCTTCACGGCCTTTTCGGTGTTGTGCGGCATTGCCACCGATCTGACGACGATGATCATCGGTCGCACCGGTCAAGGGTTCATGGGCGGCGCGCTTATTCCAACCGCTATGACCATCGTCGCAAAGCGACTGCCTCCATCGCAACAGCCGATCGGCATGGCGCTCTTCGGAATGACCGTGGTTCTTGGGCCGGTAATGGGCCCGTTGGTGGGGGGCTGGCTTACCGAGAACCTGAGCTGGCACTACGCCTTCTTCGTCAACGTGCCCGTCTGCGCGTTGCTCCTTGCTTTACTATTCATCGGGCTACCCCATGAAAAGCCCGACTGGGTTTACCTGCGCGAGGCTGATTGGGCGGGAATAGCTGGTATGATCCTTGGGTTGGGTGGGCTGACCATCGTTCTGGAAGAAGGCCACCGCGAGGAGTGGTTCGATTCCACGCTGATCGTCCAGCTCACACTGATGACGGTCGTGGGTTTTGCACTTCTGACCTACGGACAGCTTTACGCGCGCAAACCCGTGCTCAAATTGCGCCTGATGCTCAGCAGGCAGTTTGCCAGCGTCGTGGTGATGGCACTGGCGCTTGGCATGGTCATGTATGGCTCGACCTACGTGATCCCGCAATTTCTCGCGATAATTTCCGATTATAATGCCTTGCAGACCGGACTTGTGATCTTCTGGATGGGCGTTCCGGCTTTCCTGTTGATGCCCGTTCTCCCGTTCATGATCCGCAGGATTCACATCCGCATTGCGGTCGGCGCGGGCATGTTCATCATGGCGCTAAGCTGTTTCGTCAGCATAAATCTGACAGCGGAATCGGGAGGTGGAGTGTTCACCGAAAGCCAGTTCCTGCGTGGCATCGGCATGATCCTCACGATGATGTTCCTCAACCAGGCGACGGTAGCTTCGGTTGCCAAGGAGGATGCCGGCGATGCTTCGGGCATCTTCAACGCGGCGCGAAACCTCGGGGGCTCGTTCGCGCTCGCGGGGCTTGCCTCGTTCCAGGATCAGCGCCAGTGGCATCATAGTCGACGCATGGAAGAAACCCTCAACGCTAACAGCCCCCGGCTACAGGAATACCTGGACGGCATGACGGCGTCGCTGGGCAGCCCACAGGCCGCGCTGGAGATGCTTTCCGGCATCATTCAGCGCGATGCGTTCGTGATGACCTACAACGATGTCTTTTTCGCCATGGGCGCGATTACCCTGGTCACGGTGCCGCTGGTACTGTTCCTCAAGCCTCTCCCGAAGAACTTATCCCTTTCGATGCACTGAGAACTCTATGCGCAAGACCCTAACCCTCCTCGCTCCCATGGCGCTCCTCGCGGGTTGCATGTCCGGTCCCGACTATGCCGGTCCCCCGCAACTTGCGACCGCCGCAGGCAATGCGTTCGTACGCGCCGGCCCCGAAATCGATCCGTTTGCGCCGATTGCCGGCGACTGGTGGACGCTGCTCGGCGATCCGGTTCTCAATGAACTGGAGGCGCGCGCGCTGGTCGGCAATCCGGGCGTGGCCGCGGCGCGCGCTCGCATCGAACAGGCAAGGGCTTCTGTCCGCCAGGAGCGCGCCAACCGGCTACCCGCCGTGGCTGCGCAGGCGACTGCGGTCCAGGCGAATATCCCAGGGCTAGATATCGGCAGTGGCCCGCCCCCGGGATCGCCCGGCGCTCCTGCAGACACCGAAGAGCAGGACAGCCTCAGCGTCTACAACGTCGGGCTCAATGCAAACTGGGAGATCGATTTCGCTGGGGGGCAGGCACGGCGTGTCGAGGCCATTAGCGCTCAGGCTGCGGCCTCGGTGGCGAACGCCGAGGATGCGAAAGTCCAGCTCGCCGCCGAAATCGCGCGGGCGTATGTGAGCCTGCGAGAAGCGCAAGGGCGGCTCGAGCTTGTCCAGCGAGAGCGCGACTTGCAGCAGCAAATTCTCGAACTGACCTATCAGCGCTATACACAGGGCGCTCTCGCGCTGTTCCCGGTCGGTAACGCGAACGCCGAGCTCGAACTGCTCAAGTCGCAGATCGCGGAAGCTCAAGCGGACATCGATGTATTCAAAGACACGCTCGCGGTGCTGACGGGCGAAGCGCCCGGCGCACTCGACGGGCTCCTGGCGGCTCAGGCCGAAATTCCGCTTCCCCCCGAACGGGTCGCGGTGGGCGATCCCGCAGCGCTAATAGCGCGGCGGCCGGATGTTCGAGCCGCCGAACGCATGCTGGCCGCGGCGAATGCGCGCATTGGCGTGGCAGAGGCTGCTCGCTTCCCCAAGATTTCCTTCATGGGGATTCTCGGTTTGGGCGGATCGGAGCCCGACGACATCCTGGACCCGGGCAACTTATCGGCAATCGCTTTGCCGCGGCTGCAGTGGAACCTGCTTGATTTCGGCCGCACGGCAGCATCGATCGATCAGGCCGAGAGTGCGCGCGACGAGGCCGAAGCGCGCTATCTTGAAGTGGTCCTGGGCGCACTACGCGACGCCGAACAATCGCTTGCTCGGTTCGGGCAACAAAGAGCCAACGTAGCCGCGCTGGCGCAGATCAGTCGGCAGGCCGACACGGCTGCGGAGCTTAACGAGCAACGCCGCGCCGCGGGGGTAATCTCGCAAGGCGAACTCAACACTTCGATCCGCAAGCGCGAACAGGCCAGAGCAAATCTCGATCGGGCGATCGCCGCCATGACAAATGGCTGGATCGCGATCCAGAAGTCGCTTGGGTTGGGATGGGTCGAATTGTCTCGCGACAATCGCACGTCGGTTGAGCCAGCTCCGGTCGATCGAAAATCAGTTATGAAACCTGAACAGAGTTAGGATAAGTTTTCTCAGAAGTCTGCCCCGCAGCCCCTTCCAACTTTTCCTAACGCGTCAGCACCTCGTGCACTACGACCCAATCTTGGATCATAGGGGTCAGCATGTTTCCGCCTTTCGCAGAGTGCGTTTGCCAGTATCACCATCGGATATCCCGATTGCACTATTCGGTGACTCTTCATTGTCGTTTCTATGTAAGGCCTTAAGCTTTCCGCGAGCATCTCGTAGCGACATCAACGAGCGATCGTACAGGCATTTCGAGTGCAGCTCGCATTTGGCCGGTTCGATGACCGCCTCGTCGGTAGGCTTACGAGGCGGTCATCGAGCATTACGCCGCTCTGGAAAAGCTATAAAGTCATGGGTCGAAATACGAACTAGCTGGCACTGTCCGTTCGGGTCGTTGGGAGGACCACCGATCTCCCCGCCAACACGATCTGGACCTGTTAGAAACTGAACCCCAAAGCAACACCATATCTACGAGGATCCAAAGTGTAGATATTGGTAAAATTCCCCGAGGATGCGTCGGTCAAGTACAATCCTGTCACCGAGCTGCTGTCGAAAATGTTCTGAACAAATCCGCGCACGAACCAACGCTCATCCGCACTGTTCAACTGCACGATCGCGTTGGCTTGCACGAATGGCTCGATCCGGTTGACCCTGCCGTTAAAGATATTGCCGTATTGCTCACCAGTCAGCGCTACGTCCACGCGAGGAACCAGAGTCATGCCATTGTCGAAAGTGGCGGTGTACTGCACACCCATCGAAACCTTCATTTCGGGGGCCTGCGGCAACTTGTTCCCTTTTATGTTGACCTCTACGCCAGGGCTTAATACCGCAAGGCCGCTGCCCGCCGGAACGGCTCCGGCCAAGACATCGCAAATGCTGAATGCGCCGCTTGACGCAAGATTGCCGTCATTAGGAAATTCTTCGGGACCACGAAGACCCAGAGCTGCGTTCACTCCGGCCACGAATGCGTCGGCCGCGCCGGGGGCTGGCCCGGTTACGGCACAATTAGCACCGTTGCTAATATCCTTGATGATGACGGCATCAGGATCGCCGCCACCCGGGTCGCGCGGATTGGAGAAGAACTGGTCGCCGGCAACTTCCGCGTTGAGATAACTGAACGTCAAGTTGACAAGCCAATCGGGATCGGGCCGGATAACGGACTCTAGTTCCACACCCCAGATATCGGCATCGATAGTATCATTAACTGAGGTACGGGCGACGATGCGGCTAAGCTGCAACCCGCTATACTTATAGTAGAATGCAGTAGCGTTTAATTGCAGTGCGCCATTCGCAAAGGTATTTTTCGATCCGATTTCAAATGCGTCGATGGTTTCTGATCCGAAGCTTTCAGCCACATCGAAAACGGGCGAAAGGGGCGGGTTGATACCCCCGGATTTATAGCCCCTGGCATAAGATGCGTAAATCGAATTGTCAGGCGTAACTTCGTAGTCGAGCACCGCACGCCCGGTTATTTCATCGAAACCTACTTCTCTAAATTGCGTTAGCTGCTCACCTGGCGTACCAGGATCGGCATCAAAAAGACCAGAGGGACCGGTTAAGGGAGTGATCGGGCTGTCGAACGGCTCCCCGTCATTCGCGTAAGGATTGAGGAAGCTAATCAAGGTCGTGCGCGCAGTCACGTCTTTCTTGTCGTCGTTATACCGCAAACCTCCGGTGAAGGTCAGACGCTCGGTCAGGTCGACGTAGATCTCCCCGAACACACCGAAGCTCTCAAGATTAGCCTCGAGAGAATTGTTGCGGTACATGGATGTTGCGAAGTAGGATGGCGGTGCACCGCCTGCCAAAGTACCAAACGATCCCAGAATGGCACTGGCGTAGTCAAGCGCGAATGAGTTTACATAGTAACTGTTGTCGGTAGTCTTGGACTTTGCATAGATCCCTCCGAGCAGGAAATTGAATGCTCCGTCGAAATCACTGGAAAGGAGGATTTCGCCGCTCCAGGATTCGCGTTGCTCTGAAGACCTGTCGAAGGATAGCGGCGTTTCGCCGCACAATACATTACCTTCGAACGCGCCCCTGTTCCCATCATCGTTATCGGAGGTGCACAATACGCCCCCTGGGCCATTGGGGATGAGAGCCTCCACAATCGGGGTAAAATACGCCGACGAACCTGGCACGAACGCCGGTGCAGGTGCGGGGAGGCCGGTAGGCAAACCGTTGGCCGCGAAGCCGGACAACACGTTCAAGGCCGTAGCAAAGCCGGTACGATCCTGAATGCCCAGAAAGTAGTCCTGCCGGGAATCGACTTCGGTGTCCTGATAAAGACCGGTTGCAGTCAGTGTCATAGCTCCGATGCGCTGCTCGAGACGGGCCTGTAGCTGCACTTCATCGGCAAAATAGAATGGAGTATACGCCGTGTTTACCGTGCGCACATCGTCGGGCTTATCGAATCCTGCAAATGCGTCGGGGCCGTACAGGCTTCCCAATCCCAGTACTGAGGGAATTCCCTGAATAGCGAAGAACTCTTGCGAACTGAGCGTTGCGCCGACTGTGGAATTGGCATTGGTGATGTCAAAGTCGCGGCGATTGTTCAGACAACCCAGCACGCCGAGCGGGTCACGCTGGCAGGCCTGCTTTTGATTACGTAAACGGGTGTCATCTTCCCTGAAATAATATGCCATGAAGTCGAGAGTGGTATCGGCACCGGGTTCAAAACGAAGAGAACCACGAACAGCGTACATGTCTCGGTCGTCGACATCCGAATTGTCGAAAAGGTTTGTGGTGTAACCGTCGCGATTCAGAAAGAATCCGGCTACCCGAACGCCGATAGAATCGCCGATCGGGACATTGACCATCCCTTCGGCCTTGATGCTGTTGTAATTCCCATACTCGAACTCTCCGGCCGCGCCGAAAGAACCGAGGTCAGGCTTGGCTGTCACAAGGTTGACAACACCCGAGGTAGCGTTGCGGCCGAAGAGGGTGCCCTGCGGCCCCCGTAGGACCTCAATTCGCTCAAGGTCAAAATATTCTGTTTCGAACAGCCGGGTACCAAAAAGAGGGGAACCATTGATATGGATAGCCGTCGCTGCGTCACACGTCACACCAACACAAAGATCGCCGATACCACGGATGGTGAAGGACGACCCGGTGAAGTTGCCCTTCGAAAATGAGACGTTCGGGAGCGTCAATTGAAGGTCAGCAGCGTTTTCGATCTGCTGGCTTTCGAGAGCCGTAGCATCGAAGGCACTGACCGCGATCGGCACCTCTTGCAGACTTTGAGATTGGCGTTGGGCCGTAACGATGATTACGGATCCTTGGGGTTCCGCCTCATCAGTTGTGGGATCCTGCGCTAAAGCCATCTGCGGCCAAGCCAAGATGGCCGAAGTGGCGAGCACCATCGCTCTCAGTGTCATATAGCATCCCTTCCCATCTCTTCAGTGCGACGATAATTGGCTCCGCCGCTTACTGCAAAATGGGGCGACCTCGAGGGTCGCCCCTTAGTCTGTGGAGAGGAGAGGGAGAGAATTAGCCCAATCCCCGTCCATGGGCATATACATCCGCGTGATATTAGTAAAGCGCCTTTTCTTTTGACCCCATGGGCCACGATCCAGATCGCACGCGGAGTGAACGTTTGCTAAAGATCAGCAATGGTTGGCGCGCTAAGCGAGTTGCTCCCGATAAAGCTTTTGCCCCAGCTGGCATCGAGACCAACGAAGCGTTCGCCGTGCCGACGGCGACAATAGTTCGGATATAGTACAAGATGAATATGGACGCCCTTTGCCCCCATCTCGCTGGCCTCTGACCAGGAACCAGCCTCTTAGTATGGGGGATCTCAGAGGCTCCAAAAGGCCAGTACCGCCCGAAGCGCAGCGACGAACGCGAGCGGCTGATCCAGCATGAGATGATGGCGTGCATCGGGCACTGCAACAATTGGTATCTTTCCCCCTCCCAGTTCCCGGATATAGCGGGCGGAATCGCGATCAAAGAGCTGACTTTTCTCGCCGTACACAATCGCTTTGCGCCCGGGCGCATCGACCAGCCTCTGGCCTACTGTCAGCCATTCGTCGGGCTTGTTGCTGCGCCGGAACACTTCGGGAGAAAACTTCCATGTCCACTCCTCGCCATCGCGGCGGAGAGAGTGATAGGCCATGTAATCCATCAGGAACGGCTCACCAACTGCCTGCGGCGGCGACAGGATATACCTCTCGCGCGCCGCTTCGTAGGTCGGGTAGCGTCGCACCGGTTTGTCAGGATTACCCGACCCGGGGCTCGATCTGCCCATGGTCCAGTATTTCTCCAGCTTTTCGGGCCGCATCACCATGAGATCGCAGACAATAACGCCGGCGAAGGCATCCGGCGATTGGGAAACGGCGGTCAGCGCTGCACCCGAGCCGAAACTATGGGCGATGATCGTCGGTCTGCTTCCATCCGCAAACAAATCGAGCGCTTCGCTGATCTCGACAAATTCCTTTCCCCGCGCAGCTATATCGGCCACGCCGCGCATCTCGCTATCGCCCATACCGGCCAGATCGAACGCCACCACGTCGTAGTCTTCGGCAAGGTACGGTGCGATGAAGGCAAAGCAGCGGGCATGGGCGAGAAAACCGTGAGTCATGAGCAATTTGGGCCGGTCACGCCTGCCCCAGCGAAGATAATGCACCCGCGCGCCACCAACCTCTACGAAGCCTTCCTCACGGGGCACGCTCAGCGCCCAGGCGAACCATTCGGGTATATCCGCCCCGTCGCCGGCCCATACGGGATCAATATCTGTTGACCCGTCGTGGATTGGTTTCATTTCATTCATTTCGGCGCAGTCTCCATACCGGATAGTGTATTCCTGATAAAACCACGATAATCGTGCCGTGCGACATCGTGGCATAGATCGGCGTAACCAGATACGCTGGGGAAATTGATCAGTTGTCGGGGTTTGCCGGGAATATTGGCGCCCATGTACCACGATTCAGCCTTGGGGAAGAGCGTCATCGACCCTACTTGGGCGACCATATCGGTCCAGCTTCGCTCGGCCAGCGCATCGGCTTCGAAAAGGCCGATCCTGTTATCGCGCAGCCAGATCCGGAAATCGCAGATCCAGTCACCCTGGATTTCGGCGCTTGTCGGACCGTTGGAAAAGCCTGAAGGGCTGAGCGGGCCGTAGGCGAACAGCATGTTCGGAAATTGGGCGACGGCCATGCCCAGATAGGCTTTGATCTCACTCTTCCATGCTTCTGCCAGCGCCAGCCGACCGCGGCCGGTGATGTTCATGTCGATGAGCCCGCCACGACCGGCATCGAAGCCGGTCGCGAAGACAATGAGATCGCACGGGATCATGCCAGTGGCTGTTTCTATCCCGGCCTCGGTGACGCGAGTGATCGCGGTGTCGTTCAGATCGACCAGCGTAACATTGTCTTGTGCGAAGATCTCGTAATAATTCTGTTCGAGCGATGGTCGCTTGGTCCCGAAGGGATGTGGCGGCTCATCGGGAGCGAGCTTCTCGGCAATGGTCGGGTCGCAGATCCGCTCGCGCACCTTGTCACACCAGAACTCGTAGGCGTGGCGATTGGCGTCCTCGTTCGTCAGTATGTCAACGAAATTATGATACCAGAAGCGCAACCCTCCTCGCTGCCACAAATCCTCGAAATGCGTAGTCCGCTCTTCCTCGGTCACAGCCAGGGCCGAGATGTCCAGCGATTGGCATTCGAAACCGCCACTTGTCGTAAGCCTTTTGTGGAAGACAGCGGGATATTCGGATTTTTCGCGAAGCTGACGATCAGCGTCCAGTTTTTCCTGCCGCATGGGAAGGGCGAGAATCGGGGTTCGCTGAAAAAGCGTCAGCTGCTCCGCGCAGCTTGCCGCCTCCTGCGCCACCTGTACGCCGCTGGCACCCGTGCCGATCAGGGCGATCCGGCGGCCGGAAAGGTCGATGCCTTCCTGCGGCCAGCGGGCGGTATGGCACCATTCGCCTTCGAAATCGCTAAGGCCCAGGATATCGGGAATGTAGGGTTTCGAGGCGAACCCCAGGGCCGGCAAGAGGAAACGCGCGCTTACTTTTCCGCCATCGTCGAGCTTCAATCGCCAGCAGGCGGTGTCTTCATCGAACGGCGCGCTTTCGACCCGTGTTTTCATTCGCATTGCCGGCCAGAGGTCGAGCGTATCGCAGACGTGGAGGAAATAGGCGCGCAGTTCTTCCCAGCCTGGAAATCGTTCGCTCCACGTCCAGCTTTTCCATACTTCCGCAATGGAAAATTCGTAAAGTGGAACCTGGGAATCGACCCGTGCTCCCGGATAGCGGTTCCAGTACCAGATTCCGCCCGGCTGCTCCGCTGCGTCTACCAGCAGAACATCGAACCCCGCCTGACGCAGCTTGTAAAGCAGGTATATTCCGCTGAACCCGGCCCCGACGATTACGACATCATAGTCAGGAGGGGGCGAATGGCTCACGAGGCCCCGGCACCCGCTTTCGCGATGTCTTTAGCCGTAGTATAATCCGCCTTGCCGTTTGACGCGCGCAAGGCGGTTTGCGTTGGGCAAATCGCCTTGGGCGTTTTGTAACCTGCCAGTTGCTGGCGCACGTGATCCTTGATCGCTTGCGCGTCGAAGTCCGCATCCTGGGTCAAATGCACCACAGCGGTCACCGCTTCGCCCCATTTTTCGTCAGGCACCCCGACGACAAGCGCGTCGGCAATGGCGGGATGGGTTTTGAGCACTTCCTCCACCTCCTCGGGGTAAACCTTTTCACCTGCGGTGTTGATGCAGACGCTGCCGCGGCCCAGCAAGGTCAGGCTTCCATCGGATTCCACCCGGCACCAGTCGCCCGGGATGGAGTAACGCACGCCATCGATCGTCCTGAAAGTCTTGGCCGACTTTTCCGGGTCCTTGTAGTATCCTGTGGGGATTGCGCCCTTGCGGGCAATAAAGCCGGGCACGCCGCTCCCCGCCTCGACCTTCCGGTCGTTCTCGTCGAATACGTCGCAAAATTCCCCGATCCCGAATTTCGCGGTGTTGGTGCCGCCCTGTGCGGTCGTCACCGACAAGCCGTAGCCCAGCCCTTCCGAAGCGCCAAAACTGTCCATGAGGATGACCTGGGGGATATGTTTGCACAGGCCCGCCTTTACCTGTTTACTCCACATGACGCCGGACGAGATGATCGAAATCAGGCTGCTCGTGTCCCAGCGCTTCGGGTGGGCGTCCAGCGCCTGCAGCATGGGTTTGGCAAAAGCGTCACCGACAATGGCGATGCTCTGCACCTTGTGCTGGTCCACCGCATCCCACAATTCTTCCGCGTCGAAGGATGGATCGGACAGCGTGACGATGGCCCCGCCCGACATGAGCGTGCCAATAGCAGTAATGAACCCGGTTCCATGCATCAGCGGGCACGCCGGCAAAGTGATGCGCGCAAGCTCGCCCTGCTTCACCAGGGCCACCATTTCCTCCATGGTCTGGGGAACCGGACCCAGCAGCTTTTGCGCGTCGAGCTGAGCCTTGCGCATATCATCGTGTCGCCACATCACGCCCTTGGGCATGCCGGTGGTACCGCCTGTATATATGAACAGCAGGTCATCGGGAGAACGCTCGATATCGAGAGGCGCGCCGTTACCTTCTACAAGTTTTTCGTAAGGAAGCGCGAAGGAAGCGATCTGCGAAGCATCGCCGATTTCTACAAATGTATGAACCTTGGTCAACCGTTCCTTCAGTTCAAGAATGCAGTCGCGGAACTCGGAACTGTAAACAATTACCTCGCTATCGGAATCGTCGAAGATGTAAAAAACCTCCTCGGGACGGTAACGATAATTGATGTTCACGTGCGTGAGGCGGCCCTTGAAGCACGCGGCCATCAATTCCCCGTATTCGGAACGGTTGCGCATGTAGAAGGCTATCTTCGCCCCGTCGCCTGCACCTTGCGCGCGCAGATTGCGCGCCAAATTGTTCGAACGCTTCGACATTTCGGGCCAGCTAATGATCCGGTCGCCGTGAATCAGCGCCGGAGCATCTTCCGGGACCGCAGGTTCGATTGCATCAAGGATGTCGCCAAGGTTCCAGTCGATCACGTATTAATTCCTCTCTCCTTGGTGGCCACGATTTTGTCGGTAGCGTGCGCCTAATTCATCGTCTCATGCGACCTGCGTCCACCCCTGCAAGGCCGCTGCTTCGGCCCGGACCGCTTCGGGACTTCCCAGAACCTGGCGGTCGAAACCGATTCGCTTGAACCAGAAATGCAGACCTAGGAGATCGGTAAAACCCATCCCCCCATGCACCTCGGTTGAGGTTCGGGCGACAAAACGGTGGACTTCGCCCGTATGTGATTTGGCATGGCATGCCACCAGCGAAGCCTCGTCGGGCGTCGCATCGAACGCATGGGCGGCATACCAGACCAGCGAACGGCATGGTTCATGGCGGGCAGCCATTTCCGCGCACATATGCTTGACCGCCTGGAAGCTGCCGATCACTCGTCCGAACTGTTCGCGC
>NZ_JAYPTL010000008.1:0-9403 GCF_038133525.1 Erythrobacter sp. | reverse complement strand
TCGACCGCTTTTTCGATCATAGCCTGGCCCGCACCGAGGCTATCGGCGGCCAGGAGCACCCGGCCGGCGTCCCGCAGGCGCCTGACTGTGGCCCCACCATCGTCCGCGAGAGCCTCGCCCGCTACGCCAGAAAACCGCAGCTCCCCTACGCTCCGGGTGCGGTCGATCGTTTTGAGAGCAACCTTCTCCAGACCCGCAGCATCGCCAGCTACGAAGTGCATACGACCGGCGGTATCGGCTACCAGAAACGCGTCGGCTTCCAGGAAGTCGAGCGCGAACAAAGCCGTTCCGTCGAGCTTTGCGCCGTCGAAGTCCACGCCTGCCCGGTCCCGGATCTCCACCGTTTCCGCGATCGCGACGGCGATTTGCGCCTCGCCCTTCGCTATCCTCGGCAGCCAGTGCGCCTTCAACTCCTCGCTACCGCCCTGTGCCAGCGCAAGGGGTGCCAGTACATGGGCACCGATAAAAGGCACCGGCGCGACGGCATAGCCGAGCTGCTCGGCCACAGCGGCGGCATCGAGCATTGTCATCCCGAGCCCGTCATGTTGCTCGGGAACCATCATTCCCCAAATGCCGATTTCGCCCAGCGCCGAACGCACGTTGTCGCTGAAGGGAACCGAGCCCTCCGCGCATTCGCGCACATGATCGAGCGGACAAGTATCAGCAAGAGTGCGGCTGATCGCGTCGCAGAGCATCTCTTGGTCTTGCGAAAGTCCGAAATCCATCAGGCGGCTCCCTTATTCTGCCCGCTTGCAACGGCCGTCGCCTGTTCGACGGCGGGAGGCGTTGCGAACTTGGGTTCGCGCGGCATTTCCAGCCCGCGTTCGGCGATGATGTTCTTCTGGATCTGGGCGGTGCCTCCACCGATGATCAGACCAAGCTGGAACATGTAGTTCCACTGCCAGGCACCGTCTTCGCGCTCGCGCTCGCTTCCGTGATAGAGTATGCCCATCTCGCCCATTGCGTCGATCGCGAGCGCGGAAATCTGATGGGCGAGCTCACAGCTCTGCAGCTTCACGACAAGTTTCGCCATGCCGCCGGCATCCCCCCTAAGGCTGTTCGACAGGATGCGCATGCCGTTGAATTTCATCGCCGCGACTTCGGCTTGCAATGCAACCAGCCGGTCACGCAGAACGGCGTTGTCCATTGCGCAACCCTGGCCGATGCGTTCTTTTTGCATCAGCCTGACCAGCGCCTGGAGCCGGTTTTCCAGTGCATCGGGGTCGCCCAGCATGCCACGTTCATGGCCCAGTGTGGCATTGGCCACGTACCACCCCTGCCCGCGCTGCCCGACGATCTGATCCAGGGGAACCCGCACGTCGGTAAAGAACGTTTCATTGAACTCGGCATGACCGGTCATGGTCTTGAGTGGTCGGACCTCGATCCCTGGTGTGTCCATCGAGAAGATCAAGTAGGAGATGCCGCCGTGCTTGGGCGCGTCCGGTTCGGTCCGAACAAGGCAAAAGATCATGTCCGCCTGCTTGGCCGTGCTGGTCCAGATCTTCTGTCCGTTGATGACAAAGTCGCCATTTTCGACGCGGGCGCTGGTCTTGAGCGCGGCGAGGTCCGATCCCGCTCCAGGTTCCGAATATCCCTGACACCAGACTATCTCGCCATTTAGGGTCGGCTCGATCCATTGCCGTTTCTGGGCTTCGGTTCCGAGTTCCAGCAGCGTGGGAACGAGCATGGAAATGCCCTGGTTCGCAAGGCCTGCGGGGATGCCAGCGCGCGAAAATTCCTCGGCAATGATCCGCGATTTCAGGATGTCCGGCTCGGCTCCGTATCCGCCGTATTCCTTGGGAATCGTACGCGCCGTGTAACCATGCAGGATCAACAGCTTTTGCCATTCGACGGCTTCGGGGGAAGGGCGCGCGGCACGGCCTTGGCCATCGGGTGCGCGGTGACCGTGGGTTTGCAGGAACTGGCGCACTTCCTCGCGAAACGCGTCATACTGGGGTCCGTAGTCGAGATCCATCTTGGTCTATCCTTCTGCGCGCGCGATCGCGACGGGTCGGAATACTGGCAGGCGAAAATCTTCGGAGATCGGCTCGAAATCCAGCGTGACCGGCAGATCGAGCTCAAGCTCGTCGAGCGCGCAATCGACCAGCCGGGTTGCCATGCGCACTCCCTCCTCCAGTTCCACCACCGCAGCGATGAAGGGAATCTCGCCGGCGAAGGCGGGATGCAGTGCCTGATGGGTCACCGTCCAGGAAAACAGCGTGCCATTGCCGGTGCTACGCTCCCACGACCATTCAGGAGAACCGCATCGGGCGCACATATAGCGCGGCAAATGCCGAAAACTGCCGCATCCTTCGCACTGCTGGAAGTAAAGGTTGCCGTCCTGACACCGGTTCCAGAATTCCTGCTCCACCGGATCCTGCGGGCGCGGCTTTGGCTTGGCTGGTGCGGCCTGCGCCGAGGGGCGCATCTTGGGCGGCAGATCTTTCTCGTCGCTCACGCAAACCTCCTCAAAATCGCTATACTGCCGTCACCCAGATCGCCCCAGCCGGTCACCAGGCCGGTCTGGGCGCCTTCGACCTGCCGCTCCCCACAATCGTGGCGCAACTGACGCACCGCCTCGACGACATGGTTCAGTCCCCAAACATGGGCCTCGCTCAGCAGGCCGCCATGGGTGTTGACGGGATAGCGCCCGCCCAGCTCGATCTGGCCATTCGCGACGAACTCTGCCTGTCCACCTGGTTCGCAATAGCCCAGGGCCTCCAGCTGAAGGAGAACCACGTAGGTGAAGCAGTCGTAGATCTGCAGAAAATCCATGTCTTCGCGATCGACCCCCGCCATTTCGAACGCGCGCGGCGCGGCGTAGCTCAGGCCGATCTTGAAGGGGTCGGGACGCGAAGGGATATCGTCGGCGGGGTAAGGATGCCCTTCAGCCGCACCGGCGATGCTCACGGGAACATGCGGCATGTCCCTGGCGCGGTCTATTCGCGAAACCACGACTGCGCATGCCCCGTCAGTCTCCAGACAGCAATCGTAGAGGCGAAAGGGTTCGGATATCCAGCGCGCGGAATGGTAGGTTTCGGCATCCAGTTCCCGGCCATAAGTGAAGGCCTGCGGATTCATCTGCGCATGGCGACGGCACGCCAGTGCAACGGCCGCCATCGCTTCCGGGCCGATATCGTAAATTCGGGAGTGCCGGGTGGCGAGCCAGGCATACATCTGCACCGGCAGGAACACGCCATACGGAATGTAATAGCCTTGGATCGTATTCGTCAGGGTGTTCATGTTCATCGGCCGCGTCGGCGGTGCGCCAGGCTTGGGCCGCAAGGCGGAATAACCGTTCCACCCGAGCGTCACCAGCACATGGTCGCATAAGCCGCTGGCAATTGCCATCGCGGCGTTCTGGAGTGCCGTGGTAGGGCTCGCCCCGCCCATGTGGACCGTAGAGGCATAGCGCAGAACTTCGATACCGAGGTTAGCCGCCATCTCTTCCGAGGTGGTGTAGATCGGCGGAGGAACCATGCCGTCGATATCCGACGGCTTCAGCCCTGCATCTGCTATGGCTTTGCGCGATGCTTCCAGCATCATGTCGACCGCGGTTTTCTCGGTGCCTTTCACGAAAGCGGTTTCGCCCACTCCGGTGATGGCCGATTTGTCGCTTAAGCTCATGCCTGCCTGACCGCCTGGTAATCGCGTTCGAGCTGTTCGGAAAGAGCGCGCACCCTCTGATAGGTCTCCGGCGGACGCAGTCGCAACTCGCGGCGGACATCCTCCAACGGACGATCGAGATTTTCTTCCCAGTAGAAGGTGGTCAGATCGGCTGCAGCCCGGCCCCGGCGCCACGCTTCAAATGCAGCGCGCGCCACTGGCAACTGGGCAGCTTCCAGTTTCATCTTGGGAATGCCGACGCCCAAGATGAAAGCGATCCCGTGATTATAGAATTGCGCGTTTCCGAAGGACAGCACGCACAATTCGCCCAGTGCGTCCCTGCCGTATCCGGCGACGTCATGAAACAGGTCATGCGAATCGCGAAGGCGCCGACGATAGAGGGAAACATCGGGGTCGCCGAGGTCCTCCAGACCTCCGGCCTCGCTGGCTTCCGCCAGACCTTCTGCTGTCAGACCCTCCCCGTAAACAAAATCGAGGTAGGCTCGGCCAAGCGTGCCAGACGCACAGGTCGCAAGGCGTTTGCGATCGCACAAGGTTTCAAGTAGGTCGGCCCGGTCGGAAGCGATACGCCGCCCATCGCTCGACTTCATGAAGCGATTGAAATTCCGATAATAGGAATTGCCCGACAATGCCTTGACGATACGGAACACCTGCGCCGTATCCTCCTTGTCGGCAATCAACTGCCTCATTGCCCCAGCGCTCTGAGAGGCTCTACGGGGCGGCGCAATTCATGACCTTTGGCGTAAGCCATCTTCTTGCCTCCTGCGCTTCACTTGTAGATACCAGCGGACGCCAACGCCTTCTCGGCTCCATCGACCAGGTCGCGCATCACTTCGGCGGCAGGCCGGATCGAATCGATCAGGCCGATGCCTTGCCCCGCGAAGCCGGGGATGACATCCTTGCGCTCTGCCTTGATCCCGGAGGCCATGACCGGGCCGGAGATCATCGACTGATAGGGCATCGGCAGAGGCTCCTTTCCGGCCTGCACCCAGGCGTCGGCCCATTTGTTACGGATCATGCGCGCCGGTTTGCCGGTAAGCGATCGACTAACGACCGTATCGGCATCGCCGCTTTCGGTGATCGCCTCTTTCTGGAAGCGCTCGATGCCCGCTTCCTCGGTCGCGAGAAATGCCGTGCCGACCCACGCGCCCTCTGCCCCCAGCATCATCGCAGCGGCAACACCCCGGCCATCCGAGATACCGCCGGCCCCAAGGACAGGAACACGATCGCCAACGGCGTCGACCACCTGGGGAATCAAGGAAATAGTCCCGATCGGCGAGTTGTGACCTCCGCCATCGTGCCCTTGCGCGACGATCATGTCGATGCCCGACCCGACGACCTGTTCGGCGTGCTTGACCTTGCCGATCACCGCCATGACCTTGGTGCCATTGGCATGGAGCCGATCCATCCACGGTTCAGGATTGCCAAGGCCGGCAGCATAAACCGGCACCTTTTCCTCGATCACCACTTCCATCTGCGCCTCAAAGAATTCCTTCGAGAACAACTGCGGGCCGCCCTTGCCCATTTCAGGCGCGCCCGCCGCCCGCATGGCGGCGGCAGCATCGACCTCCGGAAGCTCTTCACGATCCATGAAGTCGCGCGCGAACTGCTGATATTCACCCATCAGATCCATGGGATTTTGGGGTGCAGCACCGCTTTGAGGGGCAGAGCCGCGCCTGACCGACGCGGGGAGCAGCGTATCGACACCGAAAGGTTTGTCGGTCAATTCCCGGGTCTGGCGAATCCAGTCACGCAACTGATCGGGCGAACACGCCGCGGCACCCAGGACCCCGAGCCCGCCGGCATTCGAAACCGCAGCCGCCAGCGCCGGAACGCTCGCTCCGCCCATCCCGGCAAGCAGGATCGGGTACCGGATCCCCAGCATTTCGCATATTCGGCTCTTCAACGCCATTCTTCCTCTCCAGCCACTTGCCTAAACGCACACTCAAACTATTGAAAATTCTACAGCTGCCCCCACCGCACCCGCTGCGAGACCAGCTCGGGGCTGCGCTCCGAAAGATAGACGGCAGAGCCGGCCACCAACCGGCTCATTGCTTGACGGGCCGCGGCGCTGTCGCCAGTCCGCACTGCCTCGAGCACCCGCACCAGAAACTTCATCTGCACCGCCCGTTCCTGTGCCGAATATCCCAGCGAATGGGAAAACTCGCGGGTCAACAGATGCATCGCAGAGGTCAGCAAACCGAACAGCGGATTGCCGCTCGCCCAACCCAACAAGTCGTGAAATCTGCGATTAAGTTCCTCGAATTGATCAGAGGCTTCATGATGCCTCAATTCCGCCAGACACCCTGCCAACGCGCTGAGATCAGCGGTAGTTGCACGCTGGGCTGCATACCCTGCGACATCGGGAGCAATTGCTTCGCGCAATTCAAGCAAACCACGCAAATCGGCTTCCATGAAATGCAGAATCAATGACAAACTGCTTGCAAAATCGCCGGTCTGCGGACGGGCTACGACGGGACCTCCACCACGGCCGAGCTGGAGATGGATGACCCCTTGCAATTCCAGGAACCGCAAAGCCTCCCGCAAAGTTGCGCGCGCAACCTCGTAACGCGCGAGCATTTCATCCTCGCGCGGAAGCCTGTCACCCGGGTTATGGCGACCCGCCTCGATGTCCCGCACGATGCTTTGCGCAAGAGAAAGGGCACGCTTGGCCTTCTTCACCGCTGACATCCGCCACTCATCAGCACACCCGCACCTCTCGAATAAAAAGTATAAGGATATTAGCAAACCTTCGTTGGATCGGCACACTATCCGATGGGATTGGTGTCTGCAAGGGACTAAAAGAGTATACGATTTATTGACTGCACGAGATGTCTCCCTTAAGGATGACTGAAGGCCGATCAGGCCTGAGATGTAGAAGGAATAGTTCTTATGGACAGCCAGATCGCCGAGCCGGATGCCGCGGCGAGGATCGCGTCAATTCCGATCGAGGAAATCGACGTGGCCCGGCCAAGCCTGTTTCAGAACGATACCATCGGTCTATTTTTTGACAGGTTGCGCGCCGAAGAACCTGTCCACTACTGCCGCGAGAGCTATGTCGGCCCTTACTGGTCCATTACCAAGTTCGACGACATCATGGCGGTGGACACCAATCATAAGGTCTTCTCTTCGGAAGCGAAGCTAGGCGGAATTGCAATCCAGGACATGCATTCGGTGGAAGGCGCGCTCGAACTTGAAATGTTCATAGCGATGGACCCGCCCAAGCACGATCAGCAGCGCAAGGCGGTGACTCCGGCAGTGGCTCCGTCCAACCTGCAACTGCTCGAGCCGATCATCCGCAAGCGCGCGGGAGAGATTCTCGATGAACTCCCGATTGGCGAAGATTTCGACTGGGTGGATAAGGTTGCGATCGAGTTGACGACGATGACGCTGGCAACCTTGTTTGATTTCCCTTGGGAGGAGCGGCGCAAGCTGACGCGCTGGTCCGATGTAGCAACTGCGGCACCTGAAACCGGGATCGTCGAATCCTACGAGGCGCGGCGCGAAGAACTCATCGGTTGCGCGATGTATTTCAAGACTCTGTGGGACGAACGGATAAACGAGGAGCCGAAGAACGACCTCATCTCGATGATGGCTCATTCTCCCGCCACGCGCGACATGCCGTTCCTCGAGTTTCTCGGCAATCTTATGCTGCTGATCGTCGGTGGAAACGACACAACACGCAATTCCATCAGCGGCGGCGTGCTCGCCTTGAACCAAAGCCCGGACGAGTACGCGAAACTCGACGCGGATCCTTCGCTCATTAGCAAAATGGTTCCGGAAATCATCCGTTGGCAGACCCCCCTCACTCATATGCGCCGCACCGCGCTGGAAGATTGGGAGATCGGCGGCAAACAGATCAAGAAGGGCGACAAGGTGGTGATGTGGTACCTGTCAGGCAACCGCGACGAGAGTGCTATCGAGCGCGCGGACCAGTTCATCATCGACCGCAAAAATCCGCGCCATCACCTCTCATTCGGCTATGGCATTCACCGCTGCATGGGAAACCGGCTCGCGGAACTGCAGCTGCGGATCATCTGGGAAGAAATTCACAAGCGCTTTTCCCGGGTCGAGGTTACAGGTGAACCAGAGCGTCTTTTTTCAAACCTCGTCCGCGGAATCACCAGGCTGCCGGTGCGGCTCCGCGCCCGCTGACTCTCGAGATCGAAATGCGGAGTTCAAGATGATCAAAATTACGTTCGTGGCTAGCGATGGTGAGCGACGGGAGGTCGAAATAGAAGAAGGCGAGACAGCCAGGGAAGCGGCGCTATACAATGACGTGCCGGGTATCGATGGCGATTGCGGAGGGGTATGTGCTTGCGCGACCTGTCATGTGCATGTCGATCCCGAATGGATCGACAAGGTGGGTCGGCTTATGCATGATGGAATGGAGGCCGACCTCTTGCAGTTCGCCGAAGGCACCACTGAATACAGTCGCCTTGCCTGTCAGATTCCGATGAAGCCGATGCTGGATGGATTGGTTCTTCACCTACCCGAACAACAATACTGACGGAGGGATCCTCGTCCCCGTAGCCTACATTCTTATCTGTCTTTCCTTGATTCTTCGAGAAAACACCCATGGCCACACAAATCGAGCCCGCAACCCAGACCGACGAAGACGCCTTCCGCGCGGAAGTGCAGCAGTTTCTGGCGGACAATTTTCCCGCCGAACTCAAGGGCCAGTCGAACGCGCTGGCCGGCGTGGACGGCCCCACCAATGAAACGCCGGCGCAGACCAAGTGGCGCGAAGCCGTGGGCGCGCGCGGCTGGGGCACCCCCACCTGGCCGAAGGAATACGGCGGCGGCGGCCTCACCAAGGCGCAGGCCAAGATCATCGACCAGGAATTCGCCAAGGCGGGTGCCTACAACCCGATCGGCGGCATGGGCGTCATGATGTTCGGCCCGACGCTGCTCGAATACGGCAACGAGGCACAGAAGCAGGAGCATATTCCGCCGATCTGCCGCGGCGAAATCCGCTGGTGCCAGGGCTATTCGGAACCCAATGCCGGCTCTGACCTCGCGAACCTCCAGACCTTTGCCGAGGACAAGGGCGACCACTACCTTGTCAACGGCCAGAAGACCTGGACCAGCGGCGGCCAATGGGCCGACAAGTGCTTTGCAATTGTACGAACCGACAAGAGCGACAAGCACAAGGGCATCAGCTTCATGCTGATCGACATGGACACGCCCGGCGTCGAAGTCCGCCCGATCACCATGATCAGCGGGACCAGCCCGTTCTGCGAAACCTTTTTCACCGACGTGAAGGTCCCGAAGGAAAACCTCGTCGGCGAGGAAGGCCAGGGCTGGACCATCGGCAAGCGCCTTCTGCAGCACGAGCGCACCAACATCTCGGGCGGCGGCAGCCTCGCCCGACTCATGGGCCAGAGCCTTGGCGATATCGCCAAGAAGTACCAGCCGACGGGCGCCGACGGCGAACTCGCCGATGCGGTGCTGCGCGACAAGATCGCTGATTTCGAAATCCGCTGGAACAGCTTCCTGCTCACCGCGCGCCGCGCGATGGAAGAGAGCAAGGCAGCTGGCGGCGTCTCCGAAATCAGCTCTGTGCTCAAGAAGCTCGGCACCAAGCTGAGCCAGGAACGCAGCGAATTGCTGATCGAAATCCGCGGGTTGCAGGGCCTCGGCTGGGAAGGCGACGGCTTTTCGGACGGCGAGCTCGGGGCCGTGCGCGCGTGGCTCTTCGGCAAGGCGACCACCATCTATGGCGGCTCGACCGAAATCCAGAACAACATCATCGCCAAGCGCGTGCTCGGCATGC
>NZ_JAYPTL010000007.1:40905-72900 GCF_038133525.1 Erythrobacter sp. | reverse complement strand
ATCCGCGAGATCGTCGCCGAAACCGGCGCCAAGGTCGACATCGACGACGAAGGCGTGATCAAGATCAGCTCGTCCGACCTGTCGCAGATCGAGGCCGCGAAGGCCTGGATCCAGGGCATCGTGGAAGAGCCGGAAGTCGGCAAGATCTACAACGGCAAGGTCGTAAACATCGTCGACTTCGGTGCCTTCGTGAACTTCATGGGCGGCAAGGACGGTCTCGTCCACGTCAGCGAAATGAAGAACGAGCGCGTCGAGAAGCCGACCGACGTCGTGTCGGAAGGCCAGGAAGTGAAGGTCAAGGTCCTCGAGATCGACAATCGCGGCAAGGTCCGCCTGTCGATGCGCGTGGTCGACCAGGAAACCGGCGAAGAGCTGGAAGACACCCGTCCGCCCCGCGAACCGCGTGAACCGCGCGGCGATCGTGGTGACCGGCGTGGCCCACGTGGCGATCGCGGTGGCCGTGGTGGCGACCGTGGTGGTCGTGGTGACCGTGGACCGCGTCGTGATCGCGAAGGCGGCGGCGACAACCACGTGCCGGACTTCCTGAAGGACTGATCCTGCCTTAGGCTTTAGGGAAGGGGCCGCGGGTTCGCCTGCGGCCCCTTTGCTTTTGGAGAATAGCTATGCTGCCGCGCGAGACAATCGCCACCGCTCAGATACCCGATGGGGAGACGCTTACGCTTGTCAGCCATGGGCGCGATTTCATCATCATGCTCGGTCGTGATGAGTTGATGGGCACGCGCATGCAATTCTCGGAAGAGCAGCTTGCCGTGCTGACCTTGGCCGAACTCTCGGCCAAGCGACCGCGCGTGCTGATCGGTGGCTATGGCATGGGCTTCACCTATCGTGCTGCGCTGGCGCACTTGTCCGATGGCGGATCGGTCACGGTCGCAGAGATAGTTCCCGAGATACTCGACTGGGCACGCGGCCCGTTGGCGGAGCTCACCGGAGACAGTCTTTCCGATCCCCGGGGGGAGATCGTCCTGTGCGATGTTGCGGCGCTGATCGACGATGCCAATGATGGCACCACCGAGAAATATGATGCGATCCTGCTGGACGTCGACAACGGTCCCGACGGGATCGTGCGCGACGCGAATTTTCGCATCTACAGCAAGACTGGGCTGGGCAAGGCGCGCGATGCGCTGCGGCCCGGCGGCATCCTGGCGGTCTGGTCTGCCGCGCCTGACCACAAGTTCACTGTCCGCCTAAAGGAATGCGGCTTCGACGTCGAAGTGCGCGAAGTGCGGGCGCGACCCAACAATAAGGGGCCGCGCCACACCATCTGGTTCGCCCGCAAGCGCTAGGCGGTCTTGATCCGCGGCATGCCCATGAAGTCGCGCTTGCCGATCTCCAGGCCCTTCATCCGCAGGATGTCGTAGAAGGTCGTCGCGTGGAAATAGAAATTCGGCTGGCTGAAGCTGAGCAGGAAGTTCTGCCCGGTGAATTCCATCAGTCGCTTGCCGCCGAGCACGAAGCCGATCGTGCTGTCAGAAATCGCCTCGAGCTCGTCGACCGTAACCGCCGCCAGCGCATCCTGCGCAGCCTTGAGCTGGGCCCGCATCGCGTCCCAGCTCTGCGGAAGTTCGGTAAAGTCAGGTGAGAATTCGCCGGTCGGCAGCTGCGATATCACATAGGCTGAGTGGACCCATACGCTGCGCACGTGCTGCGGTAGCGGCCACATGGTGTCGCAGAGCTTGGCTTCAATCAGGTCGGCGTCGGTCAAGCCCTGTTCCTGCACAAAGGCCTCGGCCTTGTTGACCAGTGCCTGCATGCCGCCAAGCACTTGCTGGCAGCTGGGGACGAAGGCTTCGTGAAGGGTAAGCGCCATGTGTCTCTCTCCTGTGGTCGCAATAAAAGGGCCCGGCAGTCCTGTGACCACCGGGCCTTTGGGGGAATTCGATCAGCGAACCCGCGGGCCGCCGAACGGAAGCGGCGGAGGTGGGCGCCGCGCGCCGCGCGGCAGCTGTGCCTGATAGGCCCGACCGCAGTGCTCGACGCAATAAGGGAAGCCAGGGTTCACCTGTTCCCCGCAGAAGTGGAAATCGGGCTCGCCCGGGTGGCCCATCGGCCAGCGGCAGACCTTGTCGTTGAGGTCGAGCAGGCTGGTCTTGTCGGCGATCGACGGATCGGGCTTCGCGGGCACCAGGCGGCGTGGCGGTGCGGGCGGGATCGGCGCCTGCTGGTCGCCAGGGCCTTGGCGCAGGAAGCCACCCGGGCCGACCGAAACGATCTTGGGCATGTCGGGAGAACGGTTGGGCAGCGGCTGCGATGGGATCGCGGAATCGGCCTTCGGTGCCGGAGCATCGGCAGGTTTGGCGGGTGCGCTCGCAACTGGCTTGGCAACCGGCTTCGCAGTCACCGGCTTGGCAATCGGCTTCACCGCGACCGGCTTGGCCTTGACCGGCTTCTTCTCGTTCGCCTTCACCGGCGATGGGCGCGATTTCAGGCCGAGGCGATGCGCCTTGCCGATCACCGCATTGCGGCTGACCCCGCCGAGTTCGTCGGCGATCTGGCTGGCGGTAGAGCCGCTCTCCCACATTTTCTTGAGTGTTGCGATCCGTTCGTCGGTCCAGCTCATTCGCGAATCCTGTATCCTTCTGCCCGCCCGGCGCTTGCCAAGACGGGGTGCTTGGCCCTAGGCGCGCAGCCATGGCCGATCAAGTCCAACCCATGCCTTCCGCTGCTGGGCAGCCCGATGCCCCGCGTGCCGAGGGTGATACCGGAAGAATGGGTCGCTTTCCCGAGCGCGGCAAGCCGGTAATCACCGGGATCAACCGCGTGGGATTGTGGAGCCTCTATATTAAGGAGGTCCGGCGTTTTCTCAAGGTCCAGACGCAGACAATCTGGGCCCCGGCGGTCACCACACTGCTCTTTCTTGTGATCTTCTCGGTCGCACTGGGGCGCGGTGGACGCGAAGTGCTGGGCGTGAACTTCCCGACCTTCGTCGCGCCCGGCCTGATCGCGATGGCGATGATGCAGAATTCCTTCGCGAATTCCTCCTTCTCGCTGCTTTCGGGCAAGATCCAGGGGACCATTATCGACCTGCTCATGCCGCCTCTGTCCGAAGGCGAGCTGATGACCGGCATTGTCGCCGCAGCAGTGACCCGCGCGGTTGCCGTTGGCTGCACCGTGGCGCTGGCCATGTTGCTCTACCCTGGCGTCAGCCTCGCGGCAGCGCACCCCTGGGCGGTAATCTGGTTCGGCCTGATGGGCGCTGCCATGCTGGCGCTGCTGGGCCTCATGGCCTCGATCTGGGCAGAGAAGTTCGACCACAATGCCGCGGTGACCAATTTCGTGATCGCCCCGCTGTCAATGCTTTCCGGCACCTTCTACGTGATCGAGAACCTGCATGGCGTGTTTCAGGCGATCAGCCGCGCCAACCCGTTCTTCTATGTGATTTCGGGTTTTCGCTACGGTTTCCTTGGCCAGAGCGACATCGGCGATGCCGCGCATGTGGCGGGCGCGGCGCTGGGCCTGCTGGCATTCAACGGCTTCCTGGCACTGATCGCCTATCGGCTGCTCAAGTCGGGCTGGAAGATCAAGAACTGACGCCGGCGGCGCGGGCCGCACAAGGCTCAGTGCGTCAGGCTGCGGCGCATCCGGTAGCGCCCGTTCTCGAACTGCTGGAAATAGACATGCACGTCAGGGTGCTCGACCGGTCCGCCGCGGGAATCGCCGATCAGGTTCTGCTGGCTGACATAGGCGACATAGGTATTGTCGTCGCTCTCGGCGAGCAGGTGATAGAACGGCTGGTCGCGATCCGGGCGAATATCCTCCGGGATCGCCGCATACCACTCTTCGGAATTGGCGAAGACCGGGTCGATATCGAAGATCACGCCGCGGAAGTCGAAAACCCGGTGCCTGACTACGTCACCGATAGCGAAGCGGGTTTGCAGGCGACGGGGGGCATCTATCGTGCGACCCGCCTGGGCGGAAAAAAACTGAGCGCGTTCCATCTTCCACGACAATATGGTGCGCTGCGGCACGGAAACAAGCTGTGCGGCGGGACCATCCCCCGATTTCGCATGCAAAGGGGCTTGGCAAGGGAAGGGGGCTCGGCTAATCGGCGCGCCTCGCTTCGACCTGGGCCCCGCGCCCGCAAGCGCACCCGACATGCGGAGAGGTGGCAGAGTGGTCGAATGCGCCGCACTCGAAATGCGGTATACGGGCAACCGTATCGAGGGTTCGAATCCCTCCCTCTCCGCCACGGGCCGCCAGCACTATCCGAACTCATCAGCGCACAAGCGATAATAGAAGATGTGTGTAAGAAAACCTGTGTGGGAGCCGATCTGGAACTCGCTGAAGCGCTATGCACGAGTGCGCCACGTTGGCTGCTTGGCTTTCCACCGTGGGTTCTACGCGGCGTGGCGTCACTCCCTCATCGGAGATCAGTCGCGGTCAGACTTACGGTAACTTCCGCGTTCGTTGGTGCAGTCACTCCGGTCGGTTGCCGCGATCCGGTGGGGGCTTATCATATACCAGACGGAAGCCGACATTCGATGCGCCGAGGCCGGGGTCGCGACCATGGCGGCTTTCTGGGCGGTAGCGCTGGCAATAATTGGGTGCACACAGGTAACTGCCGCCCTTCATGACCCGGTTTGGCAGATTGGGACTCATCGGATCGTAAGCGGCGTTCTCGGTTGGCCCTCGAGGATCTTCATGATCCTTCGGATCGTGTCCTGGCCGATAGAAATCGGCAGTCATCTCCCAGACATTGCCGATCATGTCGTAAAGACCATAAGCGTTAGGCTCGAAGCAGCCGACGGGCGCAATGCCCTTGAAGCCATCGCTCGCCTGATTGTTTACGGGAAAGAGGCCTTGCCAGGTATTGGCGCGGGCGGGCGCTGGCTGTTCGGTATATTTTTCCGCGCCGGCGCTGGCGGCAAATTCCCATTCGGCCTCAGTCGGAAGCCGCCCATTCTTCCATGCGGCATAGGCCTGCATGTCGTCGAATGCTAGATGGACAACGGGCTGGTCTGGCTGGGCATCGGGACCTTGCGGCCCGTATGGCTTCTTCCAATTCGCCCCTGGGACGTAGGTCCACCAGTCACTGTAGTTGTGAGACGGCCTGTCTGGAGGAGAGAAAACGGCCGAGCCCGGCTGGAGCAATGCCGGCGGGATGTGTTCGGGTGGGACGCCGAATATTGCCGGATCGACCGACCCTTCCGCCACGGTGACATAGTTGGTTGCCTTGACGAAACCGGCGAACTGACGGTTGGATACTTCGTGCGGGTCGATCCAGAAGCCGGGCACGCTGGTTTCGCGCGGCGGGCCTTCCTGCGCCGGGTAGACCGCGTCGCTGCCCATGATGAACGAGCCACCGGCAACTTTGACAGGATTGTCGGGCGGACGCGGGCAGTGCGCGCTGGTGGCGAAGTCAGTGGCGTTCTGGGGCGAGTGCGGCTGGTCAGTGGCGTTGGTAGCACCGCTGCACGCCGTCAGCGTGGCCGCTGCTGCCACCACCAATGCCATTCGCCGTGTCAGTGTGCTGCCCATGGGCCGGGATAATGGCCAATTGATAGATCGAGGCAAGCGTGCGCTCTCCAGCTTGACGATAATTATAATGACACATATAATGCCAAATTAACAAGGCAAGCAGTTTCCGCCCCGCAGGTGACGGGATTGGCAAAGGGATGGTCATGGAAGAGCACCGTGTCATTTCAGGTGATGTTGAGCTTGCCGTGCACGTCACGGGTGAAGGCCCCTCCGTGCTTCTCATCCACGGCTTTCCTGACGATCACGAGGTCTGGGAGAATCAGGTCCCCGCGCTGGTCGCGGCAGGTTACCGCGTCATTGCTCCGGACACGCGCGGGTGTGGAAACTCGTCCATCCCGGCCAGCGTCGCTGATTTTCGCATCGATCGCCTCGTTGCCGACATGATCGCCGTGCTTGACCACTTTGGCATCGCCAAAGCCTTGCTGGTCGCGCATGACTGGGGCGCCTTGATCGGCTGGCGGCTGGCGATCGCCCATCCCGAGCGGATCGAGCGTTATGTAGCCTTGTCGGTGGGCCACCCAGCCGCGCTTGGCGCAGGTGGCCTGCGGCAGATGCTGAAGAGCTATTACATCTTCCTGTTCCAGATCCGGGGTTTGGGCGAATGGCTGATGCGTGGCCGGAACTGGCGCATGGTTCGCGCCATGGCCAGAACGCCGCAAGAAGCACAGCGAGCGGTCGACCGGTTGTCGCGCCGGGGGCGGCTAACCGCCGGGATCGACTATTATCGCGCCAATATCCGCATGTTCCGCCAGCGTGACGTGCCACATTGCACCGGTGTGCCGGTTCTCGGGGTCGCCTCAGAGGGTGATCCTTACATTACCGAACGGCCAATGCGTGAAACCGGCCGGTTCGTTGATGGTCCGTTCCGTTTCGAGCTTGTCCGCAATGCCGGTCACTGGCTGCAGCGCGATGCGCCCGAGACGGTCAACTCCCTGCTAGTGGACTTTCTTGGTTCTGACCTGACAAACGAGCGTGCAGCATAGCAAGGGGAAGGCGATGAAAGTCATCAATCAGATCGCGCCGCTGGATGGGCAGGCGGAGACGTTCTTCGATGTGGCGCGGGACGGCCCGCTAGCCATGGTTAACCTGCTTAAGTTCCGAGCTCGCGCGGAGTATCCGGACGGCGATCGCGGGCTCAGCGGGGTTGAGGCCTATGCTCTGTACGGTCGCGAGGTCATGAAGCTTGTCGCTGCGCATGGCGGGCGCTTCGTATACGGGGGTGCGATTTCGGGCCTGCTGGTGGGTGAAGTCGAGGAGCAGTGGGATAGCTTTGCGCTGGTCGAATACCCTTCGAACGCGGCGTTCCAAGCGATGATCGAGGGAGAGGCTTACCAGAAGATCTTGCCGCACCGAATGGCCGGCCTCGCAGGCCAGCTCGATATAAGGGTCCAGCCCTTCTCCGCGCGTTAGGCGTGACTTCACACCTCGCGATTGTCGATCCGTTCGATCTTGCGGGCGGTGCGCAGGTCGAGCATCGCGCGAAGACCTGTCGCGTCGAGATGGTCGATGATGTCTGCCCTTCCTGCAGGATTTTGCCTTCGGGCGTCTTAATCTTCGGAATTATCCAGCGCCCGATCTGCGGGACAACTCGCGGGGTGAATTACTCGCCGCCGGCTCAAGGTACGCCGTGGTTGCACAAACAAGACCACGACAAGCAGGGTGAACAGCAAATAGTTGCGTCCGCCAGCCTTGACGATTGACGGTTGGGCCAAGGTGAAACCAGCGATTGCGAGCAGCGGCACGCCGACAAACAGGGGGCTAGCTTGTTCGTCTCCGATCTCTCTTATTGATCGAGCGTGTGGGCCTTCGCTCGAATGTTCAACTGGCCCTCAAGACCCGCGCGGCGGTGCACAGCGATCTTCTGATATTCGGGAGACATCATCATGGGACGAAATGCTTCGAGTGAGGGGTATTCGACCAAGGCAACCATGCTCTAGGTTTCTTCGACTTCACCCAACTGAAGGCCCACTACCGATCCGGAAAATCCTGGCGATCCACCGACATCTGCAATGCGATCTGGGACAGCAGCGCTGTACATTGCATAGGCGTCGGCCCCGCTCAGATCAGTCTGACGACCATCCGCCTATTCCGCTGTGGCTTTGAATTTGAGTAGGTTGGCCATCACGAAGGGGCCATTGTCACCAGAGCCGAAGAACTCTTGCATTTGTTCCTGCGAAGGCATCACTTGGCTGACAACTTTCATTGCAAGTTCCCTCAGTCTCGCATGAAGGTGATGATGGAATGGGAAAGCTGTTCGGGCTGATCCTCCTGCAGGAAATGGCGGCCCCCCGTGTTGGTGGTATGCTTCACTGACTCGGCGCCAGGCACACGTTGCTGGAACTCGGCCTCGCCTCCTTTGGTCACAGGGCCCCCATCGCTGAATGCCGTCAGCAGGGGGCGATCGAACGCTTCTAGCACCGCCCAAGCCCGATCGTTTGCATCGCAGTCTGCCTGATGGTGTTCCAACAGGGGTACACAAGATAGGAACTTGCGCACGCCAGCAATGTAATTGTCGTCGGGAAACGGTGCGGTGTAACCAGCCAGTACCTGCTCGCCCCTGATATTCGACAAGAGACCGAAGGCGTCTCCGACCGAGAAATCCGGATATTCGGCAGCGTGTTTAACCAAATACAGGAAAGTTATGGGAGAACCCGCCCGGAACTGCTCCGAGACCATGTTGGAATCTGGTAGCGGATCGTCGCATAGATCATGCTCAGCATCGTGGCGGTCTCTGGCGTCACCTTTTCTGATGAGGGCAACCCCGTATTGGCGATCACCAGCCGGGCGAACCGATCGACATTATCGGCCACCACTCGTAGGCCAATCAGCCCGCCCCAGTCCTGACACACCAAGGTCACGTCCGAAAAATCCATCGCCCGAAACCACTCGTTCATCCAGTCGACATGCCGTTGATAAGAATAATCGTCGATACTGGTCGGCTTGTCTGATCTGCCGAAACCAATCAGGTCTGGCGCTATCACACGATAGCCCGCATCGGTCAGGATCGGGATCATCTTGCGATAAAGATAGGACCATGATGGCATGCCCATGCATGCACAGGATGATTTCCCCACCCCGCGGACCCTCATCGAGATAATGCAACCGCAAAGCGGTTCCATCGTCAGCAGTTATCTCGGTGTAATTCGGCTCAAAGTCGTAGCCGGCTAGGTTTTTCAAATCGGCTGTCGGGGGTGCGCAGGAAGTCCATAGATATCTCGCCGTCATGTATTAACACTAATAATGCCGATAATTGAAGTCGACGCCTGTGTCCAGAGCGCGTGCATCGTAAACGGAAAGGAGAGCAGACCCATTTTCTGGGGACATCTCGTTTGTTGTCGACCACCCAGAAACCGATGTAATCCGTGACTAAGTCACGCTCCTGAAAGAGATACGTTTTCTCCGAGATCCTTCTGCGGGAAGAGGCCTTGATAATAGTTTACCTGCGGCTTGCCAAACGCGTCTTTCGGCCCTGTCAGGCTGGGTTATTCCCACTGCGCTTCGCTTGGCAGGCCCATGCCAGTTCATTCCGCATGAGCAATCGCATCCTGATCGGTGACCTGAACGACATGAGCAGTGCTGGGTCCTTCGATAGTGCCCGACGCTCTCGACGGGGATCACCTAGATCAGAAGCATTGAGTGCAGTACGATCAGCTATGTGAGCGGGCGACTACCTCTCTGACCATCTGCTTGACCGCGTCGATCGTGGCTTTGACGGACATGTGCTCATCTTCTCGCAGCATCCGCCAGGTATCGAAGCTCATCGCGACGAGGATCGAACGGCCATGAGGGGTATCCGTGTGCAAATGGCTGGGTAGGACCGAATTCAACCGCGCCTTTTCTTTATCATGCAGACGTTGGAAGTTCTCTTTCAGGAACTGCGACCGCCGACGCATGGCCGTGGTAGAAATTCGATAGGGAGCTATCGCCTCGTTCACTTTGCAGCGCCGATTAATCAGCTCCATCAACCGATCCTGCCAATCATCGCACTGGTAAGGTGCCTCGATAATTGGTCGATAGGCCTTGATCAGGATCGCATCCATTTCGCGGTAGATCGCGTCCTTGTCCTCGAAGTGGCGAAAAAGGGAGCGTAGCCCGACCCCGGCTTTTTTCGCCACGATGGCCGTGCTGGGGTCCGGATCGCCGCTTTCGATTAGGTCCATCATCGCCTTGATAATCTTGGATCGGCTGGCCTGGCTTCGGGCACGACGGCCATCGCTTGACGGCGCTTCGGCTTGAAGCGCGTCTACTAGTGCATTGTTCCCCTTGGGCATGCCGTCCTCTAACTGTTCGGGTCACTCCGTGGCACTCACTATGCCACAATTCCAGCGCTTTTGCCGAACCTCCGTATTCCCGCAGCGATGAGCCACAAGCAATCTTGGCTCCACGCGCACAAATCTTCATCACTGGCGCCGCCTCGCAAGCGATAGCTCGGCACGCCTCAAAGGCCGAGTTCTTCGCTCATCGCGATCTGGCAGCGCACTGTCTCATCCTTTCAGCCGTTGCTTCCAGCACGCTGCTTAGCTTTCTCTCAATCGAGTCCTACCCACTCTACTGCTTTCCTAAGGCCTGCCTTACGGTGGGGGCACCCCATTCACGGAAGGCCAGATTGAGAGCTGACGAGAACAAATACGTGTTGCGCCGGGCCAATGCGCTCTCCGGGTGCGAAGTCATCAAGCTGGTCGCCGCGCATGACGGGCGCTTCGTCTACGGGGGTGCGATTTCGGGCCTGCTGGTGGGTGAAGTCGAGGAGCAGTGGGATAGCTTTGCGCTGGTCGAATACCCCTCGAACGCCGCGTTCCAAGCGATGATCGTGAGTGAGGAATGCGAGCGGATCGTGCAAGACCGCGTGGCCGGTCTCGTGGGTCAGCTCGACATCAGGGTGCAGCCATTCTTGACGCGCTGAGTAGTCTATGTTTGGCCCCAAACCTCGCAATTATCGATCCGTTCAACCCTGCGGTTGGTTCGCAGGGCGAGGATTTCTCTAAGGCCGGTTTCTTCGAACAGAGTTTCGATTTTCTGCCGTTCGGCCTCCGGGGTAGCAACATGGGCCTCCTGCAGTCGTTGCAGCAGATAGAAGCGATAGGGCAGTACGACCGTCGCGATACGCGCGCCGTGCCAGTCAAAGGGCGCGACGCCTAGCACCTTTGCCTGTTCGTGAGCGTCAAAGGCGGAATCGAGCGCTGCACTATCTTGATCCGCCAGCCACGCATTGGCGCGCTCGACATGCGCCGCGAGCTCGATGAGGTAATCCTCCGCCACGAAGCGCATCAAGGCCAGAAGCGTCTCGGGCAGCGCGTCGGGATCGAACAGCTCGCCGGCAGCTCTCGCGAAACTTTCGTCGACGAAGCTTTCGGTCATGGTCATCCGTTCGACCCAGCGAAAGACGTTGGGGGCAGTGGTCTGCATCAAGTGCAGCGGTACGGGGTCACGGCCCAGATGTGCGTGCATCGCGCCGATCATGCCGTAGTCAGCGATTGTGGGGTGCCCACCCAGGATGAAGGGATGGGCACGCAAATGCTGTTCAAACAGAGCGAGGAAGAGACGATAGCGCTCTTCGACCAATGTGTATGTCTCCGGGGTTACCCCAAATGCCACCGCGGCCTGCCGCATGCGGCCGCTGGCCTGTTCGAACACTGCATCCTCCGCTTCCGCCGGCAGGCCCGACGGCAGCACATCGCGAAAGCCATTGCGCAGGAAGGCAAGGTTCTGCGCATCGAAGTTCCAGCGATAATGCATCGCCGGTCGCAACAGGCCGTGCGAGCCGAACAACTCGAAAAGGTGTGCGACGACCAGCAACGCGGGTGCCTCCGGGTAGATGGCCCATTTGCTGAATCCCGCGCCATCGAGGTGATCTATGATATCGACGCCGTCCTGGATGATCGCACCTTCGGGCGTCTTGATCACCGGAATGATCCAGCGCCCGATTAGTGGGACCACTTGCCCGACGAATTCCTCTCCGCCCGCCTTCACTTCGACGAAGGGTACAGCGTTAGTCCGCATGTATGACCGCGCACGCGCCGTGTAGAGCGAAGCGGCCATGCCATAGAGGGTGTAGGTCATTCGGTAGGCTCCAATGCAGTTCGGCGAGCACGCAGGGCACGGATCACGCGGCGGGTGATGAAGCCGATGGCGAGCAGCAGGCCCGTCGTGACCAGCGTTACCATCAGCGTCAGCAGGGGGTAATTTCGCGCACCAGCCTTCAGATTGTTGATCGTCACCTGTCGTAGGGGACTGTAATCGGGATTGTCATAGACACCGACCCTCTGGGCGTAGGCATGATAGGCCGCTATCATCCCGGCCGTCCGTTCCGGCTCTCTGTCTGCGAGGTTTTCCGTTTCACCGGGATCGCTAGCGAGATCGTACAGTTCCCATTTGCCGGTGCCCTGCGGCGGGGGCATGCGGCGGATCTTCCAGTCGCCTTCGTAGTGTGCTGCATTGCCGCCGACTTCGAAATTCGTGCCTTCATCGTCGCGGTAAACTTCTGTGCTTTCGCCTCGCAGGAGCGGAGAGAGATCGCGCCCATGCAGCGCGGGAGCCTTGCCGGTGGGGTCGGCACCATCGATTCCGGCAAGCGCCAGCAATGTCGGCATGACATCGAACACATGCGACCTACCTGCGACAAAACCACGGGCAGGAACCCCGTGCCCGGCGATGATCAAGGGAACGCGCAGGCCGCCTTCGGAAGAATGGAACTTGTAGAGCGAGAACGGGATAGAGGAACTTGCGGCCCATTCTGAGCCGATTGCCGAGAGGCTGTCGGGGCCGCCGAGCGCCCGCGTGGCATTTGTGATCCCCATCATCGCCATCCAGGCTCTGAACAAGGGTGAAGCGTTGGCCGGATCGTTATATTCGGGACCGTTGTCGGAGGTGACGACGATGATCGTATTGTCGAGCCGGCCCAGCGCTTCAAGGTGCGCGAGCAAGCGGCCAAGTTCGCGATCCATGGCTTCCATCATGGCTGCATTCACCTGCATCGCGCGTGCCGCGTAAGCCTGTTCCCCGGTGTCGAGGCTGGCCCATTTGCGCGCGCTGGCCGGCATGGCTGGCATGGCCGCGTGTTGCGGGACGAGGCCAGCTGCCTTGGCGCGCGCGAAGCGCTCGGCCCGCAACTTGTCCCATCCCTGATCGAAGGTGCCATTATAGCGGTCGATGTCCGCTGTCGGGGCCTGGATCGGAATATGGATCGCCTGGAAGGCAACATAGGCAAAAACCGGGCGGTCCTCGGCAGCCTGGTCGAGATATTCGATGGCGCGATCGACAATGAATTTCGATGAGTAGTCGTTATTCCGGCGCGTGGTGGGCTTGCCGTCCTCAAACCACTCAACCGTGGAATAGAGCGGCAGATAGGGCCGTTCCTGCCAATTGTCGGCGCCGGTGGCGTCGAGCACGTATGACCGCTCGAATCCGTTCTTGTCCGGCAGGCTCTGGCCGATCTCCCCTATGCCCCATTTGCCTGATGCGAAGGTGAAATAGCCAGCGTCTTGCAGGACTTCGGCCAGTGTCCGGGCCGCGGGACGAAGGCGCATGGAATAGGCGGGCAGTCCGCGCATTTCAGGCGAGAGCATCTCGACGATCGAGCCGATTCCCAAACTATGATTGTCCATCCCGGTGAGCAGCATCGCGCGCGAAGGGGCGCATTGGGGTGAGGTGTAGTAGCGCGACAGCGCCGTCCCACGGGTCGCCAACCCATCGATAGTCGGCGTGCGGGCATCGCCGCCATAGGCGCCGAAATCCATGAACCCGGCATCGTCGACGACAACCAGGACAATGTTGGGCCGGGTAGTCGGGTTTCGCGCCGATGCCGATGCGGACATCGGCAGGGCCAACGCGCAGACGATCATGATTGAAGCGGCCAGAGTTTTCCTCACTGCCCCAGCCATTCGACTCTCCTGCCCGTTGACTTTTTTAATGACACTTAATATGCCAATATATGTAAACGCCGCAAGCCCTGATCGTGCAAGCGGCGCAGTGGTGCGGGGAATGGGCGATGCGGCGGTGGCAGAAAATCGCGATGGTGCTGGTGTCGTCGGCTGTCGCGCTCGGTGGTATCGCCTATTTGAATCGGACCACCCTCGCGCTTGCCTATGTCCACTACAGGACAGGCAAGACCGAAGTCGGGCCCAATCGGCCGATCGCATGGCAGCGCGGGCCCGATGAGGTCTCCGATCGCACGGCCGACCTGCCGCCGAACATCGTCTTCATCCTGTTCGATGACCTTGGCATCAACGATATCTCGACTTTCGGCGGTGGCGTAGCCCGCAGGCGGGTGCCGACACCCAATATCGACCGGATGGCAGCCCAGGGCGCGCTCTTTACACAGGCATATGCCGGCAATGCCACTTGCGCTCCGTCGCGCGCGCAATTGATGACCGGGCGCTATTCCACCAGGACCGGCTTCGAGTATACTCCCACGCCCAACGGCTTCGGACGCCTCGTTGCAATGGCGACCGACCAGATCCGGCCCGATCTGCCACGCAGCAGCTATCACGCTGAGATCGACGCTGCCGCGCCCGCTTTTGCCGACCAGGGGCTGCCTGGCGAAGAGGTGACGATCGCGGAGGTTCTCAAGACGCGCGGCTATCACACCGTCCACATTGGCAAGTGGCACCTGGGGAATGCCAGGGGATTCCACCCGATCGATCAAGGCTTTGATGAGAGCCTGATGATGGAAAGCGGTCTGCATCTGCCCGAAGATGACCCGGACGTGGTCAATGCCAAGGTTGATTTCGATCCGATCGACCGCTTTCTGTGGGCTTCCATGCGCTTCGCCACATCCTACAATGGGGGGCCGTGGTTTGCGCCGGGAGGCTATCTGGCCGACTACTGGACCGACGAATCGCTGAAGGTGATCGAAGCCAACCGCAACCGACCTTTCTTCCTCTACCTTGCACATTGGGGCGTCCATACCCCCTTGCAGGCGACCAAGGAGGACTACGAGGCGGTCGGCAATATCACCCCGCATCGTCGCCGGGTCCATGCCGCGATGGTCCGCTCGCTCGATCGCAGTGTGGGTCGAATCATGGCCAAGCTGAAGGCCGAAGGCCTGGCCGATAACACACTAATCGTTCTTTCGAGCGACAATGGCGGGGCGGGTTACATCGGCTTGCCCGAAGTCAATGCGCCTTATCGCGGCTTCAAGATCAATTTTTTCGAAGGCGGAATCCGGGTGCCGCTGGTCTTTCGTTGGCCGGCGCGGATCAGGCCCGGAACCAGGATCGAAATGCCCGTCGGCCACGTTGACCTGATGCCGACCTTGGCTACGTTGGCCGGGGCAAAGTTGCCGAGGGGCGTCACCATCGATGGACGGAACCTGCTGCCAGCACTCACGGGAGCAGGCCCAATCGATCGCCCCGAAGCCCCGTTGTTCTGGAACAGCGGCTACTACAAGGTTGTGCGGGCTGGAAACTGGAAGCTTCAAGTCAACGAGAAGCAGCGCAAGGCCTGGCTCTACGACCTCGCCAGCGATCCGACCGAGCAGGCCAACCTGATCGACCGGCACCCCGACAAGCGCGCCGAGCTGCAGGCGTTGCTCAATGCTCATCATCGTGGGCGCCGACCGCCGCTTTATCCTAGCGTCACCGACAGTGCGATCATGGTCGACAAGACGCTGGCCGAACGCTTCGAGCCCGGCGACGAATTCATCTACTGGCCGAACTGAGGCGGGAGGAAGTCATGGACCTGGCGGGTTGGATCTGGCTGTCGTTGCTTGCCGTGATCTACGCAGCCTTCTGGCTCTGGTACGGGGGGAACGGACGGCCACTGAGCGCCGCCGAGGGCGACAGGCTGCTTTCGCGGATGGAGCAAATGCATGGCGTCAGCCGCGTGGAAGCGCCGCCGGGCAGCCTGACTCGAAATCTCGCCGACATGATACCGCTAGACGACGGTAAGGAGTTCTACGCGGTCAATCTCGAAACGAGGAGAGAGGGAGTAGCGGCGGAGGAAGCCGAAGCCGCATACACCAGGTCACTCATGCCGATCTTGCTTTCCCGGGCGGGCCATCCGGTGTTCGTCAGCGAGCGTGCGGGGCTTATGCTGGGCGAATTTGGAAGGTCTATCGATCGCGTCGCTGTGGTGCGCTATCGCTCGCTACGCGACCTGCTCGAGATGGTCACCGACCCGGCGATGCCTGCCGCCGGCGAACACAAATTCGCCGCGCTCGAACATACGGAAGTCTTTATTACCCGTCCGACGATCAGTTTCGTCCATCCACGCGTCCTGGTGGCGCTCGTAATGATACTGATGGGCTGGAGCGGCCTCACCGCGACTGGTCAGCTCTAGGGTGCGGCTGGGTGAGGCCTGTCAAAGCAAACGCACCTGCCTTAAGGGTTGAGCGGGCAGGGCGGTGAGATGCTTCGCCCGAAAAGGCTGTCAGCCATTTTCGATATTTCGACTACTCGCCTGAGGTGATCCGGCTGGTGGCGATGATGTATGTCCGGTTCCCATTGCCACTGAGGATCGTCCAGGACCTTCTGGCCGAACGCGGCATCGACGCCTGCCACGAGACTATGCGCCAATGGTGGAACAGGTTCAGCCCGCTGTTAGCAGCCGATATCCACCGGGATGGGCACCCCTATTGGTTCCAAGCTCTCTATTCCAATTTTTGCATTAATCCATTTCGAATTACGTCCATTCAACCATCTGATGCCTACGCCTAGTTAGTGCCCCCCCGGAAGGGTCCGTGTTTCAATCAATAGGCGCAGCGAGCCCCCTTGCTTGTGAGATTGATTCTCTGATGGCCATGACGTGACCTCCCCCAGTTATCTCTAGGAATGGCGGTCAGTGGTCCGGCCGCTTTCGTTGTACCGCTCACGGGACAGAGACTTCGCTGGCCGCTCCAGTACATATGGATACGGTGAACGAGAGACTACCGTCATTTACTGTTGCTGCGCACGTGGATATCCAAATGGGGCGATCAGAGTCATTAAAGTCGCCCTGCTAGGAGTTGTTGGTTGGCTCTTGTAAACGTTGTGTCGTGGCGCAAGTCTCAGTTGGCGATAATGTGAGGCTGGCAAAGCGCGTTAGCCTGTGCAATTCACCCCACCGGGTTGTTTCGCATGTCCGGGGGGCGCACGTTTCGATGACCAAGGCCTATAGCAACAAGGCGCTTCCGTCCGGAACGATACTGCGCGAATGGCGCCTCGAGGAGGTGCTCGGCGTGGGCGGCTTCGGGATCGTCTACAAGGGCCGCGGCATCTATTTCGACGAACTTGTCGCGATCAAGGAATACTTCCCCAGCGCAATCAGCGAACGCGATGATGAATCGACCGTCGTGCCGATCGATTCCGACGCGGAAGAAGTGCATGCGCTGGGCCTCAAGAAATTCGTTGAGGAGGCTAAGCTGCTGTGGAACCTCTCGACACCCTCGCGCCATCCCAACATCGTGAGCGTACGCAGCCTGTTCGAGATCCACGGCACTGCTTACATGGTGATGGACTTCGAAGATGGCGTCTCTCTCACCGATGTGATCAAGCGCGGCGAGAAATTCGATGAGGCCAAGCTGCGCGAAATGGTGTTGCCCGTCGCATCAGGCCTTGAGCGTGCGCATCGGGTTGGGGTGCTGCACCGCGACATCAAGCCATCGAACATCCTCATTACCGACAGCGGCCAGCCGGTCTTGATCGACTTCGGCTCTGCCCGGTTCGAGGCCGAAGGTGTCACCAGCACTACCGTGACCTTCCACACGCCGCCTTATGCGGCGATCGAACAGTATGTGAAAACCTACGAGCAGGGGCCGTGGACCGATATCTATGCCCTCGGCGTGGTGCTCTATCGATGCATCACCGGCGAAAAGCCGGCGGAAGTTCTCGAGCGGCTCCACGGCGAGAAGGAGCCCGCGCTGGTCGACGGCAACTGGCCCGGCTACAGCCGTGCCTTCCTGGCGGCGGTCGATGCCGCCATGATCATCAAGCCGAGCGAGCGTCCGCGATCGCTATCCGAATGGCTGGCGATGTTCGACGAGGCGGAAGCGCCGCCAATTAACCCCGGGGACATCGTCGAAGACGACGATGATGATGAAGCGACCCGGATCGTTCCGATGGCCAGCGCGATCCCGGATATTCGCCCTGTCGATCCCCCGACGCCCGAATCCGCGCCTCCCGCTGCGGCGACGCCGAAACCTGCAGACGATGCGAAGTCCGGCAAGCGCAAGAATGCGCTGGAGCCGGTTGGCGTGGCGGCTGCGGACGGCAAGGCCGCGCCTGCCTCTGGGCCGAAGAAGCCCGCTGACAAGAAGCCGGTGAAGGACGGCAAGCCGTTACCTGCGGCCAAGACCGGAGAACCCAAGCGCCTGACGCGTCCGGTGATGATCGGCGGCGCAGCTGCGCTGGCAGCGATCGCAGGGCTGACCTGGGTGCTTTCCAGCGGTGGTGACGCTCCCGAACCGGCCGAGGATCCGGCGGCCGCGGTCGAGGAAATCTCGCATGTGGACGGCTTCGGCCCTGCGCTCGCCAAACTTGTTGCGCTGGCACGCGACAAGAAGATCGATCCCAAACTGGTTGACGCGCTGGAGGCGCGCGCAAAGCGGATTGATAGCCTCGAAACCGAAAACGCTTCGCTGGTGGATAATCCTTCCCGCGAAGGCGACATCGGATTCAACCGCCTGCGCATCGCAGAGCTGACCCGTGCCAGCCTGTCGGAACTGGGCGTCGGATTGTCCCAAGTCCTGACCGCTGAGACACGTGAACTTGTGAGTGCGGCGCCTTGGGCGGATCCCCGCAGGGAGAATTCGGCGGCCAAGGAAAGCCCGGCATTGCAGAAACGGGCCGCGGCAGTCGCCGAAAGTCTGCGGACGGCGCGGCAATCGATCGAGGATTTGCGCGGATCAAAGTCTGCCGAGGACGCCTTGCCGCTGGCCCAGAAAGCCATCCTTGCCGTCGCTTCCTACGACGGCGCAGCCGCGCAAGCGCTGATGGACAACCCGCGCAAGCCGAAGCCGAGCGATTCCCCGACGGCGGAAGCATCGGCAAGCAGTACCCCGTCGCCCAGCGCCAGCGTGACGCAAGCCGCGTCCGGGCGCACGGTTGAGCAAATCAGCCAGGAGCTCAATCGCCTGTCGGATGCCACCGATGGACAGGCCAATGAGGTAATCAAGCTGGCACGAACCAGGGAACCTGGCCGGGATGCAAGCGATGATGCCAAGAAGGCATTTCAGACGCTAGAAAGCAACGCCGGGGCTGCGCGCGATTACAAGCGGTACCTGGACACGCTCAAACGTTCGATGCGCGGAGCGAAGACGCCGGCCGAGGCGGAGCAGTTGCTGGCACAAGGTCGCCAGACGAGCCAGTATGTCAGCTCGATGTTGCAGGGTTCGCGTGCCGCGAGAGCGATCCTCGAGCGATAGGATCCTATCCGATACTAGACGACCCGGACCACGATTACGCTGACATTGTCCGGCGCGCCGCGTGACAAAACCATGTCGACAAGCTCATTGCAGGCTTGGGTAGGGTTGCCAGACGTCACAATTCTGCAGATTTCATCGTCTTCGACACAGCGCGTAAGGCCGTCGCTGGCGAGAACGAAAATGTCGTTTGGCTGGGCAACCTCGACAACATGATCAACCTCCAGCAGCTTGTCGGCGCCGACAGCACGAGTGATCACATTGGCGTCCGGATGGTTGGCGGCATCCTCCGGAGATAGCAGTCGGTTGTCGATCAGCTTCTGCACGAGTGAATGATCGCGCGTAATCTGCGTGATCCGGCCGCCGCGCACGTGATAGGCGCGACTGTCCCCGACCCAAAAGCAGAAGTAGCGGCCGTCATCGGCGACCACCAGGCCAACTGCCGTGCTTCCCATCTTGCGCAAGCGATCGCCGACCATCATTTCGACCATCGCGCCATTGGCCTGCTGCAGCGCGGTTTCGACCTGTTGCAGTGCCGGCCCAAGTTCGATCTCGGTCACCGACTGCTCGATAGCTTCCACCACCATGGCACTGGCTACTTCGCCGGATTCGTGTCCGCCCATTCCGTCGGCCACGACCCAGATCGATCGATCGGGGCAGTCAAGCAGTGCATCTTCGTTGATCTTGCGCTTCAGGCCGACGTCTGTCCGGCTGGCAGAATGAAAGCGCATGTCAGAGCCCCCCACGAACCCATTTTATTGTAACGCCAGCTTATCCTGCTTTTCGCGTTCGCTGCAATGTCGATAGCAACCCATTTCGCGGGTGTGCCAAGTGAAGGCATGGTCGATATGCGTTTGAAACCCCACAACTGGAGCTTCGCATTGGTCGGACTTTCGGGTCAGGCAGGAACCTCGAGCGACCGTTCACTATAGGTCGTGGTCCATTCGTTGAGGTCAGCCAGCATGATGTAGGACGTCACCTGCAGTTCTGCTGCCAGGTCCTCGATATCGTCCAACTCGTCCAGCCGCCTCGCGTTCTCGCGCAGCGCGGCGGCCGATTCCACCGAACGGTTGGCCTGGAGAAGATGCTCTCCATGGCCACGCATCCCGAAGACGGCCGCGCCTGCGGCGGGGAGGCCAGCGGTGAGGAAGACGATCACGGGCGTCATCGAATGCACGATATCCGGCACGGTGTAATAGCCCATGATGAAGAGCACACAGGTTGCGATCACCGCCCCCATCAGGAAGTTTCCGACTTCGTGCAGGCGATGGTCCAGCTTGCGCATCCGCCTGGCGTTGACGTCGTGATATTCCGCCTGAGGGACGACCTGTTCCTTGATCGCCGCCCGCGCCAGTTCCTTGACCTGCGCGTGTGACATTTCGCCACCCGGGCTTGCCATCTCGCGCCAGATCGCGGCGGTGTACCAACGTGTCCAGTCGGTCCCGGCTTCCTTGCGATGCGCACCGGATATCAGATCGCTGCGGAACGGAGGGCCGGTAAGCCCCACACGTTTGAGATAAAGCAGCGGGCGCAAGGACTCGGCGAGATGCCGATATTGAAGCCAGCGGCGATGCCAGTCGCCCTTCTTGCCTGCCGAAGTGTTGTAGAACAGCGCCCCGATCAGCAGGAGTTCGAGCATCACCAGATAGATCTTGATAGCAGGGGTCAGCAGGCCGGTCAGCGCGACGATCACCGCGAGGGCCGAGAGCGCATAATTGGTGATGTGGCCGGAACGAAAGCGCTGGGCATATCGGATTGCAAGGAAATTGGCCCAGCCATAGCCGCGCTCCAGCGGCATTCTGAGCGACGCCGGGTACTGGTCGCGAATGACCGAACGGTCCCGCTCGATATCGGCGGAGATCGCGTCCTGACGCCAGGGATGCGATGGCAGTGACCTCACCCCCAGCATCGCCAGCATGACAGGATATTCGATCCGGAGGTTCCGTCGGTTTTCGACTTCCTGATAGTACTCAAGAATGTGAAGCCGTTCGATCCGCTCATGCGGGGCTAGGGTATTCGCCAGCAGCGCCGTGTAATCATCAAGGTTATCGATCTGGCCAAGTTCCGGCTCGGCGATATCGCCGCCGATTATCAGCCGGACATTCGATGCCTCGACCTTGGTCCGGTCGATATGCAGATGGACGACCGGGACGCCCTCGCGCAATGCCAGTTCGACGACATGGGCGGTTCCGCCGGGGCCGTTGCCTGGCTCTCCATCCCAGATGGCCACGATAATGTCGGAGGCGGCGATAACCGCCTTGCCGACGAGCACATAGGCATCGCTGGCAGAACGGTCTCCCGGCAGTGTCATGACGTTGTCGGCGTCCTCGAGATATTCCCGGAACTCGTCGAGCTCGGCACCGATGAAGTCCTGTGAGTATTCGGAGACCTTGAACGGCAGCAGTGCCCGCAGCTGATACCCGTTTGCCCGCGCGCTTTGCGCGGCGAGCTGGTCTGAGCCTGTCGCCAGCGGCGTGTGGAGACGGATTATCGGGTCAAGCTCGTCGAACAACGCGTGCTCGCGCCGATGCAGTTCATGCGCGGCCAGCTTCAGGTTCGAGAAGATGACATCGAGATTTTCGCGAACGGGACCGAACAGGTCTTCGCCGAGCGCTTTCGCTCGATGTCCAGTGATGCCTACATTGAGGGCAAGCCTCGGGCGGGGGGGATGGCCTTGATCCAAGGAGCCTCTGTCAATTCAGATCGGCTAGCTCGCGGATGCGGTGGGTAAGCACCACATCCCCCAGCATCAGTTCGGAATCGGGCGGCAGTACAGTAGGTGCTTCGATTCTCTGGCCATCGATGAATGTCCCGTTGGTCGATTGGAGATCGGTCACCACCATTTCGCCATCGCGTACCTCGACCTCGCAATGCCGGCGCGAGATGCGTTTGTCGGCAAAGATGATGTCCGATGGGGCGGATCGACCCAGCTTGGCGCCGAGTATGCCGATCGGATGGCGCACCAGCGGATCCTCGACGGGACCGACCTCAAGGCAGTGAACTTCACCGCCGGCATGAAGCTGGGCATCGGACCGCGAGTAGAAAGCTGTCTGTTCGGTTTCGGCGTCGGGTTGTGTGGGCGCGACCGGATGCCGCGCAAACGGTGCTTCGCCGGAAACTGCCCGAACGGGTTCCACCGCCTTTGCGGCTGCAGGTGGCGTGAGGGCATCGTCGGCAAGCAGGAAACCTCTGGCTCGCGGCGTGGGGGCCAATGGCTCAGCCTCATGGGGCGCGACCAAAAGGCGAATATCTTCGATTAGTCTTTGCCAATCGTCAGCCCCGCGATCCCCGTCCCACTGGGAAAGGTCGGTCGTGTGCGTGAGCTCGAAAATGATCGGCAGGTCGCATTTTTCGATAATCACCGGCACGAAGATGTGGCGCTTGTCGGCCAGGGTGGCTTCCGCACGGACCCAGCGCGAGGAAACCGATCGCGGAGACCACAGCACGACGGCTGCTTTCGCGGCACGCAGTTTCTGCTCGATTACTTCGTCGAAGGACTCGCCGGAATGGATTGCCGCGTCCCACCATACCGAGAAGCCCTCGCTTTCGAGGAGCGCGGCAAAGCGCTTGGCCGCGTTGCGGTCCTCCCGGCTGTAAGAAACGAAAATGTCATGCCCCCGCACGATGTTTCCCTTTGCTGGCACAACAGGCCTGATGCAGTAACCAATCCTTCGAGATATTCCTTGCGACCTGTCGTGCCGGGCTGTCGGCTTTCGGCAGGGGGAACCCACCGTAAACTTCCCCGGTCGGTGCCAGTTTTATGTTTATTAACCCTTTTTGCAAGTGCGAACGCACATTGTTGCGAAGGCGGCCTATTTTGGGACTCTTGATTGCGGGCAGGCTGCCTAGCGTTCCATCTATCGCATATTATTCGGATCAGGATCGTCGATCGAGAATGCGTCTCCAATCGATCCTTAGCAGGCCGACGAGAGCGGCGATCATTGCCAGTTCGATGCCCAAGACCCAGGGATCCGAGAACATTCGTGCGAACTCGCTACCCAGAGTGGTTTCCCGGAGCTGCTTCGCTGTGGCTGCATAGAGTGCATAGGAGACGAGGCGGCCCGCGAAGAAGGCCAGGGTGAACCTGATCAATGGCAGTTTGGCGAGCCCGATCGCCTCGAACAACTGTGCCGAAGGGAAAGGGGATAGCGCGAAGACGGCGATCCCTATGATCCCGTTGCGGCGATTGCGCTCGAAAAGGAGCCGTGCGGCCTGGAGATTGTCACGTGTCTTCTGGGGTATGTGATCGCCGAGGAGGCGAAAGGCACAGGCGAGGACCAGCCTGCCGCTAGCCGCGGCCAGCGCGCCAGCGAAGACAATCAGGACCAGCGGCAGATCGCTGGCGAGCCCGTAGATCGCAATGATCGTCCAGGTTGGTGGGCCGAAAGCGGGCAGGAGATTGACCGCGAAAACGATCGCGAGAAGCACGGCAAGCATCTCAATCTGGTCCATCGCGGCCAATGCTCGCGACTGGCGCATCCCTCGTCAATCATTCGATTTTCCGGGTAGTTCGTGAACCAGGCGATCGCTGGTCAGGTATATCGCTGTATTCGGCTACCTATTTGGGGGTTATAGCCAAATCCGATAATGGTCCGGGGCATCACTTGTGATTGGAGGCGTGGGCATGCCTGATGCAGATGAGCCGTCGCTGAGCTTTCTTGGCGCGACGGGCACCGTGACGGGCTCGCGCTATCTGGTCCAAGACAAAGGTCGGCGATTGCTCGTCGATTGCGGGCTGTTCCAGGGGTACAAGCAGCTCAGGCTGCGCAATTGGAATCCATTCCCCGTCGATCCGAAGAGCATCTCTGCGGTGCTTCTCACCCATGCCCATCTCGATCATTCGGGGTATCTGCCCGCGATGGTGCGAAACGGCTTCAGCGGGCCCATCTATGCGACCGGCTCCACTGTTGAACTGTGCGAGTTGCTCCTGCTCGACAGCGCGCATTTGCAGGAGGAGGAAGCTGGATATGCGCGGCGCAAGGCCTTCTCGAGGCATCGCGATCCCAAGCCGCTCTATACGCTGGACGACGCAAGGGCCGCGCTCGAGCGGTTCGTTCCGGTGGCCTTTGAGCAGGATGTTGACCTTGGTCAGGACACTGTAGCCCGCTTCATTCCGGTGGGGCATCTGTTGGGCGCCGCCTCCATCCACCTGTCGCTTGGCGGTCGGTCGATCTATTTCAGCGGCGACATCGGGCGCCCTACGGATGCCATCATGCGCGACCCTCAACCATTCCCGGGGGCCGACATCCTCGTTGTCGAATCCACTTACGGAAACCGGCGCCATCCGCAGGTCGATGCAGAAGCCGAGATAGGGGAGGTGATCAATCGCGTCGCAAAGCGCGGGGGCACGATCCTGGTTCCCGCCTTCGCCGTCGGAAGGGTCCAGGCGGTCATGCTGCATATCGCGCGGTTGCGCGCACGGGGTGCGATTCCGCCGATACCGGTGTACCTCAACACGCCGATGGGGGTGAATGCGACCCGGATCTATCATCGCCATCATGAGGAACATGAAGTCAGCCGCGAGGAATGCGAGGCGATGTTCGAGCTCGCCCAAAGGGTTCGGACGGTCGAGGAGTCGAAGGCCCTCAATCGCAATACCGAACCCAAGATCATCATCTCGGCCAGTGGGATGCTGTCTGGTGGCCGGATACTCCACCATGTCGTGAGTTTCGGTGGCGACCCGCGCAATGCAATCGTGCTTTCGGGCTTTCAGGCGGGCGGCACCCGCGGAGCGGCGCTCGTGCGCGGGGATCGCGCGCTTCGAATCTTCGGCCAGGATGTCTCCATTGGTGCCGAAGTAGTCCAGCTCGAGGCACTATCGGGCCATGCCGATACCGACGAATTGCTCGCCTGGATGCGCGACGCCCCAGCACCCGGCATGACCTATGTAACGCACGGTGAGCCGGAAGCCGCAGACGCGCTGCGCTTCCGGATCGATCATGAACTCGGCTGGAAGGTTCGCGTGCCTGAGCACCTCGAGCGTATCGATATCGTGGCGCCCGAATGAGCACAGACATTCACTCGATCCCACTGGTTCGCGCCGGCATCGATACCTATCGCCAGCCTGTCGTCTACATGCGGGAAGACTGCCACCTGTGCCGGGCGGAGGGGTTCAGTTCGCAGACCCGGATCGAAATTTCGGTCGGAGGGCGAACCATCATCGCCCTTCTGAACGTGGTCACGAGCGCGGACTGGCTGCCGCCCGATACCGCTGCGCTGAGCGAGGCGGCGTGGGCGCGGCTGGGTGTTTCGCCGGGCGAAAGGGGATCGTTCCGCCATCCCGAGCCCGCACACAGCGCCTCGATCATCCGTGGCAAGGTTTATGGCCAGAGGCTCGACAAGGTCGAATTCAGGAAGATCGTCGATGACGTGATTTCCTATCGCCTTTCCGATCTCGATATCGCCGCCTTCATAACTGCCTGTGCGGGCCAGCGACTGGATGTGAAAGAGACGTTGGCCCTGACCCGCGCAATGCAGGAATCCGGCCAGACCCTCGACTGGGGCGACCGGCTGGTGCTCGACAAGCATTGTGTGGGTGGCATTCCGGGCAATCGCACAACCCCGATCATCGTGGCGATTGCGGCGGCGGCGGGTTTCTGGATTCCCAAGACATCGAGCCGGGCGATCACCTCTCCCGCCGGTACCGCCGATACCATGGAGGTGATGACCCCGGTTGCTCTCGGTATCGCTGAGTTGCGCCGCGTGGTCGAGCAAGAGGGCGGGTGCCTGGTGTGGGGCGGAGGCCTGGACCTCAGCCCCGCCGATGACCTGCTTATCAGGATCGAGCGGCCACTCGATTTCGATAGCGACGGCCAGCTCGTGGCGAGCGTGCTATCCAAGAAGGCAGCGGCAGGATCGAACCATGTCCTGATCGATATGCCTATCGGTCCGACGGCCAAGGTCCGATCGCCCAAGGCCGCACACTCCCTTTCCAACCGGATGAGCGCGGTGGCGCGGGGGCTGGGCATGAATCTTTGCATCCACCGCAGCGATGGCGCCGCCCCGGTGGGTAGGGGAATAGGGCCTGCACTGGAGGCCAAAGACGTCCTGTCCGTCCTGAGGCGTGAGGCAGACGCACCGGCCGACCTGCGGGAGCATTCGCTCGCCCTGGCCGGGAAGCTCATCGATCTTGCCCGCCCTGGGAGCGACGATGGCAGGAAGCTGGCCGAAGACCTGCTTGATGATGGGCGGGCCTTGGCCAAGTTCCTGGCCATCTGCGAGGCGCAGGGCGGCTTTCACGAACCGGGCATCGCGCGCTTTCGTGCCGAGGAGCAGGCCGGGCGTTCGGGCTGGGTCAAGGCGATCGACAACCGCCGGATTGGCCGGATCGCCAAGCTGGCAGGGGCTCCCGGTCGCAAGACCGCCGGCGTGCGTGTCCACAAACGGCTGGGCGAATGGGTGGAGAAGGGCGAGCCGCTGTTCGAGATCCACGCCGAAACCATCGGGGAGCTCGAGTGGGCGAGCGAGTTTGCCCGCACGCAACCATCGACCTACGAGATAGGCGAGGGGGCATGACCCTGATCCTGGCCTTTCCGGGGATGGAACGCCTGGCGGAATGCGTGGCGCGCGAAGCCGGTTGCGATTGGCGTGCAATCGACCTTCATCACTTTCCCGATGGCGAAAGCCTGGTCACGCTCCCGGAGGGCCTCGCTGGCCATGACATTGCAGTCCTGGCTACCCTACGCGATCCGGACCGGCTTGCACTGCCGCTGCTCTTTGCCGCGTCGACGGCAAGGGAGCTGGGTGCGCGCAGCGTTGGTCTGGTGGCGCCCTATTTGGGCTATATGCGGCAAGACACCCGCTTCGCGGCCGGGCAAGCCATCAGCGCCCCGATCTTTGCCCGCTTCCTTGAACAAGGTTTCGATTGGCTGGTCACTGCCGATCCCCATCTGCATCGAAATGCCTCGCTAGACCAACTCTTCGCCATTCCCACCTTGCGGATTGAAACCGCGCCGCTGATTGCCGAGTGGATCAGGCAGAATGTCCCCGATCCCGTATTGATTGGCCCGGATAGTGAAAGCCGGCAGTGGGTTGAACGGATCGCCTCGCTTGGGTCGCTACCGTTCGAGGTCTGGGAGAAGCGCCGGGCTGGCGATCGGCAGGTCGCAGTTACCCGCCCCGACGAGCACAATCGCCCGTCCGGTACGCCCGTAGTCGTCGATGACATTGTTTCGACCGGTCGCACGATGATGGACGTTATCAGGCAATTGCTTGCTGCGGGCTGGCCGGCCCCCGTTTGCGTGATCACCCACGCCGTCTTCGCGGATCATGCGCAGCGGGATCTGTTGGCAAGTGGCGCCACCAGGATCGTTTCGACCGATTCCATCCCGCACGAAACCAATGCGATTTCACTCTACGTTCCACTGGCCAGTGGTATTGCAGAAATGACCGCTGCCTTCGGAGGCGAGGCTTCGGCGCCATTCCCTACTAGGACCCGCAAAGACCTTGCGGCGAAAGAGCGATAGCGCTCCAAAGCTGGGCGGCGTTGGATTCCGTTTCGTCTCCGGTCGCCTGACCATAAGGCTGCGCAATTGGTTCGCCATCCTCAACGCGCCATGACCAGAGTTCTGCGCCTTGCAGCGCTGCCGTTTGCTCGATTGCTCGCGAAATTCTGCTGTGGGCCAGCTCGAGCAGATGCCTTGTGGAGCGAGAAAGGTCTTCCCGCTGCAACTGGCACTGGATGCCTGACCGAAGCAAGCCCTGTTGCCATGACCAGACCACGGTCCCGTGATAGCGGGTCTTGTCGAACATCGCCCATCGGTCGGTGCTGGCAAACACAGGATTCGATGTCAGCAGCCCGGCCTCACTCATCAGGCCCAACGGGAAGGGCATGATGGTCGGCTCGATCGCGGTTCTCAGGGTTGCATCGTCAGGCCGAAGGAAGAGCAGCAGGTAGCCCACATCGGAATGAATGACGCGCAAGGGATGCCCCTCGCCGTCGAGGGCCAAGGCCAGGAAGCGGGCGGGTTCGCGCACTTCAGTCTCGGGCGCGCGGAGTCCCAGATCTTGGGCATAGGCATCTAACTGCGCCTGCGCGTCCTGCGCTGGGACTGTCACTGTAAACAAGGGTGGTGCCTTGTCCTGCCATGTGCCCGCCATAGCTTTGAGATCGCCCAGCCCATTGGGGTCTGCCTGGAACTGATCTAGTAGTCCGCTCTCGACCAGCCGGTGTGCCGCAGCGAGCGCCGCCGGAACGAGCGCGGCATTGATACTGAAGCTGTAGCGTCCATCCCGACCCAGGCCAGTTACGCTATCGCGCCAGTCGCCGACTTCGAGCCCCTGCCTGATGGGGATCATGTTCCTGATCGTCGGTTCGGCCGCGAAAGGCGCAGCCCTGCGGGCGACATAGGCGAGATTGTGGAGGACAAGTTCGCCATAGGAGGTTCCGGCGCTGTTCCTGCGCTCCAGAAACTCCGCCGATCGCGAACGCCCTTCTGGGGTATCGAGCAGGTAAGCCGCCAGGACGGGAGCCAACATGAAATCGTCGTCGACCATGTTGTAGTCGAGGTCTGGTTGCCGGACGTCATGGTGCGGTTTGCCGATAAGCGCGAATTCGCCAATGCCCTCCTCATGGGCGACTTCGCCATCTGCGTTCAGGCGCTCGATGACGGCGCTTAGACCGGCCTCGATCGGCGCGGGTTTCAGCTCATTCATCATGAGCGCTAGCGTCATCAGCGTGTCGCGCCCGAAATAGGTGTTGAACCGCCAGGATCCCGCCAGCAGCTTCTCGCGATAGGCCAGGAAGGCGAAGGAATTTTGTAGCTGGCTGTTTGAGGCCGGGTGTTTGAAGATGTCTTCGATCATGAGCGGTGCAAGCGGTTCATCGCCGGTCAGGGCCGTAACCCTGAGGCGCAAACCGCCTGATGTCGATGACAGTACAAGCGCGCCGTCCTGCAAGGAGGCAGCGCCGTTCAGGACCTCGACTTCCATGAAATAACCGGAACTGCCATCGAGCCGCGTGCGCTGCCAGATTACCTTGTTTCCAGTTGCCGTGGGTGTAGCCTCAACTTCGGTGGGAATGGGGTTTCCATAGCCATAGTTCCGCAGCACGCGGACGCTTCCGATCAGGGCGCGCTGGACGGTGAGGATCTCTGCATCAGCGGCAACCTCCACTACCACTCCGCGCCTCACCCGGTCATGGCCGAGCTGCTGTTGGCTTGCCTGGAGTGGGGTCGTGACTTGCCAGTGCGCCGTTTCCCTGAACCAAAGTCCGACGCCGCTATTGCCTGCCGGGAATGCGACTACTAGCCGCGCTTCATGCCCCGAGCGCAGGACAGCGTGGGCAGCGATGGGGCCCTCGCGGAAGAATTCGTTCTGGATCCGCTCTTCGGTGATGGCGAAGCGTAAGTCCGGTTCAGCCGCTGCTGGCGCTGCAATGGCCAGCAAACACAGTGTAATGAAGCGCTTCATTGTGTGCTCAACCGCCTGAACATGGTGATCGCCCCGAGCAGGAGAACCATCGGTATCAGCGACAGATAGAAGGCGATTTGGCCCCCGAGTGCAGCAAACGTTTGCCCAGTGATGAACGAGCCGGTCGTCCCGCCCAATGCCGAGAAGACCACAATCAGGCCGGTCATTCCCGCATGTTCGGAATTGGGCAGTGCCGACAGGACGCGCGAATTGATGATGGGATAGATCGGCGCGAGGAACAGGCCGACCATCGGGAGGATGAAGGCGGCGAGTGGCGCGCTTGCCCAGCTCATCTCGGGGTTGGGGGCGAGGCCGCGGGTCAGCGGCAGCGTCAGGATGACGAGTAGGGCCATCGCACCAATGCAGACGGTGATGAGACGGAACCAGGCCACTCGACGAAGTACGAACCCGGCACCCAGCCTGCCGGCTGCGGTGGCACCGGCGAACAGGCTCGCCGCCATGACGCTCATGGCCTGCGGCATGTGGAGGACTTCATTGTTGAAGGTCGGCAGCCACGTACCGATGGCCTGTTCGATCAGGACATAGAGGAATGCGGAGACGAGAAACACCAGCACCAATGGTCGTGCAACAAGCGCGAACATGGCGGCGAAGTCGCTGCTGGGCGTGACGTCGCGCCGCGCCGCGCTCTCGTCTAGGCTCGTCGTCTTCACGACAAGTGCGACCGCGGCCGAAATTCCGGCGAGTAACCAGTAAACGTTGAGCCAACCGAGGCCTGCGGGGTTGTCACTGTCGATGAAGGCGCTGAACAGCCAGTAGCCGGACAGGACGCCGATCATGAACAACCCTTCGATCGTGCTGATCAGGCTTGCGTGGTCGGCCTTGTCGCGGGCGATCAGCCCGACCATCGAATAGGCCGAAACCTTGATCAGCGCGAAGCTTGCGCCGGTCACAGCGAACAGCAGCTTGGTCATGGCGAAGGAAGGCAGCAGCGGCATGGCGATGCAGGCCAGGCTGACCAGCCCACAGGCAAGCGCCATACTGTTGCGCAGGCCGAAACGCGGCAGGAATGACGCAACCAGGAATGAGGTGATGGCAATGGGCAGGTCCTTGAATGCCTCAAGGATCGCCGCGCTCGACTTCGTCTGACCGAGCGATGCAATGGATTGGAGGATCACGGTGCCCACGCTGTTCAGCAGGATGGCGAACAGCATGTAGGCAAGGATTATGGCGCCGATCACACGAAGGCGGCTGGCTGGCATCTGCGATCCTCTCACGTAACTTATACTAGTAGCCCCGCCGGGTAGCATTGAAGCCGCCCGGCGGGGATAGATCCAGGGACTTATGTCCCTTGGTTCTTGATTAGCATGCAGCTCAGAACTTGAACTGCGCGCTGAAGGTGAACGACCGACCCAGGATCGGGCGTGCCAGGATGGGCCCGACACCCTGCGAACCGATGGCCCGCGGATTGCCTTCGGTCAGACCATGCGAGTTAAGCAGGTTATCGGCCGTGGCAGTCAGGGTCAGCTGGCGGTTTACGTCGAACGCGATGCCGGCATCGACCTTGGTATACGAGGGGAGCACCTGTGTGTTCAGATTGTCCGAGAACCGATCATCGACCCACTGGATCGATCCGAACAAGGTTGCGTCCACACTGCCGAAGTTGGCCGTGTATGCCGCCCGTCCGCGCGCCTGCCATTCAGGCTGGCGCTGCAGCCGGTTGCCCGAGATGTCGACCGTTCCGTCGAGCGCGAAGAAGTCAGTGTACTTCGCATCGAGGTAGGTGACGTTGCCACCGAGGCTCAGGCCGTCGATCGGGCGCAGTTCACCTTCGATCTCGACACCGAAGGCATCTGCCGAACCCACGTTGGGGATCGGGGCGCCATTGACGATCTGGGTGTTCTGGATGCCACTGAATTCATTGTAGAACACGGTAGCGAACACGCTGAAGGTGTCCTTGGTGACCTTCAGGCCGCCTTCATAGGTGTCGATTTCCTGGACCAGGCGCAGACCATCACGCAGCTGGTCGAACTGCGGGAAGCTGTTGCCGCGGCTGTACCGGAGGAAGGCACCGACATCGTCGGTGAAGGCGTAGTTGGCGCCGATCGTCCACGCAGCCTTTTCCTTGGTATAGCTGATGGTCGAGAAGGTACCGTTCAGGACAGCATCGCCATTGTTGTACAGCGTATCGGGATCGCCGTCGGTGTCGACGCCGAAGTCGTTATTCTCAAGGATTCCGTTCACTTCGTGGCGATGCCAGCGGATACCGGCGTCGACGCGAAGCTTGTCGGTAACCTGCCATTCGTCCGAGATGTAGGCCGCTACGTCTTCGCCGTCATAATCTGCATTGACGTTGAAGAAGGAGCCGCGGGTGAAACCGTTGCGGGTGACCGCGCGGCCATCGTCGAGCGTCAGGCTTAGGATACGCGGGTTGCTGACTGCTTCGAGAAGCAGGAAGTTGCCGAGATTCCAGCGATCGCGCGATGAGAACGACGCGTAATACACACCGGCCGTGAGGGTGTTCGACCCGAAGTCGAAGGTCAGGCCGTTCTCGGTGACGAAGGATTCGAGGTCCTTGTCGACGCGCCATGCGCCAACCTCGATCACCGCATTGGACGGGTCGAATGCCTCGCCGCCATTGAGGTAGGTCACGCTGCCAACGCCAGCTCCGAAGCCTGCAGCAATGTTGGCCACCGTCGTCGGTGCGCCTGCCGGTACAAGGCCGCGCGTGTCGGCCGAACCGTTGAGGTAGCTGGTCTTGCTGAACAGCGAGATCGTATCCGACAGCTCATAAT
>NZ_JAYPTL010000007.1:18215-40895 GCF_038133525.1 Erythrobacter sp. | reverse complement strand
CCAAAGTTCACCAGATTGGCGCCACGGCCTTGTGACTGGTCGATCGCCACGCCGTCATTCGGGATCGTCAGGCGGGTTTCAGGGCTGTTGAAGGTACCTTCGCCGCGATCGAAACCGGGGAACGCCTCGAGGCTGCCATCCTGGTTCTGGATGACGGGGATGGGCAGCAACCATGCACCACGATCATTCAGGTAACGGCCCCAAACGGTGATGTTACCCTTGCCGAAATCATGCGTGATGTTGGCGCTGATCTGGCCGCCTTCCTCGGCGGTGAAGCCGGCATCGCGCACACCGTCACCCGAATGGTAGAAGCCGCCAACCGAAAAGCCGGTGTTCGGTCCAAGCGGACCGCTGATCACTGCATCGAAGCGCTTGTCGCCATAGTCGGTGATGCTGGTCTTCACCAAACCTTCAAACTCGCTGCCGCCCTTGCGAGTAATGAGGTTGGCGGTAAGGCCGACCTGCCCGTTCGAGAAGACCTGTGCCGGGCCACCGCGCACTGCTTCAACCCGCTCGATTGTCTCGTCGAGGCGGAACAGCTGCGAGTTCTCGAGGAATGAAAGCGTCGGGGGTGGGAAGGAGGGTGAGCCTTCATACTGGAAGGTCACGAATTCCGCGTCGCCGCCGCCCGGGAAGCCGCGGACGAAGATGTTGGCGCCGTTCTGGCCGCCCGAGCTTTCCGCCCAGACGCCCGGCACGACCGACAACAGGTCAGCGGTGCTGCTCGGTGCGATCTGGTCGATGGCACTGCTATCGATGGTGCTGATCGCGAAGGCGGCGTCCTGCTTGCTCTGTTCGGAGCCGCCCGGACGCGCGGTGACGATGATGACATTTGTTGACTCACCGTCGTCGCCGGACTCGCTTGCGTCCTGAGCATAGGCGGTAGCGGGGGCTAATGCTGCCAACGTGGCAACAGAAGCGAACCATTTGTTTCTAAGCTTCATAGTTACTCTCCACTCAAATTTACTGGCTGGGGGAAGGGGTTTCGGCCGTCGCGGGGGCGACGATCAGATCGAGTTTCAGTGAGGCGATGTCCGGGATCACGCAGTCTGCGCTTGAGAGTTCGTCCTGCGGGCCAATCCCGATGGCGTGCATGCCAGCGCCCTTGATGGCGGCAATTCCAGCAGCGGCGTCCTCTACCCCGATGCACCGAGCCGGATCGCAACCCAGGCTGCGCGCTGTGGTCAGGAAGATTTCCGGATCAGGCTTGCCATTGATTACTTCGGCGGCATTGGTGATGGCATCGAACAGCGTTTCGATACCCAGCGCACGCACCACATCGCGGGCATTTCTACTCGCCGAAGCGAGTCCGACCTTGAGGCCGGCTGCAAGGCATTGCAGCAGGCATTCGCGTGCGCCGGGGAACAGGTCATCGGGCGAATAATGGGCAATCGCATCGCGATAGAACTCATTCTTGCGGGCCATCATGGCAGCCCGCTCATCGGCGCTTGCATCGACGCCGGCAGACGCGAGGATGATGTCCAGCGATCCCGCGCGATCGACACCCTTGAGCCGCTGGTTGAGTTTGCGATCGAAGGGTAGGCCCAGCTCGTCGCAGAGGCACTTCCAAGCCTGGAAGTGGGCCTCTGCCGTGTCAGTCAACACACCGTCGAGATCGAAAATGACTGCTTGGACGTTTGGGGACGGAACCTCCCTGAATTCAGAGCTCAGCTCGATCCTGCGGCCATGATCTAGCAGGGTCGCTGCGGGTCCATCGCAAAGGCGATATTTTGCACCTTCAGCACCGACAGCGACCTCGATCAGCGAGCCGCGCCAACGCAGACGAAAGGAATAGGACCTCCACGCCTTGGGGCAGCGCGGGTGGAAATGCAGTTCACCCGAAGCGAGTTTCAAACCGCCCCAGCCCATAACCAGGGTCAGCCAGCTCCCGGCCATCGCCGCCATATGGGCACCGTGATGGGTGTTGTTGTGCCGGTTCTCGAGATCGACGAAGGCGGTCTCGCGATGGAAATGCAGCGCCTGCTCTTCGTCGCCGGTTTCCGCGGCCAGAATGCCGAATGCCGTTGCTGAAAGCGTGGAATCGTGCGTGGTTAGCGGGCCGTAATAGGCCAGGTCGCGCCGCTTTGTGGCCAGCGGGACCTCTTCGCCGATCAGGCTCAGCGCCTGGACGACGTCGCCCTGCTTGCACAGCTTGTGGCGGAACAACAGAAGTGGATGATGATGCAACAGGAGCGGGAACTTCTCTTGCGGTAGTGTGGCAAAAGGCAGTTCCGGCTTGTCGAGGAAGCTGTCGTCCTGAGGGTGGATGCCCAGTTCGGCATCGACCGGCAGCCACATCTTGTCCGCCGCCATGCGCCACTGGACTATCTCGTCCCGCGCAAGTCCGATTTCTTCGGTCAATGCGGCGTAGTGTGCGGGGCTTTCCTCGGCGAGTTCCTGTGCCAGGCTGGCTGCGAAGGCCAGATGCCGGCGAGCCATCGCGTTGGTGTAATAGTCGTTGTCGACCAGACAGGTATATTCGTCGGGACCGGTCACCCCGTGGATAGTGAACGCACCGCCGCGGCGCGGATTGAAGTGGCCGATCTCCATCCAGACACGCGCGGTTTCGAACAGCATCGCGGCCGCTTCGCGCACCAATGCTTCATCGCCGGTTGCATCACGATAGACCTTCAATGCGTAGGCGATGTCGGCATTGATATGATACTGCGCCGTACCGGTGGGGTAGTGAGCGGAACACTCGTCGCCACCGATGGTCCGCCACGGATAGAGGGCGCCTTTGCTGTGGCCGATCTGGCGGGCATTGCGGCGCGCGTTTTCCAGCGCTCCCATGCGATAGCGCAGGATGTGTGCTGCCAAATGGGGCTGGGTAAGTGCCAGCACCGGGAGCACGAAAACTTCCGTGTCCCAGAAGTAATGACCTTCGTAGCCTTCGCCGGTCAGGCCTTTGGCGGCAATCGACTGGCGATCGCTGCGGCTGCCACCTTGGTAGACGTGAAACAGCGAAAACCGGATTGCATGGGCGAGGGCTTCTTCACCGTCGATCCCCAAGTCGCAACTGCTCCAGAACTCTGTCAGCTTGCGCTCAAGCTGGGCGGATAGGGCATTCCATCCAACGGTGCGGTTGGTTTCGAGCAAGGCTTGCGCGTTATCCGCGGCGTCCGGGCCGAGTGCATAGGTAACGTGGCGCTCGACCTCTGCCGTGCCACCTTCGGCCAGATCGATCCGGATTAATGCACACCCATCATGAGCGAGAACATCGCAGGCTCCGCTTCGAACGGTGAGTGCCTGCGACATCGCCAAGGGAAGTCCGGTTTCACCCCGGCCAGCAAGGAAGCTGGCCCGTAGCCCATCGTCGCTCACATGTTCGCGCTGCAGGGGGGCGGCCTTGTTGAGCCGTGGATCGTCCGGGTCGCTCGATAGGGTCGGCGCGCTGTCGAGAGGAAAGCGGATCTCCAGCCTGCCAGCCCCGCCTGAAATAGAAACCTCAATCTTGCTGGCGCAGTGCATCCCGGCTTCCGGATTGATGATCCGTGACGCGACGATGTGAAGTTCGCGCCGGGCATCGATGCGCCAAGTTGTCGATCGCCGCAGGACTCCGGTGCGCAAGTCGAGATGCCTCGAGAACGCGAGCATTGTTTCCTGCGTCAGGGTGAGCGAAGCGCCATCGATCAATAGCTCAATCTGGACCGGGCTGGGCGCGACGAAGCGCATGTCCGACTTGCTTGCGAAGCCAGTGAAGCGCTCGTGGTAGGAAATGGGGTTGCTGATGTAGCCATCGGCAAGGACGGCGGCGTTTTCGCCAGGTACCTCATCCAGGCCACCGCGCACGCCAAGGGTGCCATTGGCCAGGGCAAACAGCGTCGCAAGGGCAGATTCCTGCTGGGAGTCATAGGCGACCTGTGCCAGCTGCCAGCCATCTTCCGCCATCGAATGTATGCGCGCATCGCCCACTGGCTCTTTGCTCTCCCATGTTCATCATGGCCGGTTCCGGTCGGTCGTGACCGCTCCAGCCCATCGATGGCGGTCCATGCGAGCTGAATGATATCGATGTCAAGGTATCGATATCATTTTCTGGTATCGATGTCATAATTTGCCGAAGTTTCGGACGTTCTGTGGGACTCAGGCTACGATTGCTGTTGGGTTTTTGGCTGTATCAGCTCTCGCGAATGACGAGCTCGACAGGCATTTCCTCCGACTCGGCATGTTCGCCCTGGATCGCGGCTAGGGCCTTTCGTGCGAGCAATCGGCCGCCTTCGGTCCAATGCTGGCGTATGGTCGTCAGTGGTGGGACAAAGAAGGACGCGCTCTGGGAATCGTCGAAACCAATGACCGATACGTCGCGCGGTATCTTCAATCCAGCTTCTGCGATCGCGCGAATGGCACCCATGGCTATCGCGTCGTTTGCTGCAAGGACGCCGTCGATCTGGCTGTCATGCAACTCCAGCAATTCTTGCATGGCATCGTGTCCCGCAACGAAGCTGAATTCACAGGCCTTCATGCCCAGCAGGTGCGCCCCGTTTTCCTGCAGCCTGGTGCTGAAGCCTTCGAGTCGATCGGCGACCTCGGCATGTTCCGTGTCGCCTAGGAACACGAGGCGCCTGCGACCAAGCTGGGTCAATCGATCGGCGGCCAGCGCGCCGCCATCACGGTTGCGGCTACCCACCACGACATGCTTGCTCCCCGGGCGTGGGGCACCCCAGACCACTAATGGCAGGCCTAGCCGTTCCAGGTCCGCAACTGCATCATTGTGCATGCCCTGGCCGAGGAGGATGATGCCGTCGACCGCCGCTGGGCCGGATGTGAAGGTTGCCATCGTGGACAGGCTCAGCGTGAAATTGGCGCTTGAAAGCTCCTGAATTATCCCCCCCAACAGAGCCAGTGGATAGGGCTCGCTCATCGGGCGGACGGACGTCGGGGTCATCTCGACCACAACGGCAATGGTACTGCTGCGTTGGCGGCGGAGATTGCTGGCAGCCTGGTTGAAGCGATATCCCGCCTTTTCGGCGATCTCCACGATCTTATCGCGCGTGTCTTTGCGAACTGCCGAACTTCCCGAGAGTGCTCGTGAGACGGTTATCGGAGATACCCCTGCGAGGCGGGCGACGTCCGCCATCGTCAAGTTGCCGGTCTGCTTCGGCTTGGACATTAGATTTGCGCTCAATTCAGGAATTCGATCTGTTCCTGCAGTAACAAGCCTGCCGATGGTGTGCCAGTATGCATAATCGACGAATCACAAGTGGGCGACGCCTATTGCTCAGCCAACAAGCTATTGACGGCGAAGGAATCATGCGTCGCTGATCACTCACAAGCGGGACTTTGCGCCCATTTCTCCAGTTGCTTCGGCGTCAGAAGGCACCAAGTTTACGTTCCCCATCGACGCTGCATAGTACAGGGGGACCTCATTTTCTGTATACAAAATCGGCTTGCTGCATAGGTACTTGCAGACTTGCGAGTGCACATCGGGGTGCGGGTTCGACCATCAGGTCAACAACTCTTCTTGAACCCGTTCGAATAGGCTGGTGCTGCTATCGCGTTACGGAGCGAGTCTGTGCCACGCAAAACTGGTTGCTGATACGAGTATCGCACCAACAAGACCCAGCATGCTGCCAAGGCTGGCCGTTGTAGCGCCGACGAAATACCACGCAATCTGATGAGGCGGGAGCAACAGGGCTATGCACTGACCTGCCCAAAGCGAGATGAAGACAAATGCCTTGCGGCGCGTCTGTACCAATTCCAGTAGAGCGCCAGCCACAACCATGACTGCAACGTAATAGGGCCACTCTGCATCCCAAGGTTCGATCTGGCCAACGATGACTGGCGAAGACACCCAAATTCCAAAGCCAATTAGTATTCCAGCAAGGATCTGGAGTCGCTGCCTATTCACCAACCTACTGATTTCGATCACGTTCGCTATTCTCACTCGAATATGCTGGCCACCAACTTACTTGCCATACCTTACCCTTGGCCATTTCTTACGGTCGGCCGATTAACTGATTTCCAATGTTATTTGGTGAATGGCAGGAGCCAACGTAGGCGAAATGACTGAGGAGGGGGCGACGATGCTTGCGTACTATCTGATCGGCGTCGGACTCACAATGCTAGCAGTCGCAGCGGCTCAGCTCCTGCAACGACTGAAATTGAAGCGAAGAATGTGCGTTACTAATGGGCGAATTATTGGGTGGCGGCAACGCCGCGATCTCCTCGTCGACAGGCGTCGGTCGAACACTTTCTATAATTACAGCAAGATCATTGAGTTCGAAGACGCAGGTGGACGCGGCTTCGTCTTCGACTCGAATGTTGGTTACCCGCTACCTAAATGCCCGGCGGGGAATGTCGTTCGCATTTTGTATGACCCATCGAACCCTGCGGTCGCTTATGAAGACTCTGGCGTTGCATTTTGGGGATTTGCGTCGGGCCTCCTGCTCCTAGGAATCCTCTCACTGATCTCTGGGCTTTCGCTGACTTGAAGTACTGGAAGCGGGGGTTGTTTAAGTCTTGTATCGACTTGCGGCAAGATTTGCTCTTTATTGCGAAGGGTTCAATCTTAGGCGCTGATCCCGCATTGCAGTTGCAGCTACTTTTGGCTTGCCAGCTCATTGAGCCCGATGTTCGTAGCTTATGACTTGGCCGGAGCGACCGGATTAGCTCATCAGTACGAAACGCAATGAAACCGGGCGCAGCACTAGCGCTTAGCCCTTCTGCGTGTGCAGCCCCAATAGGCGATCATGAGAGACAAGGGTGTCTGTCACTTCTCACAGCGGTGATCTGTTTCTCTAGGTTAATACCGAAACCAAATCCTCGACAAGGATGAGGTCCGGCTCGGATCACCCTTTCAGTGCTGGCGCAACTCCAGTGTTTGTCCAGAGAATTTGACGTGTGTCAATGCGAGGTGTCGCTGTGCCAAGCCCCCACGTTTCTGGTGCCTTTTGGGAACATTCGCGCTCGATCAAAAGCTCGAACGGTCGCGGTTGGACGGTGGCTGGCAAAGCCAAGCTGTCCATTAGTGCGCGGTGCTTGTGAAATTGGATGGGGATCGAAGCTTCATATACCTTGCATAAGGATATATCTACGCTAAAGAGGTGCAATGACGGCCAATGATCAATTCCGGTTCCTGTCAAACTGGAGTTCCCAGGTGCGCAAGGGGATCCTCGAACTTGTGGTCATGTCGATTCTCGCCGAGCGGGAGCACTACGGATACGAACTGGTAGAGAAGCTCGGTGCACGCTGTGGGATCGAGGTGAGCGATGGCACGATCTACACAATCTTGCTCAGGTTGAAGGGTGAGGACTTCGTCACGCAGCGTTGGGTAACCCTCCCCAAGGGACCTGCTCGGAAATACTTCTGCCTGACAGATTCTGGGCGGGAGGCGTTACGCGAAATGCAGAAACTCTGGGCCGGGATTACAAGCGCTGTGAGCCATTCGGGTGGAGAAGTCTGATGGAATTTCAGGAGCCAGACGCTCAGCGCCATTGGCGGTACTATCGCCTACGTGTGGCGTTGATATTGGGCGCACTGCCACGTTTGGACCGGCATGAGATAATCACCGATCTCGAGGCGCACGTGGCTGACCGCATGGCCCATTGCACTGCGCCAACCGAAATGGGCCGACTTCGTGAGGCGCTTTCGCAACTCGGTGAGCCACGTGACTATCTCGGCCCACTCGTTGAGCCGATGTTGGAGCGGCACCATGGGGTTGCTCGCTTGCTTGGGCGGATCCTTGCGCCGTTGTTGCCTGCACGGCGAATGATTGACGAAACAGTCATGCTCGCGGGCAACATGCTCGCCCTTGCTTTAGGTGTAGTTGTCCTGGTTCTGGGTGTAGGCGGTGTACTTGCTCCCAGCAGGTTCGGAATTTTTCGACTTGGCCCAGATGAGTTCTTGGTCAGCTTTCTTGGGCGGATTGTCCCCGGCGCAACCAATGCGCTTCCTTGGCCTGCATACCTAGTAATGGCTGCCGCGGCACTGGTCATGACAATTGGCGTCGCCAAGGGGCTGCGCCGTAGGATTGCTTCAGCTTACTTTCGATTGACGGAGAGAAGATAATGGTCCGCATTCGTACTTTCATGCGCGAGTGGCCAGTTGCATGGTTTGTCGCGCTAACGTTTCTGGCCACATACGGCATCGGGTTGCCATGGGCGCTGCTATCCGGCGATTTCGAGGAGGCTATGGGGCTGCGCGAGGGCTTCTTGAGCTTAATGATCATGCGATACAGCCCAACCATTGCTGGACTTGCCATCGTTGCTGCAGTTGCCGGAAAAAGCGGACTGCAAGTCTGGCTTGTTCAGTTGCTGCGTTGGCGCGTGTCGTTTTCCTACTATCTCGCAGTTGTCGGGTTTGTGGCTTTTCCATTTCTGGTGAGCCTTGCTGCAACATTCACGCTCGACGAGTTGGCAACTTCTCCAGATCTTGCTGCATCGAGAAACTGGTTAGAGATTGTCTGGCTCTATTTGGAGGAAATATTCTACATTCCTTTGACGAATGGCGAAGAGACCGGCTGGCGTTTCGCTTTGCTGGGTCTTTTGTTGCCAAGAATGAAGCCGCTCTTCGCCATGTTTATCATCGGAGTCATCTGGTCGGTTTGGCACATGCCCGCCTTTTTCTTGTTCGAACAATCCGCTGAATGGTATCCATTGGTAATCATTTGTATGGCATGGGGAGTACTTTATGGGTGGATTTACCTACGGACAGGTTCGCTCCTGTTGCCGGTGCTTGCTCATGGCCTATCAAATGCCACATTCTACGCATTTGAGCGGCTTTTCCCGTCGTTGAACGCGCATTGGGAGGCAATTGGAGCCACCGAAGACTGGTTCTTCGCTGCGGGAGGCACTGTTATCGCGATTGCAGTGATTCTGGTGGATCGAGTTTACTTGATGACTTATTATAACCCACCAGTCGCTGAGGACTGGGTTTCAAAGTCTCCGCGACCTGCAATTTAAGCCCTTTGTGAGGTCATGCTGATCGCGATCAAGGAGCGCGGGCCGTGAGTCTTACGGAACAGGCGCCGAGCTTAGTGGGTGATCCTGCATTTTGTGGTAATCGACGACCAGCCTTTGGCTCCTCAGTCTCGGATAGAGAGTGAATGGTTACTGCCGGAGGGAACACGCGAAAAGCAAACTGACTTGCTAAGTATGTAGGCCCCAAAAATCAGGGTAACAGGGCTGGCGCTAGCTAAATGCCGAACTCGAGCCGGTATCCGCGGGCGTAGTAGAGCGTAGTGGCGGTCACTGCACGATCTTCGAACCAGGTTGTCCGATCCATGGTGAACAAGGCCTCGCCAGGCTCGGCCTGCAGCATGGCGGCCAGCCGCGGATCGGCCGAAGTCGCCGTCAGGCCCACCTCTCCGCGTGAAAAGGGGACCGTGCGGATCAACCATTCGTTGGCGCTCAACTCGCTGAGATCGGCCTCGGCAAAGCCGGGCACGGTGTCGAGGCTCACCCAACGGCGTTCGAAGGCGAAGGGGTGGCTTCCGGCCAAATGAAGGCTCTCCATGTATGCCGCCTTCTGCCCGCTTCCGATCTGGAGGCGCGTGCGCATTTCGTCGGGCGGATCGCGCAATTCGCGTAGCACGATGCGATGGCCGTATTCCTGCCCGCGACTTTCGACCTGCTCGCGAATGACGGGGATGCGGAACTGCGCCTGCGGTGAAGGGAGGGGACGTACCCGTGTCCCGCCCTTGCGCTTGCGCTCTACGATGCCTTCCTCGGCAAGCGCCTGCAGCGCGCGGTTCACTGTGGTTCGCGCGCAGCCGAACTCCTCGGCGAATTCAACTTCACCCGGAATCAGTTCGCCTAATTGCCATTCGCCGGCGACGATGCGCGCGCGGATCGCCTCGCGAATGCCGTGGTGCGTGGTGGCGGTCATAGTGCCCGCATCAACTGGTCCATGGCCAGCGCGAAGCGGCCACGGATCGCCTGCGCACGAAAATGTTCGCCGTTTCTGACGATATGCCTCCCAGCGGACCACACCTCACTGACGGCGCGCTGCTCGCTACCAAAGACCCAACCATCAATGCGCTGGTCGGGTTGCGGCCAGTTGAGGATGGGGACATCGTCACGCAGTGCGACGAGATCGGCGAGATGGCCTACCGCGATCGTTCCGGCCCTACGCCCGATCGCCTGTGCCCCGCCGCGCGCCGCGCGCTCATAGAGATAGCGCCCGTTCGAACGCGTTGAATCGTCGGTCAGTACCGCACGCTGGCGATGCGCGAGCCGTTGCGAAACCTCGAGCATGCGCAGCTCCTCGGCGACCGAGAGACGGATGTTCGAATCCGATCCCAGTCCGAAACGTCCCTCAGCGGCCAGGTAGTCGCGCGCCGGAAAAATCCCGTCGCCAAGGTTCGCCTCGGTGGTCGGGCACAGGCCCGCAACCGCGCCTGAAGCGGCAAGATCGGCTGTCTCGCCTGCGTCCATGTGGGTCGCATGGATCAGGCACCAGCGGTTATCGACGGGGCAGTTGTCGAGCAGCCAGCGCACCGGGCGTGCGCCAAGATGCGCTTCGACCTCTTCGACTTCCTTGACCTGTTCGGCGGCGTGGATGTGGATCGGACCTTCGGGGCACAGCGCCATGCAGGCATCAATCCCGGCGCGATCCACCGCACGTAGCGAATGCGGCGCAACACCGAGGCGGAAGTCGGCCGGCATTTGCGCCGCCAGCTGCGCGATCCGGGCGTAGAGCGCCTCGTACTCATCGACGGTGTTGCCGAAGCGCCGCTGACCGGACTTCAGCTCCCGCCCGTCGAGTCCGCCATAGGTGTAGAGCACGGGGAGGTGGGTCAGTCCGATCCCGCTCTCCGCGCTGGCGGCGAAGATTGGCTGCGACAGCTCGGCAGGGTCGGCATAGGGCGTGCCGTCAGGCTGGTGGTGGAGATAGTGGAACTCGGCCGAGGAGGTGTAGCCGGCTTCGGCCATTTCAAGCTGCACCAGCGCGGCGATCGCCTCGACATGCTCGGGGGTCAGGACTTCGAGGAAGCGGTACATGACCTGCCGCCAGGTCCAGAAGTCGTCGGCCCCTTGCGGTCCGCGACTTTCTGCGAGTCCCGCCATCGCGCGCTGGAAGCTGTGCGTGTGGAGGTTGGCCATGCCCGGCAGCAGTGTGCCCACCGCCTGCACCGGGTCAAACCCCTCGTTCCCCACCGCGGTGATCGTCCCCGCATCGTCGAAGGCGATTACGCCATTCGCCAGCCAGCCTTGGGGGGTGAGGACCTGCCGCGCCGAGATCGTGCCTGCCATTTCCCGTTGCACCTTGCGATATTATGTGCATACATAATCACGAGTCGAGGGAAAGCGCAAGCCCATGTCACGCCGAGTCTTCGCCAATTGCCTGCTGGCGACCATGGTCGATGGCGGGATCGCCTATGGTCTGGTCGAGGCTGGCGCGGTCGCGGTCGAGAAGGGGCTGATCGCTTGGGCGGGTCCGATCGCCGATTTGCCTGTGGAGTTCCACGACTGGCCGCGAACCGATCTCACCGGCGCGCTGGTCACGCCCGCGCTGATCGATTGCCACACCCACCTCGTTTTCGGCGGAGACCGCTCGCGCGAATTCGCGCTGCGCCTTGGCGGGGCGAGCTATGAGGAAATCGCGCGCGCCGGGGGCGGGATCCGCTCGACCGTCGCTGCTACCCGCGCGGCGAGCGAAGAGGAACTGTTGCAGTCCGCGCTGCGCCGGGTCGACGATTTGCTGGCGGACGGGGTTGCGGTAATCGAGGTCAAGTCGGGCTATGGCCTCACGATCGAAGACGAGATGCGCATGCTGCGCGTGGCCCGCGCGATCGAGCAGCATCGCCCGGTCCGCATCCGCACCACCTGGCTCGCCGCGCATGCGCTGCCGTCCGAATATGCCGATGCGCCCGACGCCTATATCGACGAGATCGTGATCCCTGGCCTGCGAGCGGCGCATGCCGAGGGGCTGGTCGATGCTGTCGACGCCTTCTGCGAGAATATCGGCTTCACCCCTGCGCAGGTTCGCCGCGTTTTCGAGGCAGCGCGGGACCTTGGTGTTCCGGTCAAGCTCCATGCCGAACAGTTGAGCGACCTCAAGGGCGCGGTACTCGCCGCCGAGTTCGACGGACTTTCCGCCGATCACCTCGAATACCTTGCCGCGAGCGACGTGCCGCGCCTCGCCGAAAAGGGCGTGGTAGCGGTGCTCCTGCCCGGTGCCTTCTTCGCGCTGCGCGAAACTCAGTTGCCACCCATCGGAGCGTTGCGCACGCATGGCGTGGTGATGGCGGTAGCGACTGACAGCAACCCCGGCAGTTCACCGATGTCCTCGCTGCGGTTGGCGATGAGCATGGCTTGCACGCTGTTCCGCCTTACGCCCGAGGAAGCATTGGCCGGCGCGACCCGCCACGCTGCCCGCGCGCTGGGCCTCGCTGCGGAATATGGCAGCATCGTTCCTGGCAAGCGCGCCGAACTCGCGGTCTGGGACGCCGCACACCCCGATTTCCTTAGTTACTGGATCGGCGGTGACCTGCTGCGCGGGCGCATCGTCGGTGGAGAATTTCATGAGCGTTGAACTCAATCCCGGCCTTGTCGGCCTGGCGCAACTCGAAGGGCTGTACCGCGACGGCTGTTCCTTCCGGGTGTCTGACGGTGCCATGCGCTTGGTCGAACAGGCGGTTGACCGGCTCGACGCAGCTGTTGCGGGTGGGAACGCGATCTACGGAGTCAACACCGGCTTCGGCAAACTCGCCAGCGTGCGCATCGGCGATGGCGACCTGGCCACGCTCCAGCGCAATATCGTGCTTTCGCACAGCGCGGGCTTTGGGCCGCCACTTTCCTCCGATGTCGTACGGCTGGTGATCGCGCTGAAGTGCATTTCGCTGGGGCGTGGCGCCTCGGCGGTTCGGCCGGTGGTGATCGAAAGCCTGCAGCAACTGGTGGCAAACGACATCATTCCGGTAGTGCCCGAAAAGGGATCGGTCGGTGCCTCGGGCGACCTCGCCCCGCTGGCACATATCGCGGCGGTCCTGATCGGCGAAGGCGAAGTGTTTTATCGCGGCCAGCGTATGGCGACCGCGCAGGCGTTGCGGGCGGCAGGGATCGAGCCGCTCGAGCTGCAGGCCAAGGAAGGCCTCGCGCTGCTCAACGGGACGCAGGTTTCGACCGCGCTGGCGCTCGCCGCGCTGTTCGATAGCTGGCGGTTGGCGATCAACTCGCTGGTCACGACTGCGCTTTCGATCGATGCTGCGATGGGTTCTGCCGCGCCGTTCCGCGAGGAAATCCACATGCTGCGTGGCCATTGGGGGCAGGTGACCGCCGCGCGTATCGTCAAGGCCATGCTCGACGGTTCGGAAATCCGCGAAAGCCACCGCGAGGATGATTTGCGCGTCCAGGATCCCTACTGCCTGCGCTGTGCACCGCAGGTTGTGGGTGCCTGCCTCGACCAGATGCGCCATGCGGGCGAAGTGCTGAAGATCGAGGCCAATGCGGTGACCGACAATCCGCTGGTCCTTTCGGACGGTGAAGTTGTTTCGGGTGGCAATTTCCATGCCGAGCCGGTGGGCCTGGTGGCGGATGCGGTGGCCTTGGCGGTGTCCGAGGTCGGCAGCATTGCCCAGCGGCGGGTCGCGCTGCTCGTCGATCCTTCGCTCAGCTTCGGCCTTCCGGCATTCCTCTCGACCAACCCTGGACTGCAATCGGGCCTGATGATCGCCGAGGTGACTTCGGCGGCGGTGATGAGTGAGAACCGCTCGCTCGCAAATCCGCGGACGGTCGATAGCACGCCGACCTCGGCCAATCAGGAAGACCATGTCTCGATGGCCTGCCATGCTGCGCGGCGATTGCATGAGATGAACGAAAACCTCGCCGCGATCCTCGGTATCGAAGCCATGTCGGCGGCGCAGGGGATCGAGTTCCGCGCGCCGCTCAAGACCAGTGCCGAATTGCAGGCGGTGGTTGCCCGCATCCGCGAGACCTGCCCCAGGCTAGAAGAAGATCGACAGGTTGATGGCGACATCACCGCGATGGCGCGGCTTGTCGCGTCCGGGCCGCTGTCCGATCATGCCGAGTTCGCCTCGATCGGCGAAGTGGTGGCATGAAACCGGTCACCGTCATCGAAGGCTCGTCGCCGATCATCCTGGGACAACCGCATTCGGGAACCTGGATGCCGGATGAGGTGCTCGCGGTGCTCAAGCCCGAGGCGCACGGTCTTGCCGATACCGACTGGCACATTCCCGAGCTATACGATGGGCTGGTTCCTGGTGCGACGGTCGTTCGCGCGAACTTCAATCGCTATCTCATCGACGCCAATCGAGCGCCTGACGGGGCCTCGCTCTATCCGGGTCAGAACACTACCGGACTCGTGCCGCTGGTCGACTTCGAGGGGCGACCGATCTGGCTGGTCGAGCCCGACGAGGCGGAGATCGGCCGCCGGCTCGCTTCGTTTCACGGGCCCTACCACGCCGCGCTGCGCGCGCAGATCGAGCGGGTCCGCCAGATGCATGGCGTGGCGGTGCTCTACGATTGCCATTCGATCCGTTCGACCCTGCCGTTCCTGTTCGAAGGTCGGCTGCCTGATCTCAACATCGGCACCAACTCCGGAACTAGCTGCGATCCCGAGATCGGCCGTGCAGCGGTCATCGCTTGCGAAGCCGCGGACGGCTTCAACGTGGTGCTTGATGGGCGGTTCAAGGGTGGTTGGACCACCCGCCACTATGGCAACCCTGCGAGCGGCGTCCATGCGATCCAGATGGAGATCGTGCAGGATCGCTACCTCGCCAGCGAGCAACCGCCTTTCACCTATTCCCCTGAAAAAGCAGCGCCTTTGCGCGACGTGCTGGCGGAGGTCTTCGAACAGATCCGCCTGACAATCGGAGACATCGCATGACCATCGACCGCCGCAATGCGCGCGATATCCAGGCCCCTACGGGTCCCGAACTGACCTGCGGCAGCTGGCAGACCGAAGCGCCGTTTCGGATGATCCAAAACAACCTCGATCGCAGCGTGGCCGAGAACCCGGATGAGCTGGTGGTCTATGGCGGGATTGGCCGCGCGGCGCGCAGCTGGGCCGATTTTGAGGCGATCCTGTCGAGCCTGAAGACGCTGGCCGATGACGAGACGCTGCTGGTTCAGTCGGGCAAGCCGGTTGGCGTGTTCCGCACGCATTCCGATGCGCCGCGGGTGCTGATCGCCAATTCCAACCTCGTGCCGCACTGGGCCAATTGGGACCACTTCAGCGAACTCGATCGCAAGGGCCTGATGATGTACGGCCAGATGACTGCCGGATCGTGGATCTATATCGGCACGCAGGGCATCGTCCAGGGCACTTACGAGACCTTCGTCGAGGCGGGCCGCAAGCACTATGGCGGCGATCTCAAAGGTAAGTGGATCCTAACCGGTGGGCTCGGCGGCATGGGCGGGGCGCAACCGCTCGCGGCGGTGATGGCCGGTGCCTGCTGTCTCGCAGTCGAGTGCAATCCCGAGAGCATCGATTTCCGCCTGCGTACGCGGTACCTCGACGAGCGTGCCGATACGCTGGACGAGGCGCTGGCGCTGATCGAGCGTTGGACCGCGGCGGGCGAAGCCAAGTCGGTCGGCCTGCTCGGCAACGCGGCCGAGATCTTCCCCGAGATGGTGAGGCGCGGAGTGCGGCCCGATATCGTGACCGACCAGACCAGCGCGCATGATCCGGTCAACGGCTACCTCCCATTGGGCTGGACCATGGCCGAATGGCGGGCGAAGCGCGAGAGCGACCCCAAGGTGGTCGAAAAGGCCGCGCGCGCATCGATGCGGGTGCAGGTCGAGGCGATGCTGGCCTTCTGGAACGCGGGCGTGCCGACGCTCGATTACGGCAACAATATCCGCCAGGTGGCGCTGGAAGAGGGGCTGGAGAACGCCTTTGCCTTTCCCGGCTTCGTTCCCGCCTATATCCGCCCACTATTCTGCCGCGGCGTCGGGCCGTTCCGCTGGGCCGCGCTGTCAGGCGATCCGGAGGACATCTACAAGACCGACGCCAAGGTGAAGGAACTGCTGCCCGACAACCATCACCTGCACAACTGGCTCGACATGGCCCGCGAGCGGATCGCCTTCCAGGGCTTGCCCGCGCGCATTTGCTGGGTTGGCCTGGGTGACCGCCACCGGCTGGGCCTCGCCTTCAACGAGATGGTGGCCAAGGGTGAGCTCAAGGCCCCGGTGGTGATCGGGCGCGATCACCTCGATAGCGGCTCGGTGGCCAGTCCCAATCGTGAAACCGAGGCCATGAAGGACGGCTCTGACGCGGTCAGCGACTGGCCGCTGCTCAACGCACTGCTCAACACCGCATCCGGCGCAACTTGGGTCAGCTTGCACCATGGCGGAGGGGTCGGCATGGGATTCTCGCAGCACGCCGGAATGGTGATCGTCGCCGACGGTACCGCGGACGCCGCGCGACGGCTCGAACGGGTCTTGTGGAACGATCCCGCAACCGGTGTGATGCGCCACGCCGATGCCGGGTACGACATCGCCGTCGACTGCGCGCAGGAGAAGGGCCTGCGATTGCCGGGCATTCTCGGGAATTGACCTGCCGATCAGACGCGAAATGGCCGGGAAGGTAGTAGCCCTCCCGGTCATTCGTCGGCCTAGTGGCAATCAGCGACGGTCGATCGAGAAGCGCCCCGGTCCGAAGGCTGCGACCTGCAGGAAGCCACCCGCCATCGCGACATTCTTGAAGAACATCACGAATTGGGTCTGGTCACCCAACTGGTTGTGGAACGCGGCGGCGGTGACGATGCTGAATGCTGCCAGCAGCAGTGCCACCGCGCGGGTCTTGAAGCCCGCGATCAGCGCGAGGCCGCCGAGCACTTCCACCGCAACCGCACCGATCAGCGCCAGTTCGGGGAAGGGCAGGCCGACCGAGGCGACATAGCCCATGGTGCCAACAGGGTCGGTCGCCTTGCTGAGGCCGGCAAGCACGAAGATCGCGGCGAGAAGGATGCGGGCGCCCAGCGCCAGCCAGTCGCTCGACGAGGTAGCGGCCGGACCCTTGGTGTAGCTCTCGGTAATCGTGTTCATGGCAATTTCCTTTCACGTCGGCGGGGCTCAGGCCGCCAGGAGTTCGACTTGCTGGTGGGCTGCGGCGATCTTCTCTTCGCCGCCTGCGCCCATGATCGCGTCGGCCGCGACAACCTGGACATCGGTGATACCGATGAAGCCGAGGAAGTGTGTCAGCCAAGGGGTCATGAAGTCGGCCGGGCTGCCCACCGGCATCCCGCCGGACGCGACTGCAATGAAGGCCCTCTTGCCCTTGAGCAGCCCCTCGGGGCCATTGGCGGTATAGCGGAAGGTGGTGCCGGCGCGGGCGACAAGGTCAGCCCATGCCTTGACCGTGGCGGGTACGGAGAAATTGTAGACCGGGACACCGAACACGATTGTGTCGGCGGCTTCGAGTTCGGCGATCAGTTCGTCGCCGATGGCTGCCAGTTCCTGCTGTTCCGCGCTGCGTTCGGCGTGAGGCGTCAGATTGGCCGCGAAACGCGCCTCATCGATGAAGGGAAGCTGGTTGGTGGCGAGGTTACGAATGGCAACCAGGGCGCCGGTTCGGGCGGCGAGACCTTCGACCAGCCTGTTGCTGAGGCTGCGCGAGACCGACTGGTCGTCATTGCGGATGCTGGCAGTGATATGAAGGATGGTGGACATGGGAATTCTCCTTAGGGGGGGGTGGCCCTGCCCCCGCGAGCGGGTGGGGGAGGAGGGGCAGGGCCGGGGGGACAACTCAGGCTGCGTCGACGAGCACCAGTTCGCTGTCTTCGAGCGCGGTGATGGTGATGCTGGCCTGCTGGGTGATGGCGATGCCGTCGCGAGCCTTGGCTTCGACGCCTTCGACCTTCACCATGCCGGTGGCGGGCACAAGATAGAGGTGCCGCGAAGGATCGCGGGGCGTGTAGGTCACGCTTTCGCCCGCCTTCACCGTCGCGCCGAGCACGCGGGCATCGGTACGGATCGGCAAGGCGTCATCGTCATTCGCCGCACCGCTTGCGAGGGGCACGAACCGTCCGGCGCGATCATCTTTGGGGAAGGGACGGGCGCCCCAACCCGGCTCGCCACCGCGTTGGCTCGGGATGATCCAGATCTGGAAGATCTGGGTGTCCTCGTCCTCGAGATTGTATTCCGAGTGGCGAATACCGCTGCCGGCGCTCATCACCTGGACGTCGCCCGCTTCAGTGCGGCCTTCATTGCCCATGCTGTCGCGATGGGTGATCGCGCCTTTGCGGACATAGGTGATGATCTCCATGTCGTTATGCGGGTGGGTCGGGAAGCCGGTGTGCGGGGCGATGGTATCGTCGTTCCACACGCGCAGGCTGCCCCAGTTCACCCGTGCCGGATCGTGGTAACCGGCGAAGGAGAAGTGGTGGTGGGCATCGAGCCAACCGTGGTTGGCCGCGCCGAGGCTTTCAAAGGGACGAAGTTCGATCATGGCATTTCTCCTGTGGGAGGGACTGTGTGATGCAGAGATACGCCTTGCTCACTCACCGGATAAGTGAGATAAAACACGGCAAGATGTTCAGGAAATGCGAACAGTGAGGATTGGCGAGCCCAGCCTGGACCAGTTGCGCATCTTCCTCGCGGTGGAGGAGGAGGGCAGTTTTGGTGGTGCCGGGCGGCGTATGGGGCGGGCGGTTTCGGCGATCAGCTATGGTATCGCGCAAATGGAGCAAATGCTCGGCGTGACCCTGTTCGAACGCGAAGGGTCGCGTCGGCCGGTGCTAACCGATGCCGGACGGGGGCTGCTTCCCGAAGCGCGCGCGGTGGCCGATCGCGCGGATGCCCTGTTGGCGAAGACGCGCAGCTTCCATGCCGGGCTGGAGAGTGAGGTCGGGCTGGTTGTGGACGTCATGGTCCCCGGTGAAGCGACCGCGCGGGTCTTGCGCGAGTTTCGCACGATGTTTCCCACCGTTGCGCTGCACCTGCGGGCAGAGGGCCTGGGGGCGGTCGCGGCTTGCCTGTTAAGCGGGGAAACCGCGCTTGGCATCGGGGGGCCGGTAATCGACAGTCACCCGGAGCTGGAAAGGCAGGTCATCGGGCAGGTGGAGCTGGTCCCGGTCGCGGCCCCGGATCATCCGCTGGCTCGCGCCGATGTGCGCCCGGGCGAGAGCCGCGAGCACCTGCAACTCGTGCTGACCGACCGGTCGAGCCTGACAGTCGGCCGAGAATTTTCCGTGTTCAGCCCGCTAAGCTGGCGACTGGGTGATCTCGGTGCCAAGCATGCCTTGCTCAAAGAAGGTATCGGCTGGGGCAATATGCCGCGGCCCATGGTCGCCGCTGACCTGGCAAGCGGGGCGCTGGTCGAACTCGACCTGCCCGAAAAGCCGGGGGCCAATTATGACCTCAGCGCGCTATGGCGTCGTGACGCCCGCCCGGGTCCTGCAACCAGCTGGTTGATCGATACCTTTCGGGAGACGCTGGCGAGCTGCGGGAGCTGTGCCTAGCCGAGTGAACCCTCGGCGAAGAACTGTTCGAGCCGGGCTTGCGGTCCGGCGATGTCGAGACCGCGCTCGGCCAGCCAGTCGTTGTCGAACAGCGTGTCGGCATAGCGCGTTCCGTCATCGCACAGGATCGAGACGATCGAGCCGCATTCGCCGCGCTGGGCCATTTCATTGGCCAGCATTGCGCAAACCCACATATTCGTGCCCGTCGAACCGCCCACGCGGCGACCCAGTATGTCGCTGGTGACCCGGGCGGCGGCGATGCTTTGTGCGTCGCTCACCGCTTCGATGCGGTCGACCACCTCGGGCAGGAAACTTGGTTCCATGCGCGGCCGGCCGATGCCTTCGATCAGGCTCGATGGGCCTTCGACGCGGGTGACCGAGCGGTCGGCCCAATGGCGATGGAATACCGAGGCATCGGGGTCGGCGACGCAAATCTGCGTTCCATGGCGGTTATAGCGCACATAGCGACCGATAGTGGCCGATGTGCCGCCGGTACCCGCGCCGCAGACGATCCAGCGGGGCACCGGGCAGGGCTCGCGCGCCATCTGCGCAAAGATCGATTCCGCGATATTGTTGTTGCCGCGCCAGTCGGTCGCACGCTCGGCGAAGGTGAACTGGTCCATGTAGTGCCCGCCCAGTTCCGTCGCGAGCGCCGGGGCGGCGTCATACATGTCGGCGGCGCAATCGACGAAGTGGCAGTGCCCGCCGTGGAACTGGATCGCCTCGATCTTCGCCTGTGCCGTGCTTTTGGGCATGACGGCATGGAAATCGAGCCCCAGCATGCGCGCGAAATAGGCCTCCGACACGGCGGTCGAGCCGCTCGATGCCTCGATTACTGGCGTCCCCTTGTCGATCCAGCCATTGCACAGGGCATAGAGGAACAGCGAGCGTGCCAGGCGGTGCTTGAGACTGCCGGTGGGGTGGCTCGACTCGTCCTTGAGGTAGAGCGCAATATTCGGGAGCGCGGGAACCGGGATCGGGATCAGGTGCGAATCCGCCGAACGGTTGAAGTCCGCCTCGATCCGCCCCACCGCCCAATTGGCCCATTCGCGGTTGGTTGGGAGCGGGCAAGTGCTGGGATTGGCAGGCGGCATTCGAGAGTGGTTCCTTCCACTGGAACTATGCTGGCGACCTTCATCGCCGCATTGGCCGATCACGGCAACTGCCGGTCCGATTGGGCCTGGCCGTTGGATTGGTCAAGCAGCGCGCCGATCGCCCTGGCAGTATCGAGCATGATCGCTTCGGCATCCTGTCCGCCTTCGTCGAAGACCATCTCGATCGCGGCATAGCCAAGCTCGACCACGAGCCGGGATCGACGTTCCAGCGTTGCGCGGTCGAGACTGGGATCGCGCAACAGGGCTTGCTCCACCAGATGGGTTGTCAGTGCCCGGTGGGAGGCGAGGCGTACCTCCGCCAGCTGTGGGACCGCGCGCAGCATCCGCATCACCCAGGGGCCACCGGGATGGGCTAGCGTCACTTCGATGTGGGCCAGCAGCGCGGCGGCGATGGCTTGCTCGTCCACCTCCGGATCGAGCGGGACAAGGGCGTTCTGCCGCTCCATCAGCCGTTCGCCCAGTGCGGCGAGCAAGTCGTATTTGTCCGCGAAGTAGTTGTAGAGCGTTGGGGGACTGACCCCGGCGCGCTTGGCGACGAGGTTGGTCGAGATCCGCTCCACGCCGAGCTCTTCGAGCAGCTCGCCCGCCGCATCGAGCAGCTTTTCATAGGTCGCGATCGCGCGTTTCTGGACCGGTTTGCGTGCCATGGATTCACCGTTGACTCGAAATATAGTGATAACTATAAAAATGCAAGGAGCGGGGAGGGAGCCTATGCGAAATTCTGTGATTTTGGGGATGGCATTGGCCCTCGCGGCATGCGGGTCGGCCGAAGTTCCACCGCAGCCACTCACCGAGGCGCAGAGCGCCGCGCTAACGCCTTCGGACTCTCGCCTCGCCGCACTCTACGAACGCACGTGCAAGGCCTGCCACACGGTCGCGGATGCACAGGCCCCGCTGACCGGGGACCGGACGCAGTGGGACCCGCGCTGGGCCAAGGGCGAGGACGTTCTTCTCGCCAGCGCGATCGGCGGCATCAACGGCATGCCGGCGGGCGGGCAGTGCTTCGAATGCTCGCCTGCCGACCTCAACGCACTGATCCGTTTCATGGCCGGGAGGGCACCATGACGACGCGCCGCAAGATCCTGCTCGGCTCGGCTGCAGTGGCCGCTGCCGGCGCTGCCGGACTGGGGGGTCGGGTGGCCTTGCGCGACCGCGAACCCGTGGGTCCGCCCCCGATCGATGACGAAGGCCGGGCGCTGTGGAGCAACTGGTCGGGTGTCGCCCATTCCTATCCCGCGCGCCGTGCCGCGCCCGCCGATGAAGCTGAACTGGCCGCCTTGCTACCCGATACGCCCCTGCCGATCCGGCCGGTTGGTGCCGGGCACAGCTTCACCGCCATCGTCCCGACCGAGGGAACCCTGCTTTCGCTCGACCGGTTGAGCGGGATTGTGGCCAGCGACCCCGAAGCCATGACCGCCACCGTGGGTGCGGGGACGAAACTCTCCGCGCTTGGGCCTGCACTTGCGAAGATCGGGCAGGACATGATCAACCTGCCCGATATCGATAAGCAGACGCTGGGAGGGGCGCTGGCGACCGGGACGCATGGCACGGGCAAAGGTGTGCCCGCTCTCCACGGCCGGGTCACTGCCATGCGTATCGTTGCGCCGGACGGAACGGTGATCGAATGCAATCGGGATCAGCGGCCCGAGGTATTCGACGCCGCCCGTGTCGGGCTGGGCGCTTTCGGCGTGGTCAGCCAGGTCACGCTGCAGAACTGGCCGCTCAGCCGGGTCAAGAAGGTCGTTCGCGTGGTCGATACCGACACGCTGCTCGGTCAGTGGCCGGCGCTGGCCGAACAGCACCGCAATGCCGAATTCCTGGTCCTGCCATTCACGGGCAAGTCGGCGCTGGTCACGCATGACGTGACTGTCGAGCCTGTCCTTCCGCGTGGACCCGATGTCGACACCGACGCTCTGATGGAACTCAAGACGCTGCGCGACCTGTTCGAATTCACCCCAGCGCTGCGCCGCCGCTTCGCAGCCCACTTCCTCGACGGCACACCGCCGGAGATCGCGGTGGACGAAGGCTGGAAACTGCTCGCCAATGCGCGACCGGTGCGATTCAAGGAGATGGAATACCACCTGCCCATCGACGAGCAGGTTGCCGCGTTGCGTGAGGTGATCGCGCGGATCGAGCGGGATGCCAAGGATGTATTCTTCCCGATCGAAGCGCGTATCGTCGCGCCCGATGACGCCTGGCTTTCCC
>NZ_JAYPTL010000007.1:0-18205 GCF_038133525.1 Erythrobacter sp. | reverse complement strand
GTCCACGCCGATTACAAGGAAGCCAACGACTGGATGTTCGACCTGATTGAACCCGTGCTGCGCGAGGCCGGTGGGCGGCCGCATTGGGGCAAGCTCCATTCGCTCGCCGCACCCGAGCTGAAGGCGCTGTATCCCATGTTTACGGAGGCGATGGCGGTGCGCAAGTCCCTAGATCCACAGGGCCGCCTGCTCAACCCGTTCCTGACCAGGCTGTTCGTAAATGGCTAAGGTCAGCCGCCGGGGCCTGTTGATCGGCGGCGGTGCACTCGTCGTTGCGGGTATCGGAACGCTGGTCGCGCGCCCGGCCATGGGAGGTGGCATGCATAGTCCCTATTTCGCGAAACTTTCGCAGGCGCTGCGCCAGGCAGACCTGATGCGGCCGACGCTGGTGATCGATCGCAACCGGCTCGATGCAAATGCGGCGGCCATCCGCAACAGCACCCGCCAAGCGAACCTGCCATTGCGGGTCGTCGCGAAGTCGCTGCCGTCGCCTGCGCTGCTCGCCCGCGTAATGCAGGGGATGGATGATCGGCGGCTGATGGCCTTCAGCGCCGAGATGCTGCTCCAGCTTTTCCCGCTCCACCCGCAGGCCAGCTATCTGATGGGCAAACCGTTGCCGGTTAGCGAGTTCGTGCGTTTCACCGAGCAGGCGGGCGCGGAGGCGGCAGGCGCAGTGGAATGGCTGATCGACACGCCGCAGCGGCTCGAGGAGTATTCGGTCGCGGCAAAAGCGCGCAACGTTTCGCTGCGCGCCAACTTCGAGATCGACGTCGGCCTGCACCGGGGTGGCTTCGCCGATGCCCAAACCCTGGCCGGGGCAGCGCGAATGGCGCAAGCGGTTGGGGTCGTGGTTGCAGGCTTGATGGGCTATGATCCGCACGTCCCCAAAATGCCTTCGCCAGACAGTGCCTATGCAGAGACGCAGAAGGCTTATGCGGAGGCGATTGCCGCGCTGGATGCTGCCGGAATACCCCAGGTTCGTGAGTTGACCCTCAACGGGGCGGGCAGTCCCACCTTCCGTCGTCACTGCGCCGGGACCATCGTCAACGAGGTTTCCGTGGGATCGGCTTTCGTGAAACCGGGCGATTTCGACTATGACGACCTGGCTGACCTGATGCCAGCCGCCTTCATCGCGACGCCCGTGCTCAAGCGTGAGGGCGACATGAAGCTACCGGGGATCGAAGCTTTCTCCGGCGCAATGCACTGGTTCGATCGCAATACGGAACGCGGCTTCTTCGTTCATGGCGGCCATTGGCTGGCCAAGCCGCACTCGCCTCAGGGTCTGCAATATTCGAAGCTGTTCGGGCGATCGTCCAACCAGGAACTGCTCACCGGCTCGCACAAGGTCGATCTGCGGCCGGGCGACACGGTTTTCTATCGCCCGGACCAGAGCGAGGCGCTGTTCCTCCAGTTCGGGGACATCGCGGTCTATGATGGCAGCGCGATCGTAGAAGCCTGGCCGACGCTTCCGATCAGCGCCTGACGCAATGTTCGGTGCAATTGGGGGATGAACTGGCTCGCTGTTGGGGCCGAATGCGGAAAAAGCGCTCGACTTCGATTTCCTTGAGTACCATCTTGCGATCCTGTCCGGCCGTGGGGGCAAAGGCCCGGTGACCTGTCGCTTGCAATGCTGCAGCAACCAGGGTGTGAAAGGAAATCAATGAAAAAGCTGGTGAAATTCCTGGGTGTTGCTGCACCGGTCGCGCTGCTCGGTGCCTGCGGTGGCAGCGGTGGCGAGCCCACCGAAGCGTCCACCGATACAACTGTGGAATCTGCGGCCCCAACCGCGGCTCCGGAGCCCGAGGCACCCCCGCCAACGGCTGAGGACACGACGACCCTCGATGGCACCACGCTGGCTTCCTTGAGCGGCGATGCCGCGCACGGCGAACAGGTTTTCGCCCAGTGCAGGGCCTGTCACTCGGTCGAACCCGGCAAGAACGGGATCGGCCCCTCACTGGCCGGGGTCGTCGGGCGTACGGCTGGTGCAGTTGAAGGCTTTCAATACACCGAAGCCAACCGCACCAGCGGGATCACCTGGAGCGCGGAAAAGCTGTACCAGTACATCGAGAAGCCGCGGCGGGTTGTGCCCGGGACCAAGATGATCTTCGCCGGCATGCCAAAGGGCCAGGACCGCGCGGATGTGATCGCCTATCTCCTGTCGACCGGTCAGTAAATCGGTCACCAACGGCAAGGGACGCGGGCCGTCAGCGGTCCGCGCCCCTTGTGTTTGCCGACGATAGGCAGCCGATCAGGCAAAGTGGCGGAGCGGGAGGGATTCGAACCCTCGATACGGGGTTACCGTATACACACTTTCCAGGCGTGCGCCTTCGACCACTCGGCCACCGCTCCGTTGTTTCCTTTGTGCCCTATCGCATTGCTACTTGAGGGCAATTGGGTCCTGGTCAAACCCGCGCTCAAGTAGCGCAAAGCGCGGTAACGCCACAAAAGAGCCGCGCCTCTAGCGGCGGGAGGGGCTTTTCGCAAGCCGAAGTGGCGCGGCTCTATTTCCCTTTTCCATTTTGGTGGTAGACATCGGCCTAGCGACGATGCTGCGCGGATCAGGCATTCCCAGCGAACATCGTCTCGAAGCCCCCTTTCGCCCGTACAATGCGCGAGAGGGGGCTTTCGTTTGCGCCGGGCAGGTGGCACCATGCCCAATATGATCAGGAACCTGACCGCGCTCGCCGCCATCCTCGCCTTGTCCGTCCCCGCCGCCGCGCAGGAGGAGCCGCGAGCCGCGCCTTCACCGAACGAGATCGTTGCACAGGCACAACCATCAGAGTGGAAGGAGATCGCGGCCGAGGACCTGCTGGTGATGAGGCTTGCCGATGATGCGGATGGGCAAGAGCGCAAGGTTGTGATCCAGCTGATGCCTGCTCCCTTCTCGCAAGGCTGGGTGCAGAACATCCGCACCTTCGCGCGCGCGCATTGGTACGACAACATCACCGTCAACCGCGTTCAGGACAATTACGTCGTCCAGTGGGGCGATGTGAACTACGACAACCCCGAGGCGACGGGGGAGCCGAAGCCGTTGCCGGAAGGACTCAGGGTAATGGGTGAGGCGGACTACCTCGCTGCAGGTCTCCATCGGGCAGTCGACAAGTTGGGTAATGGAAGCGTACTCGCTAGCGATCCTTATGCGTCGAAGACTTACGTCTTCAATGGATGGCCTATTGCCACTGATGCGCGCGCGCTCCTAGCGTGGCCTACCCACTGCTACGGAATGGTTGGCGTTGGTCGAAATCTCTCGCCCGATACTGGCACCGGGGCCGAACTCTACACCGTGATCGGCCAAGCGCCGCGCCATCTCGATCGCAATATCGCGCTGGTCGGGCGAATCGTGGAGGGAATGGAGCACCTCTCCTCGCTGCCGCGCGGGCATGGCGACCTTGGCTTCTATGCCGCAGACGAGGCCGACAAGCGCACGCCGATCCTTTCAGTTCGCGTTGCGAGCGACCTGCCCGAGGCGGAACGCCCGCGCTTCGAATATCTCTCGACCGAAGGGGAGACCTTCGCCCGCTATGCCGATGCCCGTGCGAACCGGCGCGATCCCTTCTTTATCGTTCCTGCGGGCGGCGCCGACGTCTGCAACATCCCGGTTCCGATCCGGCGCATCGCCGAGTGACTGAACAGGTCGCTTTCACCGCTGAAATCGCCCGCTGGCAGGGCGAAAAGGCGGTCTATCATGTGGTGACGATCGGCGGTGAGGCGGCCGAAGCGATCACCATGCACGAGCGACTGCGCCGGCTGGAATTCGGTGCGCGGCGCGGCTTCGGATCGGTCAAGGTGATGGCACAGGTCGGCACAACGCGCTGGAAGACTTCGGTCTTCCCGTCGAAATCGGGTGAGTGGTGGCTGCTTGTCGGCCGCAAGGTGTTGAAGGCGGAAGACCTCGTCGCCGGCGAGAAGGCTGCGATCGCGCTCGAGCTGTTCTAAACCCGCTGCATCAGTTCGATGCGGTTGCCGAAAGGATCGGCAATGTCGCCGCGAACATAGCCCTCGAGCTTCTTGCCTGGCTTGAACGGGATACCCGCCTGCTCAAGCCGCGTGACCAGCGTGCGCAGATCGCGCACCAGCAGCGCCGGATGTGCGCGGCGGGCGGGGAGGAAGCCGTCTTCCACGCCGCAATGGATCGCGATTCCATCGCCTTCGAACCAGCACCCGCCATTGACTGCCAGGTGCGGCGGCTTGGCGATTTCGTGCAGGCCCATGATCCCTTCCCAGAACCGGCGGGCATGCGGCTCCCCGCCATGCGGCATGGCCAGCTGGACGTGATCGATCCCGGTGATGTGGTTCATACGCGCTCCGCCTGGGCGACCGCGTCGCTCGCGCGCAGTGCGCTGAGGATGCGCGTCAGGTGCGGAAGGTCCTGCACCTCAAGCTCGACCTCGTAGGTGGTGAAGGGATGATCGAGCTGGGTCTGCTCGAGCGTGGTCACATTGCTGTGGTTCTGGGCGAAGATGGTGGCCATCTCCGCCAGCGTGCCTGGCCGGTCATACAGCGTCACCCGTAACTGGCCGACGGCCCCCCGCGAACGCTTGCCCCAGCTGAGGTCGAGCCAGTCGGTATCGATCCCGCTAGCCAGCTGCGGGCAGTCGATCGCGTGGACTTCCACCCCTTCGCCTGCCTTGCGGATGCCGACAATGCGGTCGCCGGGCACCGGGTGGCAACATGACGCCAGCTGGAAGCCTACACCGGCGGTCAGGCCGCGGATCGACAGTGCCTTCCCACTGCGGGTCCAGTCCGGTTCGTCCTCCAGGTCTGCCGTGCAACCAGGGACCAGTGCTTCCATGACTTGTCGGTCTTCGATCTTTGCCGCGCCAACGGCGTAGTAGAGGTCTTCCTCTTCTTCCATCTCGAGCCGTTTGAGCGCTTCGCGAACCGCCTTCTTGCCGATCTTGGCGGGCACGCGCAGGGCGATCTCGTCGAACAGCTTCTTGCCGATCTCGGCGATCTCAGCACGCTCCTTGAGTCGTACTGCGCGACGGATCGAGGCGCGGGCCTTGCCCGTCACGACGAAGCCAAGCCAGCTCATCTGCGGTTCGGCCTTGGGGCTTTTGATGATCTCGACCACGTCGCCGTTGTTCAGCTGCGTGCGCAGCGGCATGTGACGCCCGTTGATCTTCGCGCCCACGGTTTGGGCGCCCAGATCGGTATGGACCGCAAAGGCGAAGTCGACCGGGGTCGCGCCCTTGGGCAGCTGGAACAGAGCGCCCTTCGGCGTGAAGGCGAAGATACGATCCTGGTAGACCGCCAGCCTGGTGTGCTCGAGCAGTTCCTCGGCATCATGGCTGGCGTCGACGATCTCGATGAGATCGCGCAGCCAGCCTACCTGGCCGTCCGGGCGATTGCCCTGCTTGTAGGCCCAGTGGGCGGCAAGTCCGAACTCATTGGTACGGTGCATCTCGCGGGTGCGGATCTGCACCTCGACGCGCATCGACTTGCCGTAGATCAGCGAGGTGTGGAGCGATTTGTAGCCATTGGTCTTCGGGGTCGAGATGTAGTCCTTGAACTTGCCCGGCAGGAACTGCCAGGTCGTGTGCAGGACACCCAAGGCGCGATAGCAGTCGACGACGTCTTCGGTGATGATCCGAAACGCCATGATGTCGGTGACCTGCTCGAAGCTGACGTGACGTTCGGCCATCTTGCGCCAGATCGAATAGGGGTGTTTCTCGCGACCCGAGACCTCGGTTTTGATCCCTGCTTCGGCCAGCGCGTGCTTCATATCGAGCGCGATGGCGTCAACCTGACCGCCGTCCTCGCTGCGGATCTGTTCGAGCCGTTGAGTGATCGTGCGATATGCCTCGGGTTCAATCTGCTCGAAGGCGAGCATCTGCATCTCGCGCATGTATTCATACATGCCCACCCGCTCTGCCAGCGGGGCATAGATATCCATCGTTTCGCGGGCGATGCGCTGGCGTTTCTCGGGACTCTTGATGAAATGCAGCGTGCGCATGTTGTGCAGCCGATCGCCAAGCTTGACCAGCAACACGCGGATATCCTCACTCATCGCCAGCAGGAACTTGCGCAGGTTCTCCGCCGCCCGGTCGTTTTCGGGCATCTGCTCGATCTTCGAGAGCTTGGTCACCCCGTCGACCAGTCGCGCGACGTCGGTACCGAAGTTCTTCTCGATATCGTCGATCGTCGCCAGCGTATCCTCGACCGTGTCGTGGAGCAGCGCCGTAACGATGGTTTCCTGGTCGAGCTTGAGATCGGTCATCAACCCGGCCACTTCGACCGGATGGCTGAAATAGGGATCCCCCGACGCGCGAGTCTGGGTTCCGTGCTTCTGCACGGTATAGACATAGGCGCGATTCAGCATCGCTTCGTCGGCGTTCGGGTCGTAGTCGAGGACCCTTTCTACAAGTTCGTACTGGCGTAGCATTGTGTGCCCACGATGTGAGGATTCACGCTGTCTTTGCAACGCAAAAAACCTGTGCGCAGTAATCGATGCGATACTTTGTGCGGTTGCGTGCGAAATGCGCTCGCCTAGGGTGCGGCCGATGGCCCAGACGCAGCATACCAGTTCAGGAGCCGGCGGTTGGCGATTTGCCATCGATCGCGGGGGCACCTTTACCGACGTTGTGGCGACCACGCCGGATGGGCGGTTGGTGACGGACAAGCTGCTGTCCGAAAACCCCGGCTTCTATGCCGATGCCGCGAGCGAGGCGGTGCGCCGCCTGATGGCCCGGCACGGCGAGGGACCGATCGCCGAGGTGCGGATCGGGACAACGGTCGCCACCAACGCCTTGCTCGAACGCAAGGGCGAACGGCTGGCGCTGGTGATCACCAAGGGGTTCGGCGATGCACTGCGTATCGGAACGCAGGCGCGGCCGGAGATTTTCGCGCGGCACATCGTGCTGCCGGAGCAATTGCCGGCGCGAGTTGTCGAAATCGACGAACGGGTCGGCGTCGACGGCGAAGTCCTGCGACAGCTCGACGATGCGCAGGCGCGGGCCGATCTCCAAGCCTTGCGGGCGGAGGGCTTCGACGCTGTCGCCATCGTGCTGATGCACGGCTGGAGGCATCGCGCCCACGAGGTGCGGCTCGCACAAATTGCGCGCGAGATCGGCTTCGCGCAGGTCAGCGCAAGTCATGAGGTGGCACCGCTGATCCGTCTCGTCCCGCGCGGCGATACAACGGTGGTCGATGCCTATCTCTCGCCGGTATTGCGTCGATACACCGACACGCTGCAGGCCAGCCTGCCTGCGACCGGGAGCCTGCGCTTCATGCAGTCCAGCGGCGGCCTTGCCGAAGTCGGCGCGTTCCGGGGCAAGGATGCGATCCTTTCCGGTCCAGCAGGCGGGGTGGTTGGCATGGTTGCAGCGAGCGCTCCACTCGGTCACGGCAAGCTGATCGGCTTCGACATGGGTGGGACTAGCACCGACGTTGCCCATTACGCCGGCGAGTACGAACTCACTGGCGACAGCGTCGTCGCGGGTGTCAGGGTCGCCGCGCCGATGATGCAGATCCATACGGTCGCCGCTGGCGGCGGCTCGATCTGCCGCTTCGACGGCTCGCGCTTCCGGGTCGGGCCGGAAAGCGCCGGGGCCGATCCGGGGCCGGCCTGCTATCGCAAGGGCGGTCCCTTGACCGTGACCGACTGCAATCTCTTCCTGGGCCGGATCGACCCGGCATTCTTTCCCAAGGTGTTCGGTCCCGATGGCGACGAGCCGCTCGATCCTTTGGCAGCCAAGGCGCGACTGGAGGAAGTCGCCGACGCATTGCCCGAACCGAAGCCGCTCGAAGAAATTGCCGAAGGCTTTCTGGCCATCGCGGTCGACAACATGGCCAATGCCATCCGCAAGATCAGCGTGGCGCGCGGGCACGATGTGACTGCCTATGCCCTCGCTTGCTTCGGCGGGGCGGGCGGGCAGCACGCCTGCAGGGTCGCGGACGCGCTGGGGATGGAGACCGTGCTGGTTCACCCGCTGGCGGGTATCCTCTCGGCCTATGGCATCGGCCTTGCGCCGGTTAAGGCGATACAAGAGGTCAGCCTGGTCCGCCCACTGATCGAGAGCTTCGACGATGCTCTCTCGACCCTCCAAGATCAGGCGCGGCAGGCGCTGCTGGACCAGGGAATAGCTCAGGTTGACATAGTCCTCGAAAGCCGTGCCCGGCTGCGTTTCGCGGGAAGCGATAGCCTGATTGCCATTGCTTGCGGCAACCCCGATGCAATGGATGCAAGCTTTCGCGGGCTCCATCGCCAGCGCTTCGGCTATTCGGATGCCGAGGCGCCTATCATCGTCGAGGCGCTGAGCGTCGAGGCGAGCGGACATTCGGGCGGGTTGGGCAGCGCCGTGCCCGAACCCGTCACAACGCGCGGCGAGGCGTCGGGTAATTGGCCGACCATGGAACGCGCTGCGATGCGGCAAGGCGAAATCGTTGCAGGTCCTGCGCTGATCATCGACCCCGGTTCCACCACCGTGGTCGAAGGTGGCTGGCAGGCCCGGCTGGAGCACGAGGGCAGCCTGGTACTTACCCGTGCCGTTCCCGTGCAGCGTGATCGCGCAGTCGGTACGGCGGTGGATCCGATACGGCTCGAGATCTTCAACAACCTCTTCATGGCCATCGCTGAAGAGATGGGGGTGGTGCTTCAGTCCACCGCTACTTCGGTCAACATCAAGGAACGGCTCGACTTCTCCTGCGCGCTGTTCGACCGCGCAGGCGCGCTGATTGCCAACGCGCCGCACATCCCGGTCCATCTGGGCAGCATGGGCGACAGCATCGCTCGCGTGATCGAGGCGAGGGGCGAAGGCAGGGACGGGCGCGGCTTCCGGCGCGGCGATGCCTATGTCCTCAACGATCCCTATCGGGGCGGCACGCACCTGCCCGACATCACCGTGATCGTCCCAGTCTTCTATGACGACGACGGGAACGAGCCGGATGCCTTCGTTGCGGCGCGCGGCCATCATGCCGATATCGGCGGGATCGCGCCCGGTTCGATGCCACCTGAAAGCCGGACGATCGAGGAAGAAGGCGTCCTGATCGACAATGCGCTGCTGGTCGACGAGGGACGCTTCGAGGAGGCGGCGATGCGCACCTTGCTCGCTTCGGCGGCGTATCCGGCTCGCAATCCCGACCGCAACCTGTCCGACTTGCGCGCTCAGCTTGCTGCCTGCACGCGCGGAACGGAACTGTTGCAGGGTGCGGCGAGGGACCAGGGCGCAGACGTGGTGGCGGCCTATATGGATCACGTCCTCGCCAATGCCGAAGAGAGCGTGCGCCGCCTGCTCGACCGGCTGGATGACGGCTCTTTGACCTATGAAATGGACAATGGAGCCACGGTGCAAGTGGCGATCCGCATCGACCGCGCCGAGCGCTCTGCGGTGTTCGATTTCACCGGCACCAGTGACCAGCTACCCGATAACTTCAATGCCCCGCGTTCGATCACGCGGGCGGCCGCGCTCTATGTGCTGCGCACGCTGATCGATGACGCGATCCCGATGAACGATGGCTGCCTGCGCCCAGTCGAACTGGTTGTGCCCGAAGGTTCGATGCTCAACCCTCGGCCCGGCGCGGCGGTTGTCGCGGGAAATGTCGAAACCAGCCAGGTGGTCACCGACGCGCTGTTCGCCGCGACCGGTCGCCTTGCGCCGAGCCAGGGGACGATGAACAACTTCACCTTCGGCAATGAGCAACACCAATATTACGAGACGATCTGCGGCGGTTCGGGTGCAGGGCCGGATCATGATGGGACCAGCGCGGTGCAGACGCATATGACCAATTCCCGCCTGACCGATCCGGAGATACTCGAGACGCGACTGCCCGTGCGGCTGGAAAGCTTCGCGATCCGTCACGGTTCGGGCGGGCCGGGACTGCACCATGGCGGTGACGGCGTCGAACGGCGCGTGACCTTTCTCGAACCGATGCGCGCCAACATGCTCGCCAATCGCCGCAGGATCGCGCCCAAGGGGATCTGCGGCGGCGGAGACGCACAGCCGGGCCGCAATTGGGTCGAGCGGGTGGATGGATCGCGCGAGGACCTGAGCGCAACGGCTTCGGCGGACATGCAACCGGGCGATTGCTTTGTGATCCTGACGCCCGGCGGTGGGGGATATGGGGAGATATCCGGGTGAACTACTGGCCGCTCCTTGGCATTGCCATCGTTGTCCTTGGCTTTGCCCTGCGTTTCAATCCGCTGCTGGTTGTCGTCAGCGCGGCGCTGGCGACGGGCGTGCTTGCCGGGCTCGACCTCGTCGCGGTGATCGAGGCGCTGGGCAAGGCCTTCAACGACAACCGCTATATCTCGGTCACCTGGATCATCCTGCCGGTGATCGGCCTGCTCGAACGCTATGGCCTGCAGCAGCGCGCCCGTGCTGTGATCGAGGGTATGCGCGGGGCGACCATGGGCAAACTGCTGGTTGCCTATCTTCTATTCCGGCAGCTCACGGCGGCGCTGGGCATGAAGGACATCGGTGGCCATCCGCAGGCCGTGCGCCCACTGGTCGCACCGATGGCCGAGGCGGCGGCCCAGAAGACTCACGGAGAACTGTCCGAAGGAGAGCGGGACAAGGTCAAGGCCATGGCTGCCGCGACCGACAATGTAGGCCTGTTCTTTGGCGAAGACATCTTCTTCGCCATTGCCTCGATCCTCCTGATTCAGGGCGTGTTCGAGAGCGCCGGCTATCCTCTGACGCCGCTGCAACTGTCGGTCTGGGCGATCCCCACCGCGATCTGCGCCTTTCTCATCCACGGCAGCCGCATTCTCGCCTTCGACCGCAGGCTGGGGAGGGCACGGCGATGATCACCTATGAATGGCTCTATGCGCTGGCGGGCGCAGCCTTCGGTGTCTGGTCGCTGCTGTCGCTGCATGACCGGCTTTGGGGCAATGCCGCGTTCTGGGCGCTGCTGGCGGCAAGCTTCCTGATCGGCAGCCATGTATCCGACCTGGTCAACGGGCTGCTTGTGCTGGCGATGGTAGCGATTGCCGGGTTTGGCGGCCTGAGGCGCAGCAATCCTTCGACCACCTTGGCTGAAGAGCGCCTGTCTCTTTCGGAAAGGTTCGGGAACCGGCTGTTCTTTCCCGCTCTGATCGTACCGCTGACAGCGGTCGCGGGGACGCTGCTCTACAATTACACGCCATTTCGCGAGACTGGCCTGTTCGAGGCTCGGCGCGAGACGTTGATCCTGTTCGGCCTGGGTGTCCTGGTTGCTCTGGTGGTCGCCATGCTGTGGTTGCGGCCGCCGCTGCTGGCTCCTGCACAGGACGGTAGGCGACTACTCGATTCGATCGGCTGGGCGGCGATCCTGCCGCAGATGCTCGCGGCGCTGGGTGCCGTCTTCGCCCTGGCAGGGGTGGGTGAGATCATCGGTGGGGTAGCCGGAGACGTGATCCCCAAGGGCAGCGTCTTCCTTACCGTACTCGTCTTCGCGCTGGGCATGGCATTGTTCACGATGATCATGGGCAATGCCTTTGCCGCCTTCCCGGTCATGGCGGCAGCGATCGGTATTCCGCTGTTGGTTCAGCAATATGGCGGCAACCCCGCGGTTATCGGCGCGGTCGGCATGCTCGCCGGTTTCTGCGGCACGCTGATGACCCCGATGGCGGCCAATTTCAACATCGTGCCGGCGGCGCTGCTTGAACTGAAGGACCAGAACGGAGTGATCCGTCAACAGATCGGAACCGCCCTCCCGCTCTGGGCCTGCAATGTCGCGATCATCTATGTGGGAGCATTCCTGTTATGGAACTGACCGAGGATATCGCCCGCAATTTTGCCCGAATTGCCTTGGGCCACGTGACGCGGCCCTATCCCTACAAGGATGATCATGTCTTCGAGAGCGAAGCGGACGTCCGACCCCCGTGGGTGGCACATCCGGTCTTCTTCGGTAGCTATGACTGGCACAGCTGTGTCCACGGATGGTGGACCTTGCTGACCTTGCGGCGGCTTTACCCGGGGATGGAGGAAGCGGCACGGATCGAGGTGCTGGCCGAAGAAACCTTTACCGAAGCCAAACTCGCGACCGAGCTCGCCTATCTTGATCGACCGACCTCGCGGGGTTTCGAACGACCCTATGGTTGGGGATGGCTCCTCTACCTGCATCTCGAAGCTGAGCGGCACGTAGACCGCCAATGGGCCGCGCGTCTCGAACCTTTGGCGCAGGCATTCGCCGCGCGTCTTCGCGACTACCTCAAGGTTCTCACCTATCCGATCACTGTCGGCACGCATTTCAATACGGCCTTCGCACTGGTGCTGGCGCGGCGATGGGCCCTTGGGCGGGATGTGGCGCTGGTCGCGCTGATCGACGATTGGGCGGAGCGCGCGTTTGGCGATCGCAGCGACTATCGCGGGTGGGAACCCGGAGGCGACGAGTTCCTCTCTCCCGTTCTCACTGCGGCCTTGCTCATGAGCGAGGTTCGGCCGCAGCTTTCCTATGCTCCCTGGTTCGATGCACTGGTGGTCGCCAACGGTTGGCTGGCGCGCGAATGCCGCCCGGTTTTCGTTTCCGATCGCAGCGATGGGAAGATTGCCCATCTCGACGGGCTGAACCTCAGCCGAGCCTGGTGCCTGCACGCCATAGCGTCCGAGCTTGAAGGTGATGAGGTGAGCGGGTTACTCCAGCGCCTGGCGGGTCAGCATCTGGATGCCGCGCTGCCACATGTCGCGGGTGATTATATGGGCGAACATTGGTTGGCCAGTTTCGCCCTGCTCGCCCTGCTTCAGCGCTGACGATTGACCAGTGGGAAGGCGATGTCGGGCTGGCCGCGGCCGCTGGTCATGGCTTCTGCAACGCCATGCGGAACAAAGACTTCACCGGACTGTGCACGCTTTTCGTTGAACCCGAGCCGGATTTCATAGGCACCGGATTCGACGGTCCGACGTCCCGCCGCATCAACGGTGCCAAGCTCTTGGGCACCGAGCTCGAACGTGATGCATTCGCGATTGCCGGGGCGCAGATAGACCCGTGTGAAGCCGCGCAGATGGGATTCCTGCGTTTCATGGTCGGGTTCGAGCTTTCGTACGAACAACTGGCTCACCTCACAACCTTCACGCTCGCCGAGATTGCTCACGACTGCGCTGACCAGAACCCGGTCGACCCCCAGTTCGACAGCAAAGTCGGTTAGAGCAAAGTCGGCGTAGGACAGGCCGTGGCCGAACGGCAGGCGCTCCTCTCCTTCGCGTGTCCTTATGGCATAGGGTAACCTGCCGCTGGGGTCATGCTCGCCAGACAAGACTTCGGCGATCGCCTGGCCCGAATGCGTTCCCAATACCCCTGCGTGGACGAGGCATGGGAGCGGTTCGCCGCCGATGTCCGGATCGATTGGGCGGCTGGCGAGGGTGACGACGACCAGGCGCGGATTGGCGGCGCGCAGGGTTTCGAGGAGGGTGCGAGTGGCTCCGGGAAGCGCCCCGCCCGGAGTTCCGGGAATGTCGCCCAAAACGCAGACCACGGTCCGCGTTCGCCTCGCGGCTTCACCCGCCATGCCGATTGCCATGCGGTCCGCGTCGATCATATGCCCGATCGATGTACCATCCTGCCGTAGGGCAAGGCCCGGCGCAAACTTGCAGGCGATCCCCAATTCCTCAAGCCCGTCAATGACGCTTGCTGCTTCGCCCTGACCGCCTCCCATTGGGAGGATGCGATCACGCGCGGCACTGCCGACCACAAGTACTTCGCCCGAATCCACGGTCAGCGGGAGCAGGGCTGGATCGTTCCGCATCAGCACGATCGATTTGCGTGCGAGGTCCAGCGATGGATTGCGAATGTTGCGGGGTGCAGCAGGTTCGGGCTGCGCCGGTGCGAAGCTGGAACGGAACAGGCCAAGATCGTACTTGGCGGCCAGAACGCGCCGCACGGCCTGGTCAATCTCGGTTCGCGAAATGATTTGGTCGGTAACCGCTGCAATCAGCCTTTCGGCCGATATGGAAACGAAGCTGGGTGAGCCGGGAAGTTGACCGGCACGCTCGGCAAGACCGACCCAATCGGACAGCAGCATGCCGTCATAGCTGCCCGGTTGCTTGAGCATCGAAATCGTTTCGCTGGTGCCTGTGTAGTTCGCATCACCCAGGCTTAGGGTCGTTTCTGGCGCGATACTTGCCGGACCGGCCAGCTCGATCGCCGTCGCCAGACTGCTCAGCCTCTCGGTCAGCGCATCAATCCCGCGGCCGCTATTGCTGCGAGGATCGACTGGTCCAAGCTGAAGGCACGCGAGCATATGTATGTGATGAGGTCCGTCAGGTGCCTGTAATCCGCGAATGCGAGCGGCTGCGATATTGGCGGCAAGCCAAGAGGACTCGCCAGCCGAGTGATCGAATCCACTATCGGCAAGGAATTTGGCGGTACCCATGAAGGGAGCCAGGGCCCAGTTGATCCCTAACGCTCCGGCCTCTTCGGCGATCAAGCGCTCGGCTGCCTCAATTGCGTCCAGATCCCAACTGTTCGCGACGCTGATGGGAAGGGGGAGACGAGTGCGCAGCCCCTGCGTCGTGTCCATGCCAATGAACAAGGGGATGCCCAGTCGGGTCTCTTCAGCGGCAATGCGCTGGATCGTCTGCGCTTCGCCCGGCGCGAGCTGGCCAACCACACCGCCGATAAGCCCTCGGCGAAGCTGATCGTGGAATGCAGGGTCGTCTCCAGCGTAGGGTGTCAGGGCCAATTGCCCCGCCTTCTCCTCGAGTGTCATGTACTCGAGGAGGTCTTCGACAAAGCGCTCGCGCACAGGCGCAGGATCGGCGGGACCGTTGGACATCGCCGGCCCGTGATCGCTGAGAATGGTTAATATCCCGTTTGGACTGGGAAAATTGCGCGATAGCCGATCTTTCTGCCGCCTTAGCCAGCATTCGATTTACAGATATAAGAATACCTTTATATTCTCACTTTCGAATGCGGACCGAAACCATCTTTCGCGCGCTGGCCGACCCTACGCGGCTGCGCATCCTGCGCCTGCTGGGCTCGATGGAGCTGGCGGTGGGCGAGGTCGCGCAGGTATTGGGGCAAAGCCAGCCGCGTGTATCGCGGCACATCGGCATACTGTGTGACGCCGGCCTTGCCGAACGGCGACGCGAAGGAAGCTGGACTTTCGTTCGCGGCTGCACGGCCCCCGCCGAAGGCTCTTCGCTTTGCGGCAGCGTGGCGCGATTGCTTGCCGATGCCGAGGGTGAAGACCCTGCTTTTGCCGAAGCCTGCGATGCGGATCGCCGCAAGCTGGCGGAAATCCGCAATCATCGAGAAGCAGAGGCGCAGGCCTATTTCGCGCGCCACGCTGATGACTGGGACGAACTTCGGCGCCTGCACAGTTCGGACCAGGCGATCGAAGATGCGATGGCCCGCGCCCTTGGGAATGCGCCGCTTGGTCGCCTGCTCGATATCGGCACCGGCACGGGCCGCATGGCCGAACTGTTCGCCGAACGGACGGAGCACATCGTTGCGCTCGACAAGAGCCTGGCGATGTTGCGGGTGGCACGGGCCAAGCTGCAGCACCTGCCCGCCGAACGGGTCGAACTGGTTCAGGGTGACTTTGCGTCGCTGCCCTTTGCGCCGGAAAGCTTCGACACTGTGCTGTTCCACCAGGTCCTGCATTTCGCGCAGGCCCCCGGTGCTGCACTGGCCGAGGCCGCGCGGGTTACCCGCCCGGGCGGACGTATCGCCATCGCCGATTTCGCCGCGCATCAGCGCGAGGAATTGCGTGATCGCCATGCGCATGCGCGGCTCGGCTTCGAAGACGGCCAGATGGACGGTCTTCTGGCAGAAGCGGGGTTCGACCCGGCAGCTCCGATCGCACTCGAAGATGGCGAATTGGTAGTGAAGATATGGATCGCCCGACGGTCCAACCAAAAAAGGAGGGCGGCATCATGAGTCCCACGCTCGATCAGATGCGCGAAGCCCAGCGTGCGCTTGAAACACCGCTTTTCTCCGGTCTTCCTGGCGATATCGAGGTGAGCTTCGAGTTTTTCCCGCCCAAGAGCGAGAAGATGGCCGAAACCCTGTGGCACAGTGTCGAAACGCTGAAGCCGCTTGGTCCGCGCTTTGCCAGCGTCACTTATGGTGCGGGCGGATCAACCCGGGAACGCACGCACCAGCAGGTCGTCCGCATCCAGAACGATGCCGGGATTCCCGCGGCGGCGCACCTCACCTGTGTCAACGCCACGCGCGAAGAGGTGGACGAGGTTGCTCGCCATTACTGGGCGGAAGGCATCCGCCATATTGTCGCGCTGCGCGGCGATCCGCCCGACGGCGCCACGAAATATGCACCGCACCCGGGTGGCTATACCAATGCAGTCGACCTGATTGCGGGATTGAAGAAGGTCGCGGATTTCGAGATTTCCTGCGCTGCCTATCCTGAACTGCATCCGGACTCGCCCGACGAAAAGGCCGATATCGATAATCTCAAAGCCAAGTTCGACGCCGGCGCGACGCGCGCGATCACCCAGTTCTTCTTCGACCCGCAGAGCTTCTTCGCCTTCCGTGACAAGGCGGCTGCGGCGGGGATTAACGGAGAGATTGTCCCGGGCATCATGCCGGTCCTCAGCTTTGCAGCCGTGCAGCGGATGAGCAGCCTTTGCGGGACGGCGATCCCGGGCTGGATGGAAGGCCTGTTCGAAGGCCTCGACGATCGCCCTGAAGCCCGCCAACTGGTCAGCGCGACCATCGCCGCTGAGCTGTGTCGCCGCCTTTATGCGGGCGGGGTGCGCCAGTTCCATTTCTACACTCTCAACCGCGCCGAGCTGAGCTATGCGATCTGTCATATGCTCGGCCTGCGCCCGAAGGCCTGACCATGTCCAAGCGCGAAGAATTCCAGGCTGCCGCCGCGCAGCGCATCCTGATCAAGGACGGGCCCTATGGGACCGAGATCCAGCGGGCCAAGTTGGCGGCAGAAGACTATGCTGGCGATACAGGGCTGGCGCAGGACCAAAAGGGCAACAACGACCTGGTCAACCTGACCCAGCCGCAGGTGATCCGCGCCATCTGTGACAGCTATATCGAAGCCGGGGCGCATATCCTTGCGACCAATACCTTCAACGCTAATCGCATCAGCCAGGCGGACTACGGGGCCGAGGGACTGGTGCACGACATCAACGTCGCCGCGGCACGGATCATCCGCGAGGCGATCGACGCTGCTACTGCGAGCGATGGGATTCCGCGTTTCGTCGCCGGGGCAGTCGGGCCGACCAACAAGACCCTGTCGCTCTCACCCGATGTCGAAGACCCGGGCTTTCGCGAGGTCGATTTTGACACCATCGTCGACGTCTATCGCGAACAATGCGCGGCGCTGGTCGAAGGCGGGGTCGATTTCATCCTGGTCGAAACGGTTTTTGACACACTGAATTGCAAGGCTGCGATCATGGCGGTGAAGCAACTCGAGCGCGAACTGGGTCGCGATATCCCGTTGATGATTTCCCTGACCCTGACGGACCTGTCCGGCCGCAACCTCTCGGGCCATACGGTCGAAGCCTTCTGGTACACGGTACGCCACGCGAAACCGCTGACCATTGGCCTTAACTGCAGCTTCGGTGCGGAGCAGTTGCGCCCCCATGTCCAGCTGCTCTCGAGCATCGCCGATACCTACCTGATGGCCTATCCCAATGCCGGGTTGCCCAACGATCTGGGCGAATATGACGAGCTACCCGACACTACCGCCGCGCTGACCCGGCTCTGGGCTGAAAACGGGCGCATCAATGCGCTTGGCGGCTGTTGCGGATCGACCCCGGCGCATATCGCGGCGATGGCCAAGGCGGTCGATGGCCTCGCCCCACGGCGGGTTCCGCAGATTACCCCAGACATGCACCTCGCCGGCCTCGAACCCTTCACGATTGCTGCCTGATGACCGACCAGACTACCACTGCCCGCTTCGTCAATATTGGCGAACGCACCAACGTCACCGGTTCGGCGGCGTTCAAAAAGCTGATCCTTGCCGGAGACTACGACAAGGCGGTCGAGGTCGCTCGCCAACAGGTTGAAAACGGTGCGCAGGTGATCGACGTCAATATGGACGAAGGCCTGCTCGACGCGGTCGAGGCGATGACCACCTTCCTCAAGCTTATCGCGGCCGAGCCGGACATTGCCCGCGTCCCGGTGATGATCGACAGTTCGAAGTTCGAGGTGATCGAAGCCGGGCTCAAGTGCGTCTCGGGCAAGCCGATCGTCAATTCGATCAGCATGAAGGAGGGCGAAGAGGCCTTCCTCGATCATGCCCGCAAATGCATGGACTACGGTGCGGCGGTGGTCGTCATGGCCTTCGACGAGACGGGGCAAGCAGACACGA
>NZ_JAYPTL010000006.1:83271-85658 GCF_038133525.1 Erythrobacter sp. | reverse complement strand
GTCGACGGCCGCATCTTCGGCCGCGTCAAGGGCGGCTTCACTGTCGACCTCGACGGCGCCGTAGCCTTCCTGCCCGGCTCGCAGGTCGATATCCGTCCGGTGCGCGACGTCGCTCCGCTGATGGACATGACCCAGCCCTTCCAGATCCTCAAGATGGACCGTCGCCGCGGCAATATCGTCGTTTCGCGCCGCGCAGTGCTTGAAGAAACCCGCGCCGAACAGCGCAGCGAGCTGATCGACAAGCTGACCGAAGGCCAGGTGATCGACGGCGTCGTCAAGAACATCACCGACTACGGCGCCTTCGTCGATCTCGGCGGTATCGACGGCCTGCTGCACGTCACCGACATGAGCTACAAGCGCGTCAATCACCCGAGCGAGATGATCGAGATCGGCCAGTCGGTCACCGTCCAGATCATCCGCATCAACGAAGATACCCAGCGCATCAGCCTCGGCATGAAGCAGCTCGAAAGCGATCCGTGGGACGGCGTCGCCGCCAAGTATCCGATCGGCCTGAAGATGACGGGTACCGTCACCAACATCACCGAATATGGCGCCTTCGTCGAAATCGAGCCGGGCATCGAAGGCCTGGTCCACGTTTCGGAAATGAGCTGGACCAAGAAGAACGTCCACCCGGGCAAGATCGTTTCGACCTCGCAGGAAGTCGAAGTGATGGTGCTGGAAGTCGACAGCGACAAGCGCCGCATCTCGCTCGGCCTGAAGCAGGCCCAGCGCAACCCGTGGGAAGAGTTTGCCGAGAAGCACCCGGTTGGCACGAAGGTCACCGGCGAAGTCAAGAACGCGACCGAATTCGGCCTGTTCATCGGCCTCGATGGCGACGTCGACGGCATGGTTCACATGTCGGACATCGCCTGGGGCATCTCGGGCGAAGACGCGCTGGCCCTGCACCGCAAGGGTGAGCAGGTCGATGCCGTCGTTCTCGACGTCGATGTCGAGAAGGAACGCATCAGCCTCGGCATGAAGCAGCTCGAAAAGGGTGCTCCGACCGAAGCGGGTTCGGGCAGCAGCCTGCGCAAGAACGAGGTGGTCACCGTGACCGTTCTCGAAGTGCGCGACGGCGGCCTCGAAGTGCAGGTTGGCGACGACGGTGCGACCGGCTTCATCAAGCGTTCGGACCTCGGCCGCGACCGCGACGAACAGCGCCCCGACCGCTTCCAGCCCGGCCAGAAGGTCGACGCCATGGTCACCGGCTTCGACCGTTCGAAGAAGCCGAACTTCTCGATCAAGGCTCGCCAGATCCACGAGGAGAAGGAAGCCGTGGCACAGTTCGGTTCGTCGGACTCGGGTGCGTCGCTCGGCGACATCCTCGGCGAAGCGCTGAAGGCGAAGAAGGACTAAGCTCCTTCCCACCCTCAAGGGTAATCGGAAAGGCCCGCTTGCGAGATCCGCAGGCGGGCCTTTCCTACTTGCAGGATCGCGCTTAGGCTCCCACCTGCGACAGGCAACGAAAGGGACCGCGCCCATCATGCTCGAAATCCACCAGTTCCCCTGCCTGTCCGACAATTACGGCTACCTCGTCCACGATCCGGCAAGCGGCGAAACCGCAGCGATCGACACGCCCGATGGTGCGGAGTACCTGCGGCAGGCAGAAGCCAAGGGCTGGACGATCACCCAGATCTGGAACACCCACTGGCATCCCGATCACGCCGGCGGAAACCAGGCCATTGTCGAGGCCACCGGCGCGACTGTGATCGCTCCACATGAAGTCGAACGAATCTCCCCCATCGACCGGGTCGTCGGCAATGGCGATGCAGTCATGCTTGGGGATTGGCAGGCGCGCGTTATCGACGTGTCGGGCCACACCAATGGCCATGTCGCCTATCACATTGCCAAGGCCGACGTGGCTTTCGTGGGTGACAGCGTGTTTGCCCTGGGCTGCGGGCGCATGTTCGAAGGCCAGCCCGAACAGTTCTGGCACAGCCTCGATCGCATCCGGCAACTGCCCGACAACACGCTGCTCTATTGCGCACATGAGTACACTGCATCGAACGCCAGGTTCGCGGTGCATGCCGATCCCGACAATGCCGAGCTGCGGCTCTATGCCGCACAGGTGGAAGAGAAGCGCGCCAAGGGCGTGCCGACCGTTCCCACGGTGCTTTCGCGCGAACTGCTCACCAATCCCTTCCTCCGGGCCGACAGCGCCGATCTGCGCGACCGCTGGGGTGGGACGAATCCGGCTGAGACCTTCGCCGCCCTGCGCGCCGCCAAGGACAATTTCTAACCATGGCGATCCGGGGGTATCACGCGCACATCTATTTCGATCCGGAAGAGGTCGAAACCGCCCGTGCCTTCGCCAAGGCTGCGCACGACGCATTCGGTGTGCCGGTGGGCCATTTTCACCTGGCACCGGTCGTCCCGCATCCGCGCGG